>NZ_JARAXF010000027.1:0-134122 GCF_033793745.1 Streptomyces sp. ME19-01-6 | reverse complement strand
ACTGGGTTGATAGGCCAGATATGGAAGCCGGGTGACCGGTGGAGTTGACTGGTACTAATAGGCCGAGGGCTTGTCCTCAGTTGCTCGCGTCCACTGTGTGGTTCCCGGGTTGCGAACAGTCGCACCGGTTGAGCCGCACTTAACTGAACAGTGTGCTTGTTCGCTGCCCTGTCCAATTCCCGCTCTGCGGGGTGGGCAATAGGGTTTCGGTGGTCATTGCGTTAGGGAAACGCCCGGTTACATTCCGAACCCGGAAGCTAAGCCTTTCAGCGCCGATGGTACTGCAGGGGGGACCCTGTGGGAGAGTAGGACGCCGCCGAACAATCTTTGAAGGACCCCTGGGTCCCAGCGTTCATGCTGGGACCCAGGGGTCCTTTTGTTTTCCGCTGAAACGCGTTGGCAAGTCCGATGCGCGAGAATGGCTGCAGTACCTCAAGACAGGAGTCACGTCGATGTCCACCAACTCCCCCGACGATCGGCCGAACCGGGAGCCGCGGCGCCGGGACGGCGGTGACCGGCGCGACTCCCGCGAGTCCGGACCGCGACGTGACGGTGATCGTGGCGGGTTCCGGCAGGGGCGGGACGACCGCCCGTACCGTCCCCGGCGCGATGACGACCGCGGTGGATTCCGCCGTGAGGACGACCGCGGCGGTTTCCGTCGTGACGATCGTCGCGATGACCGCCGTGATGACCGTCGCGGCGAGCGAAGTGATGACCGGCCGCGCGGGCCGCGCCGCGACGATGACCGTGGTGGGCGGCCCGGAGGGTATGCGCGCCGTGATGACCGCGGCGGGCGGCCCGGTGGTGGGTTCGACCGCCGTGATGACCGTGGCGGTTTCCGTCGTGACGATCGTCGTGACGACCGCCGTGATGACCGTCCCCGTGGGCCTCGGCGTGATGACCGTGACGGTGGCTACAGCCAGGGTGGGTTCCGTCGTGACCGGGACCGCGATGACCGGCCCGGCTTCCGTCGTGATGACGACCGTGGCGGCTACCGTCGCGATGATGACCGTGGTGGTTTCCGCAGGGACGGCGACCGGGGCGGCTACCGCCGTGATGACGACCGCGGTGGTTACCGTCGTGACGATCGCCGTGATGATCGCAGGGACGACCGGCGGGACGACCGGCGGGACGACCGGCCTTCGTACCGCAGGGACGACGACCGGCGGGACGACCGGTCTCGTGGGCCGCGCCGCGACGACCGGGACCGCGCCGGCGGGTACGAGCGCCGCGACGACCGGGACCGTGGCGGCCGCGCCGGCGGGTACGAGCGTCGTGACGAACGTCGTGACGAACGGCCGCGCGCCCCGCGCCGGGACGACCGCGAGGGTGGTTTCCGGGGCCGTGACGACCGTGGGCCGCGCCGTCCGTATGCCGGGGGGCAGGGCCGTGGGCGCGACGAGCGTCCCGGTGGCGGCGGCTACAAGCGTCGTGACGACCGGTCCGGCGGCTACGGCCGCCGGGACGACCGCGCCCGCGACCGCGAGCCGGTCAAGCGGCTGCCGATCCCCGAGGATGTGACCGGGGACGAGATCGACAAGAGCGTGCGGCAGGAGCTCATGAGCCTGCCGAAGACGCTCGCCGACGACGTGGCGAAGAACCTCGTCATGGTCGCCAAGCTGCTGGACGACGAGCCCGACCGAGCGTATGAGTACTCGCGTGTCGCGCTGCGGCTCGCCTCCCGCGTCGCGGCCGTGCGCGAGGCGGCGGGCTTCGCCTCGTACGCCGTCGCGAAGTACGCGGAGGCGCTGGCGGAGTTCCGCGCGGCACGGCGGATGACCGGCACCGTGGACCTGTGGCCCGTGATGGCCGACTGCGAGCGCGGTATGGGCCGCCCGGAGCGGGCGCTGGCGATGGCCGGTGAGCCCGAGGTGCAGAAGCTGGACCGGGCCGGGCAGGTCGAGATGCGGCTGGTCGCGGCGGGCGCCCGGCGCGACATGGGGCAGGCCGACGCCGCTGTGGTGACGCTGCAGAGCCCGGAGCTGGCCTCCCAGTCCATACAGCCGTGGACCGCGCGGCTGCGCTACGCGTACGCCGACGCGCTGCTGGCCGTCGGGCGTGAGAGCGAGGCGCGGGAGTGGTTCGCGAAGGCACTGGAGGCGGATCAGGGCGGGACCACGGACGCCTCCGACCGGCTGGCGGAGCTGGACGGCGTGGAGTTCGTGGACGCGCTCGCTCCCGAGGAGCTCGAGCACGAGGAGCACGAGCCGGAGGCCGAGGACGAGCCCGAACTGGTCGAGGACGAGCCCATGGGCGAACCCGAGGCCTCTGCCGAGGCCGACCAGCCGAAGAACGGAGCCGACGGAGCCGACGAGGGCGACAAGGCCGACGGCCGCTGACGGTGGTCGAGAGCGGCGCCGGAGCGAGATAGCGAGAGACAGAGAAAGGGCGGAACCCCGGGTCCAGGGGTTCCGCCCTTTCTCGTCAGCCGTGTCAGCCGAGCGCGAGACTCCGCAGGACCAGCCCCGACGCCGGCTTCGGCCCGAAGGAGGTCGACTTGTGCGGCATGGGGATCCCCTGCCGGGCCAGGTCGTGGACGACCCCCTCCCGTACCGGGTGCATCAGCACCGCCGTACCGCCGTGCCGCTCCGCCTGCTCCACGGCCGCCGCCGCGTCATGGATGTAGCCGATGTGGCCGGGGGTGTCCGGGACCTTCCAGATGTGCTGGAGCAGCAGGGAGTGGAGGACCGTCGCGTCGAGGGTGCGCCATGCCTCCGGCCGGTCTGCGGGGATCGTGCGGGCGAGGAGGGCCGGGTCGGGGCGGTCCAGGAGGAGGAAGCCGCCGTGCCCGGCGAGCAGGAAGGCGTTTCCGGCCCCCGGTTCGTCGGCGGCCTTCGCGAGTGTGGCCAGCGCCTGCGGGAGTGGACCGGCGACCGGCCGTATGCGGAAGGCGGCGCCCCCTGAACCGGGCGTCGGCGAGCCAGGCGTCGGAGAGCCAGGCACAGGCACAGGCATACGATGCGCGTCCGGGGCGCCCAGGGCGGCCAGCGCCTCGGCCGGCGAGAGTTGGTGCAGCAGCCGGTGGATGGCCCTGACCCGCAGCGGGTAGCGGGCGGTGTCGACGAGCAGGACCAGGCCGAAGTCCCAGGGGCCGGGCTCCGTCCGCTCCTCGCGCAGCCGCAGATAGGTGGCCCAGCGGTGGTGTCCGTCGGCGATGAGGGCCTGCCGGTGGCGGAGGTCGGCGGCGATCTGCGCGAGGTCGGCGGGGTCGGTGACCCGCCACAGGTGGTGGCTGAAGCCGTCCTCGGTGAGCGTGGAGAGCAACGGGCTGCCCTGGACGGTGCGTTCGAGGACGGCGGCCGCGCCGGTCACCGAGCCGTCGCCGCGGTAGGCGAGGAGCAGCGGCTCCAGGTTGGCGTCGGTGGCGCGCATCAGGGCGGCACGGTCCTCGACCACATGCGGCATGACCTCCTCATGCGGGAGGACCACGCCCTCCTCGCGCGGGCTCAGCCGCAGGGCGCCGATGATCCCCCGCTGGAGCACATGGCCGTCGCGCTGCTCGTAGACGTAGAGCGCGGGCTCGGGGTCGGGGGCGAGTATTCCGTCGGCCTGCCAACGGCGCAGCGTCTCGGCGGCCTGCCGGTGGCGGTCGGCGGGGGTGCCGGCCTGCGGGAGGATGAGGCGGACGATGTTGTACGGGTCCGCCGTCTCGAGCGCGCGCAGGCCGTCGGGCCGCACCACGACGTCGTACGGCGGGGAGGTCACGGCGGCCAGGCTGCCGACCCGCTCCGCGACGTAGCGCAATCCCCGGAACGGGGCGAGCTGCAGACCTTGCCCGACAGGCCCTGGAATGCTCATCAGTGAATGCTATGCCGCCCGGCGGGATGAGCGATGATCGGGGGACAGACGCACATGTATGCGAGGAGCGTGTCCCCCTATGAATCCCCCCGCGACCCAGAACGTCCGGACTCGGCCCGCTGCCAGCGAGCGGCCGCTGAGCGCGGCGTACGACACCGCCCTGCTGGACCTCGACGGGGTGGTGTACGCGGGGGGCGAGGCCATCGAGCACGCCGTGGGGGCGCTGGGTGCCGCGCGGGACGGCGGGATGCGGCTGGCGTATGTGACCAACAACGCGCTGCGCACGCCGGAGGCGGTGGCGGAGCATCTGACCCGGCTCGGGGTGCCCGCGACGCCCGAGGACGTGGTCACCTCGGCGCAGGCGGTGGCCCGGCTGATCGC
The DNA here is from genome assembly GCF_033793745.1 of Streptomyces sp. ME19-01-6. Lineage (NCBI taxonomy): Bacteria > Bacillati > Actinomycetota > Actinomycetes > Kitasatosporales > Streptomycetaceae > Streptomyces > Streptomyces sp. ME19-01-6. The sequence continues at coordinate 129,943 of NZ_JARAXF010000027.1, read as the reverse complement.
CGAGCAGGTCCCGGCCGGGGCCCGGGTGCTGGTGATCGGCGGGGAGGGGCTGCGGGTGGCGCTGCGCGAGCGGGGCCTGGTGCCGGTGGACTCGGTGGACGACGACCCGGCGGCGGTGGTCCAGGGGTACGGCGGGCCCGAGCTGCCCTGGGGGCGGCTGGCGGAGGCCGGGTACGCGGTGGCGCGGGGCGTGCCGTGGTACGCCTCCAATACGGATCTGACGATTCCGAGCGGTCGGGGTCTCGCGCCGGGCAACGGCGCGGCGGTGGAGGTCGTACGCATCGTCACGGGCCGCTCTCCGCAGGTCGCGGGGAAGCCGCTGCCCCCGATGCACCGGGAGACGATCCTGCGGACCGGCGCGGAGCGGCCGCTGGTGGTCGGGGACCGGCTGGACACCGACATCGAGGGCGCGCACGCGGGCGGCGTCGACTCGCTGCTGGTCCTGACCGGGGTGACCACCCCCGCGCAGCTGCTGGCGGCCGAGCCCCGGCACCGGCCGGCGTATGTGGACCGTGACCTGAGGGGCCTTCTCACGGCTCAGCCGGATGTGGAGGCCGCGGGGTCAGGGGACGAGGACGGCTTCCGGTGCGGGGGCTGGCTGGCCCGGGTGCGCCAGGGCGCGCTGGTGCTGGAGGGGGACGGCGGCGACCCGATGGCCGGGCTGCGGGCCCTGTGCGCGGCGGCGTGGGCCGAGGCCGGGGACGGGGCATGCGCCGCGGACGCGGGGAAGGCGCTGGCGCGGCTGGGGCTGTGACGACCCCTCTCTGGGCAAGGTAAAGCAGGTTAGGTTAACCTAACCTGAGTTGTGATCGGCCTTGCTGTGAGGTGGAGTTCCGCGTGACCCTGGTCAGTCCGGCGAGAGCCGGGACCGAAACAGCGACCGCACCACCACCAGGGCGGCGCGCCGCGCGCCGCGCGGCCGGGCTCGCCGCCTCCCTGGGGGTGCTGCTGGTGGTCGTGGCCGCCAGTGTCGCGATCGGCGCCAAGCCCATCCCGCTCGGCGAGGTGTGGCACGGGCTGTTCCACTACAGCGGCAGTGACACCGATGTGGTGGTGCGGGACGTGCGGGTGCCGCGCACCGTGCTCGGGCTGCTGGTGGGCGTCGCGCTCGGGCTCGCGGGCGCGGTGATCCAGGCACTCACCCGCAACCCGCTCGCCGACCCGGGGCTGCTCGGGCTGAACGCGGGCGCGTCCGCCGCCGTCGTCTCGGCCATCAGCTTTCTCGGCGTCACCTCCCTGACCGGCTATGTGTGGTTCGCCTTCCTCGGCACCGCCGTCGCGTCCGTGCTCGTCTACGCGCTCGGCGGCAGCCGAGGGGCCACGCCGGTGCGGCTGGCGCTCGCCGGAACGGCCGTGTACGCGGCGCTCTACGGCTATGTCAACGCCGTTGAGCTGCTGGACACGGCGGCCTTGGACAAGATGCGCTTCTGGACGGTCGGTTCGCTCGCCTCCGCGAACATGACGGTCGTCAAGCAGGTCGCGCCGTTCATCGTCGTCGGCGTGGTCCTCGCCCTGGCGCTCGGCCGGTCGCTGAACGCCGTGGCGCTGGGCGACGACACGGCGCGCGCCCTCGGCACCAACCTCACCCGCACCCGCGTGCTGGCCATGGCTGCCGTCACCCTGCTGTGCGGGGCCGCGACAGCCGCCTGCGGGCCGATCGCCTTCGTCGGCCTGATGGTGCCGCATCTCGTACGGGCGCTCACCGGGCCCGATCTGCGCTGGATCCTGCCGTACGCCGCGGTGCTCTCGCCGGTCCTGCTACTGGGCGCCGATGTGATCGGCCGGGTCGTGTCCCGGCCCTCGGAGCTGCAGGCCGGCGTCGTCACCACGCTCATCGGCGGGCCCGTCTTCATCTACCTCGTCCGGCGCCGAAGGATGGCCCAGCTGTGAACGCGAGCGCGAGCAAGATCAGGAACGGCAGCGGCGAGGTGTCCAGGGCGCGCGGGGCGACGCTGCGGACCCGGGGCGGGCTCTCGGTCCGGGTGGACGTCCGCGCGGCGCTGGCGGGGCTGCTGCTGGCCGCCGTGGCGCTGACCATGAGCGTGGTGCTGATCGGCACCGGCGACTTCTCGATCGCGCCCGGGGATGTCGTACGCACCCTGTTCGGTGGCGGCACCCCGATCGAGCACTTCATCGTCAACGAGGTGCGGCTGCCGCGCGTCCTGGTCGGGCTGCTCGTCGGCGCGGCCCTCGGCCTGGCGGGGGCGCTGTTCCAGAGCGTGTCCCGCAATCCGCTGGGCAGCCCCGACGTGGTCGGCTTCGGGCAGGGGTCGGCGGCCGGGGCGCTCACGGTCATCGTGCTGTTCAAGGGAGACCCGAACCAGGTCGCGGCCGGGGCCGTCGCCGGCGGCCTGCTGACCGGGCTCGGCGTCTACGCGCTGGCCTGGCGGCAGGGCGTGCACGGCTACCGGCTGGTGCTGGTGGGCATCGGCGCGTCCTCGACCCTCACCGCCGTCAACGGCTATCTGCTCACCCAGGCCCATCAGGAGGACGCGGCGCGCGCCATGGTGTGGCTGACAGGCTCGCTGAACGGGCGGGACTGGGCGCAGGTCTGGCCGCTGGCCTGCGCGTGCGCGGTCCTGGTGCCGGTGGTGCTCGGGCACGCCCGGGGCCTGCGGATGCTGGAGATGGGCGATGACAGCGCGTACGCCCTCGGGGTGCGGGTCGAGCGGACGCGGCTGGTGCTGGTCCTCTCGGCCGTCCTGCTGACCGCGATCGCCACGTCCGCCGCCGGGCCCGTGGCGTTCGTCGCGCTCGTCGCGCCACAGCTGGCCCGCAGGCTCACCCGCTCGGCCGGGCCCAACCTGGTGCCCGCGGCCCTGATGGGCGCGGCCCTGCTGATCACCGCCGACTGGACCGCGCAGCGGCTCTTCGGGGCGGACCAACTGCCGGTGGGGGTGGTCACCGGGGTGCTGGGCGGCTGCTATCTGCTGGGGCTCCTGATCACCGAGCGCCGGGCGGGGCGGATATGACGAGGGGTGGCATTGACGGTATGGATGATATGAGTGAGATGGACGGCATGGACGGCATGGACAAGGGCGCCCGGTCGCAGCGGCTCACCGCCGAAGGACTCACCCTCGCCTACGACCGGCGCACGGTCGCCGAGGGCCTGACCGTGGCCATCCCCGACCACTCCTTCACCGTGATCGTCGGACCCAACGCCTGCGGCAAGTCCACCCTGCTGCGCGCCCTGTCCCGGATGCTCAAGCCGACCGCCGGGTCGGTGCTGCTGGACGGCCAAGCGATCGGCTCGCTGCCCGCCAAGAAGGTCGCCCGCACCCTCGGGCTGCTGCCGCAGTCCTCGATCGCGCCGGACGGCATCACCGTCGCGGACCTGGTCGCGCGCGGCCGCTATCCGCACCAGGGTCTGCTGCGGCAGTGGTCGGAGACGGACGAGCGGATCGTCGGCGAGTCGATGACGGCGACCGGAGTGGCCGAGCTCGCGGATCGCTATGTCGACGAATTGTCCGGCGGTCAGCGGCAGCGGGTGTGGATCGCCATGGCCATCGCCCAGCAGACCCCGCTGCTGCTCCTCGACGAGCCGACGACCTACCTGGACATCCAGCACCAGATCGATGTGCTCGACCTGTGCGCCCAGCTCCACGAGGAGCAGGGCCGCACCCTCGTCGCCGTGCTCCACGACCTCAACCACGCCGCCCGCTACGCCACCCACCTGATCGCGATGCGCGGCGGGGAGGTCGTCGCCGAGGGCGCGCCCGGGGAGGTGGTGACGGCCGAGCTGGTGGAGCAGGTCTTCGGGCTGCGCTGCCAGGTGATCGACGACCCCGAGACCGGAACCCCGCTGGTGGTGCCCGCCGCCCGGCGGTCCCGTATGCAGGGGGACGCGGCGCCCGCGAAGGCTACGACCGCCGCTACGACCGCGAAGGCCGCGGTCGCGACGGAGAGGGCCGCGACGGAGATGGCCGCGGCTACAGCAGCTTCCGCAGCCGCAGCAGATCGCGGAAGCCGGCCTCCAGCTTGACCCGGCCGCTGCCCCAGGCGCGCGCGAAGTGCAGCTCGCCGTCGACCAGGGCCACCAGGTCGTCGCCGGACATCGTCAGCCGGATCTCGGCGCGCTCGGCGGGCGGGCCCGGCACGGCCGTCACATCCTCTATGCGGCCGTCGGTGAGACGTCCGAAGAAGGTGATGTCGAGGTCGGTGATACGGCAGCTCACCGAGCGATCGAGCGCGGCGGCGCTGCGGAGGTCCCCGTTCGCGCCCGCCAGGTTCTCCGCCAGCTTGTCGAGTGCGCTGCGGCACTCCTCCTTGGTCGCCATCGCGACAGACGGTACCCCAGGTCCCGTACGTCGGAGAATGTGCGGTTCGCGGTAGCGTCGAGACCATGAGTGAGCCGATCGAGGGTGCCCGGCCCGAGCCGGAGCCCGGCCCCGGAGTGGAAGCCGCCGGGGCGGCGCCGCCGGAGCCGTCTTCGGAGTCCGCGCGCCCGGCGGATCCAGCGCCGCTCGGCGTCACCCGTACGCCCACCGGCGTCGCCGAGATCGACGCGCAGCTGGACCGGCTGGCCGACGCCGACCACCTCGCCGCGAGCGGCCACCTCGAGGTGTACGAGGATGTGCACCGGGGCCTGCGCGACGCGCTGACCGCCCTGGACCGGCGGCCCGGCCCACCGGCCCCCGCACCGCCCGCCCCCGCCTCGTAAGACGACCCGTCTCGTAAGACGACAGGAGCTGAACCACCCGTGGCTGTGACCCGCCCACGACGCGTACGACTCGACGCGGAGCTGGTGCGCCGCGAGCTGGCCCGCTCGCGCGAGCACGCCGGCCGGCTGATCGCCGCGGGCCGGGTGACCGTCGGCGGGCAGACCGCGACCAAGCCCGCCACACAGGTGGAGATGAGCGCGGCGATCGTGGTCAGCAAGGACGACAGTGACCCGAACTACGTCTCGCGCGGTGGGCACAAGCTCGCGGGCGCGCTGCTCGCCTTCAGCGAGGAGTACCGCCAAGGGCCGGGCGGCACGGACACGGCCCCCTCCGGACAAGGGGATCTGAAGGTCGCCGGGCGGCGCGCCCTGGACGCGGGCGCGTCCACCGGAGGCTTCACCGACGTCCTGCTGCGCGCCGGAGCCGCCCATGTCCTCGCCGTCGACGTCGGGTACGGACAACTCGCGTGGTCTTTGCAGAGCGATGAACGCGTCACCGTCATGGACCGTACGAATGTACGTGAATTGACGCTCGAGCAGATCGGCGGTAACCCCGTGGACCTGGTCGTCGGTGACCTGTCCTTCATCCCGCTGGGGCTGGTGCTGCCCGCCCTGCTGCGCTGTGCCGCGCCCGGGGCCGACCTGGTGCTGATGGTCAAGCCCCAGTTCGAGGTCGGCAGGGAGCGGCTGGGCAGCGGCGGGGTGGTCCGCAGCGCTTCGCTGCGCGCCGAGGCCGTGCGTACGGTCGCGGAGCAGGCGGCGGGGCTGGGCCTTGGAGTCCTGGGGGTCACCGCGAGCCCGTTGCCCGGCCCGTCGGGCAACGTCGAGTACTTTCTGTGGATGCGCGCCGGGGCGCCGGCACTTGACCCGGCCGATGTCGACCGTGCAGTGGCGGAGGGGCCCAGTTGACCACTTCAGAAGCTTCAGCAGCAGCCTCGGCAGCAGTGGAGCGCACCGTATTCCTGCTGGCGCACACCGGCCGCCCCGCGGCCATCCGCAGCGCCGAGCTCGTCGTCCAGGGCCTGCTGCGCTGCGGCATCGGGGTGCGGGTGCTGGCGGCGGAGGCCGCCGACCTGCCGCTGCCGTCCGCGGTCGAGCTGGTCGAGGCGGGCCCGGGCGTCCTGGACGGCTGCGAGTTGCTGATCGTCCTCGGCGGTGACGGCACGCTGCTGCGCGGAGCCGAGTTCTCGCGGATCTCCGGGGTGCCGATGCTCGGCGTCAACCTGGGCCGGGTCGGCTTCCTCGCGGAGGCCGAGCGGGACGACCTGGACAAGGTCGTGGACCGGGTCGTGACCCGTAGCTACGAGGTCGAAGAGCGGATGACCATCGATGTGCTGGTCCGCACCGACGGGCAGATCGTGCACACCGACTGGGCGCTGAACGAGGCGTCGGTCGAGAAGGCCGCGCGCGAACGCCTCCTGGAGGTCGTCACCGAGGTCGACGGCCGCCCCGTCTCCCGCTTCGGCGGCGACGGCGTCGTCTGTGCGACCCCGACCGGCTCGACGGCCTACGCCTTCTCGGCCGGCGGCCCGGTGGTGTGGCCCGAGGTCGAGGCGCTGCTGATGGTCCCCATCAGCGCGCACGCCCTCTTCGCCAAGCCCCTGGTCACCTCGCCGCGCTCGGTGCTCGCCGTGGAGGTGCAGCCGCAGACCCCGCACGGGGTGCTGTGGTGCGACGGGCGGCGCACCGTCGAACTGCCCGCGGGCGCGCGGGTGGAGGTGCGGCGGGGGGCGGTGCCGGTGCGGCTGGCGCGGCTGCACCACGCGTCGTTCACGGACCGGCTGGTGGCGAAGTTCGCCCTCCCGGTCGCGGGCTGGCGCGGCGCGCCGCACTAGCCGCCCACGGCGGGCTCCAGCGGGGTGGGGCGCGCCCCAGGAGGAACCCGCCGTCGCATCGCGGCCACGAAACCTCGTATGGTCGTGGTCGTGCTGGAGGAGATGCGGATACGTGCGCTGGGCGTCATCGACGACGCAGTTGTCGAACTGTCGCCCGGCTTCACCGCGGTGACCGGTGAGACCGGAGCGGGCAAGACCATGGTCGTCACCAGTCTCGGCCTGCTGCTGGGCGGGCGGGCCGACGCGGCCCTGGTGCGGATCGGCGCCAAGGCGGCGGTCGTCGAGGGCCGGATCACCGTCGACGTGCGGTCGGCGGTGGCCGTTCGGGCCGAGGAGGCGGGCGCCGAACTCGACGACGGCGCTCTGCTGATCAGCCGCACGGTCTCCGCCGAAGGCCGTTCCCGCGCCCATGTGGGCGGCCGCTCGGTGCCCGTGGGGCTGCTGGGCGAGCTGGCGGACGACCTGGTGGCCGTGCACGGCCAGACCGACCAGCAGGGGCTGCTGCGCCCGGCCCGGCAGCGGCAGGCCCTGGACCGGTACGCGGGAGCCGCGGTCGCCGGGCCGCTGGAGAAGTACGGGGCCGCCTATCGGCGGCTGCGCGCGCTCACCGCCGAGCTGGACGAGCTGACCACCCGGGCGCGCGAGCGGGCGCAGGAGGCCGATCTGCTGCGCTTCGGCCTCGACGAGATCGCCGCGGCCCAGCCGCTGCCGGGGGAGGACACCGAGCTTGCCGCCGAGGCGGAGCGCCTCGGCCACGCCGAGGCCCTCGCCTCCGCCGCCACCACCGCGCACACCGCCCTGGCCGGGCACCCGGAGGACCCCGAGAGTGTGGACGCGGGCGCCCTGGTCGCGGGCGCGCACCGGGCGCTGGAGGGCGTCCGCTCCCACGACCCCGCGCTCGCCGCGCTCGCCGACCGGATCGCCGAGGTCGGCATTCTGCTGTCCGACGTGGCCGGGGAGCTCGCGGGCTACGCGGACGACCTGGACGCCGACCCGCTGCGGCTGGCGGCCGTCGAGGAGCGCCGGGCCGCGCTGGCCCACCTGACCCGCAAGTACGGCCAGGACATCGCGGACGTGCTGACCTGGGCGGAGCAGGGCGCCGGGCGGCTGGCCGAACTGGACGGCGACGACGACCGCATCAGCGAGCTGACCGCCGAGCGCGACGCGCTCCGCGCCGAACTGGGCGAGCTCGCGCAGGCCCTCACCGACGCCCGTACGGAGGCGGCGGCGCGCTTCGCCGACGCGGTCACCGCGGAGCTGGCCTCGCTCGCGATGCCGCACGCCCGGGTGACCTTCGCGATCAGCCAGAGCGAGGCCGCGGAGGAGACGGCGGGCATCGAGGTGGGCGGCCGTGCGGTGCTGTTCGGGCCGCACGGAGCCGACGAGGTCGAGCTGCTGCTCGCGCCCCACCCGGGCGCCCCGCCCCGCCCGATCGCCAAGGGGGCCTCTGGCGGTGAGCTGTCCCGGGTGATGCTCGCGGTGGAGGTGGTGTTCGCGGGCTCCGACCCCGTGCCGACCTATCTCTTCGACGAGGTGGACCAGGGTGTCGGCGGCAAGGCGGCGGTCGAGGTCGGCCGGCGCCTTGCCAAGCTCGCCCGGACCGCGCAGGTCGTGGTCGTCACCCACCTGCCCCAGGTCGCGGCCTTCGCCGACCGGCACTTGGTGGTGGAGAAGACCAACGACGGGACGGTCACGCGCAGCGGTGTGAAGGCGATGGAGGGCGAGGACCGGGTACGGGAGCTGTCGCGCATGCTGGCGGGTCAGGAGGACTCGGAACTCGCCCGCGCCCACGCGGAGGAACTCCTGGAGACGGCCCGGGCGACGCGCTGACCGCGCTTCCCGAACCGGGGCCACGCCCTGGAAGCCGCCCCGAGCTGCCGGCGTGCGGGGCGGGGGCCGCCGCCGGCGTTGCCATCCGTGTTGTCGTCCGTATGGGTGAACCCACGGACGTACGGGCGAGCCAACCTCGGCCCCCGGGCGGGGCCGTGGCGGTGGGCGCGGCTCGAAGGCTGGCATCCTGGGCGGAGCGCCCGCACCGCCGCGCGCCCATGCCCCGCGCCCGAACGCCGTCCTCTCAGGAGCCCCTCCCGCGTGAGCAGCACCGTCAGCAGCACACCGGCCCCGCCGCACGGGAATACGCACGGGCGGCCGCCCCTGCACGCCCTCCAAGTCCTCGGCGGCGGCAGTTCCGGCAGCGGGGTGCATGTCCGGTCGCTGACGGCCGGGTTGGTGGCGCGCGGTCTGCGGGTGACCGTGTCCGGGCCGTGGCGGGCGGAGCGGGGGTACGGGTTCACGGAGGCGGGCGCGTGGTTCGCCGGACTGGACGGCCGTACGAACGCGGGGGCGGTCGCGACGCTGCGCGCGGCCGGTGCCGGGGCGGGGCTGGTGCACGCGCACGGGCTGCGGCCCGGGCTGCTGGCGGTGGCGGCGCTGCACGGCCGGGGCGTGCCGCTGATCGTCACCTGGCACACCAAGCCGCACGCCGAGGGCGCGCGGGCCCAAGCCGTACGCCTCATGGAGCGCAGGGTGGCGCGCCACGCCGCGATCGTGCTCGGCGCGTCGTCGGACTTGGTGGAGCGGGCTCGCGCGCGGGGGGCTCGCGACGCCCGGCTCGCGCCGGTCGCGGTGCCCGCGCCGCGCTCGACGCCGCCCAGAGAGGACGGGTGGCGGCAGAAGGCGCGGGCCGAACTGGGCGCTGTTGATCGGCCGTTGCTGCTCGCGGTGGGGCGGCTGGTGATGGACCGGGGCTTCGGGCCGCTGCTGGACGCGGCTCGGGTGTGGCGCGCGCTGGACCCCCAGCCGCTGCTGGCGGTCGCGGGGGAGGGGCCGGACCGGGAGGTGCTGCAGCGCAGGATCGACGCGGAGGGGCTGCCGGTGCGGCTGCTCGGCCGCCGGGACGATGTGCCCTCGCTGCTGGCGGCCGCCGATGTCGCGGTGCTCTCCAGCCGGTGGGAGGCGCGGTCGCTGCTGGCGCAGGAGGCGCTGCACGCGGGCGTGCCGCTGGTGGCCACGGCGGTCGGCGGAGTGCCGGAGCTGGTGGGGGAGGCGGCCGAACTCGTGCCGTACGGGGCGCCGGAGGACCTGGCGGGCGCGGTGATCCGGCTGCTCGCGGATCCGGTGCGCCGGGTGGAGCTGGCCGCGGCGGGCCGGGCGCGGACGGCGGGATGGCCGACGGAGGACGACACGGTCGCCCATGTCCTCAGCGTCTACGACGAATTGGTTCAGACCTAATTCGATCTAAGGCCGCCGAAGTGCTTGACGCATGGGGCGGCTGATGGGCAGGGTGCTGGGCAAGGAGCGGGAGAGCGCTCTCACAGCGACGGTTCCCGCCACCCCCCACCCTCCTTCATGTCCCGGCAAACCCCCCACGACGCCGAGGAGTACATGTCATGAGCAGGACGAAGAGCGGAACGATCAGCCGCAGGAAGCTGCTCGGCGGCCTCGCCGCCGCTGCCGCCGGTTCGGGCCTCACCCTCGCGGGCGGCCGGGCGGACGGGGCGGAGCGCGCCGCCACGATGCCGCTCACGGTCGTCAACAACACAGGTCAGTTCGGCAACTCGTCGATATGGATCTACATCGTCGGCAACGAGGGCGGCCGGCAGGTCCGGGTCGCCCCGGACGGCAGGGTCGCGCCCATCGCGCTCTCCGACAACGGATCCGACGGCTGGACCGACTACGCCATCCCGCTCGCCGCGAGCGGGGACACCAAGCTGACCCTGCCCAATATGTCCGGCCGGATCTATGTCGCCCTCGGCTCCAAGCTCAAGTTCAAGGCGGTCACCGACGGCGCGGGCAACGCGGCCCTGCAGTACCCGGCGGGCTGGGTGGCCGACGACCCCAACTACGACATCCTGCACGACTGCGCGGAGTTCACCTTCAACTCAGCCGGGATGTTCTGCAACACCACCATGGTCGACATGTTCAGCGTCCCGCTGTCCATCCGCCTCACCGGGGCCAAGGACCAGACCACGGGCACCCTCAAGAGCGGCGCCCGCGCGAAAATCTTCACCGACCTCGCCGCGGTCGACGCCTTCGCGCCCCTGGTCCTCGGCGACAAGCTGAGGGTCATCGCCCCCGGACACGGCCTCGACGCGGGGCTGTTCGCCAAGGACTACCTCGCCGCCTACATCGACGAGGTCTGGGCCGCCTACGCCGCGAAGGACCTGAAGGTCACCACCAACGCGGGCACCTTCACCGGCCGGGTGAGCGGCGGGCGGCTGTCCTTCACCGGGCCCGCCTCCGTGGCCTTCGACGCCCCCTCCACCAGGGACGTGCTCTTCTGCGACGGCGCGCTGGCCGCGCCCAACGACGGGACGACGGGGCCGGTCGCGGCCATCCTCGGCGCGGGTTTCAACCGCACCACCCTGCACAGCACGCCCGCCCAGCCGACCACCGACCCGTCCGCCTTCTACACCCCCCAGGTCACCAACCACTACGCCAGGGCCATGCACGCGGCGACCGCCGACGGCAAGGCGTACGGCTTCGCCTTCGACGACGTCGCGGACTTCGCGTCGTACATCCAGGACACCGCCCCGACGGGCGTCACGCTCACCCTGACCCCCTTCTGAGACCTCACACGTTCTCAGACCGCACATGACGGCGGGCCTGGAGGGCCAGACTCAGCGCGAGCACCGTCCGAGGGTCCTCCAGGTCGCTGCCCAGCAGCCGCCCGATCCGCGCCAGCCGGTCGTACAGCGTCTGGCGGTTGAGGTGCAGCGCCCGCGCCGTCTCGGCCTTGCGGCCCGCGTGGCGCAGATACGCCTCCAGCGTCGGGACCAGCGACGGCCGGGCCGTGCGGTCGTGGGCGAGCAGCGGGCCGATCACCCTGTCGACAAAGGCCGCCAGGTCCCCGTGTTCGCGCAGTCGCCACAGCAACAGGTCGACATCCAGACTCCGTACGTCATGCCAGGCGCGGTCCGCCGGCCCCCGCGCCGCGCTCGCCGCCTGCGCGGCATGGCGCAGCTCGTCGCCGACCGTTTCCCAGCCACCCGGGAGCCCGGCGACCACCACGGGCGGGCGCGCCCCCGCCCGGTCCGGCCAGGCCCGGTCCACCCCGGCGCGCAGCGCCGCCGCGACCCGCTCGGCCACCGCGCCGCGCTCCGCCGCGTCCCGCAGCCCCACCAGCAGCGGAACCCGCCGCTCCGGGAGCCGTACGCCCAGCAGCACCGGCGCCCCCACCCCCGCCAGCTCCTCCTGCAGCGCGTGGGCCAGCAGCGACCAACTCTCCGCGGCGCCCGAGCCCGGGCCCCGGCCCTGCCCCGGCTCCAGGGGGCCGAGGCCCGACGGGGCGGTCAGACCCGGCACCTCAGGCAAGTCCGGCAGTCGCATCACCACCGGCAGCAGCGGCCCCTCGCCCGGTCTGAAGCCCAGCACCCTGGCCTGGCCGGGAGCGTCCGCCGCCGCGATCCGGCCCTCGGCGAGATCGGTGAGGAAGTCCCCGCGCCCGCGCGCCGTCAGCTCCTCCTCCTGACGCGCCCTCAGCAGCACGACCGCCAGCAGGTCCGCGGTCCGCTCCGCGGCGAGCCGGTGCACCGGCGCGAGCGGCCCGGCCACCGGCAGCACGGTCAGCCGCGCCCGTACGGCGCCGGGGCCGGGCCCGCCGCCGGGGACGTCCGCCACCACGCTGCCCGCCGGCGGCTCGGGCCGCCGGGCCGCGCGCCGCGCCCGCAGCCCCTCCCACACCTGCAGCGGCTCGGTGTCCACCGGCAGCGGACCGTCCGGCTCGGGCCCCGCCGCGTACAGCAGCTGCCCGTCGGGGGACTCCAGGAAGGCCGGATTGCCCGTGAACCGGGCCACGAGCCGCAGGATCTCGGGCACCCCGCCGCCGCGCAGCAGCACCTCGGTGCACTCGCGGTGCACCACCTCCGCCCGCCGCAGCACCGCGTAGTGCTCATTGACGATCTCGGTGTGGATCTCCTCCGTGACCGCCACGAACGGCACTTCGCGGTGCAGCTGCACCAGCGGCAGCCCATGGGAGCGCGCCGCGTCGACCACCGCGGCCGGCAGCGTGGTGAACCGGGACCCCAGCTCCACCACCAGCGCCGCGATCCCGCGCTCGGCGAGCCTGCGGACGAAGGCCCGCTGCTCGGCCACGCGCGGGCCCACGCCGAGACCCTGGGTCAGCAGCAGCTCGCCGCCCTTGAGCAGCGAGGCGATGTTGGGCGCCTCGCCCGCGTGGACCCAGCGCACCGGCCGGTCGAGACCGTCGCCCGCGGCCACGACCTCGGGCAGCCCGCGGCGCAGAGCGGGGAGTTCCAGGGCACGGGCCACGGTGATGGTCCCCTGCGGCCCGGGCCCCTGTGGCGCCATGCGCGGGGACGTGACCGGGCCTACCCTCCGTACGCCCCGGAGGCGGTCAGCCGCAGCGCCGTGTCGATCAGCGGCACATGGCTGAAGGCCTGCGGGAAGTTGCCCACCTGCCGCTGCAGCCGCGGATCCCACTCCTCCGCCAGCAGCCCCAGGTCGTTCCGGAGCGAGAGCAGCTTCTCGAACAGCTTGCGCGCCTCGTCGACCCGCCCGATCATCGCCAGGTCGTCGGCGAGCCAGAACGAGCAGGCCAGGAAGGCCCCTTCGTCGCCTTCGAGGCCGTCCACGCCCGCGTCCTCGCCGGCCGTCGGGTAGCGCAGCACAAAGCCGTCCGGGGTCGACAGCTCCCGCTGGATGGCCTCGATGGTCCCGATGACCCTCTTGTCGTCCGGGGGCAGAAAGCCCATCTGCGGGATCAGCAGCAGGGAGGCGTCCAGCTCCCGGGAGCCGTACGACTGGGTGAAGGTGTTGCGCTCGGGGTCGTAGCCCTTCTCGCACACGTCCCGGTGGATCTCGTCGCGCAGCTCGCGCCAGCGCTCCAACGGCCCGTCCACGTCGCCCGATTCGATGAGCTTGACGGTGCGGTCCACCGCGACCCAGGCCATGACCTTGGAGTGCACGAAGTGCCGGCGCGGCCCGCGCACCTCCCAGATGCCCTCGTCCGGCTCGTCCCAGTGCTCCTCGAGGTAGCGGATCAGCTTCAGCTGCAGCACGCTCGCGTAGTCGTTGCGGGCCAGGCCGGTCATATGCGCCAGGTGCAGCGCCTCGGTGACCTCTCCGTACACATCCAGCTGGAGCTGGCCGGCCGCGCCGTTGCCGACCCGGACGGGCTGGGAGCCCTCGTAGCCGGGGAGCCAGGACAGCTCGGCCTCGCCCAGCTCGCGCTCACCCGCGATGCCGTACATGATCTGCAGGTTCTCCGGGTCACCCGCGACCGCGCGCAGCAGCCACTCGCGCCAGGCGCGCGCCTCCTCGCGGTAGCCGGTGCGCAGCAGCGAGGACAGGGTGATCGCCGCGTCCCGCAGCCAGGTGTAGCGGTAGTCCCAGTTCCGGACGCCGCCGATCTCCTCGGGCAGCGAGGTGGTGGGCGCGGCGACGATGCCGCCGGTGGGGGCGTAGGTGAGCGCCTTGAGGGTGATCAGCGAGCGGACCACCGCGTCCCGGTAGGGGCCGTGGTACGTGCAGTGCTCGACCCATTCGCGCCAGAAGACCTCGGTCGCCTCCAGCGCGCCCTCCGGGTCCGGCAGCGCCGGCGACTCCTTGTGGGAGGGCTGCCAGCTGATGGTGAAGGCGATCCGGTCGCCGGGGGCGACGGTGAAGTCCGCGTAGGTGGTCAGGTCCTTGCCGTAGGTGTCGATCTCGGTGTCCAGCCACACCGAGTCGGGCCCGGCGACGGCGACCGTCCGCCCGTCGATCTTGTGCACCCACGGCACGACCCAGCCGTACGAGAAGCGCATCCGCAGGGCCGAGCGCATCGGCACCCGGCCGCTCACGCCCTCGACGATCCGGACCAGCTGCGGGGCCCCGTCGCGGGGCGGCATGAAATCGATCACGCGGACCGTGCCGCGCGGGGTGTCCCACTCCGATTCGAGGACCAGCGAGTCCCCGCGGTAGCGGCGGCGGTCGGCGGTCGGCGGATTGCTGCCCGCGGCCTGCGCGGGCCCCAGGCGCCAGAAGCCGTGCTCCTCAGTGCCCAGCAGCCCGGCGAAGACGGCATGCGAATCGAAGCGCGGCAGACAAAGCCAGTCGACCGTGCCGTCTCTGCAGACCAGGGCGGCGGTCTGCATATCACCGATCAGTGCGTAGTCCTCAATACGCCCGGCCACGTGCTATCCCCATTCGAACGGCCGTGGTGCCTGCCCCGGAAGGCCATTCTCCACGGTCTTGGAAGTTCTCGACGAGCGCTTGTCCCGAGGGCGTGCTGGTGGTCCCTTGCCGGCCGGCTCGCAGCATTGCGTCCGAGCAGGATACGACGGAGAACAGTGATCCGCTCGAGGCATCCCACATCGTGGCTCGGATCCCGGCGGCCGATCGGGTGGCCAGGTCACGCAAGGTGTTCGAGCGGTTGCGGATACGTGCCTCCGGCGGCCGCGGCGACACCGTCCAGCCGTGGTCGGGGGCGGGCACTGATACCCTGGTAGCCCGTGGAGCGGTGGGCGCAAAACCCCCGAACCTCATCAACGGCGCCCCCGGAATACCGGGGCGGTCGCCGGACCCCGCACCCTCACCTCGCGACCACGGGAGCCCCGTCTTGGCCATTGCCGCTAAGCCCACGACGACCAAGCACATCTTCGTCACCGGGGGTGTCGCTTCCTCACTCGGCAAAGGCCTGACCGCCTCCAGTCTGGGTGCCCTGCTCAAGGCGCGCGGTCTGCGCGTGACCATGCAGAAGCTGGACCCGTACCTCAACGTGGACCCCGGCACCATGAACCCGTTCCAGCACGGCGAGGTCTTCGTCACCAACGACGGCGCCGAGACCGACCTGGACATCGGCCACTACGAGCGGTTCCTCGACGTCGACCTCGACGGCTCGGCCAACGTGACCACCGGCCAGGTCTACTCCACCGTGATCGCCAAGGAGCGGCGCGGCGAGTACCTCGGCGACACCGTGCAGGTCATCCCGCACATCACCAACGAGATCAAGCACCGCATCCGCCGGATGGCGACGGACGACGTGGACGTCGTGATCACCGAGGTCGGCGGCACCGTCGGCGACATCGAGTCGCTGCCCTTCCTGGAGGCCGTGCGCCAGGTCCGCCACGAGGTCGGCCGGGACAACGTCTTCGTGGTGCACATCTCCCTGCTGCCGTACATCGGCCCCTCCGGCGAGCTCAAGACCAAGCCCACCCAGCACTCGGTCGCCGCCCTGCGCAACATCGGCATCCAGCCCGACGCGATCGTGCTGCGTGCCGACCGCGAGGTCCCGACCTCCATCAAGCGCAAGATCTCGCTGATGTGCGACGTCGACGAGGCGGCCGTGGTCGCCTGCGTCGATGCCAAGTCGATCTATGACATCCCCAAGGTGCTCCACTCCGAGGGTCTGGACGCCTATGTCGTGCGCCGCCTCGACCTGCCCTTCCGCGATGTCGAGTGGACCCAGTGGGACGACCTGCTCAAGCGGGTCCACCAGCCCGACCACGAGGTCACCGTCGCCCTGGTCGGCAAGTACATCGACCTGCCCGACGCCTATCTGTCGGTCACCGAGGCGCTGCGCGCGGGCGGCTTCGCCAACAACGCCCGCGTCAAGATCAAGTGGGTGACCTCCGACGACTGCCGCACCGCCGCCGGCGCCCGGCAGCAGCTCGGCGACGTCGACGCGATCTGCGTCCCGGGCGGCTTCGGCGACCGCGGGGTGAACGGCAAGGTCGGCGCGATCACCTACGCCCGCGAGAACAAGATCCCGCTGCTGGGTCTGTGCCTGGGCCTGCAGTGCATCGTCATCGAGGCCGCGCGGAACCTGGCGGGCATCGAGGGCGCCAACTCCACCGAGTTCGAGCCCGCCACCAGCGACCCGGTGATCTCCACCATGGCCGAGCAGCTCGACATCGTCGCGGGCGAGGGCGACATGGGCGGCACGATGCGGCTGGGCATGTACCCGGCCAAGCTCGGCGAGGGCTCGATCGTCCGCGAGGTCTACGGCGACCAGCCGTACGTCGAGGAGCGCCACCGCCACCGCTACGAGGTCAACAACTCCTACCGCGGAGAGCTGGAGAAGAAGGCCGGCCTCGTCTTCTCGGGCACCTCGCCCGACAACAAGCTGGTCGAGTACGTCGAGTACCCGCGCGAGGTGCACCCGTACCTGGTCGGCACCCAGGCCCACCCGGAGCTGCGCTCCCGGCCCACCCGCCCGCACCCGCTCTTCGCGGGGCTGGTGAAGGCCGCGGTGGCGCGGCAGTCGGCCGCGGCGGCGGGACAGCGCGCCAAGGCCTGACGGATCCGGAGGGATACGGTTGACCTGGGCGGGGAACGGCTCGCGCCGCCCCGCCCGGGCCATTCGTTCCCGGCCACTTGTCGACGAGAGGACGCTGAGCCGAGCATGCGCATCCAGGACACCCCCGAGGAGTGGCGGGTCACCGCCACCGCCAGGCCCTTCACCGGCCACAAGACCGGCGTGCGCACCGACGAGGTCGTCATGCCCGACGGCTCCAGGACGACCCGGGACTACCAGGTCCACCCCGGGTCGGTCGCCATCCTCGCCCTCGACGACGAAGACCGCGTCATCGTGGTGCGCCAGTACCGCCACCCGGTGCGGCAGCGGCTCTGGGAGATCCCGGCCGGCCTCCTCGACGTCCCCGGCGAGAACCCGCTGCACGCCGCGCGGCGCGAGCTGTACGAGGAGGCGCACGTCAAGGCCGAGGACTGGCGGGTGCTCACCGACGTCTACACCTCGCCGGGCGGCAGTGACGAGGCCGTGCGGATCTTCCTGGCCCGGGGGATCTCCGATGCCGAGGGCGAGCGGTACGAGGGGGCCCACGAGGAGGCGGACATGGAGCTCGCCCGAGTCCCCCTCGACGAACTGATCACCGGCATTTTCGCCGGCGAGCTGCACAACACCTGCCTGACGGCCGGCGTCCTGGCGGCCCACGCCGCGCAGAGCGGCACCGGCTTCGAGGCCCTGCGCCCAGCGGATGCCCCCTGGCCGGCGAGGCCCTTCGAGGCCTGACGCCTTCGAGGCCTGACACCCTCCGCCGGGGGCGCGCCTGGGGTGCGCTGAGCGTTCGTGGTGGAGAGACCACCCCGATCCGAACATCCGTGCATCCGATCAGGTGATTTTCTCCCCACCGCATCGGCCGGGAGTGCCGGAGCCATGACGCGCGGTCAACTACCCTCGAGAAATCCCGACCGCACCCGCGGCGGGCTCGTACGCGCAGGTGGACGGGGATGGGGCCCAGTGGCGGAGCAGGCGGTCGACACCGATGGGGGGCCGACCCCCGCAAAGCGGCTGCCGCCGCCTGTCGGCGAACCCCAACCCCGTCCCGCGCCGGCCCCCGAGCCGACGCCGCCCCCCGCGTCCCGCCGCGCCGCCCCGCCGCTCCAGACCGCCGGACGCGCCGAGTCCCCCGCCAGGCCGCCGGACGACGCCGGCGGGCTGTGGAGCGGCGCGACGCGGGCCGTGTTGTTCGCGGCGGCGGCGTCCGTGGGGAGCGGTTTCGCGGGGCGGCGGCGCGAGCTGCTGGCGCTGCGGGCCGACATCGACCGGGCCGGCCTGGACACCCTCGCCGGCCGCAAGGCCCCCCGCAGCCGGGTGCTGCTGATCGCGGGCCGCCCCGGCTCGGGCCGTACCGCGCTGGCGGAGGAGTTGGTGCGGCGGCTGGCCGACGATTACCCCGACGGGGTGCTGCGCGCGCGGCTGGCCACATCCGGGGGCGATCCCGTGCCTGTCGAGCGGACCGCCCGCGAACTGCTGGCCGTGCTCGGGGTGTCCGTCCCGGCCGGGGCGGACGAGGACGAGCTGTGCGAGGCGCTGCGCGACGCCCTGGCCGGGAAGCGCAGGCTGCTGCTGCTCGACGACGCGCCCGGCGCCGAGCAGGTGGACGCGCTGTTGCCGGACGCGCCGGACAGCCTGGTCGTCGCCGTCTCGCGCGGCCCGCTGACGGGGGTGCCGGACGTGCGGCCGTGCACGCTCGGCGGGCTCGACGTGAGCGCGGCGATCGGGCTGCTCGCGCAGTACGCCGGGACCACCCGCATCACCTGCGACCCGGTGGCCGCGCAGTCCCTGGTCGAGGAGTGCGGTGGCCAGCCCGCCGCGCTGGTGCTGGTCGGCGGCTGGCTCGCGGCGCGCCCCCAGGCGTCCGTCGCCGACGCGGTGGCACGGCTGCGCGAGCTGCCGCCGACCGTCGGCGACCAGGACCGGGGCGCGCGCCCGCTGGCCCGTGCCTTCCGGTTGGCGTACGAGGCGCTGCCGCCGGTCGCCGCCCGGCTGCTGCGGCTGCTGGTGCTCGCGCCCGGCGGCTGGGCGGACGCCCAGATAGCGTCCGCGTTGGCCGGCTGCTCGGTGACGGACGCCGAGTCCGCGCTGGAGGTCTTTGTCGCGCACGGGCTGTTGCGCCGGCCGGCCGAGCGCCAGTACCAGGTGCCGGGCTGCCTGGACCCGATGCTGCGGGTGGCGCTGCGGGCCCAGGAGCGCCCGGCCGAGGTGGAGCTGGCCGGGGCCCGGATGCTGGAGCGGACCGTACGGCAGTTGCACGCGTGCCGCCTGGCCGCCCAGCCGCCCGGCTCGCCCGCCCGCAAGAAGCTGGCCGCAATGCCGAGGTCGCTGAGGTTCGCGTCGTCGGCGGACGCGGCCGGCTGGCTGGAGTCGCGGCTGCCGGTGCTGCTGGAGATCGCCCGGCTGGCCGTCGAGGACGGCGGGCTCGACACGCTGGCGCGCCGGTTGGTGGCCGGCCTGACGCATGCGCTCGGCGCCCACCGGAGCGCCGAGGAGGCCGCCCCGGAGCTGTACGGGCTGCACCGGCTGGTGCTCGATGTGGCCCGCCGCCGCGATCTGCCGGTGGAGGAGGCCGCCGCGCTGCTGAACCTGGGCGACCTGGACGCGGGGGCGGGCCGGGTGGAGGAGTCGCTGGTCCGCTACAAGCACGCGCTGGAGGCGGCCCGGGAGGCGGGCGATCCGTACACCACGGGGCGCTCGCTGGAGTCCATCGGCGGCACCTATGAGGACCTGGGGGACTGGCACCGGGCGGCCGACTGGTACGGGCGGGCGCTCCAGCTGCGGCTGTCCCGGGGCGACCGCATCGGCGAGGCGCGGCTGTACGAGCGGCTGGGCACGGTCCACTCCCGCACGGGCCAGTGGGGCGAGGCGCTGCGCGCCTGGCGGGCGGCCGGGGCCGCGTTCCGCAGGGCGGGCAATCCGGAGGGCGCGCTGCGGGCCGCGGAGGCCCTGGACCGGCTCGGCGACCCGGCGGCGGCCGATGCGCACCGGCGCGCCGCGCGACGGCTGGCGGCGCGACAACGGGGCGGCAGTGGGGTGGGGAAAGCACAGGGCGGCAGTGGGGTGGGGAAAGCACAGGGCGGCAGTGGGGTGGGGAAAGAGAGCCCCGCGGGGGCCGAAGGTGACTGAACAGAGACAGTGACCTACGAAATCAGCGGTCGATCGGCTAAAGATTGATGCAATACAAGGCTGGACAGCGCGGCACCCTTCATTAGACTGGGTGTACCGCGATTGTTGCGGTCGTCTCCGGCATGCGGACGCATTCCGGTTTGTCTGCTTAAAACCCGGATATCCCCAGATTCAAGGACCGTGATCGACGTGAAGGTCGGTATCCCCCGCGAGGTCAAGAACAACGAGTTCCGCGTGGCCATCACCCCCGCCGGTGTGCATGAGCTGGTCCGCGGTGGTCATCAGGTCTTCGTGGAGCGGGGGGCCGGCCTCGGCTCCTCCATCACGGACGAGGAGTACACCGCCGCCGGAGCGAGCATCCTCGGCACGGCGGACGATGTGTGGGCCACCGCCGACCTGCTGCTCAAGGTCAAGGAGCCCGTCGCGGAGGAGTATCACCGGCTGCGCAAGGACCAGACCCTCTTCACCTACCTCCACCTGGCCGCCTCCCGGGAGTGCACGGACGCGCTGCTGGGGTCCGGCACCACGGCCATCGCCTATGAGACGGTCGAGACCGCGAACCGCGCGCTGCCGCTGCTCGCGCCGATGTCCGAGGTCGCGGGCCGGATCGCGCCGCAGGTCGGCGCGTACCACCTGATGCGGTCGGCGGGCGGGCGCGGGGTGCTGCCCGGCGGGGTGCCGGGCGTGGCAGCCGCCCGGGCCGTGGTCATCGGCGGCGGCGTCTCCGGCTGGAACGCCACGCAGATCGCCCTCGGCATGGGCTTCCACGTCACCCTGCTCGACAGGGACGTCAACAAGCTGCGCGAGGCCGACAAGATCTTCGGCAACCGGGTGCAGACCATCTCCTCCAACGCCTACGAGCTGGAGAAGGCCGTGCTCGCGGCCGACCTCGTCATCGGCGCGGTGCTCATCCCCGGCGCCAAGGCGCCCAAGCTGGTCACCAACGAGATGGTCTCCCGGATGAAGCCCGGAAGTGTACTTGTCGACATCGCGATCGACCAGGGCGGCTGCTTCGAGGACTCCCGGCCCACCACCCACGCCGAGCCGACCTTCACGGTGCACAATTCGGTCTTCTACTGCGTGGCCAACATGCCGGGCGCGGTGCCCAACACCTCCACCCACGCGCTCACCAACGCCACGCTGCCGTACATCGTGGAGCTGGCCAACCGCGGCTGGCGGGACGCACTGCGCCGGGACGCCGCGCTGGCCAAGGGGCTCAACGTCCATGAGGGCGAGGTCGTTTACGGCCCGGTCGCCGAGGCGCACGGCCTGTCGGTCGTCGAACTGAGCTCGCTGCTCGGCTGAAACCGGCTGAGCGGTCAACGTCGACCGTCAACAACAGGTCAATAACGGGCATCCGGCCGGGTCTTTGCCGTAGGGCGGGGTCCGGCCGTTGATGTGTCCGATACGACCCGTAACGCGGATGACAGGTCGCTCGGCCAACTCGCCCTAAAAGTAACTATTCAGACGCTTTGCCCGTCGAGGAATCCTCGCTTCACCCCCCATACGCCCTTGACAGCGCGGTGTTCGATTGCCGACACATCGTGCCGTGTCCGGTGGATTGTGTTGCTGCGAACCGCCGACACGCCATAGAGTCGCCAACCGTCGGCATGGTGTCACGCTGACCTATCTAGAAATTTCCTGGTCACCAAGGAGGTAGGACGACTTGTGAATGAGTCGACATTTTCTCCCGGGGGTGGTCAACCAGGATCGGCTGCGCGGGGCCAGGGTCCCTCGGGGCTCGAGGCTGTCGGCTCTGTCGCTGTCCGCACCTTCGCCACGCACCAGAACATGACGACAGCCCACCAGAGTCAGAGCATGGACGGCCATCACGTGAACGCCATGGCCGGCGACCAGGGGGGCATGGATCCCGCCCGCTTCGCCGCCTACGACGACCTCCCCGACGGGCACTTCTACGACCCGGACGCCGAGTACGAGCCCGACCCCGAGTACGCGGCCACACTCGCGCCCGACGCGGCCCGCCAGCGACGCGAACGCATCGGCCCCACCGGGCGGCCGCTGCCGTACTTCCCGATCCCCGGACCGCTGACCGACCACGGCCCCGCGAAGATCATCGCGATGTGCAACCAGAAGGGCGGCGTCGGCAAGACCACCTCCACCATCAACCTCGGCGCGGCCCTCGCCGAATACGGACGCCGGGTCCTGCTCGTCGACTTCGACCCGCAGGGCGCCCTGTCGGTCGGCCTCGGCGTCAACCCGATGGAGCTCGACCTCACGGTCTACAACCTGCTCATGGAGCGGGGCATGTCGGCCGACGAGGTGCTGCTGAAGACGGCCGTGCCCAACATGGACCTGCTGCCCAGCAATATCGACTTGTCGGCTGCCGAGGTGCAGCTGGTCAGCGAGGTCGCCCGGGAGTCCACCCTGCAGCGCGCGCTCAAGCCGCTGATGGCGGACTACGACTACATCGTCATCGACTGCCAGCCCTCGCTCGGCCTGCTCACCGTGAACGCGCTCACCGCGGCGCACAAGGTGATCGTGCCGCTCGAGTGCGAGTTCTTCGCCCTGCGCGGTGTGGCGTTGCTCACGGAGACGATCGAGAAGGTCCAGGAGCGGCTCAACCCCGAGCTCGAACTGGACGGCATCCTCGCCACGATGTACGACTCGCGCACCGTGCACAGCCGTGAGGTCCTGGCCCGCGTGGTCGAGGCGTTCGACGACCACGTCTACCACACGGTCATCGGCCGCACGGTCCGCTTCCCCGAGACCACGGTCGCGGGCGAGCCGATCACCACGTACGCGTCCAACTCCGTTGGTGCCGCCGCCTACCGCCAGCTCGCCAGGGAGGTGCTCGCCCGGTGTCACGCCGAGTGAGTCTGCCGGGAGCCGACGAACTGTTCCGCACCACCGGAGGAATGGCGCTGCAGTCGTCCTCCCCCGCGTCCTCCCGCCGCCAGAACGGCGCGGAGGCGCGGGTGCCCGCCCCGGCCAGTGACCCCGACACGGCCGCTGACGGGGCCGAGGGCGGCCTGGGGGAGCGACGGGCGACGGAGGAGGCGGAGCAGTCCGGTTCGGCCGAGCACAGCGGCCGGGAGGCCCCCGCCCGCTCCGACGCCGTCGGCGACCGCCGCCCGGCGGGCGGCGGGGAGCGGCGGGGCGGCCGCCAGCAGCAGGACGGCCCGTCCGCGCCGGCTCAGGCGGGCCCGGCCCGCCGCCGCGGCCGCGCGGCCAACCGCCGCCCCAGTGGCCGCGAGCGCCACGACGAGAAGATCACGGTCTATGTCTCCGCCGAGGAGCTGATGGACCTCGAGCACGCCCGGCTGGTGCTGCGCGGCGAGCACGGCCTCGCCGTCGACCGCGGCCGGATCGTCCGTGAGGCGGTCGCGGTCGTCCTCGCCGACCTCGAGTCACGCGGCGACGCGAGCATCCTGGTGCGCCGCCTGCGCGGTCGCTGAGGGGGTCGGGCGATAGCCTGCCCGCTCGTACGGGCCGCGCCGCCCGACCCCCCGCCCCCTGGACCGCGATGCCCACGAACCCCACCCCCGCCCAGCCCCCTCGCCCACCCCGCCGCATCCTCGGCCGGGGTCCAGGCACGGGTCCGCGCGCGACGGGCACCGCACACGGGGACCAGGCCCCGCCCCCCGAGGCCCCACCCGCCGAGCCCGGCCCCGTGCCGACGGCCGACGGCGCGGCTCCACCCGCCGAGGCGGCCGACGCGCGGCAGGCGGGACCCCCGGACGCCGACAACGGCGCGGAGACCACGCCTGAGCAGCCCCCTGTCACGGGCGCGGCGATCGGCCGCGACACAGGCGAGGGCGGGCCGGAGGCCGCGTCCAGCCGGGCGGTCGACTCGGGCCAGGAGGCCCCGGACGGCCAGGGCACCGGGCCCGGGCAGGGCAAGTTCACCGTGCGGCTGGCGAACTTCGAGGGGCCCTTCGACCTGCTGCTGCAGCTGATCTCCAAGCACAAGCTCGATGTCACCGAGGTCGCCCTCTCCAAGGTCACCGACGAGTTCATGGCGCACATCCGGGCCATGGGGCCGGACTGGGACCTCGACCAGACCACTGAGTTCCTGGTCGTCGCCGCGACCCTGCTCGATCTCAAAGCCGCCCGGCTGCTGCCCGCGGCCGAGGTCGAGGACGAGGCCGACCTGGCCCTGTTGGAGGCCCGGGACCTGCTCTTCGCGCGCCTTCTGCAGTACCGCGCGTTCAAACGGATCGCGGACATCCTGAACGACCGGCTGATCGCGGAGTCCCGCCGTTACCCCCGCACCGTGGGCCTGGAGCCGCACCACGCGGACCTCCTCCCCGAGGTCGTCATCAGCATCGGCGCGGAGGGCTTCGCGAAGCTGGCCGTGAAGGCGATGCAGCCCAAGCCCAAGCCGCAGGTGTACGTCGACCACATCCACGCCCCGCTGGTCAGCGTCCGGGAGCAGGCCGAGGTCGTGGTGGCGCGGTTGAGGGAGCTGGGGGAGGCGAGCTTTCAGACGCTGACCGAGGACGCGCCCGATGTGCTGACCGTCGTCGCGCGGTTCCTGGCGCTGCTGGAGCTGTACCGGGAGCGCGCGGTGCACCTGGACCAGGAGGAGGCGCTCGGCTCGCTCATGGTGCGCTGGACGGGCGCGGAGGGGCGGCAGCCGCTGGTGACCGACGAGTTCGATCAGGAAGAGCAGCAGGACCGGAAGCAGGAACAGCGGACACAGCGGACGCAGGAAGAGCGGGCCCAGGAACCGCAGTGGCAGCCCGAAAAGGAGGCAGAGACGTGAGCGAGCAGCAGCCATCCCGCACCGCCGAGGCCCCGCCCGGGGCCTCGGACCTTGCCGAGCTCGACCTCAAGCCCGCCCTGGAGGCCGTGCTCATGGTCGTCGACGAGCCTGCCACCGAGGAGCACCTGGCCAAGATCCTGGACCGGCCGCGCCGGGCGATCCGGAGCGCGCTGCGGGAGCTGGCCGACGAGTACGCCGCGCAGGGCCGCGGCTTCGAGCTGCGGCTGGTCGCGGGCGGCTGGCGCTTCTACACCAGCCCCGCCTACTCCGCGGCCGTCGAGCGCTTCGTCCTGGACGGCCAGCAGGCCCGGCTCACCCAGGCCGCTTTGGAAACCCTCGCCGTGGTCGCGTACCGTCAGCCGATCAGCCGTTCCCGCGTTTCGGCCGTACGCGGGGTGAACTGCGATGGCGTGATGCGGACCCTCCTGCAGCGCGGTCTGGTGGAGGAGGCGGGAACAGAACCCGAAACAGGTGCGATCCTGTACAGGACGACGAACTACTTCCTGGAGCGGATGGGCCTGCGCGGCCTGGACGAGCTTCCCGAGCTCGCCCCGTTCCTCCCGGAGGCGGACGCGGTCGAGGGCGAGTCCCAGGAGGGGCTGCCGTCCTTCGACCCGGACGCACCGGACCCGCAGGACGACGACAACCAGGGCCACGACAGCAACCAGGGCCACGACAGCGGCCACTCTCAGACGGAATCTTGATGCGAAGCAGCGGCAGGAACAGCAGGGGCAGCACCGGCGGCGGGCAGAACTACCGGGGCGCGGGCAACGGGCGCGACGACAAGCAGAAGCGCACGGGCCGGCCCC
This sequence comes from Streptomyces sp. ME19-01-6, assembly GCF_033793745.1. Lineage (NCBI taxonomy): Bacteria > Bacillati > Actinomycetota > Actinomycetes > Kitasatosporales > Streptomycetaceae > Streptomyces > Streptomyces sp. ME19-01-6. The sequence continues at coordinate 104,550 of NZ_JARAXF010000027.1, read as the reverse complement.
GTCCCGAGGAGCGCCGCTACGACGCGGGCGGCGGCCAGCCCGGAGGCTCGAAGAGCGGCGGCCCGAAGCGGGGGAGCGGAGGCCCCAAGTCCGGTGCCGGGACCGGTGGCGCCGGGACCGGTGGTCCCAGGGGCGGTGGCGCCCCGAGCGGCGGCCCCAAGGGCGCAGGCCGTGGCCGTAAGCCCGCCGCTCCGGCCCGCCCGCGCGAGTACGAGGCCCAGATAGAGGAGCGCAACCGCGCCCGGCACGACAAGCCGCGGGTCAAGCTGCCCAAGACGTTTCCCGGAGCCGAGCAGGAGGGCGAGCGGCTGCAGAAGGTCCTCGCCCGCGCCGGCATGGGCTCGCGCCGCGCCTGCGAGGAGCTCATCGACCAGGCCCGGGTCGAGGTCAACGGCAAGATCGTCCAGGAGCAGGGGCTCCGCGTGGACCCGGAGAAGGACGAGATCAAGGTCGACGGGCTGACCGTCGCCACCCAGTCGTACCTCTTCTTCGCGCTGAACAAGCCCGCGGGCGTCGTCTCCACCATGGAGGACCCGGACGGCCGCCAGTGCCTGGGCGACTACGTCACCAACCGCGAGACCCGGCTCTTCCACGTCGGTCGCCTCGACACCGAGACCGAGGGCATCATCCTGCTCACCAACCACGGCGAGCTGGCCCACCGCCTCACCCACCCCCGCTACGGCGTCATCAAGACCTACCTCGCCGCGATCCAGGGCCCCCTGCCGCGCGACCTCGGCAAGCGGCTCAAGGACGGCATCCAGCTCGAGGACGGCTACGCCCGCGCCGACCACTTCAGGGTCGTGCAGAACACCGGCAAGAACTACCTGGTCGAGGTGAGCCTGCACGAGGGGCGCAAGCACATCGTGCGGCGCATGCTCGCCGAGGCCGGCTTCCCGGTCGACAAGCTGGTGCGTACGGCCTTCGGCCCGATCGCGCTGGGCGACCAGAAGTCCGGCTGGCTGCGGCGGCTGACCAACACCGAGGTCGGCATGTTGATGCGCGAGGTCGAGCTCTAGCCGCCGCGTTCCGCCCCCGTCCCGTTCCCCCGCCGCGTCCCGCCCCGACCCTGGTGACGGTGGGTGTCCGCAGGGTGGTCGCGGCGGCCTCCCGCCCGGCCCGCCTCGCTAGGCTGGCCGGGGGACGCCGGGGCGGTACGGAAGGGAGCACGGACGTGGCGGTACGAGCGGTCCGTGGGGCCGTCCAGCTGGAGCGGGACGAGCCGCGGCATATGCACGAGCAGGTCTCCGCGCTGCTCACCGCCATCCTGGAGCGCAACGGTCTGACGCCGGACGACCTGATCAGCGTGTGGTTCACGGCCACCCCCGACCTGCACAGCGACTTCCCCGCCGTCGCCGTCCGCAAGCTCGGGATCGCCGACGTGCCGCTGATCTGCGCGCAGGAGCTCGACATCGCCGGGGCCATGCCGCGGGTGGTCCGCATCCTCGCGCATATCGAGACCGGTCTGGCGAAGTCCGATATCGCCCATGTCTACCTCGGCGCCGCCGCCGCCCTCCGTAAGGACATCGCCCAGTGAGAACCGCCCTCGTCATCGGTACCGGCCTGATCGGCACCTCCGTGGCGCTCGCCCTGGTGGGCCGCGGGGTCCGGGTGTATCTCAGCGACCACGACCCGGACCAGGCGCGTACCGCGGCGGCCCTCGGCGCCGGCACGGCGGAGGAGCCTGAGGGACCCGTCGACCTGGCGGTCGTCGCCGTACCGCCCGCGCATGTGGCCCACACCATTGCCGAGGCGATGCGCCGCGGCGCGGCGCGCGGCTTCCTGGACGTCGCCAGCGTCAAGGGCGGGCCGCGCCGCGAGCTGGAGGCGCTCGGCTGCGATCTGACCCGGTACCTCGGCACCCACCCCATGGCGGGCGCCGAGCGCTCCGGGCCGCTGGCCGGGAACGCCGACCTCTTCGAGGGGCGGCCATGGGTGCTCACGCCGACCAGCGCCGCCGGCGCCGTCACCGACACCGAGGTGCTCAACCTCGCGCTGGAGCTGGTCGCGCTGTGCCGGGCCGTGCCCGTGGTGATGGAGGCGGACGCCCACGACCGGGCCGTCGCGCTGGTCTCGCACACCCCGCAGCTGCTCTCCAGCATGGTCGCGGCGCGGCTGGAGGACGCGGACGAGACGGCGGTACGGCTGTGCGGGCAGGGCATCCGCGATGTGACCCGGATCGCGGCCTCCGACCCCGCGCTGTGGGTCGACATCCTCTCCGCCAACCCGGGCCCGGTGGCCGACATCCTCGCCGCGGTCGCCGCCGACCTCGACGAGACGGTCCGGGCGCTGCGCGCACTGCAGTCGGCCGACGAGGCCAAGCGCGGCGACGGCGCGCAGGGCATCGAGGACGTGCTGCGGCGTGGAAACGCCGGGCGCGAGCGGGTGCCGGGCAAGCACGGCGCGGCCCCGGCCGCGTACGAGACGGTGGCGGTGCTCATCGGCGACCAACCCGGCGAGCTGGCCCGGATCTTCGCCGACGCGGGCCGCGCCGGGGTCAACATCGAAGACGTACGGATCGAGCACGCGACCGGCCAGCAGGCCGGCCTGATCCAGCTCTTCGTCGAACCCCAGGCCGCGCCCGGGCTCACGGCCGCCCTGCGGGAAAAAGGTTGGTCGATCCGGCAGTAACCTTGTGCGAGGCTCTGTAAGAGGCCCGCGAAACCGCCCGTGTACCAGAAAGGTGTCTGTCACCGTGGAAACCGCCGCCCGGACCGCCCCGGCAGCAGTGATTGTCGCGATCGACGGCCCCGCGGGCACCGGCAAGTCCAGCACCTCCAAAGCCGTCGCGGTCAAGCTCGGCCTCGGCTACCTCGACACCGGCGCCCAGTACCGGGCGATCACCTGGTGGATGGTGAACAACGGCATCGACGTCGAGGACGCCATCGCCCTGGCCGACGCCGCCGCCAAGCCCGTCATCGTCTCCGGCACCGACCCGGCGGGCCCCACCGTCACTGTGGACGGCGTGGACGTCTCCGGCCCGATCCGTACCCAGGAGGTCACCTCCAAGGTCAGCGCGGTCAGCGCGGTGCCCGAGGTGCGGGCGCGGATCACCGAGCTGCAGCGGTCCATCGCCACCGAGGCGCCGCGCGGCATCGTCGTGGAGGGCCGGGACATCGGCACCACTGTGCTGCCGGACGCCGACGTCAAGATCTTCCTGACCGCCTCCGCCGAGGCGCGGGCCGCCCGTCGCAGCGGGGAGCTGAAGGGCAAGGACGCCGCGGACCTGGCCGCCACGCAGGCCGCGCTGGCCAAGCGGGACGCCGCCGACTCGGGCCGCAAGACCTCGCCGCTCGCCAAGGCGGACGACGCGATCGAGGTGGACACCACCGACCTCACCCTTGAGCAGGTCATCGAGTGCGTGGTCACTCTCGTCGAGGAGAAGCGTTCCGCGTGACCCGAACCCCCAACAGGCCTGACAAGGCCGATAAGGCTGACAAGACCGGCAAGACCGACCAGACCTCCGCCGCGTTGCCCAGCGCGAGCGGCGCCGCGGTCGGCCGCCGGATCGGCATCGGACTGATGTACGGGCTGTGGAAGCCGCGTGTGCTGGGCTCCTGGCGGATTCCGGCCACCGGTCCGGTCATCCTCGCGGGAAACCACTCCCACAACCTCGACGGCCCGATGCTGATCGGCACCTCGCCGCGGCCGGTGCACTTCCTGGTCAAGAAGGAGGCGTTCGTCGGTCCGCTGGACCCCTTCCTGCGCGGGATCGGGCAGCTGAAGGTGGACCGGGCGAGCGCCGACCGGACGGCGATCACGGACGCTCTGGGGGTGCTGGAGCGCGGCGGAGTGCTGGGGATCTTCCCGGAGGGCAGCCGCGGCGAGGGCGACTTCGCCTCGCTGCGCTCCGGGCTCGCCTACTTCGCCGTGCGGTCGGGCGCCCCGATCGTGCCGGTGGCGGTGCTGGGCACCGCGCGGCAGGGCGGGCCGGGGAGCGCGCCGCGACGCAGCCGGGTGGTGCCGGCGCTGCCGCCGCTGCGCAGCCGGATCGACGTGGTCTTCGGCGACCCCTTCGAGGCGGGCGACGGCAGCGGCCGGCGGACCCGCTCGGCCCTGGACGAGGCGACCGTACGCGTCCAGAAGCGGCTGGGAGCGCATCTGGCGGACGCCAGGCGGCTCACCGGCCGCGTCGGCCACCCATAGACGTGACACACCAGCGGGCCGTACGGGCCCGCGGCAGCTGCGGACAGCGGCGAAGGACGACGAGGAATGACTTCATGAACGACCAGATCCACACCGGCGCGGAGCACGGGGAGCTTGGCGACGCCGAGTACGCGGAGTTCATGGAGCTCGCCGCGCAGGAAGGCTTCGACCCGGAGGAGGTCGAGGGCGACCTGGCCGCGGCGGGACATGGTCCGCTGCCTGTCCTCGCCGTCGTCGGCCGCCCGAATGTCGGCAAGTCGACTCTGGTGAACCGCATCATCGGCCGCCGGGAGGCGGTCGTGGAGGACCGTCCGGGCGTCACCCGCGACCGGGTGACCTACGAGGCCGAGTGGTCCGGCCGCCGCTTCAAGGTGGTCGACACCGGCGGCTGGGAGCAGGACGTGCTCGGCATCGACGCGTCCGTGGCCGCGCAGGCCGAGTTCGCCATCGAGGCCGCCGACGCGGTGGTCTTCGTGGTGGACGCCACGGTCGGCGCCACCGACACCGACGAGGCCGTGGTGAAGCTGCTGCGCCGGGCCGGGAAGCCCGTCGTGCTGTGCGCCAACAAGGTCGACGGCCCCAGCGGCGAGGCGGACGCGGCGATGCTGTGGTCGCTGGGCCTCGGCGAGCCGCACCCGGTCTCCGCTCTGCACGGCCGCGGCACCGGCGACATGCTGGACGCCGTGCTGGAGGCGCTGCCCGAGGCTCCGGCCCAGACCTTCGGCGCCACCGTCGGCGGTCCGCGCCGTATCGCGCTCATCGGCCGGCCGAACGTCGGTAAGTCGTCCCTGCTCAACAAGGTGGCGGGCGAGGAGCGGGTGGTCGTCAACGAGATGGCGGGCACCACCCGCGACCCGGTCGACGAGCTGATCGAACTGGGTGGGGTGACCTGGAAGTTCGTGGACACGGCCGGTATCCGCCGCCGGGTGCACCTCCAGGAGGGCGCGGACTACTACGCCTCGCTGCGCACCGCCGCCGCCGTGGAGAAGGCCGAGTTGGCCGTCGTCCTGATCGACGCCAGCGAGTCGATCAGCGTCCAGGACCAGCGGATCGTCTCGATGGCGGTCGAGGCCGGGCGCGCGATCGTCGTGGCGTACAACAAGTGGGACACGCTCGACGAGGAGCGCCGCTACTACCTCGAGCGCGAGGTCGAGACCGAGCTGGGCCAGATCCAGTGGGCGCCGCGGGTCAATGTCTCGGCGCGCACCGGCCGCCATATGGAGAAGCTGGTCCCGGCGATCGAGACCGCGCTGGCCGGGTGGGAGACCCGGGTGCCGACCGGGCGGCTCAACGCCTTCCTCGGTGAGATCGTCGCCTCCCACCCGCACCCGGTCCGCGGCGGCAAGCAGCCCCGCATCCTCTTCGGGACGCAGGCCGGGACCAAGCCGCCGCGCTTCGTGCTGTTCGCCTCGGGCTTCCTGGAGGCGGGCTACCGCCGGTTCATCGAGCGCCGGCTGCGCGAGGAGTTCGGCTTCGAGGGGACTCCGCTGCAGATCTCGGTGCGGGTGCGCGAGAAGCGCGGCCGCAAGAAGTAGCCGCGCGAGCCGAAGCGGGTTCCGCGGGCGCAAGCGGTCACGGGCGGGGACGCGGGGTCAGTACCCGTGGCCCCGCCCGTCGCGCTGTCCGGACGGCAGCGCGGGCAGATAGGTGCGGTGGTGGTGTCCGGCGGGCTCCCAGGCCCCGGTGTGGCCGCTCGTGTGCCCCGTGTGCCCTGCGTGCCCCGTGTGCCCTGTGTGACCCGTATGGCCATGGCCTCCCGCATGGCCGTGCCCGCCCAGAGGACCGTGCCCGCCCGTGTGACCCGGGTAGCCGCCCGTGTGGCCGTGGCCGCCGCTGGTCAGCCCGCGGGGCTGGGCGGGCTGTCCGATGGCGCTGAACGCCGTGAACCCCAGGTCCTCCTCGTCCGAGCGGTCGCCGGGCAGGGCTCGGAACATCATCCGGTACTCCGCGTACAGCGCGTCGTAGATCGGCGTGGCGGAGGGCCGCCGGTGATCGCCCAGGGTGTCCTGCGCCGGGCGCATGGCCGGGATGTGGGCGTGTTGCAGGCCCCGGGTGGGCGGGAGCGACGCGGCCCGGGTGGGCGGGAGCGACGCGGCCCGGGAGGGTGGGGGATACGCGGCTCGGGAGGGTGGGGGATACGGGGCTCGGGCGGGAGGGTCGTATGCGTGCACGTATGTGCCAACGACCCGGCCGCCCGTCGGATGCGGGATCGGCGGTGAATGGGCCGCGTGTACGAGGTCGGCGGGGCGTGGTGCGGGCCCGGTCATGGGGTCAGGTGCCCGCGCGCGGCATGGAGGCGCCGACCAGGGCGCCGCGCGCGGCGGCCCGGTCCAGGGCGGCGCGCAGCTGGTCCTCGCGCGGCTGGTTGCCGATCGTGCCGGCCGCTGCGGCATAGAGCAGCACCTGCTGGGAGCGGCCGACGGCGGACCGCCAGCCGTCGCTCAGCGGCATCGGGTGGTGGGCCTGCCACCAGGCCACGGGCGCGCCCCCGCCCGGAGCCGGCATCAGCACGGCGTGCAACTGCCCCGCGGCCAGCAGTACGGACCACCCGGGGATGGGCGCCGGCGGCCGGCCGAGGTCGTACACCGGCAGAAAGCCCTGCTCGGTCAGGAGCGGCAGGAAGTCGTCGCCCGCGCCGCCGATGCCGGGCCGGCTGATCGGCTCGGTCGGCTCGACGACGAGCGCGGGCCGGGCCTCGCCGCCCACCAGAAGCACCCCGCTGGTGACGCCGAGCACCGCCTGCTGGGTGTCGGCGGCGGGCGGCGGGGCCTCCTCGGCGGTGATGGACCGCACGGCGCCGCGCAGCTGCTCCTCGGAGACCGGGACGACCTGGGAGGGGACACAGCTGGCGTGCGCGAAGGCGAGCACCGCCGTCTCCTGGCCCACGAAGAGCACGGTGCTGGTGCGCTCCTGGTCGGTGTTCCCGGGCGTGCGGCAGGAGGTGCAGTCGTAGCTGCCCGGGGCGTTCTCGCCGGCCAGCAGCCGGTCGGCTTCTTCGTCGCCGATCTCGGCGCGTACGTCATCGCTGACGTCGAGCATGCGCGGCACGGGTGGCTCCTCGGTATCGGTCCGTGCGCCGGGCGGTTTGCCGGCTCCATGTAGTCAACGGGCCATCCGCGGCTGGGTCACTGCACTTGAGCCTCTGATGAGCCAAGGCCGGTAAAAGTTCCGCACGTTAGCTACCAATTTGACATATGTTCAAGAACAAGACGGTGATGGAACCCAACCCAGCAACCGTTTCCCGTGTCTGACCCAGTGATAGGCGGATGAGTAAGGCTGTCCGCGGGGAAACGGTGGGAAATGGTTGGATACCGGGACGGATGCATATCTCATTCCTGATTCACAACGCGTACGGGATCGGCGGGACGATCCGGACCACGTACAACCTCGCCCGCACGCTGGGCGAACAGCACGACGTGGAGATCGTGTCGGTGTTCCGCCACCGTGACGTGCCGATCTTCGATCCTGGTCCGAACGTGCGGCTCAGCCACCTCGTGGACATCCGCAAGAAGAGCCCGACCTACGAGGGGGCGGACCCCGATCACGCCCGTCCCGCGCGGGTCTTCCCGAGGAGCGAGGGCCGGTACAAGCAGTACAGCCGGCTCACCGACCGGCGGATAGCCGAGCACCTCGGGCGGCTGGACGCCGATGTCGTCGTCGGCACCCGCCCCGGTCTGAATGTGCACATCGCCCGCGAGGCCCGCCGCGGGCCCGTGCGCGTCGGCCAGGAGCACCTGACCCTGAGCACCCACTCCAAGGCGCTGAAGCGAACGCTGCGCGGCGTGTACCCGCGGCTGGACGCGGTCACCACCGTCACCCAGGCGGACGCCGAGACGTACCGGGGCCAGATGCGGCTGCCGGGCGTACGGCTGGAGGCGGTGCCCAACAGCGTGCCCGAACCGGGCCTGGAGCCTGCCGACGGCGCCGGCAAGTGGGTTGTGGCGGCCGGCAGGCTCGCCCCGGTGAAACGCTACGACCTGCTGATACGGGCGTTCGAGAAGGTCAGCGCGGCACGCCCCGACTGGCGACTGCGGATCTACGGCGGCGGCGACCAGCGAACCAAGCTGCGGGCCCTGATAGACGAGCTGGGGCTGTACAACCACATCTACCTGATGGGCCCCGCCAACCCTCTCGACCCGGAGTGGGCCAAGGGGTCGATCGCCGCCGTGACCTCCAGCATGGAGTCCTTCGGGATGACCATCGTCGAGGCGATGCGCTGCGGTCTTCCCGTGGTCTCCACCGACTGCCCGCACGGGCCCGCCGAGATCATCGACGACGGGGTGGACGGCCGCCTGGTCCCCACCGGAGACGTCGACGCCATCGCCGCGGCCCTTTTGGACCTCATCAACGACGACGAACTGCGGCAGCGGATGGGCCATGAGGCGCTGAAGCGCTCCGCCCGCTTCGACCCGTCCCAGGTGGCCGGGCGCTACGAGTCACTCTTCACCGACCTCGTGGCGCGCGGCCCGCTGCGCGGCGCCCTGCACCGCGCCCGCGGCACCCTTCTCAGCGGTGTGTTCGCGACGAAGGACGTGGGCCACTCGATGCTCGGAAGGGTGCGTGCCGCATGACCGAGAACCTCAACCAGGCCGACCAGGCCGACACGGTCGCCGCGTTCGCTTTGCCGCGCGCCGACTGCGTAGCGGACTCAGCCGGCGGGCTCACCTTCCACGTCACCGACTGGGTTCGTCCCGGGACCCAGGCGGGCCCTGACGCCGCGCTGGTGCTGGTGCGCCGGGGCGCGGCCCCCGGCCCCGAGGACGAGGTACGGCTGCCGCTCGTGCCCACCGAGGACGGCGGGTTGCAGGCCGCGCTGCCAAGCACGGTGCCGCTGCCCGAGGGGCGCTGGGACGTCCATGCGACGCTCGGCGAGGCCGAGTCGCAGCGGCTCGCGCCGGGCCTGAACGATCTGCGCTCGCTCGTCGACCGCAGGCCGGGCCCCAGCACCTCGCCGCTGGCCGTCCGCATCCCGTATCCGACCAAGCACGGCAACCTCTCGCTGCGCAGCTGGCGCCGCGCCCCGCACGCCGAGGCGGGGGAGCTCCGCGTCGAGGGCGGCGGGCTGGTGGTGCGCGGCCGGCTGTACCGGGTGGAGCACCCGGCCCAGTGGCTGGCCGACGCGGTCGCCGAGGCCCGCTTCCGGACCGAACCTTCGCGGGTGTGGACGGGGCGGCTGGTGGCGGACGGTGCGGATGGCGCGGAGTTCTCCTTCACGCTGCCGCTCGCGGAGTTGGCGGACGGCTGGAAGGGCGGTGAGGAGGCGTGGGACCTGTGGCTGCGCCCGGCCGGCCCGGACGCGGCCCCGGCGCGGCTGGCGCGGATCCTGGACGACATCCCGGACAAGAAGGAGATCTTCACCTACCCGGCGCAGTCGGTCGCCGCTCCGCACGGCGCCGCGAAGGCCGGACCGTATTACACGGTCAACAACGACCTGGCGGTGCGCGTCGAGAGTGCCTGAGGGAGATCTGTCAGGACGGGCCGGTATTAACCTGGGCATAACGCAGGCATAAGCTGGACACAAGGGGAACTCGCACCGCGGAGGTGTGAACGATGATTCCTGTCCTTCTGGTTCTGGCGCTCGTCGTGGTCCTGTTCGGAGTCGGATTCGCGGTCAAGGCACTGTGGTGGATCGCCCTCGCGGTCCTGGTGGTCTGGCTGCTCGGCTTCCTGTTCCACAGCACCGGGGCGACCGGCCGCCGGACGCACTGGTACCGATGGTGAGAGGTGACACCAGCGGCTGACGCCGCGGATACATCGGCGGCTGACGCCGCTCGCCCGGCGTCGAGGACAGGGACGCCTCCCAGCGGGAGCTGGGGGGACCCTGTCCTCGGCGGCTGGCACACTCGGCGCCATGTTGGAGACCTCCGCACGCCTGCTCCGTCTGCTCTCCCTTCTGCAGGCCCACCGCGAGTGGTCCGGCGGCGAGCTCGCCGACCGCCTCGGGGTGACCGCGCGCACCGTGCGCCGCGACATCGACCGGCTGCGCGAACTCGGCTACCCCGTGCACTCCAGCCCCGGGACGGCCGGTGGCTATCAGCTCGGCCCGGGCGCCCAGCTGCCTCCGCTGCTGCTCGACGACGAGGAGGCGGTGGCGGTCGCGGTCGGGCTGCGCCAGGCGGCGGGCGGCGGGGTGGAGGGCATCGAGGAGACGTCGGTGCGCGCGCTCGCCAAGCTGGAGCAGGTGCTGCCGGACCGGCTGCGCCGCCGGGTGAGCGCGCTGGGCGCCTTCACCGTGCCCATGCTGGGCGGATTCCGTGGCCCCACCGTCGACCCGGCGGTGCTGACCGAGCTGGCGAACGCCTGCCGGGACTGCCACCAGCTGCGCTTCGAGTACCGCGACCACGGCGGCGCGGTCAGCCGCCGCACCGCCGAGCCGCACCGGCTGGTGGCGGCGCAGCGCCGCTGGTACCTCGTCGCCTGGGACGTGGACCGGGGCGGCTGGCGTACGTTCCGGGCCGACCGCATCACCCCGACGCCGCCGCACGGCCCGCGCTTCGCCCCGCGCCGCCCGCCCGCCGAGGACCTGGCCGCGTATGTCCGCGAGGGCGTGTCCACCACCGCGTACGCCGCGAAGGCCACCGTGCTGCTGCGGGTGTCCGCCGAGCGGGCGGCCGAGCGGGTCTCGCCGGCGGCCGGGGTGCTGGAGCCGGTCGACGAGCACAGCTGTCTGCTGCACACCGGCGCCGCGAGCCTGGACGTCATGGCGTTCCACATCGTCATGCTGGGCGTGGACTTCGAGGTGCGCGAGCCGGCCGAGCTGAAGGATCACATCCGGGACCTCAGGGACCGGCTGACTCGGGCCCTGGGCTGACCGGGCCCCGCGGCCCGAGTTCCCGCTCCGCCTCCTCGCCCGGGGCGAACCCCGGGTGGTGCAGATCGAAGGCGGGGGACTCGGAGCGGATGCGCGGCAGGGCGAGGAAGTTGTGGCGGGGCGGCGGGCAGGAGGTCGCCCACTCCAGGGAGCGGCCGAACCCCCAGGGGTCGTCGACCGTCACCTTCGTGCCGTACCTGGCGGTCTTCCAGACGTTGTAGAGGAACGGCAAGGTCGACATGCCCAGCAGGAAGGAGCCGATGGAGGAGACGGTGTTGAGGGCGGTGAAGCCGTCGGCCGCCAGATAGTCGGCGTAGCGGCGCGGCATGCCCTCGGCACCCAGCCAGTGGTGCACCAGGAAGGTGGCGTGGAAGCCGACGAACAGCGTCCAGAAGTGGATCCGGGCGAGCCGTTCGTCGAGAAGTTTGCCGGTGAATTTCGGCCACCAGAAGTAGAACCCCGCGAACATCGCGAAGACGACCGTCCCGAAGACGACGTAATGGAAGTGGCCCACGACGAAGTAGGTGTCGGTGACGTGGAAATCCATCGGCGGCGACGCAAGGATCACCCCGGTCAGCCCTCCGAACAGAAAGCTGACCAGAAAGCCGACCGCCCACAGCATCGGCGATTCGAAGGACACCGAGCCGCCCAGCATCGTGCCGATCCAGTTGAAGAACTTCACCCCGGTCGGCACCGCGATCAGGAACGACAGCAGGGAGAAGAAGGGCAGCAGCACCGCGCCGGTGGCGAACATATGGTGCGCCCACACCATCATCGACAGCGCGGTGATGGCGATCGTCGCGCCGATCAGCATCACATAGCCGAAGATCGGCTTACGGGAGAAGACCGGGATGATCTCGGTGATGATGCCGAAGAAAGGCAGCGCGATGATGTACACCTCGGGGTGGCCGAAAAACCAGAACAGATGCTGCCACAGCAGCGCGCCGCCGAACCGGGCGTCGAAGACCACCGCCCCGAACCGCCGGTCCGCCTCCAGGCACAGCAGCGCCGCCGCCAGCACCGGGAACGCCATCAGGATCATGATCGAGGTGAAGAGGGTGTTCCAGGTGAAGATCGGCATCCGGAACATCGTCATGCCGGGGGCGCGCATCGTGATGATGGTGGTCAGGAAGTTCACCGCGCCGAGGATGGTGCCGAACCCGGCCAGTGCCAGCCCCATGATCCACATGTCGGCGCCCACGCCGGGGGTGCGGACCCCGCTGCTGAGCGGGGCGTACGCGGTCCAGCCGTAGTCCGGGCCGCCCCCGGGCACCACCAGGCCGCACAGCACGATCACCCCGCCGAACAGGAACAACCAGTACGAGAACATGTTCAGGCGCGGGAAGGCCACATCCGGTGCGCCGATCTGCAGCGGCATGATCTCGTTGGCGAAGCCCGCGAAGCCCGGCGTGGCGAACAGCAGCAGCATGATGGTGCCGTGCATGGTGAAGGCCTGGTTGTACGCCTCGTTCGACATCAGCTGCATCCCCGGCCTGGCCAGCTCGGCGCGCATCACCATCGCCAGCACCCCCGCCACCAGGAAGAAGCCGAACGCGGTGATCAGATACAGATGCCCGATCTTCTTGTGGTCCGTGGTGGTCAGCCAGTCCACCAGAACCTGGCCCACGCCCGGCACCCGCGCCGGTCCGGTAGCCGCCTGCGCGGTCTCCGTCCCCATCGGCGCTCCTTTTGTGTTGTTTCGGCGGGATTGGGACTGTGGCCATGATGCGGGTGACGGGCGCGCGGGCGCGAGGGTGCGCCCCTTGCGTCACTCGGTCGGCGGCAACAGCGGCCCGAGTGGCCCAAGATCCAGATTGAGGTCCGAGCGCCCGATGTCGTAGCGCTCGCACAGCTCGCCCATGCGGTCCTCCAGCAGCATCAGCGTCAGCCCGATCCGCTCCTCTTGATCTTCCGTCAGGCCACCCTGCTCCACCCGGCGCAGCGCCTGCCGCTCCATGAGCTGCCGCAGCAGCTCGACGACCGTGAGCACCAGCCGCATCAGATCGCGCTCGACGCTCTCCTGGTCCAGCTCCAGCCTGCGGGTCACGGTTCCTCCCAGGGGGACGGCACGCTCTCGCTCACCGAGCTGATGAGCGCGCGCAGATCGATGCGTACGAGGTCGACGTCGGCGATCCGCAGGGTGAGGTCGCCGACCACGACCACACCGCCCGCCAGCAGCCGGTCCAGCAGGTCCACCAGGGCGACGGGCCGCTGGGCGAGAGGACTGGTGGGCGTCATGGCCGTCATGACGCCGCCCGCGTCTCACCCGCCGGGCCGGGAGCCACGAAGGAGTACGGCGCCCAGGGGCCGGTCAGCTCCACCCGCAGCCCCACCACCCGGCCGGCCAGCTCGCGCACCCGCTCCGCGAAGTCGGCGCTGTCCTCACGCGGCACCAGATACGCGGCGTTGAGCACATTGCGGTCCGCCTCGCCGGACAGCCGCGCGTCCTGCGGAGGGTGCAGCCGGGCCCGCTCGGCGAGCCCGGCGAGCGTGTCATGCACCAGGCGCGCGCCGTCCTCCGTACGCTGCCACCGCTGCTCGCGCGCCTGCCGCTCCGCGGTGCGCCGGCGCAGATACTCGCGGCCCGAGACCGCTCCGGAGACGGCCCGCGAAGGCGCTCGTGAAGGCGCCTGGGAGGAAGCTTGGGAGGGCGTCTGCGAGAGCGTCTGCGAGGGTGCTCGGGCGGGCGCTGTCGCGGGCGCGCCGGCCGCCGGGTTCCGGTCGGCCGGCGCCGCGTACACCTTGACGCCCCATTCGACCCGGCCCTCCAGCCGGTCCAGCGCCGCCGCGAAGCGCGCCCGCCCCTCCTCCAGCATCCGCCGCAGCCCCTCCTCGCCCCGGCAGACGGTGGCCATCCCCACCGGCACCACGCACCCGACCGCGCCCGCCGCGTTCACCACCCGCTGATGCGCGCGGGCGACCTCCTCCAGCCAGGCCAGGTCCTCGAGCCGCGCGCGCAGCGGCCCCTCCTCGAACTCCTCCGCCGGCACCGGGCTCGCCAGCACCGCGAGGCCGAGATGGTGCACGGCGCGCACCGGGCCGCCCGCGACGCCGCTCACCCCCGGCGGGACGGGGTCCGGCGCCCCGGCGCCCCGGACGACCCCGTACGCGTACTGCAGCTCCCGCGTCATGGCTTCTCCTCCCCGGTGTCATTCCCGCCGTCATTCCCGCCGTCGCCCGGCGCGTCGAGCTCGTGGCCGCGGGCGCGCGAGGACAGGGCGGGGTCGCGCTCCCACCAGTCGATGCCCATCTCCTTGGCCTTGTCGACGGAGGCCACGACCAGCCGCAATTTGATCGTGAGGAGTTCGATGTCGAGCAGGTTGATGCGGATGTCGCCCGCGATGACCACGCCCTTGTCCAGGACGCGCTCCAGGATGTCGGCCAGGTTGGCCGAGCCCTCGCCGCGCCCCGCGAGCCCGTAATAGCCCGCCGAGCCAGGGGCCGACGCCCCAGAGCCCGGGGACGCGTAGCCGGACGACCCGTACGGCGCGGTCCCGCCGGACGGCCCGGGCGCGCCGGTCAGCCCGCCGTGGCCCCGCGGGGTGGTCAGCGGATCCCGTTCGCCCATCGCTGCGCCTCCTCAAGCCGGTCGAGCAGCTCGTCCTCCCGCCGCTCGAACTCCTCCTCGCCGATCAGCCCTTCCTCCAGCCGCGCCGCCAGGTCGGCCAGCGCCCGCTGGATGTTCGCCGGGTCGTAGTACTCCCGCTCCGCCTGGGCGAGGAGCTGCCGCAACACCCAGCCGATCATCGGCGGCCCTACGACTCGACGAAGCTGTACGGCGGCAGCGGGCCGTGGATCCGCAGCTTCAGCCGCGGATGCGCCCGCTCCAGCTCGGCCACCGCCTCGGTCAGCGCGCCCCCGCCGCCCTCGCCGACCAGGAACGACAGGTTCACGAACCAGCCGCCGCTCTCCGGTCCGGGCCGCAGCTCCTCGGCGGCAGGCGCCAGCGCCTTCTCGACGAGCTGGGCGTCCCGCACCTCGCGCGCCCGCACGGCGCCCGCCATCAGCTCGCCGAAGCGCAGCCGCTCCTCGTACGTGCCCCCGCCCACGGCCCGGTTGGCCTCGGCCATCGCCCGCAGGTCCGGCTCCTCGGCGAGCACCTGATGGAGCACCGCGTCCTCGTCGTGCACCGCCTTGACGTTGTACTCCACACAGCGCGCCAGGCGCCGCAGCTGCGCCTGATAGCGGTCGGCCTGTTCGGCCAGCACCCCGCGCACGTCCTCGTCGCTGGGCGAGATGCTGCCGAACCGCATCGGCAGCACGGCCCGGTCGCCGCCCACCTCGGTCAGCACATGCTGGTGGGCGAGCAGTTCGCGCCGCTTGGGCCGCAGCTGCTCGGGGCAGTCGCTGACGATCGCGGACAACTCGCCCTCGGTCAGGGCGCGTACGGGCCGAGGTGGGTCGCCGATGCCCAGGAGCTCGTCACGCAGGTCCGGGAGCGCGCCCTGCGCTATGCCGTAGACGTAGGTGCTCACTCGCCCTCCTCGCCCTTCTTCGCCGCGGCCTTACGGGCGGCCGGGCGCCGGCCGCGGCCCTGCGATTCCTCCTCGCCCTCCTCGCCTCCGCCGGCGGGCCGGAGTGCGTCGGCGACGGAGTGGGCCGCCTTCGAGACGCTCTGCCCGACGCTCTGCCCGGCGCCGGAGAGCGCGCCCTTGGTCTTGCTGCGCGCGGCGCTCTCGGTGGCGCCGTCCAGCAGCTCGGGCAGGCCGGCGGACTTGTTGGGCCCGGCCTCCAGGTCGAGGCGGTTGCAGGCCTCGGCGAACCGGAGGTAGGTGTCCACGCTCGCCACCACGACCCGCACGTCGATCTTGAGGATCTCGATGCCGACCAGCGAGACGCGGATGAACGCGTCGATCACCAGCCCTCGGTCGAGAATCAGCTCGAGGACGTCGTACAGGCCGCTGGTGCCGCCTCCGCTCCTGGTCTGCTGTGCCGGGACAACGGTGGTCATGTCGGGTGTCTTCCTCTCGTGGCCGGCCGGGCCGCACGGGCCCGGGGCGGTGCCGACGGGGCGTCAGCCACGGTCGCTCCGCCCGCGCTCGTAGCGGCGGACGCGGCGGTAGCCGGTGAGCAGGCCGTCCGGGTCGAGGGTCACCTCGTACAGCGCCATCAGGCTCATCGTCTCCGGCACCCGGGCCAGCTCCACCACTTCGGCGTCCAGCACCCAGCCCTCCTCGGTCCGCTCCAGGCGCGGCAGCGCCTCGGGGTACAGACCCGTCAGCTCGACGAGCTGATCGCGGGCGGCGCGCAGGAGCGCCAGCGGTGTGGGTCCGCCGTTCGCCGTCTTCTTACCGGTCTCATCGGATGTGTCTGTCATGTGTGCCTCGGTGCGGCGGGTACCGCGCCCGGCCGGGGGCAAACCTGCGGCTGTGGACCCGGTCAGTTTGTGGCGGAAATGTGTGCCCCGTGGGCGGCGGTGGTCGATTCCCAGCGGGCTTCGGGAATTTACCTGGGGAGTTGCTGTGAGGCGGCCTCAACCAATACCGGAGCGGCGTCAATACGAGGGATATCGACGAAAACTCGCCGTCACCTTCGTGCCGTCAACACGGTGCACGTACGAGTGACAGAGAACGAAGGAAACCCGGGCGTGTTTACTGTGACACAAGTGTGACGCGTGAGAGACCCGGTACGGGTGAGCCTGTGTCAGCGGGCCGGAGAGCCGGGTTCCTCCGCCGTGTCCCGACGCATACGGTGGCGTCATGGCACCTGTACCGACGCCCTCCGCGGAACCCGACGACGACCTCGACAGCTATGTGGGCCTCGATGCCCGGACCGCCCAGGAACGCGCCCGTGAGCGGGGCTGGAGCACCGTGCGCGCGCTTCCGACGGGCGCGATCATCACCATGGAGTACCTGCGGGGGAGGATCAACTTCGAGGTGGCCGACGACACCGTCAAGCGCTGCTGGAAGGGGTGACGGGGGCGCGCACGCGGTACGGCGACGGCCCCGGACGCTCGGCGGGAGCGTCCGGGGCCGTCGGTACGATCGGCTCGGCGCGATCGGTGGGCGGCGGGGCTGCGGGAGAGGTGTGCGTACCGTCCCCCCGGCCGCCCCCGCGGTCAGCCGCCGGTGCTGGCCGCCCGCCCCCGGCCCGCCGGCGGGCCCAGCGGCGCCGTGGCGCGCGGCAGCCGGTCGGCGTGCGGCGGGCGGCGGCTGCCGCCCGGGGTGACGCCCCGCTCCGAGCGGATCGGATGCGTCCGCAGCGGGTGGTGCGGCCGGGCCTCGGGCATATGTGCCGCGACGCCGCTCGGCCGGCCGCCGACGCTCACCGTCTCGCGGGCCGGCAGCTCGTCGTCGCGCGCCGCGCGCGGGGTGGCCAGGGTCGAAGCGGCCACCGGGCGCGTGACCGGCAGCGGCGCCGACGCCCGGCGCTCGCGCACCTTGTCGTACAGGGCCAGCAGCAGCGCCTCGGCACGCGCCATGGCGGGCTCCAGCCACGGCAGCGCCAGCAGCACCAGCACCCCGGCCGCCCAGCCGAGCACCACGTCGCTGACCCAGTGGGTGCCGAGGTAGACGGTGGTCATGCCGACACCGAAGGCGAAGACCGCCGCGATGACCGAGGCGACCCTGCGGGCCCGGGGAGTGGTCGCCAGATAGGCCAGCACACCCCAGGTGACCACCGCGTTCGCGGTGTGACCCGAAGGAAATATATCGCCGTTGCCCCACATTTCGTTGGACCCGACGGTGGTCGCGTAGTGCGGGCCGAGCCTGCCGAAGCCGAGCTTGACGGAGCCGACGGTGATGTTCAGCAGCAGCAGGGAGGTCCCCAGCACGATCAGCGGGCGCAGGGTGCGCTGCTTGTAGCAGCACCAGCCCATCCAGGCGGTCACCGCCACCGCGGTGGGGCCGCGCTGGCCCATGACCACGAAGTAGTCCAGGAAGGTGTGGATCTCCGGCCAGTGCTTGTACGGCCGGAACAGCATGACCTGCCAGTCGAACTGCACCAGCCACGAGGTGGTGAGCACCCCGATCACGGTCGCCGCGTACACAGCGAGGGTGGACCCGAGCAGCCAGCGGCGTGTTCGGGTCATGCGCGGTCGCGCCAGATCGGTCGGGCGCCCCTTCACCTGAGGGAGCTTGTCATCGGTACGCACTCAATCGACGTTACATTGCGTGACAGGCCGCTTCGGTCGATCAGGTCGCTTTGTGATGACGATGTGATGTGGAGTGGGTCTCGTCCGCGGTTTTTGAACACGCCTTTCCGGAGGAAATCCGCGGGTGGTCGCGGCTTTTCCGAGAGTCGCCTTCCCGAAGCGGCTCCCGGACTTCTTTATGGAATTCTTACAGCGTCGTTTATCGGCGATTAGCCGAGGCGTTCCTCGGAGTTTCCCCGGCCGTTGCCCGTCGCCCCGGGGCCCCCTCACGGCGGCCCCGACCCGTTCAGCCAGAAGGCCCCGTACGCCGCCGAGGCGAGCCCCACCGACCCCAGGACCAGCACGGCCCTGGCCGTACGGAGGCGCGCGAGGGCGGCCGCGACCGGCAGCAGGATCGGGAAGGCGGGGAGCAGCAGCCGCGGCTTGGAGCCGAAGTAGCCCTTCGCGGTCAGCGCCAGGGTCAGCACCACCCCGGCGTACACCAGCAGCGGCAGCGGCTCGCGCCGCCGTACGCACCGAAGGAACACCCAGATCAGCAGGGCCACGCCGCCCAGCAGTCCCAGCCCGGCCGGGAAGCCCGGCCCCGCCAGCAGGCCCCCCGCGAAGCGCGCGAAGGCCACGCCGCCGTCGAATCCGTTCCGCCAGCCGTTCTGGACGTCGAAATAGCCGGTGACGCTGCCGGTCCGCACCCCCACCCACGCCACGTAGCCCAGCCAGCCGAGCGGTGCGAGGGTCATGCCCAGCAGCATCCGCCGGTGCTCCGGGCGCCAGGCCCGGTGCCGGCGTCCGGCGGGCAGCAGGGCCACCGCCGCCGTGATCCACACCGCCGCGATCACCGCGGCCCCCACCGGCCGGGTCAGCCCGGCCAGGGCCGCGAGTGACCCGGCCCATACCCACCGCCCGGTGAGCAGCGCGTACACCGCCCAGGCGGCCAGCGCGGTGAAGAGCGACTCGGAGTAGGCCATCGACTGCACGATGCCGACGGGCAGCACACCCCACAGCACGACCAGCGCCGTGCCCACGCGCCGCCCGCGCAGCCGGTCGCCGATCGCGAAGATCCCCCACGCGGCGAACAGCGACGCGACCCAGCTCACCGCCAGGCCCGCGGCGGCGGCGTCCAGCGGGGTCAGGGCCGAGATCAGCCGCTCCAGCCAGGGCAGCAGAGGGAAGAAGGCCAGATCGGAGTGGATGGAGCCGTCGGGCAGACGGAGCGTGTAGCCGTAGCCCTGCTCGGCGATGCGCGAGTACCAGAGGGAGTCCCAGCGGGCGGAGAGCAGCGTGTGCCAGCTCTTGCCCGCCACCGCCGCCCAGATCGCGAGAACCACGACGCCCAGCAGCCGCGTCCCCGTATACGCCAGGAGCGCCGGAGCGGCCCGGCGCAGCATGGTGGGAACCGCGCGGCTTGCCCGTTCGTCGTGTTTTCCGGCCGGGGCGTCGGCTCGGACGAGTTCAGTCACGGACCCGATTATCCAGGCGCGATCCCGACGGCCGACGGGCGCCGAAGGGGTGTGGGGCGTGGGGTGTGGGGCGGGGCAAGGCGTGGGAACAAAACGGGAGGGACAAATGGGGGACACCGGAACGTACGCCTTCGTTCACCCCTGCGACGTGGGTCTCAACATGGGATGGGCCACACGACCCGCGTGACGACTCGCGTACGCTGACCATTCACTCGCCCTCGCCGCCGGGTCGCCGGACGTCCTCAGCCTGCGACGTCCCGCCCCCGAGGGGCCGCGAGCGCACGACAGGGAGGTGCGGTTCATGTCCGGGACGACCACGGCCGGCAATCGACGGACGCCGGGCGTCCCCCGGCAATGGCGCGGCACCGACGCGACCGGCGGAGCCAACCGCTGGATCGTGCTCCTCGTGCTCTGCGTCAGCCTGCTGCTCGTCGCCGTTGACGCGACCGTCCTGCACGTCGCGGTGCCCGCCGTCACCGAGGACCTGCGGCCGGGCTCGATCGAGCTGCTGTGGATAGTCGACGCGTATCCGCTGGTCTGCGCCTCCCTGCTGATCCTTTTCGGGACGCTCGGCGACCGGGTGGGCCGCCGCCGGGTGCTGCTGCTCGGCTACGGCCTCTTCGGCGCGGCCTCGGCCCTCGCCGCCGAGGCCGGCACCCCGCAGATCCTCATCGTGGCCCGCGCCCTGCTGGGCGTCGGCGGCGCGATGATCATGCCCGCGACGCTGTCGATCCTGCGCCAGGTCTTCCCGGACCGCCGCGAGCGCGCCCTGGCCATCGGCGTCTGGAGCGCGGTGGCCGCCGTGGGCGCGGCCGTCGGGCCGCTGCTCGGGGGCTTCCTGCTGGAGCACTTCTGGTGGGGCTCGGTCTTCTTCATCAACATCCCGCTGATGGCGGTCGCCCTGCCCGTCGGCCGCTGGCTGCTGCCGGAGTCCACCGGCGACCGCGACGGCCCCTGGGACGTGCTGGGCGCGATCATGGCCGCCTGCGGGCTGTTCTGTCTGGTCTTCGGCGTCAAGCGGGTGGGCAGCGGCGCGGGCCTGCTGGAGCCCGTCACCGCCGGGCCGGTCCTGTTCGGCGCGGCCCTGCTGGTGCTCTTCGTACGCCGACAGCGCCGCCGCAAGCATCCGCTGGTCGACCTGCGGCTGTTCTCCCGGCCCGCGTTCAGCATCTCCGTCGGCTGCATCGTGGTCGCCCTGCTGGCGCTCGTCGGCCTGGAGCTCATAGCCGCCCAGTACTTGCAGCTCGTCCTCGGCCTCACCCCGCTGGAGACGGGCATGCGGCTGCTGCCGCTCACCCTCGCCGCGATGGCCGCCGGGCTCGCCGGGTCCCGGATGCTGCAGCGGCTCGGCCCCCGCACCATGGTCGCCTTCGGCTTCTCGCTGACCGCGGCGGCCGTCCTCTCGCTGGTCGTCATGGGCCAGTCCGACCGGCCCGCGGTCCTGGTCGGCGCCTTCCTCTTCCTCGGCTTCGGCCTCGAGACCACGCTCTTCGGCGCATACGAGTCCATGCTCAACGAGGCGTCGGTCAAGTCCGCGGGCGGCGCGGCCGCGATCGGCGAGACCTCCTACCAGCTCGGCGCCGGCATCGGCATCGCCCTCCTTGGCAGCGTCATGAACGCCACGTACGCGCCCGGCGTCTCCCACGCCGCGGGCGTCCCGGAGTCCGCCAGAGAGGCCGCGAGCCAGTCGCTCGGTGTGGCCTACAAGGTCTCCGACCGGCTCGGCGGCCCGGAGGGCGGGGCGCTGCGCGCGGCGGCGCGCCAGTCCTTCGTCCACGGCCTGCATGTCACGCTGGCGGTCAGCGCCGGGCTGCTGCTGGTGGGGGCGCTGGCGGCGCTGCGGCTGCCGAAGTCGATGGAGTGCGCGCCCGAGGAGGACGGGACGGACTCCGGGCACGCGAAGGACTCCGGGCACGCGAAGGACTCCGGGCACGCGAAGGACTCCGGGCACGCGAAGGACTCCGGGCACGCGAAGGACTCCGGGAAGAGTACGGATGCCGGGCCTGCGGCGGACGCCGGGCGCGGTACGGATGCCAAGCACGCGACGGACGCCGGGCATGAAACGGAGCCGGCCCCCGCCCCGGACACCGCCCGCGACGCGGCGCAGGACACGGGCGCCGCCCGCGTGCCCCGCCCCGGCCGCGCCGACCGCGCCGCGGTCGGCGCGGAGACCTCCGGCTGACGGCGGTTCCCTCCGGCCCCCGCGGACGTCGCTGGACGGCCGGGCGCGGTCTGGACGCCGGGGATTACCCGGCCGTAGCGTCGGATCCGACCGGAATGATCACCCGGCCGCACCGAAACCGCACCCCACCGCATCTCACCGCAGCCGAACCGCACCGGAACCGGAGGCCGAACCATGTCCGAGGGCGCCACCCGCAGCCTGCCGCCGTTCGACCCCGCCGACCCGCTCGGGATCGACGACCTGCTCGCCCCGGAGGACCTCGCCGTCCGCGCCACCGTGCGCCAATGGGCCGCCACCCGCGTCCTGCCGCACATCGCCGACTGGTACGAGCGCGGCGAGCTGCCCGGCATCCGGGAGCTGGCCCGCGAGCTCGGCTCCCTCGGGGCGCTCGGCATGTCGCTGACGGGATACGGCTGCACGGGCGCGAGCGCCGTCCAGTACGGGCTGGCCTGCCTGGAGCTGGAGGCCGCCGACTCCGGGATCCGCTCCCTGGTGTCCGTGCAGGGCTCCCTGGCCATGTACGCCATCCACCGCTTCGGCTCGACGGAGCAGAAGGAGCGGTGGCTGCCCCCGATGGCCACGGGCGAGGTCATCGGCTGCTTCGGGCTGACCGAGCCCGACCACGGTTCGGACCCGGCCGCGATGCGCACCTACGCCAAGCGGGACGGCTCCGACTGGGTGCTCACCGGCCGCAAGATGTGGATCACCAACGGCTCGGTGGCCGGGGTCGCGGTGGTCTGGGCCCGTACGGACGAGGGCATCCGGGGATTCGCCGTGCCGACGGACACCCCCGGCTTCTCGGCCCCCGAGATCCGGCACAAGTGGTCGCTGCGCGCCTCGGTGACCAGCGAGCTGGTGATGGACGAGGTGCGGCTGCCCGCCGGCGCCGTGCTGCCGGAGGTCACCGGGTTGCGCGGCCCGCTCAGCTGTCTGAGCCACGCCCGCTACGGGATCGTCTGGGGCGCGATGGGCGCGGCCCGGGCGAGTTTCCAGGCGGCGCTGGAGTACGCGGGGTCCCGCGAGCAGTTCGGCCGGCCCATCGGCGGCTTCCAGCTCACCCAGGCCAAGCTGGCCGACATGGCGGTGGAGCTGCACAAGGGCGTGCTGCTCGCCCATCACCTGGGAATGCGCATGGACGCCGGAACGCTCCGCCCCGAGCAGGTCAGCTTCGGTAAGCTCAACAATGTGCGGGAGGCGATCGAGATCTGCCGCACGGCCCGGACGATCCTGGGCGCCAACGGGATCTCCTTGGAGTACCCGGTGATGCGGCACGCGACGAATCTGGAATCGGTGCTCACCTATGAGGGCACCGTCGAAATGCACCAACTGGTGCTCGGCAAGGCGCTCACCGGAATCGACGCGTTCCGATGAGCGCGTCCCGGTGAGCGGCCTTGCCTAACTCTGGTTGAAGAAGCCCGTGGCGTGGTGTCTGTTGGCGCTGAGGACTTCGTAGTCCGGCGGGGTCAGGAGGAAGACGCGGTTGGCCACGCGGTCGATCGAGCCGCGCAGCCCGAAGATCAGCCCGGCCGCGAAGTCGACCACGCGCTTGGCGTCGGCGGGCTCCATGGTGGTCAGGTTGACGATGACCGGCACGCCCTCCCGGAACATCTCGCCGATGCCGCGCGCGTCCCGGAAGCTCTCGGGGGTGACCGTGGCGATACGGGTGCCCTCGTCCCGCGCGGCCTGGTCGGCCACCCGCACCCGCGGGTCGGTCACCCAGGCGTCGCCGGGCTCGGGCCCCTCGGCGTAGTCGTCGTCGTAGTAGCGCTCGTCATCGCTGTCGTCGACGAGGCCAAGCCAGGCACTCGCCTTGCGCACCGATCCCATGGACGCCTCCTTTCACTGCCGCTCTCTGTACTGCACCTGCCCCCTCTATCGTCGTCCATGATGCGGAAGGTGTGCCACGTGGATTGCGGCCGCACAGGGGATTCGTGACGGTACTGGTGCACAACGTATGGCGGCGAATCAGAGTTCCTCCTGCTGACAGGCCCTGACGAGGCGATGGGTAGACTCCGCCGGGCCGGACGGGTGACGCCGGGGACGTATGGGTGAACGGGGAGAAAGTTGTTTGGCATTATCCGCCCTTGCCGGCACCGGCTGTCGGAAAACCTGCGCACCGAGTGGATGGCGCATCTGTGCGGGTTGTGCCTCGCGTTGCGCGGAGCCCGTGGCCAGTTCGCGCGGGTCGCCACCAACTACGACGGTCTGGTCGTCTCGGTGCTCGTGGAGGCCCAGTCGCGTCGTACGGAGGGCTGGCGGCGCACCGCCGGGCCCTGTCCGCTGCGCGGCATGCGGAGCGCGCCGGTCGCCCAGGGCGAGGGCGCGCGGCTGGCGGCCACCGTCTCCCTGGTGCTGGCCTCCGCGAAGATCCGCGACCATGTGGCCGACGGGGACGGGGCATTGGCGCGCCGACCGGTCGCCGTGGCCGCCCGCCGGGTCGCCGCCGGGTGGGACCGGGCGGGCGCCCGCAGTGGCGCGGAGCTCGGCTTCGACACGGCCGTGCTACTGGACGCGGTCGGCCGCCAGGAAGGGATAGAGCGGGCGGCGGGCCTCGGCACGCCGCTGCTGGCCGTCACCGAGCCGACCGAGACCGCGACCGCCGCGGCCTTCGGGCACACCGCCGTGCTGGCCGGGCGGCCCGGCAACCAGGCGCCGCTGGAGGAGGCGGGGCGGCTGTTCGGCCGGCTCGCGCATCTGCTGGACGCGGTGGAGGACCTGGCCGAGGACACCGCGACCGGAGCCTGGAACCCGATCACGGCCACCGGGGCGGACCTGGCCGAGGTGCGCAGGCTGTGCGACGACGCGGTGCACGGGGTCCGTCTCGCGCTGCGCGAGGTGGAGTTCGAGAACGGCAAGCTCGCCCATGTGCTGCTGGCGCATGAGCTGGGGCGCGCGGTGGACCGGGCGTTCGGCACGACGTCCTGTTCGCACGGGGCCACCGCCGCGCACGCTCCACACGCCGCGCAGGGTACGCCGCCCCCGCAGTCGCCGTGGATCAACAACCCGTACGGGCCCGGCCCGGGTGGCCCCGGGGGCGCCCCGCCCGAGCCGCCGAATCGCAGGCGGCGGGGGCTGATAGCCGGATGCGCGGTGTGGGCCGGGCTCTTCTGCACCTGCCAGGTGTGCTGCAAGGACCCGTACCACGACCCGTGGAGCGGTCAGGAGCGCGAGGGCTGGTGCCACAAGTGCGATGACTGCAGCGACTGCTGTGATTGCTGTGACTGCTGCAACGGCGAGGGCAATTGCTGTGACGGCTGTGACTGCTGTGACTGTAGCTGCGATTGCTGAAAGGCGGCGGCCAGAGCTGGGGGCTGGGAGGGCGAGGGGAGGGGGAAGCGCTTGAGCGTGGGTGAAGGCGCGTGCTGCGTGACCTACGTGAGATACGTGAACTGCGAGAATGGGCACGGCCGCGCCGAACCGGGACAGCGGGCGGCGGGCAGGCAGAGCAGATGAGAAGGCCTCGGAACGCCGGAGCGGCGGAGGCGGCGGTCAGCCCGGACAGGAACCCGAACAGGACGCGGACCACACCCGACCGAAGTCGATGTGTCCGCGCGTGATCAGTCGCTGACGTGGCCGCATGGCCCAAGTGGAACAGTCTTGCGGTTTTGCGTCAACTGGCCGCGAGACGTACTGCTCACAGTTCGGACAACCTTGACAACGGGTCGTGGGGACGGCTTAGCCTCGGCGACAGGCCGTGCTGAGGGGCGCGGCCGGGTGTGAAGGCCACTGACGTGTTCGGTGACGAACCGACGGAGCCTTCCGCATGTCCGTGCGACCGGACCTTCCCTCCAGACCCCCCGCCCTCGTGATCGTCGGCGCGAGCCCCCGTGGCACCGGCCTCGTGGAGCGCATCGCCGCCAACGCCCCCGAGCTGTACGGCGAGGCCACCCCCCTCGATCTGCACCTGGTCGACCCGCACCCGCCCGGCGGCGGCCGCGTCTGGCGCCCGGACCAGTCCCCGTTGCTGTGGATGAACTCCATGGCCGAGGACGTCACCATGTTCACCGACGACACCGTCGAGAGCGAGGGCCCGGTCCGCCCCGGCCCCTCCCTCGCCGAGTGGGCGGAGCGCGTCCGCGCCGGGGCGTTCCCCGACGGCCCCGCCCCCGAACTCTCTCCCGAAGTCGCCGCCGAAGCCGCCGCGCTGACAGGCCGAGGCTTCGCCGACAGACGGCTGCAGAGCGCGTATCTGGCCTGGGTGCACGAGCGCTCGGTGGCCGCCCTGCCGCCCGCCGTCACGGTCCACGGGCACCGCTGCCGCGCCGTACGGATCACCGGCCCGCGCGACGGCGTGCAGCGGGTGTGGCTGGAGGGGCGGGCCACCCCGCTGACCGCCGACGCCGTCGTGCTCGCCCTCGGACACCTCGACGCCGAACCCGACCCGCAGCAGCGGGCGCTCACCGCCTTCGCCGCCGAACACGGACTCGACGAACTCGTCTATCTACCCCCGGAGTTCACCGCCGAGAGCGACCTGAGCCGGCTGCGCCCCGGTCGGCCGGTGATCGTGCGCGGCTTCGGGCTCGCCTTCATCGACCTGATGGTCCTGCTCACCGAGGGGCGCGGCGGGCGCTACGAGGAAACCGGCGGCGGGGAGCTGAGGTACCGGCCCTCCGGCCGCGAGCCCGTGCTCCACGTCGGCTCGCGACGCGGCGTCCCGTACCGCTCCAAGATCGGCTACGGGTGGCGGGGCGAACGCCCACCACTGCCCCGCTTCTTCGGCCCGGCCCAGGTCGAGGAGTTGCTGCGGCGCCCCGGCCGGCCCGACTACCGCCGCGACATCTGGCCGCTGATCGCCAAGGAGCTCGGCTTCGCCCACTACCACCGGCTGTTCACCGCCCACCCGGACCGCACGGCCACCCCCTGGCCCGACTTCGAGGAGCGATACGCCGCCTGCCCGCCCGACGGCCCCGAACTGCGCGCCCTGGTCGCGGCCGCCGTCCCCGACCCGGCGGACCGGCTCGACCTCGACGCCCTCGACCGGCCCCTGGCCGGGCGGCGGTTCGAGAGTTCCGAGGCCCTGCAGCAGGACCTGCGCGCGCACATCGAGGCCGATCTCGCCCGCCGCCACGACCCCGGCAACAGCCCCGACCTCGCGGTCTTCCTCGCGCTGCTGTCCGTATACGGCCGGCTGACGCGGCTCGGCGACATCGGCGGCCAGTGGCACGGATTCTTCAGCTACCTCGCCTCCGGCCCGCCCGGCCCCGGCTGCGCCAACTTCTCGCGCTCTCCCGCGCCGGCGTGGTGCGCTTCCTCGGCGCGGAGGCGCACGTCGTCGCCGACCCGCTGCGCAAGGTCTTCCGGGCGAGCGGCGCCGGGGTGGCGGGCCCGGGTGTGGAGGCCCGCGCGCTGGTCGAGGCCCGGCTGCCCGAGCCGACCGTGGAGCACACCCGCGACCCGCTGCTGCTCTCGCTGCACCGGGACGGCGCGGCCGCCCCCATCCGCGCCGCTTCGCGCTCGGACCGCACACCGACGCCCGCGCCTCCGGGGCCTTCGCCCGGCCCCGTACGAACGCGCCCGCCTTCCGCCAGAACGACGCGACGGCGCGCGCCCTGCTGTCGCTGCTCCGCTCCCTGCCCCCGTGCGCCCCGCTCACCGTCCGAGCCCATGCGCGCTGAATCGTGCACCCCTCACCAGGAAGGCCCCCTGACCATGGCCGACTCCCAGCCGCCCCTGGCACCGCACCCCCACGCGTCACATCCGCACGGGGCCCGCCCCGCGCCCCGGCCCCGCCTGCTCCACCTGGCCGCCGCCATCGACGGCACCGGGGAGTACCGGGCGCCGTACTTCGTCGAGCTCGCGCGCCTCGCCGAGCGCGGCAGGCTCGACTTCGTCACCCTGGACGACTCCCTGGGCCCGCCGGGGGAGGGGCGGGGCAGGCTCGACGCGCTCGCGGTGCTCTCGCGCGTGGCGCCCGACACCGGGCGGATCGGCCTGGTGCCGACCGTCACCACCACCCACACCGAGCCGTTCCACCTCTCCTGCGCCGTGGCCACCTTGGACTGGGTCAGCCACGGCCGGGCGGGCTGGCGGGCCGAGGTGTCGACGACCGAGGCGGAGGCCCGGCTGATCGGCCGCCGCGCCGCCGCCCCCGCCGAGGAGCTGTGGGAGGAGGCCGGGGAGGTCGCGGACGTCGCCGCCCGGCTGTGGGACAGCTGGGAGGACGACGCCGAGATCCGCGATGTGGCCACGGGCCGCTTCATCGACCGCGACAAGCTGCACTACGTCGACTTCGAGTCCGCCCGGTTCAGCGTGCGCGGCCCGTCCATCGTGCCCAGGCCGCCCCAGGGCCACCCGGTCGTCGTGGTCGACGCCACCGACCCGGTCGCCCGGCGGACCGCGGCCCGCCACGCCGACGTGGCGTACGTCCGGGCCGCCACCCCCAAGGCGGCCGGCGCGATCCGCGACGAGCTGCGGCGGCGCGCGGTGGCGTACGGCCGCGACGAGGACGGGCTCACCATGCTCGCCGCCCTCGCGGTCGACCTGTCCGACGGCGAACCGGCCTCCGAACTCCCGCCACCCAGCGGCCCGCTGGCGGCGCGGGCGGACGGGCTCCCGCTGTACCGCGGTGGCCCGGTCGACCTCGCGGAGCTGATCGCGCGCTGGCACCAGGCGGGGGCCGCGGACGGCTTCCACATCACCCCCGTCGTACCGCGCCACGACCTGGAGCGGTTCGTCAACGGCACGGTGGCGCTGCTGCAGCACCGCGGACTCTTCCGCACCTTCTACCCCGGCGCCACACTCCGCGACCACCTGGGCCTGGCCCGCCCGGCCAACCGGTACGCACGGGCGAAGGAGGCGTCCCAATGACGCCGAGCGGTGAGTCGAGCGGCCGGACGACCAGGGCGATGCACCTGGCCGCGCACTTCCCCGGCGTCAACAACACCACCGTCTGGGCGGATATTGGAGTCGATCACGGTGCTGAAATGGCCGTTTTTGTACGGGCCGAGGCCGCCGACGGCTTCATCCTCGTACCGCGGCCGACCCCCGGCGGGCTCGACGAGTTCGTCGACCGGGTCGTGCCGCTGCTCCAGGAGCGCGGTGCGTTCCGGACCCGGTACGAGGGCAGTGCGCTGCGCGAACACCTCGGCCTTCCGCAGCTTGGTGCGAAGTCGTCGGCGGGGAACGGAACCTGATCGGCCGACGACTCGTCGAACCAGGTACCCGAGGGGATGGGTGCACAGCCCCGGTGGCCGGAAGCCGCCGGGGCCATGCGACTTGTGCCCACGACTTTTTCAATCGTCCTCTTGCGCACCGTGGTTGAGTCCACGAATACTTCCGGGAGCGCTTGTCAGGAGCACGTCGGAAACGCCCCCGCGGCGTCAGCCGTTGATATCGGCGTCGGCGTGCTCATTGACTGCGCCTCACGGGCCTGCTCACCCAAGCGGACCCCCGATTCCCCCGGAGGAAGAGTTGAGGATCAAGCGCAACGCCCCCCACAACAAGCACGCGAGACGTCTCGCCCTGGTCGCCGCGACCTCGGCCCTGCTGGCCGGGACGGCACTCGCCGCACCCAGCGCCTACGCCGGCAACGACGCGACCCCCAAGTTCACCGCGGCCGAGGCCAAGGCGGCCGGCAACGCCGTCCTCAAGGCCGATGTCGCGGGCACGGCCTGGTATGTCGACAAGGCGACCAACACCCTTGTCGTCACCGCCGACAGCACCGTCTCGCAGGCCGAGATATCCAAGATCAAGAACACCGCCGGCGCCAACGCCGACGCGATCGAGGTCAAGCGCACTCCGGGCAAGATGCAGAAGCTGATCTCCGGCGGAGACGCGATCTACGCGAGTAGCTGGCGCTGCTCCCTCGGCTTCAACGTGCGCAACAGCAGCGGAGCCAACTACTTCGTCACCGCCGGTCACTGCACCGACGGCGCGGGCACGTGGTGGAGCAACTCCGGCCACACTACGACCATCGGCCCGACGTCCGGCTCCAGCTTCCCGACCAACGACTACGGTCTGGTCCGGTACAGCGGCTCGGTGACCCCCGCCGGCACCGTCGGCAGCCAGGACATCACCAGCGCCGCCAACCCCACCGTGGGCCAGACGGTCACCCGGCGCGGCAGCACCACCGGCATCCACAGCGGCCGGGTCACCGCGCTGAACGCCACCGTGAACTACGGCAGCGGTGACATCGTCTACGGCATGATCCAGACCACCGTATGCGCCGAGCCCGGCGACAGTGGCGGCCCCCTGTACGCCGGCAGCACTGCCCTCGGCCTCACCTCCGGCGGCAGCGGCAACTGCACCTCCGGCGGCACGACCTTCTTCCAGCCGGTCGTCGAGGCGCTGAACGCGTACGGCGTGAGCGTCTACTGATCCACGGCCGGTACGGACCCCCACGGCCGTACCGACCCACGGCCGGTCGTCCGGCCGAGTCCCCTGACCCCCGCCCGGTCCTCCGGGCGGGGGTTCCCGCCGTTCAGGGGCGTTCTGTGTCGTTCCCGGCCGCTTCGTCGATTCCGGTTGCCGACGCTTCTCTCCCCGGTGCGTCGGGGGCGGGACTATCGTGGACAACAGCGCCCCAGATGGGGCATCGCTCGCGATACGGCAGGCAGGTGGCCGTGATGGTCGAGGAGCTTGTGACAGCAGGCGCGGTCGTGGCCTCGTGCGGGGCCGTGTACGCGATAGCGGCGGCGCGCGTGATCAAGCAGTACGAGCGGGGCGTGGTCTTCCGGCTCGGCCGGCTGAGGTCGGCGATCCGGCCCCCCGGGTTCACCGTGATCGTTCCGGCGTTCGACCGGCTCCGCAAGGTGAACATGCAGATCGTGACCATGCCCGTGCCCGCTCAGGAGGGCATCACCCGGGACAATGTGACCGTGCGGGTCGACGCGGTCGTCTACTTCAAGGTCGTGGACCCGGCGGACGCGATCGTCCAGGTCGAGGACTACCGCTTCGCGGTCTCCCAGATGGCCCAGACCTCGCTGCGTTCGATCATCGGCAAGAGCGACCTGGACGATCTGCTCTCCAACCGGGAGAAGCTCAACCAGGGCCTGGAGCTCATGATCGACAGCCCGGCCGTGGGGTGGGGCGTGCATATCGACCGGGTGGAGATCAAGGACGTCTCGCTGCCGGAGACCATGAAGCGCTCGATGGCTCGCCAGGCCGAGGCCGACCGGGAGCGGCGCGCCCGCGTCATCAACGCCGACGCGGAGCTGCAGGCCTCGAAGAAGCTGGCGGAGGCGGCCGCGCAGATGGCCGAGACGCCGTCCGCGCTGCAGCTGCGACTGCTGCAGACCGTGATGGCGGTGGCCGCCGAGAAGAACTCCACGCTGGTGCTGCCCATCCCTGTGGAGCTGCTGCGCTTCCTCGAAAGGGGCCAGCAGGAGACGCCCCACCCCGACGGCTCCGTGGCGGCCCCGGAGCCCCGGCCCGCCAATCTGCCCGCTGGTGAGGCGTCAGCCGGCATGCCCGAGCTGGTCGAGCCGACCGAGCCCCAGCGCCGTTCTGGCTAAGAATTTTCTCTTCCAGCCATCGGCCGAGCTCTTGGCGCGCTGTGCCCTCGATGCCCTGCGGGGCACCGGGGGCACGGCTGTCGCGGCGGCACATCTCCAAGCGGCGGATCTTCAGGCGGCGCATCGTGAGCCGTCCGCGATCGGCGACGGAGGCAGGGCGACGGCGGCATCAGGCGCGGCGGTCGCGGTGGGCGCCGTGCGAGTCCTGGGGCCGACGTGCTGGCTCCGTATGTGCTGACCGGCCGGGCCCTGCTGCCGGAGGAATCGGCGGCCGTCCGCCTCCGCCTCTCGGCGCTGCCCCCCGCGCAGCGCCCGCCCGCCGCGCCGCCGGGCGGGCGGGAGCAGCCGTGGACCAGGGCCTGGATCGACTGGGGGCTGGGTGCCCTGGTCCCTGCGGATGGGGCAGCTGGCGTCGCTGGCCCTGCCCGGCCTGGACGGGCCCGTGCACCAGGCCGCACGCTCCGGTGTCCTGGCCCTGGGCCGCGGCGCCACCCGCGCGCTGCTGCGGCGGGACGTCGCCACCGCGGCGCGCATCACCCGCTGGCTGGCCTGGCTGGCTGCCGACGGTGTCGCGCTTCCCCTGGACGCGGCCTTGCTGACGAGGACATCGCGCTGGGTTCTGCTGGGCGCAGCTGAAGGAGGGCGCCCTGCTGTACGAGCGGCTGCTGCGCCACCCTCTGGCCACCGACGTCCTGGAGTGTTACGCGCACTTCGCCCGGACCGGCCACCGTCACCCCGGCCTGGAGCGGCTGATCCCCCACTTCGCCGCGATGGGCGCCGCACACGTCGTCGAGCATGTGCCAAGGTCACCCCGGCCGACCCGGCCTTCGACGCGTCCCCGTTCCGAACTGCCGTGCGCCCGCACGGCCGTGCCCGGCGCCAGGGGCGCATTTTCGTGATCTTTCGCGCGACGTGTACGCGACCTTGTACGCGCCCCGCGCACCCCGGAATACTCGGCGGCGCAATTTGGCATGGACGCGCCCCCGGCTGGGCAGGCACGCCTGTGCCATGAGTCCTCCGGGTCCGGCGCACCTCACCGCCGGGCCCAACCCCCCACAGGAGGCCTGAGTTGAAGCACCGACGCATATCCCGGCGACGTGTGGTCGTCACCGGCGCCGCCGCCGTGGCCCTCACCGCCGGGGCCCTGTCCCTGCAGACCGCCACCGCCGCCCCCACCCCACCGCCGCCCCCCACCCTCTCGGCCGCCGAGGCCGGGCAGACGGCGGCCACCCTGATCGCCGGGCTCAAGGGCGGTGCGGCCGGGGCGTACTACGACGCCGAGGCCAAGAAGCTGGTGGTCAACGTCCTGGACCAGGCAGCCGCTGACCAGGTGCGCGCGGCCGGGGCCGAGGCCAGGGTGGTCAAGTACTCGCTGGCGCAGCTCGGCGCCGCCCGTGCGGTACTGAAGGACAAGGCGACCATCCCCGGCACCTCGTGGTCGGTCGACCCGAGGACCGACAAGGTCGTCGTAACGGCTGACCGCACGGTCGAGGGAGCCCGGCTCGACCGGCTCAACGAGGTGGCCGACGGGCTCGGCGACAAGGTCGAGGTGCGGCGTTCGGCCGGGACGTTCCGGACCTTCATCGCGGGCGGCGACCCCATCTGGGGCCAGGGCGGGCGCTGCTCGCTGGGCTTCAACGTCGTCAAGGGCGGTGAGCCGTACTTCCTGACCGCCGGTCACTGCACCGAGGCGATCAGCAGCTGGTCCGACTCCCAGGGCGGCGCGGAGATCGGCAAGAACGCGGGCAGCAGTTTCCCCGACAACGACTACGGGCTGGTCAAATACACCGGCGACACCGCGCACCCGAGCGAGGTGAACCTCTACGGCGGCACGCAGGCCATCACCAAGGCCGGTGAGGCCACGGTCGGCCAGACGGTGCAGCGCAGCGGCAGCACGACCCAGGTGCACGACGGCAAGGTCACCGCCCTCGACGCGACCGTCAACTACCAGGAGGGCACGGTCGAGGGGCTGATCCAGACCACCGTGTGCGCCGAGCCCGGCGACAGCGGCGGCTCGCTCTTCGCGGACGACACCGCGTTGGGGCTGACCTCGGGCGGCAGCGGCGACTGCTCCTCGGGCGGTGAGACCTTCTTCCAGCCGGTGCCGGAGGCGCTCCAGGCGTTCGACGCCGAGATCGGCTGAGGGGCTGACACGCCGGCCGGCAGGGCCTTCGGGGCCCTGCCGGTCAGCGCGCTCGGGCACTCAGAAGCCGAACAGCTGGCTCCGGAGGCTGTTCTTGAGGCAGGGGTTCGGGAAGGTGTGCTCGTACCAGACCCGGCGGCCCTCCCAGACCCCCTCCGCGGTGACGGTGACCGGGCGCCACTCCTTCGTGCAGACCCGGCCGTGCTCCGTCCTGGCCGTCAGCGCCCGGAACGTCCCGTCGACCGCGCGCAGTTCGGCGCAGGCCCGACGGGGCGTCGGGTGGGTGCCGGCCGGGGTGGGGTGACAGCTCAGCGTCACCGCGCGCCGCACCGGGGCCGAGGCCGCGTCCTCCCCCTCTCCGTAGCTGAGCACCAGCGCCGAGGCCGGATACAGGCTCCTCGGCTGCGCGGGCGCGGCGCTCGCCACGCCACCGGCTCCTGTCCCCACCACGCTGCTCAAGGTCAAGGCGGCGCCCAGAGCGATCGCCCCTGCGGTTCTCCGCATTTCGAACACTCCTTGCTCGTGGTTGCGGATACCGGACGGAGTCGCACGCGATGCATATCAGGAACGCACATCACTCGATCACTTCCGGTCGCAACACGTAATCATGTGGTGGCTCATTGTTGCGCGAGGAAGGTGCGTTCCCTGGGAGCACGCGGCGGTGACCTGGCCGGGTCGCACGGCGCCGGTCAGCCGTCGAGTGAGCCGCTCAGCGCGCCGCTCTCCCGACCCCACCCGTACGCCCGCTCGGCCCGCAGCCGCACCACCAGCCGCCGCTCGGCGACCATCGCGGCGCGGAACTCCTCCCAGTCCGGGTGCTCGCCCGCGATGGCGCGGTAGACCTCGACCAGCTCGTCGGCGGTGGCGTCGTGGGGGGCGGCCGCGACCGGGGTCAGCTCGGCGTTTCCCTCGGCGACCAGGTAGGAGTAGCGGTCGCCGCTGGTGACATAGAAGCTCGCGCGCGGATCGCGGCGCAGATTGCGGGTCTTGGCGCGGTCGTCGGTGACCGAGATGCGGATGAGGCGCGCCGTGGGGTCGTAGGCGAAGGCGACGTTGGAGAGCTGGGGGCGGCCGTCGCGCTTGAGGGTGACGAGCGCGCCGGTGCGCTGCTCCCGCAACAGGCCGAGCAGGTCGGTGTCGTCGGATTCCGTGGCGTGGTCGGGGCGGTCGGTCATGGCGGTGACCCTACGCGGCCGGCCGCCGGGCCGGTATGGGCGCACCGCCTTGCGATGTGGGTGTTATGAGGTTTTAGTCCCTTATGGTGAAAGGGGAAGGTGTCATTCCCGCAGGTCGCGCGGGAGGCGAGTCGTTTCGCACGAGTGTTCGAGAATTGGTTTAAGGTGGGTCCGGGGGCTGCGCTACATGCGGCTCCGCCGCGTGGCGAGCAGGGACGGCAGGGGGGTGCGACAAACAGCGGGAGGTGCGGATGCCAGGGTTCACGCATCTGCACACCGCCTCCGGGTTCTCCATGCGGTACGGAGCCGTCCACCCGGAGCGGCTGGCCCAGTGCGCCGCCGAGCGCGGCATGGACGCGATCGCGCTGACGGACCGCGACAGCCTCGCCGGGGCGGTCCGGTTCGCCAAGGCGGGCGCGGCCGCGGGGGTGCGGCCGCTCTTCGGGGTGGACCTCGCCGTACGGGCGCGGGCCGTGGAGCCGGGGCGTACGGTCCGGCGGCGCACACCGGTGCGCGGCGGGGCGTTCATCGACGAGTCCGCGCCCCGCGCGGTCTTCCTGGCGCGGGGCGGCGCGGCCGGCTGGGCCGCGCTGTGCGGGCTGGTCTCGGCCGCCCACGCAGAAGCCCACCCGGGCGGCGCCGGGCAGTCCCTGCTGCACTGGGAAGACCTCGCAAGCGGCGGCGGCGCCACCGCCCTCGCCCCGCTGACCGTGCTCCTCGGCCCGGACTCCGACGTCGGCCGGGCCCTGGCCGCCGGGCGGCCCGACCGGGCCGAGCAGCTGATCGCCCCCTGGCGCGAGCTGTTCGGCGACGCGCTGCGCCTGGAGGCCGTGTGGCACGGCCGCACCGGCACCGGCCCCGGCTCGCTGCGGCTCGCCGCCCGTACCGTCGGCTTCGCCGCCGACCAGGGCGTACGGGTCGTGCTGAGCAACGCCGTACGGTACGCCGACCCCGGGCAGGGCCCGGTCGCCGATGTGCTGGACGCCGCCCGCAGACTGGTGCCGATCGACCCGCGCGACCTCGCGGCGCTCGACAGCGGCGAGCGCTGGCTCAAGGGTCCGCGGGACATGGCGCGGATCGCCGAGAAGATCGCGGAGGCCGCGGGATGGCGGCGGGACGCCGCGCACCGGCTGCTGGAGGAGACCGCGCACACCGCCGCCGCATGCCTCGTCGACCCCGAGGACCACCTCGGCCTCGGCAGCATCCACTTCCCCGAGCCGCACCTGGTCGGGGCCGGACACCGGAGCGCCGAGCGGGTGCTGCGCTCGCGCTGCGCCGCCGCCATGGTGCTGCGCGGCTACGACCGCGACCACGAGCGGTGGGGGCGGCTGGAGGACGAGCTGCGCACCATCGAGCGGCTGGGCTTCGCCTCGTACTTCCTCACCGTCGCCCAGGTCGTCGACGACACCCGGGCGCTCGGCATCCGGGTGGCCGCCCGCGGCTCCGGCGCGGGCTCGTTCGTCAACCACCTCCTCGGCATCGCGCACGCCGACCCCGTCGCGAACGGATTGCTGATGGAGCGCTTCCTGTCGGTGCGGCGGGCCGCGCTGCCGGACATCGACATCGACGTGGAGTCCGCGCGCCGCCTGGAGGTCTACCGCACGATCTTCGGCCGCTTCGGGGCGGAGCGGGTCGCGACCGTCTCGATGCCCGAGACCTACCGGGTGCGCCACGCCGTACGGGACGTGGGCGCGGCCCTCGGCATGGACCCCGCCGAGGTGGACCGGCTCGCCAAGTCCTTCCCGCACATCCGCGCCCGCGACGCCCGCGCGGCGCTCGCCGAACTGCCCGAGCTGCGCGCGGTCGCCGCCGAGCAGAAACGTCACGGCAGGCTCTGGGAGCTGGTCGAGGCGCTGGACGGGCTGCCCCGCGGCATCGCCATGCACCCGTGCGGGGTGCTGCTCTCCGACGCCGGGCTGCGGGCCCGTACGCCCGTCGTGCCCACCAGCGGCGAGGGCTTCCCCATGTCGCAGTTCGACAAGGACGACGTCGAGGACCTCGGGCTGCTCAAGCTCGATGTCCTCGGGGTGCGGATGCAGTCCTCGATGGCGCACGCGGCCGCGGAGGTGGCACGGGTCACGGGCCGGCCGCTGGACCTGGACGACCCCGAGGTGGTGCGGCCGAACGACCCGGCGACCTACGACCTGATCCGCTCCACCGAGACGCTCGGCTGCTTCCAGATCGAGTCGCCCGGCCAGCGCGACCTCCTCGGACGGCTGCAGCCCACCTCCTTCCACGACCTCGTGGTCGACATCTCGCTCTTCCGGCCCGGCCCGGTCGCGGCCGACATGGTGCGCCCCTTCATCGAGGCGCGGCACGGCCGCAAGCCGCCGCGCTATCCGCATCCGGACCTGGAGGACGCGCTGCGCGAGACCTACGGCGTGGTCGTCTTCCACGAGCAGATCATCAAGATCCTGTCGATCATGACCGGCTGCGAACGGGACCTCGCCGACGAGGCGCGGCGCGCGCTGTCCGACCCCGAGCGGCAGGGGCGGGTGCGGGCCTGGTTCCACGCGGAGGCCGCGAACCGCGGCTATCCGCCGGAGGTGCTGACGCGCACCTGGGAGATCGTCGAGGCGTTCGGGTCGTACGGCTTCTGCAAGGCGCACGCCGTGGCCTTCGCGGTGCCGACCTACCAGTCCGCCTGGCTCAAGGCGCACCACCCGGCGGCCTTCTACGCCGGGGTGCTCACCCACGACCCCGGGATGTATCCGAAGCGGCTGCTGCTGGCGGACGCGCGGCGGCGCGGGGTGCCGATCCTGCCGCTGGATGTGAACCGGTCCGGCGCCGCCTATCGAATCGAACTGGTGTCTGGTGATGGGGGGTCGGACAGGGCGACCGGCGCGGGCTTCACGGGCGCGGGCTTCGGGATCCGGCTCGCACTGAGCGACGTCCACGGCATCAGCGAGGCCGAGACCGCGCGGATCGCGGCCGGGCAGCCGTATTCCTCGCTCCAGGACCTGTGGCGGCGCGCCCACCCCGGGCGGCCGGTCGCCGAACGGCTCGCCCAGGTCGGCGCGTTGGACGCCTTCGGCACCAGCCGCCGCGACCTGCTGCTGCAGATCGCCGAACTGCACCGGCAGCAGCGGGGCGCCCGGCGCGACGGCACCGGTGAGGGCCAGCTCCCGCTGGCCGAGACCGCGCCGCCCGCCCCCGCCGGGCTGCCCGACCTGGACCCGGAGGAACGTCTCGGCGCCGAGCTCGGCATCCTCGGTATGGATGTCTCGCGCCACCTCATGGGCGACCACCGGGCCTTCCTGGAGGAACTGGGCGCGGTCCCGGCGAAGCGGCTGCGCGACGCGCGGCACGGCGAGACCGTGCTGGTCGCCGGGGCCAAGGCGGCCACCCAGACCCCGCCGATCCGTTCGGGGCGGCGCGTCATCTTCACCACGCTCGACGACGGTACGGGGCTGGTCGACTGCGCCTTCTTCGACGACAGCCACGCCGCGTGCGCGCACACCGTCTTCCACTCCTGGCTGCTGCTGGTGCGCGGCGTGGTCCAGCGGCGCGGGCCGCGCAGCCTCAGCGTCGTCGGCTCGGCGGTCTGGAACCTCGCCGAGCTGGTCGAACTCCGGCGCGAGGGCGGCCTGGAGGCGGTCGCCGCCGAACTCGCGGGCGCGGGCCGGGCGGAGCCCGAGCCCGGGGCCCCCGCCGGTGTCCCGGCCGGCGCGGACGCCGAGGCCGGGAGCGGGGCCGGGAGCGAGACCGGCGGCGACTCCGGGCGCCGCATCCACCTGCCCACCGGCTACGCCATGCACCCGTGGGCCGACCTCCGGCCCGCGGGCGAACAGGCCGCCACCGGCCGCAAGCTGTGGCATTCCAGCCCAGGGAGCGCGGGATGACTCCCCGACCGACCCATGAGCAACCGCATGTGCTGTACGTGCGCTTCCACCGTTCCTTGACGGTGAGCGGGAGTGAGCCCGCGCACTGGCACGCCCCGAACGGTCTTGGGCGTACTGGTCGTCCGCTTTCGCAACCGGGCGGCGACACGGATCGTGTCCGTGGTCCGGTCCTGGAAGGGCGGAGTCCCTCACGATCTGGCCATGTGGATGCGGCCAAAGGCGACGGGGAGGCCCTGAACCATCTCTCTGGTGGAGCAGGGGCCCCGACTGCTGGCGCCGTACCCGGCGTCCCAGATCGCACAGCAACGCTATCTCGGCCTGCCCAGGACACCGCAAGCCTGAAAGCAGGACATCACACGATCGGGCTAAACCCCGTCCTCGGCGCGGACACTTACGAGGGCCTGCTCGCCCTGCTCACCGAGGTGACCCCTGTCGTCGAGGCGGTGCCGCCCGATGCCGCGCTCGCCGATGTCGCCGGCGCGCTGCGCTACTTCGACCGGGACGCGGCCGGACTGGCGGAGATCGTACGGGTCCGGGCGCTGGCCCGGTACGGCGTCGACTGCACGGTCGGCGTCGCCACCAACCCGCTGCTCGCCCGCATGGCCGCACAGGACGCCGGCGCGGTCCATACCGTCCCCGACGACCCGGACGCGGTCGCCGCCTTCCTCGCCGACAAGCCCCCCACCGCCCTGCCCGGCGTCGGCCAGGCGACCGCCCGTACCCTGTGCTCGTACGGCCTCGACAGCGCCGGCCGGATCGCCGCCGTGCCACTGCCCACCCTGCGCCGGATCCTCGGCCCGGCCACCGCGCGCCGGGTGCACGACTGGGCGCGCGGGATCGACCCGGTCCCCGTCACCCCGAACGCCCCGGCCCGCTCCATGGCCGCCGAACACCGCTTCGGCCACGACGAGCTGGACCCGGAGCGCCGGTGCCGCGCGCTGCTCACCCTCGCGGACCGGCTCGGCTCCCGGCTGCGCACCAGCGGGCAGGTCGCCCGCGTCCTCACCCTCACCGTCCGCTACGCCGACCGCTCCACGACCACCCGCAGCCGGACCCTGGCCGAGCCGACCGCCCACACCCCGGCGCTGACCGCCACCGCGTACGCCCTGCACGCCGCGCTCGGCCTGCAGCGGGCCCGGGTGCGGTCCATCGCGCTGCGCGCCGAGGGGCTGACCGCCGCCGAACTCGCCTCCCACCAGCTGACGTTCGACCCCGTGGACGACAAGGCCCGCCGTATCGAGGCCGCCGTCGACCGGGCGCGGGCCCGCTTCGGCGAGCGGGCGGTACGCCCGGCCGGGGGGTTCGACACCTGTTGAAAACCAGGGCGGGACGCTCACCACGGCGATGCCCGGGCGGCCGGTGGCGCGGTGCCCCACGGCCCGGCCCGCGGCGGTGGATCCGTTCAGCCCGCGGCGGGTGTCCGGGCGGAGAGCCGCAGGGCCCAGGCCATGCAGGCGAAGGCGGCGGTGGAGGTCAGGGCGCGGACCAGGTTCCACCGGACCCAGGTGGTCTCGAAGGCGGCCCGGACGGCGGCGAGGTCGGCGATGCCGTCCGGCGAACCGGCCGCTGCCAGACGGTTGTTGAGCGGGACGTTGACCACACCGGTGATCACCAGCACGGCCAGCTGGAACACGGCCGCCGCGCCGATCCACAGCAGCGCGGTGCGGTTGCCGCCCTTCAGCTCCAGCACCCCGGCGATCCCGATCAACATCAGGGCGCCCAGGAAGGAGAGCATGAACCACCCGTTGAGAATGGCCACGTTGATCCGCTGCATCACCTCGATGAAACTCCGGTCGTCGGCTTGGGCCAGACCCGGCATCACCGAGCAGGCATAGGAGTAGAAGAGCCCGGCGCCGAGTCCGGTGGTCAGCGTCGCTCCGAACAGAACAACAATGCGAATAACCGACATGCCGACAATCCCCGTTCGTTGTGCCACACCGTCAGTCAACCGGCCGACCGGACCCCGAGCCATGGCCGAGACGCTCGACCGCATACGCGAGCCTCCAGCAGGCCCTACGCTGACCGGTGTGGACGCACTCGGCGCACTCCTCACCGGCCCCCGCGCCCGCAACGCGTTTCTCCTTCGCTCGGTGTTCGACCCGCCCTGGGCGATCCGGATCCAGGACGAGGCGCCGCTGACCGTTCTGACCATGCTCCGCGGCGAGTGCTGGATCGTTCCCGACCGCCAACCTGCCGTGCGGCTGCGCCCCGGTGACCTGGCGATCGTGCGCGGGCCCGAGCCGTACCTGGTGGCGGACCACCCCTCGACCGAGCCGCAGGTGGTGATCCACCCCGGGCAGGTGTCGACCGACCCCGCCGGGGGCGAACTGTGCGAGGAACTCGACCAGGGCGTCCGGATGTGGGGCGACCGCCCAGACGCGGCGCACGTGCTGATCAGCGGCACGTACCAGCTGCCCGGCGAGGTCAGCCGACGGCTCCTGCGCAGCCTGCCGACCGTCCTCCTGCTGACCGCCGAGGAATGGCACTCCCCCCTGCTGCCGCTGCTGGAGGAGGAGATGGGCCGCGATCAACCGGGGCAGGAGGTGGTCCTTGACCGGCTGCTCGACCTCGTGCTGATCAGCTCGCTGCGCACATGGTTCTCCCGGTCAGCCGACGCGGCGCCGGCCTGGTACCGGGCCCACGGCGACCCGGTGGTGGGCCCCGCGCTTCAGCTGCTGCACTCCGATCCCGCCCGGCCCTGGACGGTTGTCGATCTCGCCGCCGAGGTCGGTGCTTCCCGAGCCGCCCTCGCCCGTCGCTTCACCGAGCTGGTGGGCGAGCCGCCGATGACCTACCTCACCGGCTGGCGACTCTCCCTCGCCGCCGACCTGCTGGCCGAACCCGGCGCCACCCTCGCCTCGGTCGCCCGGCAGGTCGGCTACAGCAGCGCCTTCGCGCTCAGCGCGGCGTTCAAACGGGTCCGCGGCCTCAGTCCCGCCCAGCACCGCGACACGGTCCGGTATTCCGGCCCCGCCCGGCGGGAGCCCGATCCGAGTGACCCCGCCGACGTCATCACGTCCGTCACATCACCTCAGTTGTAGAGCCGCTCCGCGTACCGCGGGCCGTAGTGCTCCTCCAGCGCTTCCAGGGGGACGTCCGGGGCTTCGAGCGCCTTGCATATCAGGGGCCTTGACGGCAGCTCGTCCGGGCGCCACGTCTCCGGCTTCCAGAGCTCCGAGCGCAGAAACGCCTTGGAGCAGTGGTGGAAGACCTCCTCGATCTCGAGGAGGAGGGCGAGCCGCGGGCGGTTGCCCTTGACCACCATGTCGTCGAAGAACGGGGCGTCACGCAGCAGCCGCGCCCGGCCGTTGATCCGGAGCGTGTCACCGCGCCCGGGCAGCAGGTAGATCAGCCCGACGTGGGGATTGGCGAGCACATTACGAAAGCCGTCCATCCGCTTGTTGCCGGGGCGGTCCGGGATCGCGATGGTGGTGTCGTCGAGCACGAGCGTGAAGCCCGCGGGGTCGCCCTTGGGGGAGACGTCGCACCGTCCCTCGGCGTCCGAGGTGGCGATCAGGCAGAACGGCGACCGGGCCAGCCACTGCCGGTCCAGCTCGTGCAGGGAGGGGCGGGACTTGTTGGCCGCCTGCTGATTGGGCTCGCCGACCAGCTCCCGCAGCTCGGCCTCGGATGAGACCTCCACCAGGTCCGTCATCTCCATCACCGTCTCCCCCCGGTCGCGACCCGCCCGACTGCCTGATCGTACGTTCGAGACTTTACGTCATCCCACTGACAGAGTCGTGTTGTCACCGAGGCGCCCGGCCCCCCATCCTGCCGAGCGAGCCGACGAAGTCCGTGAGCAGCCGGGCGAACTCGGCGCGGTCCGGCTCCGGCCACTCGGCCATCGCCTCCGCGAACACGGACCGCCGGAACCGCCGGACCTCGTCCGTCAGGGCGCGCCCCGCCTCGGTCATGACCAGCAGGGCGCGCCGCCCGTCCGCCTGGTCCGCCTCCCGCCGCACCAGCCCGGCCTCGACCGCCCCCGCGACCAGCTTGCTGGCGCGGGGCTGGTCGACGGCCAGGGCGGCTGCGACTTTGGAGACGGTGGCCGGCTCGCCGCTCTGCTCCGCCGCCTCGATCGCGTCCAGGACGTCGAAGGCGGCGCCCCTCGCCGCCGTGCCCCGGCTCGCCGGCGCGCCGTCGTCGGAGTCCCGCCCCGCGAGCCGCGCCAGTGAACGCCTGCTCTGGCTGCGCCGGATGGCGACCATGGCCCGCTCGATGTCGTCGACGGGTTCCCGGTTGTCGGCCATCATGCCTCCATGCATAATCAAGAACATCTAGTTGCTATTTTACATGCACCTGTGGAGGAGAAGCCATGGAGGAGCAAGGCGTGAAGCCGATCGGATACTGGCTCAAGTATCTGGACGGCCTGCTCGAGGTCGAGTTCGAACGCGTCCTGAGTGACAGTGGCCTCGTCCGGCGCCACTGGCAGGCCCTGAACTCCCTGTCGACGGGGCCGAAGGCCCTGGATGAACTCACCGCGGCGCTGCGCCCCTTCTGGGGCGCGGCTGCGATCACGCTCGACGAGGTCCTGGACGGGCTGGAGCGCCGGGGCTGGCTCGCCCGGGAGGGCGCCGACGGGCCGTACGCGCTCACTCCGCTCGGCACCGAAGGGCACGCCGCGGTGGCCGAGCGGGTCGGGGCCACCCGGCGGCGGGTGACCGGCGGGGTGACGGACGAGGAGTACCTCGCCACCGTCGATGTACTCCGCCGCATGGCGGAGAACCTGGGAGGGGTCGCAGGCGCGGCGCCGGCCGCGTGATCGCTGCGGCGGCCGGCGGGTCCGTCATCTCTCGTAAGGGGTGACGGACCCCGGACCCGTCTGGCCGCTCTCCGGACGACCCGTCTCTGGATTGCCCGTCTCTGAATTGCCCGGCTCTGAAATTACTCGGCGATCAGCTCGACGGCGATGTTGCCCCGGGTCGCCTTCGAGTACGGGCACACCTGGTGTGCCTGCTCGACCAGGCTGCGGCCGGTCTCGCCCTCCAGCTCCTCGGGCAGCTCGACGCGCAGGGTGACCTTCAGCCCGAAGCCGCCGTCCGACTCGTCCTTGCCGATGCCGACCTCGGCGGTGACGGAGATGTCCTTGGTGTCGACCTTCGCCTGGCGGCCGACGAGCCCGAGCGCGCTGGCGAAGCAGGCCGCGTAGCCGGCGGCGAACAGCTGCTCGGGGTTGGTGCCCTTGCCGCTGCCGCCCAGCTCCGGGGGCATGGCCAGGGCCAGGTCCAGCTGTCCGTCGGAGCTCACGGCCCGGCCGTCGCGTCCGTTGGCCGTGGCCACCGCGGTGTAGAGCGCGTCCATGAAGATCATCCCTTTCCGGGTCCTGCGGCTCGCCGTCGTGCGCTCCGCCATGCCAGAAGTAGAGCACACAATTAAGTTGTGCACAATTAAGAGGTACCCTAGGTACATGTCACACCAGACCGGCCCGGCCACGGCCCCGACTCCGACAGCGGATGAAGCCGCTGACGACCTGCTCCGCCTCGATCTGCAGGTCTGCTTCGCCCTGCACGCCGCCTCGCGCGCCTTCGGAAGCGTCTACCGGCGGGTCCTGCGCGACATCGAGCTGACCTATCCGCAGTACCTGGTGATGCTGGTGCTGTGGGAACACGGCGAGATGCCGGTCAAGAAGCTCGGGGAGTTCCTGCGCCTGGACTCGGGTACCCTCTCGCCGCTCCTCAAGCGCCTGCAATCGACGGGCCTCGTGCAGCGCGAGCGCAGCCTCCACGACGAGCGCTCGGTCACGGTCCGGCTGACGGCCGAGGGCGAGGCGCTGCGGGAGGCCGCCCGGGCCGTGCCTCTCCAGATCATCCAGGCCAGCGGCCTGGACCCGGAGGAAGTGGTCGATCTGCGCGCCCGACTGCAGCGGCTGACGGCGGCGCTCGACGCCGCGCAGGCGGACGCGGAGAGCTGAGCCGCTGTCAGCGGGGCCGCACCGCCACCAGGACGCGCATGCCGCGCGGCCCCACCTCGTCATGGGCCACCTCCAGGCCCGCGTCCCGGCACCGGCCCGCGAGCCAGTCCGCCGCGATGCGCAGCTTCGGGTACGACGAGGTCCGCAGCGTCCAGCCCTCGGCCGTCCGCAGGTGCAGCAGGTCGTGGACCCGCACGGTGTCGGCGTCGATGTATTCGAGGAAGCAGGTGAGGATGCGATCCGCGTCGCTCCGCACCGGCAGGAAGCGGTCCGTGCCCTCCAGCGGTCGGGTCAGGTCGCGGTAGGTGATGACCAGGCGGCCGCCCGGGGCCAGCGCGCGGGCGGCGTCGGCGAGCAGGGCGGGCACGTCGTCCTTGGCGGGCAGATGGGTCAGTGTGTCGCCCATGCACACGATCACGTCCGTCTCGCCCGGCGCGGTGAGTTCGGGCAGGGCGGTGCGGAGGTCGGCTCGTACGGGCCGAATCGCGGCATCCGGGAACCGCTTCGCGGCCGCGGTGAGTTCGTCCAGCAGGGCCTGGCTGGTGTCCACCGCGATCACCGGCGAGAAGCCGAGCGCCGCGAGGGCGAGCGCCTGGGCGCCGGGCCCGCAGCCCAGGTCGACAGCCGGGGAGGGGCCGGGGGAGGCCGGGGCCACGCCGAGTCCGCGCAACAGCTTGGCCTCGTCCTCGGCGGAC
This sequence comes from Streptomyces sp. ME19-01-6, assembly GCF_033793745.1. NCBI lineage: Bacteria > Bacillati > Actinomycetota > Actinomycetes > Kitasatosporales > Streptomycetaceae > Streptomyces > Streptomyces sp. ME19-01-6. Next base: position 59,646 of record NZ_JARAXF010000027.1, on the reverse strand, counting down.
GCGGCCACATCGCCTCCGGTCATCCAGGTGTAGTGGGCGGCCAGCAGCTGCTCGTAGTGTCGTTCGGCGGACGTGGTCATACGTGGTCCTCGTGGTCGCGGCCCCGGGCGGGGCGTCGGCGGGCGAAGGCCTGGAAGCAGAGCGCGGCGACGGCCAGCCCGAGCGGGATCAGCAACAGCGGCCCGGAGAGGGCGAGAACGGTGGAGACGACGGCCGCGCTGCCAACCGCCGACCACCATAGGGGAGTTCGGCGCGGAAGCAGCTTGAGAGCCGCCAGCAGCCCCGCCAGGGTGACCGCGGCGAGACAGGTGGAGGTGGCGCGCATCAGCCGGTCGAGGTCGGCCGCGCCCGTCGCGGCCACCACCCCGCCCGGGGCGCACGCCCCGGCCAGCACGGCCAGGCTGCGGCGCGGCACCTCGCCGGGCCTGCCGCCCCGGGCCAGCCACCGGGGCGCCGCGCCGTCGCGGGCGAGGGCGGCGCCGAGCCGGGCCGCGCCCGCCAGGTAGGCGTTGACGGCGCCGAACGTGAGGAACAGAGCCGCGACCGCGGCCACCGGCCGGGCCGCGCCGCCCACGCTCCGCGCCAGCAGTTCGGTCAGCGGGGTGTCCGTGGTCGCGGCGGCGGGGCCGAGCGCGCCGACCGTCGCCAGCGAGAGCCCCAGGTACAGCACGGTGACCACGGCGAGGGTGAGCGCGGTGACCCGTGGCAGGTCCCGGCGCGGATCGGCGAACTCGGCGGACAGATGGCTGGCCGCCTCCCAGCCCACGAAGGCGAAGAAGAGCACCCCGGCCGCCGAGCCGACCGAGCTCCAGCCGCCCGGCATGAAGGGCGTGAAGTGCGCGGCGCGCAGATGCGGCACCGCCGCCAGGACCGCGGCCAGCAGCAGCGCCGCCAGCAGGCCCACGAGCAGCAGCTGTACCCGGCTGGACAGGTGCAGTCCGCCAAGGTTCGCGGCGAAGGCGGCCGTCAGCACCAGCCCGGCCACGGCCGCCGTGCCCGCCTCGCCGAGGCCCGCCGCGGCGGCGGTGTACTGGCCGCCGATCCAGGCGCCCGCGACCACCCCGACCGGCACCACCCCGAAGAACCACCACCCGACGGTCGCCGCCGCCCGTGGCCCGAAGGCCCGGTGGACGTACGTCGCCACCCCGCCCCCGTCGGGAAACCGCGCGCCGAGCGCGGCGAAGCAGGCGGCGACCGGGATGCTGGTCGCCAGCAGCGCGGCCCAGGCGAGGACCGAGGCCGGGCCGGCGGCAGCGGCGGCGAGCGCGGGCAGCGCGAGCACGCCGGGGCCGAGGACGGCGCCCGCGTACAGGGCGGTGCCGCCGCCGATCCCGAGGCGGCGAACGCCCGAGCGGGCTGCCGGCGGACGTGGGGAAACAGGAGTTGGAGTACGTTGTACGGTCACAGCTCGAGAAGCTAGCTGAAACACCGATGAGCTGACCGGCTCACCGAACGAAATTCGGTGAGCCGGGCTGGGGAGGCGCCATGGACGAACTTGATACGGCGATCGTCCGCGAACTGCAGCGCGACGCACGGCAGACGAACCGCGACCTCGCGCGCACCCTCGGCATCGCCCCCTCCACCTGCCTGGAGCGGGTGCGCGGCCTGCGGGAGCGCGGGGTGATCACCGGTTATCGCGCGACCGTCGACCTGCGCGCCCTGAACCGCCCGGTGCAGGCGCTGGTCGCGGTCCGCATCCGGCCGCTGAGCCGGGAGGTCATCGAGGGCTTCAAGGCGTACCTGGTGCCCCTCCCCGAGGTGCTGTCCGTGTACGTCGTCGCGGGCGGCGACGACTTCCTCGTCCATGTCGCGGTGCCGGACGTGGACCGGCTGCACGCCTTCCTGATGGACCGCCTCTCAGGGCGCCGGGAGGTGGTCGACTTCCGCAGCTCGATCATCTACCAGCATGTGGCGGGCGATGCGATCGCGCCCCTGGAGTGACGCCTGCGGGAAGGACCTCCGCCCGAGCAGCGTGATCGCGGCGGGCAGCAGCACCCCGCGCACCAGCGTCGCGTCGATGAGGACGGCCACCGCCAGCCCGACGCCCATCATCTTGTACTCGATCGCGGACAGCACGACGAAGACGCTGAAGGCCGCGGTCATGATGACGGCCGCGCTGGTCACCACGCCCGCGCCGGACGCGATGCCCCCCACCACCGCCTCGCGCGCCTCCTCCCCGGCGAGCCGGCGCTCGCGGATCCGGCTGAGCACGAAGATGTGGTAGTCCATGCTCAGCCCGAAGAGGATGACGAACATGAACAGCGGCAGCCAGCCGACCACCCCGCCGTACGAGGTGAAGCCGAGCGCCGAACCCAGGTGGCCGTCCTGGAACACCCAGGTCAGCACCCCGTAAGCGGCCCCGATCGACAGCAGGTTCAGCACGATCGACACCAGCGCCATGGCCGGCGAGCGGAACGCGACGACCAGCAGCACGAAGGCCAGCAGCAGCACGAAGGCGAAGACGTACGGCGTGCGGTCGGTCACTTGGCGGGTGAAGTCGTACGCGAAGGCCGTCTTGCCGCCGACCGCGTAGTCGATTCCGCCGTCGCCCCCCGCCACCTCGCCCAGCGCGGCGGGCAGGGTCCGCTCGCGCAGCGTCTCCAGCGCCCGGTTCGCCGCGTCGTCGGTGCCGGAGCTCGCCAGCGGCACCCGCACCACCAGCGCCCGGCCCACCTTGGTGGCCGAGATGGGCTCGTTGAGCGCCCCGCCGCTCGCCGCGGCCCGCCCGTGCAGGCTCTCCACCGCCCTCCGTACCGCCGGGCTGTCCACGGCGTCGGGATCCCGCTTTCCCCAGATCACCACCGACGCCGGGGCCGGGGCTCCCGGGAACGCCTCCTGCATCCGGGCCGCCGCGTCCACCGTCGGCACCTTCCGCGACAGGCTGTCGGTCACCGCCGCGTCCTGCAGCCGCATGTCCAGCGCGGGCAGCGCGAGCACCAGCAGCGCCAGCGCCGCCGAGCCGCCCCACACCAGCGGGCGCCGCACCACCGCGCCGGCCACCGCCGCCCAGGCCCGGGACCGGTCCGCCGCGGTCCGGCGGCGGCCCACCCACGGGATACGGGCCGTGTCCACCCGGTGCCCCAACAGGGCCAGCAGGGCGGGCAGCACGGTCACGGAGCCGACCATCGCCACCCCGACCACCAGCACCGCGCCGGTCGTCAGCCCCTTGAAGTTGTCCAGCCCCGTGAACAGCAGCCCGACCAGGCACAGCATCACCGTCAGACCCGAGACCACCACCACCCGCCCCGAGGTGCGCGCCGTGATCCGCAGCGCCTCCGCGACGCCGTGCCCGGCCGCGCGCTCCTCGCGCGCCCGGCGCAGATAGAACAGCGAGTAGTCGACGCCCACCGCCACGCCGATCAGCAGCACCATGGAGGACGTGGCGCTGTTCACCGGCACCCAGCGGGCGAGCACCTGGAGAAAGCCGAAGGTGGCGACGACCGTGGTGGCCGCCAGCAGCAGCGGGATCGCGGCGGCGATCAGCGAGCCGAACACCACCAGCAGGATCCCCACGGTGAGCGGCAGCGAGAAGAACTCGGCCCGCTTGAAGTCACCCTTGATGCCCTCGTCCACCACGCGCGACAGGCTTCTGTCGCCCGCCTGCGCCAGCCGCACCTGAGGGTGGCGGGCCTGTACGGTCTTCACCGCCTTGGTCGCGGCGTCGTAGTGCTCGGCCCTCCTCTCGACGGTCCCCGCCACGGTGAAGGTGACCAGACCCGAGCGGCCGTCTTTCGACACCAGCCGGCTTCCGTCGCGCTCCAGCGGGGAGCGGACCGCGGTCACCGCGCCCGGGGTGCGGCGCAGCGTCGTGACCAGGTCCTGGGTGGCCCGGCGCAGCTCAGGGCTCTCGGTGAAGCGCCTGGGTGTGCGGTCGGGTGTCCGGGCTTGGACCAGGACGTTCTCCTGGGGCGGCGCATACTCCCGCTGCGCGTCCAGCACCTGGCCCGCGCGGCCCGACTCGCCGGGGTCGGTGCTGTTCGCCGTCTCGCCCGGCATGATCGCGCTCGCCAGGACCGCCACGACCACCAGTGCGAACCAGCCCGCGATCGCGAGGGCGCGATGGCGGACGGACCACCCCGCGACCCGCTCCACCAGGGTCTGTCGCGACTTGCTTTTGCGCAGCATGAGCTGCTGTCCTTTCCACGAAGGGACGTATCCGTGAGAACTCGCCCATGGGCGAGGTGATGCTTCTTCCTTCACCTGGGCCGTCGAGTTGCCGCTCGACGGCCCAGGGCCTGTGTGTTGTTGCCCGACCGCCTGTTCGACGGTCTACTCGACGGTCTGGAGGATGCGCTCCAGCGAATCCATCCGGCCCTGCATCTGCGCCAGGCGCTCGCCGATCTCCTTCAGCCGCTCCTCCGTACCCTGCTGCGCGGCGGCGGCGCTCTCGGCGAGCTTGCGGTACTCCAACTCCCGCACCACCTGGACCTTCGCGCGCCGGGTCGCCGCGAACTGCCAGATGATCGTCGTGAGCACCGTGGTCACCAGGGCGAAGAGGCCGAAGGCCCCCACGACCTCGGTCCACTCCCGTATGTCCATCACTTCGATCCTTTCGTCTCCTCGCGCGGGCCGTCGCCCGGCGGGGTCAGCGTCCGCTCCGCGGCCTCGACGGCCTCCGGTGTCAGCTGGATCGCGAACCGCTCGACCTCGTAGAACTTCATGGCCTTGCCGTCCTCCGACACCTCGACCCGGGCCGTCACCAGCCCGGCCGCCTCCAACTTGCGCAGATGGACCTGGAGCAGCGCCCGGCTGATGCCCAGCGCGCGGGCCAGCTCGCTCACATACATGCGCTCCCGCGCGAGCGCCGCGACGACCCGCAGGCGGTGCGGATTGGCCAGTGTCGCCAGTACGCGCACCAGCTCGTCGCCGCTGAGGTCGCGGGGCCCGCCGCCCGGCACCGAGGTAGTCATAGCGAAACCCTGCACATGCCAAGAAAAGTTAGCACATGCCTAGGATGGTTGAGACAGCCCTTGTCGGTGGCACTGTTGCCCGTGGCAGGGTGTGACCATGGCCGGAACACACCCCCGCACATCAGCCCTCCAGCTGATCGAGACCGTCGTCGACCCGGGCAGCTGGCGCCGCTGGGACGAGCCGGTCGACATCACGACGGACGACCCCGCCTACCGGGCCGACCTGGAGCGGGCGCGCGAGCGCACCGGCCTCGACGAGTCCGTCATCACCGGCGAGGGCCGCATCGAGGGGCGGCGGGTGGCCATCGTGGCCTGTGAGTTCCGCTTCCTCGCCGGGTCGATCGGCGTCGCGTCGGGGGAGCGGCTGGTGCGCGCCGTGGAGCGGGCGACGGCGGAGCGGCTGCCGCTCCTCGCGGCGCCCGCGTCCGGCGGCACGCGGATGCAGGAGGGCACGGTCGCGTTTCTGCAGATGGTGAAGGTCGCCGCGGCGATCACCGACCACAAGGCGGCCGGCCTGCCCTACCTCGTCCACCTGCGCCACCCGACGACGGGCGGAGTGCTCGCCTCCTGGGGCTCGCTCGGACACGTCACCGCCGCCGAGCCGGGCGCGCTGATCGGCTTCCTGGGGCCGCGGGTGCACGAGGCGCTGTACGGGGAGGAATTCCCGGCGGGCGTCCAGGTCGCGGAGAACCTGATGGCCCACGGCCTGGTGGACGCGGTCCTGCCGCCCGAGCGGCTGTCGGAGGTGGCGGCGCGCGTGCTGAGGGTCCTGTGCGGGGACGCGGCCGCTGTGGCGAACGGGAACGGGGCCGTCCCGGCGGCAGGGCCGTCCGGCCCCGCCGCCGGGACGCCCCCGGAGCCGGGCGCGGTCTCCGGCGGAGGCCGGGCGGCTGTGGGCGCCCCCGAGGAGTCGCCCACGGAGCCCGCCGTCGGCCGCGAGCTGGGGGCCGAGGCGGGCCGCCCCACAGAGGTGGGTGACCAGGCGGACCGCGCGCTGGAACCTGAGGCCAGACCGGATACTTCGCCCGGTGCCGCGGACGGTTATGGCCCGGACGCGGCTGTTGTGGTGAGCGGCGAGGGGCCGCGTACGGGGGTTGGGCCCGCGGCTGATGGTCCGGCCGCTGCTGGGGGCGGTGGTCCGTCCGCCTCGTCTCCGGGCGCGGGTGCGGGCGGGCGCGCCGGGGGCGGGGGGCCTGGCCTGGACGCGGCCCCCGCGTCAACGGGCCGCGGCGAATCGCCGACGGGCCCTGGGCACAACGCGGCGGCGCCCTCCGCGGCGGCGGACGGCGGCGCGGCGACGCCTGCTGGCGCGGCGGCGGACGGTGGCGCGGGGGCGGACGGCGCGGCGGTCGACCTGGGTGGCGCCGGAGCGGTTCCCGGGCGTGGGGGGCCCAGCGCTGAGGAGTCGATTCGGCGGTCGCGGCGGGCCGAGCGGCCCGGGGTGCGGGATTTGTTGCGCGCCGCCGCCGAGGACGTGAGCCCCCTCAGCGGTACGGGCGCGGGCGAGCACGACCCCGGGCTGCTGCTCGCGCTCGCGCGCGTCGGTGGGACGCCGTGCGTCGTCCTCGGGCACGACCGGGCCGCGCGCCACGGGGACGCGGCGGCCGATGGACCCGGCGGGGGACAGCCGCTCGGCCCCGCCGGGCTGCGCACCGCCCGGCGCGGTATGCGCATCGCCGCCGAGCTCGGGCTTCCGCTGCTCACGGTCGTCGACACCGCGGGCGCGGCCCTGAACCGGGAGGCCGAGGAGGGCGGTCTCGCCGGGGAGATCGCCCGCTGCCTGGCCGACATGGCGACCCTCCCCGCCCCCACCCTCTGCCTGCTGCTCGGCCAGGGCGCGGGCGGCGCCGCGCTCGCGCTGCTCCCCGCCGACCGGGTCCTCGCGGCGCGCCACGCCTGGCTGTCCCCGCTGCCGCCCGAGGGTGCCTCCGCGATCCTCTACCGGACCACCGAGCGGGCGTACGAGATAGCCGACCGGCAGGGCGTACGCTCCGCCGACCTGCTCGCTCACGGCATCGTCGACCGAATCGTGGAGGAGGGGGCCGGGGACGCGTACGACTCCTTCCTCGCCCGTCTCGGCGACACCCTCGGCGTCGAACTCGCCGCGCTGCGCGCCCAGGACCAGGACGAGCGGCTGGCCGCCCGCCGGGCCCGGCACCGGCGCATCGGGCTGCCGGGCTGAGCAGGGCCGACCAGGGGCATCTCGGGCGACCGGGGCCGCCCCGGGGTTGACGGCCGGGTTGACGGCGAATCGGGCTCAAAGAGGCAGACGAGTGAGACGAATTGGCGGTCTTAGGCATGCCTAACCTAATCTCGGTCCGTGCACGAGAATGATCTAGACGAGGCATTCCGGCTGCCCAGCCTGCCCGCAGGGACGGCCACGCGGCTCCATCTCCTCGCCCTCAACCCCACCGACTCCGTCACCGAGGGCTTCCTCCCCGCCGCGGCCCGGCTCGGCCTCGCCGTCACCCTCCTCACCGACCAGCCGGACGCGCACCGGCGCGCCTACGACCGCTACGACCGCCACGCCTCGGCTGGCGGCGCGCTGCCAGAACTCGACATCGCGCACTGCGACGTACGGGACTTCCGCGAGGTCATCGGCCGTATCTCCGCCGACACCGCGAAGGCCGGCGCCCGGGTGGACCGCACCGCCGCGATCTTCACCAACAGCGACCACCTCCAGGTCCAAGCCGCCCTCGCCGCCGACTACTTCGGCCTGCCCGGCAAGGACTGGCGCGCCGCGCTGCGCACCAAGAACAAGGCCGAACTGCGCCGCAGCCTCGCCGCCGCCGGCGTCGACACCGTCTGGTGCGCCGAACTCGCCCCCGGCCAGGACCCCGCCGACCACCCCCGCCTCGCCGGCCCGGGCGTGCCCTACCCGTGTGTCCTCAAGCCGCGCGAGGGCGTGGCCAGCGAAGACGTCGTGCTCGTCGCCGACGCGCGCGAACTGGCCGAGCGCGTACGCGAGATACGCGCCCGGCGGCCCGAGGCGTACCTGGTGGTCGAGGAGTTCCTCGACGGCCCGCTGCAGACCCTGGAGACCATCGGGGACGGCCGTGCGCTGCACACCCTCGCCGCCTTCCGCACCGGCATCTCCCCGCCCCCGTACTTCGTCGAGGAGCGCCTCGAGCTGCTTCCCGCCCCGCCCGAGCCGCACACCGGCCAGGTGCTGGACCAGTTGCGGGCGCTGGGCGTGGGCTTCGGCGCCTGCCACACCGAGTACGTCGTCCAGGGCGACCGCGCCCGCATCATCGAGGTCAACTACCGCGCCATAGGCGACCAGTGCGACCTCGTACTCGCCGAACTCCTCGCCATCCCCCTCTTCGAACACATCCTCCGCACCCACCTCGGCGCCCCCCTCCCCGCCGACCTCGGCGCCCGTACCGACGGCCGGGTCCGCATGGAGTACGTGATGGCCGACCGCGCCGGCCGCCTGACCGACGCCCCCGCCGCGAGTGTCGGCGACCGCGACGGTGTACGGCTCGACTACCGCCCGCTGCGCGAAATCGGCGAGGAACACCCGCTCTACGGCACCAACCGCGACTTCCTCGGCGTGCTCCGCGCCACGGGGACCGACCAGCGGCGGATCGACCAGGCGGTGGCCGGGTTCCTGGCGGCCAACGAGTGGGTGATCGCGCCATGAGCCGCGCGGATGAGGAAGTGGCGGACACCCCAGACGCCTCGGACGCCTTCGAGGCGGAGCTGCTGGCGCGCGTGCTCGACGCGCTGCTGAGGGAGGACGCGTACGGCCTGCGCAGCCGCGCCCGGACCGTACGGCGCCGGGACGGCGAGTGGCTGCGGGTCGTCCTCACGGACGGCGCGGGAGTGCTGCTGCCGGTCGAGCCGGACGGCTTCCAGTGCGAGATCCGGGTCCGGCGGCCGGCGCGGTTGCTGGTGGAGGGGGAACCGGGCGGCAACGCGACGGCTCGCGCCGAGGGGTCTGCCGTGGCGCAGCTGTGGGCAGAGCCGCGCGGAGGGGCCGCGCCCGCCCCCCGCGGTGGCGGGCCGGTGTCGGCCGACGCCCCCGGCGGCGCGGCGCCCCGCGCCGCCGCCGGGCCTCCGGCCTGGCCCGCCCCCCGGCCCGCCACTCTGCCTGCCGCCGGGCCTGCCGCCGGGCCTGCCTCGGGACCTGCCGCTGGGCCCGACACCGAGCCTGCCGCCTTGCCCGGCACCCATCCCGCCTTCGCGCCGCCGCGAGTGGCCGAGACCGCGTCGTACTCCCCACCAGGCGGCGCAGCCCTCATCCCCCTCACCACCCTCGAGGCGATCCTCGCGCGCCTCCGTCACGCCGCCGACCCCGACGACCGGGGCCTCTACGACGCCTTCGTCGTCGAGTGCCGCCGCACGCTGGACGCCATGCGGCTGCACGCCCACATCCGCCCCCGCGTCGTGGAGCGGCTCATCGCCGCGTACGGCGGCGAGCCCGCCGAGCAGTGGGCGGGGGTGCGTGGCTCGCTCGCGTACGACACGCTGGCCGCCTTCCGCGACCACCCGGTCTATCCCACCGGCCGCGCCCGTCTCGCCCTGAGCGACGCCGAACAGCGCGCTCACGCACCCGAGTTCCACCCCTCCTTCCGCCTGCGCTGGGTCGCCCTCCCGCGCGAGGTGGTCGCCGGGGACCCGGCGCGGCTGCCCGCCTGGTGGCCCACGCCCGGGGCGCTCGGCCTGCCGTACGGCCACGGCCTGGACGACAGCCACCTGGCCTTCCCGGTCCATCCCCTGAGCGCGCCGCGCGCGCTGGCCGTGGCCCTGCGCGCCACCCGGCTCACGGACCGGGCCCACCTCGCCGACGCCCTGTGGCTCGACGTACGGCCCACGCTCTCCATGCGGACCGTCGCCGTCACCGACGACCCGCTCACCCACCTCAAACTGCCGCTCGCCACCGCCACCCTGGGCGCGCGCAACCGCCGCACCATCAAGCCCGGAACGCTCGCCGACGGCGACGCGGGGCAGCGGCTCACGGAGGCGGTGCTCGCGCGCGAACCGCGGCCGGACGAGGGCGTGCTGCTCGCCGACGAGGGCACGTATCTGCACGCCGGGCACGAGTTCCTGGCCACGCTCGTACGGCGCTACCCGCCCGGCCTCGACGGCTGCCAGGTCGTGCCCCTGGCGGCGCTCCTGAGCCCCGCGCCCGGCGACCCGCGCACCCTTGTCGCCGACGCCCTCGCCGCCCGCTACTACGGCGGTGACCTGTTCGCCCTCCTCGACGCCTACCTCACCCTGCTGTTCGACGTGCACACCACGCTCTTCGCGTACGGCGTCGCGCTGGAGACCCATCAGCAGAACACCTCCCTCGTCCTCGACACCGAGCACGGCCGCCCCCGGCTGCGGCTGCTGCTCAAGGACCACGACGGCCCGCGCGTCCACCCCGCCCGGCTGGCCGGCGCCGTCGGCGGGGACGAGGCCGCCCGCCTCCTGGGCGGATTCGACGACCGCAGGATCACGACCGACGGCGACGGCCCGGTCGCCGATGTCTTCGCCACCATTACCGTGCACCTGTGCGCCGGCGCCCTCGCCTTCGAGCTCGCCCGGCTCGGCCGGGCCCCGCTGGACACGCTGCTGCGGCTGATCCGCGACCGGCTCGCCGAGGCCATCGACCGGCTCGGGGACCACCGGCCCGGCGCGCCCGGCGCCGTGCTGCGCGCCCTCGTCCTGGACGCGGACCGGCTGCCGGTCAAGGCCATGGTCACCGCGGGCAGTCTGTTCACCAAGCAGCGCTCCGGCGCCGCCGACATCAACAAGCACTACGTCACCGGGCCCAACTACCTCCTCCCGGCCCACGGCCGATGAGCGCCGCACCCTCCTCCACCCCCGCCGGAGTCGCTTCATGACCACCTCCGTCTCCCCATCCGACACTGTCGCCGCCGTCCGTGCCGACGACGTCGTCGCCCACACCCTCCTCAACTGCCTGCTCCGCGAGGTGTCCGGACCGGAACACCAGACCGTCGTGGCCGACGGCCACCTGCGGCTGCGGCTGCCCCTCTGCGGCGTGCTGCTGCGCGTCGCGCTGCGCCGCACCTCCCTCATCGGCGCACACCGGTTCACCGGCCCGGTCACCGAGGAGCGGGACGGCGCGTGGGCCGAGATGTCCTGGCACACGCTCGCCGAGTACATCCACCGGGAGCTGCGGCTGCGCACCGGTGTGCGCAACGACGAGTTCCTGGAGCAGGTGGCCTCCAGCCACGGGGGCGTCACGGTGGCCCTGGAGAGCCTGGAGAGCCGCGGGCGTACGGCGGCCTCGCACCCCACCGCCGGCGACCCGCATCTGACCTACCTCGCCTCCGAACAGTCGCTGTTCTTCGGCCACCGCTTCCACCCCACCCCCAAGGCGCGCTCCGGCAGCGCCGACTCCTGGGCCCGCTTCGCCCCCGAGACCGGCGCCCGCTTCCCCCTCCACCACCTCGCCGTACGGCGAGCGCACGTACGCGAGGAGTCGGCGTCGGCCGGAGCCCTCGCGCCCCTCGACCGGCAGCGCCCCGTGCCCGACGGCTACCGCCTGCTGCCCGTGCACCCCTGGCAGTACGCCATGCTGCGCGACCACCCCGCGCTGCGGGCGGCGATCGCGCGCGGCGACGTACTGGACCTCGGCCCCGGCGGGCAGGACTTCGCGCCCACCGCGTCCGTCCGCACGCTCTACGACGGACGGGACTTCCTGAAATTCAGCCTCAACGTCCGGATCACCAACTGCCTGCGCAAGAACGCCGAGTACGAACTGTCCGGGGCGGTCGCCCTGACCCGGCTGCTGGAGCCGGTCGCCGCCGACCTGACCGCCCGCTTCCCGGGCGCGGCGCTGCTGCGCGAGCCCGCGTACCGCACGCTGGACCTCGGTGGCGAGCGGGAGCTGATCGAGGGCTTCGGGGTGATCGTGCGCGAAGGGCTCGCCGCCCGGCTGCGCCCCGGGCTCACCGGGCTGCTCGCGGCCGCCGTCGCCGACGAGTACCCGGCCCCCGGCGGGGCGCGGGTCGCCCAGCTCCTCGGCGACACCGGGCCCGGACACGCGCTCGCCTGGTGGGAGGCGTATCTGGCGCTGCTCGTGCCGCCCGTCCTGGCCGCCTACTTCGACCACGGCGTCGTCCTCGAACCCCATCTGCAGAACGTCGTCGTCGGCGTGGACCCCTCCGGCCTGCCGCGCCAGGTCCTCTTCCGCGACCTCGAAGGCACCAAGCTGCTGCCCGAACACCACGCGGCGGCACTCGCCGCGCTGCCCCCCGCCCTGGCCGGCCCCATGACGTACGACCGCGAGCGCGGCTGGGAGCGCGTCGTGTACTGCCTGCTGGTCAACCACCTCGCCGAGATGCTGGCCGCCCTCGCCGACCGCCACCCCCACCTGGAGCCCGAACTCTGGTCGGCGGTCCGCCGCGTCCTGGACGAGCGCGGCGCGGCACACGACGCCCCGCCCGCCCTCCGCGCCCTGATCGCGGGCGTCCCGCTGCCCGCCAAGGCCAACCTCCTCACCCGCTGGGCCCGCAAGGCCGACCGCCACGCGGGTTATGTCCGCATCGCCAGCCCGCTCGCCTCGGACCTGCTGTCCGAGGCGGCCTGCGTCGTAGCCCCGGGGAGCCCCCGATGACCACCACCAACACCACCACCACACCCCTCACCCCCCGCGTGGCCACCCTCGCCGACACCCTGCCCGCCGACGGCCTCCCCGCGTACCTCTACGACCTCACCGCCCTCGCCGACCACGCACAGGCCGTACGGGCCGCCCTGCCGCCCGCCGTCGAGCTGTACTACGCGGCGAAGGCGAACCCGGCCCCCGAGATCCTGCGCACCCTCGCCCCTCACATCACCGGCTACGAGGTCTCCTCCGGCGGCGAGTCGGCCCACGTCCGCGAGGCCGTCCCCGGACACCCGCTGGCCTTCGGAGGGCCGGGCAAGACCGAGGCCGAGCTGCGCCGCGCGCTGCGGCTGGGCGTGGAGCGCTTCCACGTCGAGAGCGAGCACGAGCTGCGTCAACTGGCCGCCCTCGCCCACGAAGAGGGCCGCACGGCCGACATCCTGCTCCGCGTCAACCTCCCCCTCACCGACGACGCCCTGGGCGCCGCCGCCCTCGCCATGGGAGGCCGCCCCAGCCCCTTCGGCCTCGACCCCGGCCACGTCGCGGAGCGCTGCCTCCCCCTGCTGACCCCGGGCGGCCCCCTCCGGCTGCGCGGCATCCACGCCCACCTCGCCAGTGGCCTCGACGCCCCCGCCCTCCTCGCGGTCGCCACTCGCGTCACCGACTGGACCCGCGCCCTCTCCGCCCGCCACGGCCTGCGGCTCACCGAGGTGAACGTCGGCGGTGGCATGGGCGTCGACTACGCCCGCCCCGACAACCGCTTCGACTGGGCCGCGTACGGCGAGGGGCTGGCCGACATCGCCGAGCGGAACCCGGAACTCACCCTGCGGATCGAGCCGGGCCGGGCGCTGACCGTCTACTGCGGCTGGTACGTCACCGAGGTCCTGGACCTCAAGCACAGCGGCGGCGAACCCTTCGCCGTCCTGCGCGGCGGCACCCACCACCTGCGCACCCCCGCCGCCAAGGGCCACGACCAGCCCTTCACCGTGCTCCCCACCGACATTTGGACCCGCCCGTGGCCGCGCCCCGGCGTACGGGACGAGCCGGTGACCCTGGTCGGCCAGCTGTGCACGCCGAAGGACGTCCTGGCGCGGCGGGCGCCGGTCACGGAGCTGAGGGTGGCGGACCGGGTGGCGTTCGCGATGGCCGGCGCGTACGCGTGGAACATCTCGCACCACGACTTCCTGATGCACCCGCGGCCCGGCTTCCACTACCTGGGCTGAGTCCTTCGCTCAGCCCTCTCGCCACGGGCGCAGCATGGCACGGAGTGCGAGGGTGTGCTGTTCGATGATGCGCATGCGGGCCTCCCACTCCGATCCTTGAGCGTGGAACGGATGTTGCGTGATCTGATCGGGGTGCTTGCGGTAGAGAAGGCCGACCTCGTCGTGGAACCATCCGTCGGCCAAGGTGTCGAGCCCGAGGAGCAGGCCGGTGTCGCCCGACGCCGGCAACGCCATCCACCCGCCGAGGGCCAGTAGGAGATCACGGCGGACGCAGAGCGTCGCGGGGTGGACCTGGGCCCGCTTGTTGACCTGCCAGTACTGCCAAACACTTCCAGCCGGGAGAATGCCCTTCTCAGGATCTCCCACAAAACCCACGGTCGACCCGTCCGGGAGGAGGTCCAGCGCGCGCGACGTCGTCCATCCCACCCTCGGATAACGGGTCAGGACGTCGATATCCCGGGCGAGCGCGCCTGGCGCAAGGCGGTCATCCGCATCGAAAACCTTGATGAACTCGCTTTCCCCGGACACGCAGCTGCGGGCGAGCGCCATCGTGCGTGCGACCTGAGGGCCACCGCGACGCGAAAAATCGATGGATATTCTGGGGTCGTCGCCAGGAAGGTGTGCGGCGGCGTCGACACCTTCGCCGTCTTCCTGTACCAACCACTCCCACTCCCAACTCTCGGGAAGCTCTTGCTGAGCGAGCGATGCGTATGCTTCCGGCAAAAGGGACACGGCGGGGCCGTGCACAGGAGTGACGAGGGAAACGAGGCGGCGGCTCACTGGTACTCCTCAAGGCTGCACTGACGCCACCCTTGATGGCGCAACGCCCAGGTTAGGCGTGGCCGATTCGCGGAGTGAGCCAGGTCGCGAACCGTTTCCCCAACTCCGCCTCGGCCGCTTCGACGACGGCGCCCGGGTCGTCCACCGGGGCCAGCCCGAAGTGCCGGTCCAGCCAGGCGACGTACTCCTCGCGCCCCGGGCTCGCCTCGCCGTCGCGGAAGGCGATACGGCCGCCGTCGTTCCACGGTTCGCCTTCAAGGGAAGCGAGGAATTGCAGGAATTCGCACAGATCGCGGGCGATGAGGTGGATCCCGTCCTCGCCGCCGAGCACGACGACGGGGAGAGTGGCCAGGTCGGTCCGGTCGTCGACGCGCCACAGGGCGTACAGCGAGCCGCTGCTGTTCGCCAGCGCGAAGGGAACCAAACGGTCGGCGAGCTCCGGGTTCTCCGGGGCCTCGCCGTACCCGTACTCCCCGTATTCCACCGCCAGCCCGAAGCCGGCCGCGTAGTCGTCGTCGAGGTTCTCCTCGAAATCCCACAGGAGATTCAGCTCATGGCAGGGTGAGTACACGGCCTCCGGGATCAGGGGATATATCCAGGTCGTAAATGCCTTTCCCAGCTCTGTGAGGGCCGCCTCGACGCTGTCGTACGCGTCGTCCAGCGGGGCCAGGCCGAAGTGCCGGTCCAGCCAGGCGATGTACTCGGCCCGGCAAGGGGTCGGCTCGCTGCGGCGGAAGCCGACACCACCCTCCCAGTCGCAGCAGGGCTCCTCTTCCAGCGATGCGAGGAATCGGAGGAATTCCCGCACATTGCGGGCGACGAGGTGGATTCCGCCTTCGTCGCCGAGCAGGGCGACGGGGAGGGTGGCCAGGTCGGCCCGGTCGTCGACGCGCCACAGGACGTACAGCGAGCCGCTGGCATTGGCCTCGGCGAAGAGGATCAAGCGGTCTTCGAGTTCCGGGTCCTTCAGGAACGTGTTGTCACGTCCGAACGTGTCGTCCAGCGAGAACCCGGCGGCGTACAAGTCGTCGACGCCGCCTTCGAATTCCGCGAGCAGGTTCAGTTCGGGGATCGGCGAGTACGTGTTCGTCATGAACCCTCACATGAACGACCCGTCGCGGTGTTCGCCACGGATTCTTGGTCAATGGGGAACCGTGACTCTACCCAAGAGGCCGCTCCGAACGCTGCTCTGAAGAGTCTGTCGTGTTTTCTTCAACTGCCGTACTGCTTGGTGTCCGGGTGCTCGATGAGCAGGATATGGGCGGTCTCCTCGGCGACGGGGCGGTGCCGCACGCCCCTGGGCACGACGAACAGCTCGCCGGCCTGCAACACCACCGGCTCCCGCCCCTCCAGCTGAATCTGCACACTGCCGTCCCAGCACAGGAACAACTCGTCCTCGTCGTGGTGGTGCCAGGGGAACTCGCCTTCCAGCCGAGCCAGGCGGACGACGGTGGTGTCGTTCACCATGGCCAGATTGCGCTGCTGGAAGGGCCCAGGGAGCGTGGCGATGGCCTCGGGCACCGATACCGCGGCAAGATCACGCAGGTTCTCACGTCGTGTGGTCATGCCACGATCCTCGCCGCCGTCATGCCCGGCTCACAGAGCCAATGCGCCACAATTGGTCCGTCCGGAGGGCCAATGTCCTCGGTCGCTCCTGAAGCGAAAGAACGCGCCCATGCCCATGAACCCGGCCGACCTGGCCGACCGCCTGGGCCGGTGGTCGGCCGGCCGCGGACCGCTGTACCTCCTGCTCGCCGCGCGGCTGAGGCGCCTTGTCGACGAGGGCGAACTGCGCCCCGGCACCGTGCTGCCACCCGACCGGGCCCTCGCCTCCGCGCTCGCGGTAGGGCGCGGGACCGTGGTCGCCGCGTACGAACAGCTGCGCACGGAGGGCCGGATCGTCCGGCGCCGAGGGAGCGGCACCCGCGTGGCCGGACCCTCGCGCCCCGGACCTCGGGAGACCACCGGGGCGCCGGTCTTCCTCCACCTGCTGGAGCCCCAGGCCGACGACGTGATCCTGCTGGCGTGCGCCGCACCCGCCGAGCCTCCGCCGATCCTGCTGACGGCCTACGAGCGGGCCCTGTCCCAGCTGGCCGCGGTCACGGGCGACATCGGGTACCACCCGTCGGGCCACCGGCACCTGCGTCGTGCCGTCGCCGACCACTACACCCGCCGCGGGGTACCGACCGACCCCGAGCAGGTCCTGGTCACCAACGGCGGCCAGCAGGCCCTCTCTCTGCTCGCCCGCGCCTTCGTCGAGCCGGGCGGCAGGGTGCTCGTCGAGGCGCCCACCTACCCCGGCGCGCTGGAGGCGTTCTACGAACAGGCCGTGGCACTGCGGACGCTCCCCACCGGCCTCGCCGGCTTCGAAGCGGCCGTCCGTACACCCTCCCGCCGCCCGGAGCTCGCCTACCTCGTGTCCACCCACCACAACCCCACCGGATCCGTACTGCCACCGCTGGCGCGCCGGAGGCTCGCGGTAGCGGCGGCCGCCGCCGGTGTGCCGCTCATCGACGACGAAGTCCTCGCCCACCTGGCCTTCCCCGGGCAGCGGACACCCCCTCCGCTCGCCGCGTACAGCGACACGGTCATCACGGTGGGCTCCCTCAGCAAGAGCGTCTGGGGCGGGCTGCGCATCGGCTGGATACGAGCCACCAGGCCCGTCATCGACCGCCTCGCCCGGCTGAGGGCGGTTCATGACCTCGGCGGGAACCTCCCCGCACAACTTGCCGCGGCAGAACTGCTGCCCCGCCTGGAAACCCTGTGCCAGGACCTGGCGGCAGACCGCCAGGCCCGCCATGACCACCTGCGCGCGGAACTGGCCCAACAGCTGCCGCAGTGGCAGGCCCCGCCGGTCACCGGTGGCCAGACGCTGTGGGTACGCCTCCCTCACGGCGACGGCGACTCCTTCGCACAGACGGCCCTCCGCCACGGCGTCGCCGTGCTGCCGGGCAGCGGACTGGATGCCTCCGGGGGCAGCAGCGAGTTCGTCCGCATCCACTTCCTCGCCGCCCCCGACACCCTGACCGAGGCAGTACGTCGGCTGGCGACGGCCTGGCAGGCGTACGGCAACGGCAACGGCCACGACCGAGGCAACCCGGCACCCCGATCGATGGCGGTGTGACGTCGGCACACCTCCTGTCTCCGCATTCCGGCCCACCGTGTCTGGAGGACCGGAGGGTGGCGATCTTGTCGGCGAGGACTCGGGCAGGGCCGGTAGGTTTGCCTGCATGTCCTCTGCACTTGTTGTCGGTTACGACCCGCAAGCAATACCTGGCGTGGACGGGGAAGCTCTTCGCGCGGCTCTTGATGCGGAGCTGGCCCGGTTCGGCGAGCACGGCATCGACGCGGCCATGACGCTGGTCGTGTTCGACGAATCGGCCGAGTCCACCCTCGTCGAGTCGCTGACCAGGCAGCCGTGGGATGTCGTGGTCGTCGGTGGCGGGATCCGCAAGGCCGAGCCGTTGCTTCCGCTCTTCGAGCAGGTCGTGAACCTGATCCGCCGCCATGCGCCCCAGGCCGCCATCGCGTTCAATACCAGTGGCGGGGACAGCGTCGAGGCGGCTCAGCGGTGGCTGTGAATTGTGCCCGTCCGATCATCCCCATGATCGAGTGGCCCACCGCTGTTGATGCCCTGTCTACAACGATACGGAGACGGCGTGTACAGCTTCTATGTGTTCGAAGGCTCATTTCACCAGGGCGGCGGCGGATGGGAGGACATTGAGGTCAGTCACAGCCTTCCCGCGATCCAGGAGGCTGCGGTGGACTACATTCGGCTCGGCAACTGGGCCGGGGCGACCGACGACTTTCTCGTCAGGGCTTACCAGGCCGGGCAGTTGGCGGTGGAGAAGGATCTCTACCCATTCCTCCAGGTCAAGGTCCCCGGACTCACCACGATCAGCTTCCGGAATGACGGGAAGCCTCAGGGAGGAGAGCCCGAGCCCGGAAGCGAGTACGAGGAGGAAAGAAGCGATTACGAGGCCGACGAGTGGATTGAGTTTTTTCTCACGAACGTCTTCCAGTCGGTCGCTGAGGAGGAGGCTGACGAGATCGAGGTGACGATCGACTGGGCACGCCTTGCGCTCCCCGAGCTGAGCCAGCCGCTACTTCCTGACGAGAAAGTCGTCTTTGTCCGGCAGGTCGAGGGAAACGAAAGGGCATGGGGAGAGGCCCTCGCGGTCGATGGCGATATCGACCCGGATGACGACCTTGAGGAACAGTTCGGGTACGGCCGTCACCTCACCTGCGGCTACAACTCCCTCTTCCTGTAATCAGGTCCGAGCCTGCCGGGATCCCCATCCACCGCTTCGGGGCCGTTCTGGAGTTGGTCAGCGATGGCATGGGCGATCGAGTCGGTGATCGAGTCGGGTTGCCATGCCCACTGTCCGTTGGGGTTGCACTCGAGGAAGTACCAGTCGCCGGCAGGCGTGACGGCGAAGTCGAACGCGCCGAAGGCGAGTCGGGAGGTGGTGAGGTAGGCGGACACCGAGCGCGCGACTCGGTCGGGGACGGCGATCGGCGTGCACTCCATCAAGGATTGCCGCTGCCGCCAGTCGAGATCGGGACTGTCGATCCGGACCGCGAACAGCCGGTTGCCAACAGCCGTGAGACGTACGTCGAACGCCTTCTCCACCTTGGCTTGGAACAGGTGCGGGCAGCTGGCCACGGCGGCGGTGATCTCGTGCGGGCGTACCTCCCGCACCCACACCTGTTGTGCTTGGCCGTCAACCGTGTAGGGGGTGTTCCACAACGGCTTGTAGACCACTCCGCCGGTCTGATGAGTAGCGAACTCCCGTGCCTCATCGGGATCGTTGGTGATCAGCGTGCTGGGGACCGAGAGGCCGCTACGCTGTGCGGTGGCGAGCTGGGCCGGTTTGTACTCCGCCGCCCGGTTGTTCCACGGGTGGTTGACGTAATGGGCTCCGGAGAGCGACGCCAGGATGCCGCCGACGCCCCACAGGGATTGCGAGGCCGCGAACCGGCGTTCCTGTCCGTCCAGTTCGGGCGGCCCATCGAAGGGTGAGGGGCGACGCGTCCAGACGGAGCGCACTTCGGTGAGGTCGAGCTCGCGGCTCGGCGTGCGCAAGGTGCCGCGCTGATCGCCCGTGCGGTACGTGGCGGTGAGCGCGGCACCTGTATGCAAGTCTGTGCCGGGGTCGAGACGGACCACCGGGACCTGGCGTTCCGCAAGGATTCGCAGTACCACGTCGGTCGTCACGTCGTGAGGGTTGGTCAGTACCAGCACCGACCCGCTCCGGCCTGTCGCCATCAGTGGTCGGTGTCGGAGTCCGAGGAGCTGTCGGAGTCGTAGCTGTCGGCGCTGCTGGTACTCGTGGAGTTCGAGGTGCTGCTGCTGGTTTGGTGATTGTGGAGTTCGACCGTGCGGCCGTGTTCGTCGATGACGACGGCGATCTGGGTTTCGGGGTCGATCACCGGGGTGCGCAGGGGAACGGTGCCGGTCTCGGCATACGGCGCCATGCGGGTGGTGCCCCAGGGTGCGCCGGGGTCTCGCGTTTCCATCGTTCGACTCCCTTGCTTCCGACTGTTCGTTCGGAAGATCCTTCCCCTGTTGGGAGGGTTTCAAGTCCGCCTCAGGCTGGCTTGCCGTCTGCAACTACTCTGTCCAATAAAGGCGTTCGTGGAAGTCTGCGAGCGGGTTGTCAGGTCTCAAGACCGCCTGTCGGTTGCATTGCCGGGCGGCGGTCCTGGGGGGTGACGAATGCCAAGGTCTTGACCGTTCGATGCGTTCCCGGACCGACCCCGACCAGCAAGATCACGGTCTACAGCCGGAGTACTGAGCAGTCGGCGCCTTGAGGGTGGCTATGAACGCGACCCAGGAACGGGAGGGGAATACGAGGGCGGGGCCGTCGGGGTTCTTGGAGTCGCGGACGGGGACGAGGTCGGGGAGGTTGCCGGCGACCTCGACGCATGCCCCTCCGTCGTTGTTGCTGTAGCTGCTCTTGCGCCAGGAGGCAGCGCTCAGGTCCGGGGTGATCCGCATGAGGTCCACTCCTTCATCACGGCTCGGATCATCGCCTCGGAGTCACGGGGCGAGAGGGCCATGGCCCGCAACAGATCGTAGTTCTTCCGGAGCTTCGCAACTACGCCCTGGTCCTCGATGATCGTTCCGAAGCGGCTGTCCTCTTTGTAGGCGAACATTGGCTCATCCGGCAGCGTGAAGAGCATCAGGGAGTTGCCCGCCTCGGCATGCTGGCCTGCACTGAACGGCAGGACCTGAATGGTTACGTAGGGATGTGTCCCGCGCTCTACCAGGGACGCCATCTGGCGGCACATCACCTCGGGCCCACCCGCCGGGCGGCGCAACGCCGCTTCGTCCACGATGAACCAGCGTTCCCGCGGTTGAGGGTGGTCCAGCCGTGCTTGCCGGTCGAGGCGGGCCTTCACCATGGCCTCGATTTCCGCGTCCGGAGCGTGGCGGTTGCCGATGCGTAGCGACTCCCTCGCCAGCTCAGCGGTCTGGAGCAGGCCGGGGATGGTGGCGCACGAGTACTCCTCGATGACCGCCGCGCGCCTCTCGATGTCCATCATCCAGCGGTACTTGCCCGGGAAGGGCTCGTTCTTCGCGAGCGCGTGCAGCCTCGCGAACATCCCGTCCGTGCCGAAGCACGCGTCCAGCTTCGCCGGAAGGTCGTCGTACGGAAGGCACTCCGCCGCCTCGATCCGCGCGAGGTGCGACTTGCTGTAGTTCAGCACCTCCGCCAGCCGCCGCAGGGACATGTCCGCCTTCTCGCGGTGGCGGCGGATCTCCGCGCCGAACAGGTCGCGGGCGGAGCGGTCGGGGAAGAGTTCGCGTGGCTGAAAAGGCATCGGTTATCCCTCCATGTCCCGTTGATCTCACCGGGACCACTGGCGCCTTTCGAGCATACGCACCGGAGCGCAACGATGGGCGCACAGTCCGTAATTGGCCCTGGAGGAAGTAAGCCCCGGCGACCGTGCGCGCGGTCCCGGGGCGGGCCAACCTGAAGATGGAAGCA
Organism: Streptomyces sp. ME19-01-6; assembly: GCF_033793745.1. Classification (NCBI taxonomy): domain Bacteria; kingdom Bacillati; phylum Actinomycetota; class Actinomycetes; order Kitasatosporales; family Streptomycetaceae; genus Streptomyces; species Streptomyces sp. ME19-01-6. Next base: position 38,180 of record NZ_JARAXF010000027.1, on the reverse strand, counting down.
GGTCGACATGGATCAACCTATCGAGCGCGTCACCGCCAGGGGCAAGGGGATTTCCCGCCGTACGCAGGCCGAGCCCGACGGCCCTCGGATGACCATGCGCGTGTACCGCGTGTCCTCGGAGACCGGTGCGGTCACGGAGGAGTTGGGCAAGGTGATCGTCATGATCAAGGACAAGCTCGCGCCCCTCCAGTCCAGCCAGTACCCGCCCTGCGAGTGCCCGCTGCACCGCGACCGCCCGGCTCCCTGGTTCCGTTGAACCGTTGTCTCACCACGGTTCCTTGAACGTGATGCCGAGGTGCTGGAAGAGCCCTTCGCGCTGCTCGGCTGTGGCCCAGACCATGACGTCGTCGTGCCCGAGGGTGTCGGGGCCGCAGTCGGCGCAGCGGAAGGAGCGGGGGTCGTCGTCGGGGCTGAGCGCTTCGATGGCGGCCTGGGCCGCGGTCATGTCGAGGTAGTCGTTCGACTCCTGCTCGATGAGGAAGGAGAGCTCCTTGCCGTTGCACTCGAAGTACAGCGTCCCGCGGCCGGCGTCCTCGTCGTCCGGGTCTTCTTTGTGGAAGCGGTAGTTGTCGACGGTGACCTTTCCTCCGGTGAGGGCTGCCGCTTCTCCGAGGAGCCATTCGTAGTGCTGGTCGGCGAAGTCGACGTCATCGGCGTGGATGGATACGGCCACGCCGAAGTCTTCGAGCGAGCTGGCTATCTCATGGCCTGGTTTCATTTCGCTGTGCGCGAGGTCACCGAAGTCGGCTATGACGCTTTGAGCTGTCTCCTGAGTGATCATGCCGAGCTCGGTGAGGACTTCAGCAACCCGTATGTAGTTGATCGGTTGAGATTTCGCCATGGCCTTCATCCTGCCTCGGAAGCGGTTCCCCTGGTGCGGAGTGCGTCTTTCTTCGCCCGGTTTCCGCAGGTGGCCATGGAGCACCAACGTCGGGTGCCCGGGCGGGAGGTGTCGAGGAAGAGGGCGCCGCACCGCGGGCCGGCGCAGTCGCGGACGCGGGCGATGGCCGGGGAGGTGACGAGGTCGAGTGCGTCACGGGCGATGAGCGCGAGGGTCGCCGTGACGGGGTCGTCCGCGTGCCATTCGATGCCGCCCGATGCTTGGAGGCTGGGGGCCGGAACGGGGTGCGCGGCGGCATCGTTGACGTGGTTCCGGACGGCGGGGCGCGATGCCGTCGTGCCGCCTCGGGCGCGTGCCGTCTGGATCAGTTCATGGATCGCCTCGCGCAGTGCGCGTGCCTGCTGAAGCTGTGGGGCATCGGGTTGCCTGGTGGCGGAGGTGATCTCGCCGGGGCCGCACTGCCGTATCCATGCGGCCAGGTCGACCGGCGACGCGAGCTCCTCCGCGGCCTGGGGCGTCCCTCGATGGCGCAGTGTGCGGATGAAGTCGAGGCACGGTCGGCCGGCCCCCTGTCGGAAGCGGGCCGGTTCGATGGATGAGGCCATGTGATCAGCCTATCTCGGAACCGGTTTAACTGGTACCTTCGCTGAACCAGTTAAACCGGTTCCCGTGGTGAGGTGTCCCTTCATGCCCCTGTCCAGCGATCAGACAGTGCCGCCCCCCGCAGGTCTCAACTGCTGGGTGACCCTCGGCCTGGCTCTCGCCTGCGGCGTTGGCGTGGCCAACGTCTACTTCCCGCAGGCGATCAGTCCGCTGATCGCCTCCGACCTGCATGTGTCGGGTGACTCGGCCGCCTTGGTGGTGACGGCCGCCCAACTCGGTTACGCAGTCGGGATCTTTCTGTTGGTCCCTCTCGGCGACCGACTGCCGCACCGCCGCCTGCTCCTCACCCTGCTCGGCCTCACCGGCCTGGGCCTGCTCACCGCGGCGACTGCCTCCGGGCTGCCCGTGCTCATCGCCGCCAGCGTGGCGACGGGGGCCACGACGGTGGTGCCGCAGATCATCATCCCGATGGCCGCGGGGCTGGTGCCCGCCGAGCGGCGCGGGGCCGTGACGGGCACGCTCTTGAGCGGACTGATCGGCGGCATCCTGCTGGCCCGTACCTTCAGCGGTGCCCTCGGCCAATGGCTCGGCTGGCGCGCTCCCTACCTGGTGGCTGCCGCACTGGTGCTGGTACTGGCGATGGTCCTGGGCCGCGTGGTGCCGACGACGACACCGTCGTCGCGGCAGCGCTACGGCTCGCTGATCGCCGAGCCGGTGCGCCTTTTGTGTGCCGAACCCGAACTGCGGCGCTCCTGCTTCTACCAGGCGGCGGTCTTCGCCGGCTTCAGCGCCGCCTGGACCAGCATCGCCCTGCTCGTCACCGGCCAGGCATACCACCTGGGCGCCCAGACGATCGGTCTGATCGCCCTGGTCGGCGCGGGCAGTATGTTCGCCACCCCGGTGGCGGGCCGCGCGGTCGACCGCAGAGGCCCCGACCCGGTGAACCTCGTGTGCATGATCGGTGCCGTCGCGGCGGCGGCGGTCATCGCACCCGGCGCGCTCGGCGGCGCGGTAGGGCTGACCGCGCTGCTGGTGGGCATGCTGCTGCTCGATGTCGCGATGCAGTCGGGGCAGGTGGCCAACCAGGCACGGATCTTCGCCTTGCGCCCCGAGGCCCGCAGCCGCCTGAACACCGCTTACATGACGTGCGCTTTCCTCGGCGGCAGCATCGGGTCCTGGCTCGGTGTGCGGACTTATGATCACTTCGGCTGGAGCGGGGTGTCCGCCCTGGTCGCGACCACGGCCGCGCTCGCCCTCGCACGACACCTGCTGCGACGTCGTGCCCCACGCCATCTGACGCCCACCGCCGCCGGGCGGGAGCCGGGCGGCAACTCCCGGGCCGACGTGCTCGACAGCGGCCCCGCCGTCCGTTGACGCCGCGGCCGGCGTCCGTACGGCCCTGTAGCGTCGGCCCATGGCGATCACTGCGGAAACGCTCACACGGCTGCGGACCACCGCGATGGCGGGCGATGCCCACGCCGCGCTGGAGTTGGGGCGGCTGTTGTGCCTGACGGCGTCGGAACCGGGTGCCTCCGGCGACGGTGACCAGACCTGGCCCGAGGAGCGCTGGCTGCGCGCCGCGGTGGAGGCACGGCCCGATGACATCGAGGCCCTGACGCTGCTGACCGGGCGTCTGGCCCAGCAGATCGCCTACTGGGAGGCCGTCTTGGACATGAACCCCGATGTCATGGAGGAGTACGGGGAGGGCGAGGACACCGTCAGACGGCGGCAGAGCGAGGCGGAGGAGCTTTACGCCCGGATCCGCGCGGCCAGTCCCCTCGGCCACGTCGAGGCCGGACTGGACGAGTTGGCTGTACTGCTCGGTGTGAGCGGCAAACCGGCCGCGGAGGCCACGTACAGCTTTTATGTGGTGGAGGACGAGTCATGGAGTGGAAGCGTGCGCTACGGCGCGACCATCGTCGCGTCCGACGCCGACGAGATCCGCTGGGCATGCGATGAGTGGCTCGCGCTGGAGAGCGGGCTCAGCAGCGCCCCCACTCTCACCACGTACGTGGATGGCGCCGAGGTGAGCTCGATCGACCTCGGTCGGCACCTCGTCGACGCGACCGTGCCGTGGGACGTCGTTGCCGTGCCAGAGCTGACCGGCCCCCGCCTGCCCGTGGGGCTGCCCGTCCCAGGTCACGGGCTGTACTACGGCTTCTCGTGCACAGCCGAGTAGCGTTGCGGCGGGAGCGCCCCGACGGAGCCGGGGCGCTCCGGCGCCTCTGGGCTAATCAGTGAGGGTTGGAGTCGTCCAAGTGCGCCATTCGGACAGGTTGCCCGGCTTCTTGCCCGAGATCCTGATCAGGCCGGGAGCGTTGCCCGTCTTCAGCAGGAACTTCTGGATGTTCTGCTGCAGAGGAGCCTTCCACTCGGACCTGACGGCGCAGTGGTTGCCGTCCTGGATGTCGGACCAGTAGGTGATGTTGGTCCCCGCGCCGAGCGCCTTGTAGACCTCCGCTCCGCCCAGGGCCGCCACGCTCCCCGATTTGGCGCCGAGCCAGTCGATATGCGGATTCTCCATGATGAAGAGGCCGCGCGGCGCCACCATGGACACGATTTCGTGCGTGTCCAGCGGCAGCGTGGCCGGGTTGCCCGTGAAGGAGCCGAACGCGTCGCCCAGCCACGGCTGCTCCGAGTAGGCGCTGCTCAGAGGCTGCGAGCCGCTTTCTCCGGGAATCCCGCGGAAGATGGGAGCGCCGGCGGTGCCCGACTCGATCGGCATGGTCAGGGCGATCCGCTGGTCGAAGGCGCCGATGGCGAAGGCGCCCTTTCCGTACCGCGAGCATCCCGTGACGCCCATCGCGTCAGCCTTGAGGATGTTGCCGCCCGACTGCTCGATGACGTCGATGATCCGGCTCACACCCCAGGCCCAGGCCATGAGGACCCCGGTGCTGCTCGATGAGCCGTAGACGCTGTAGTACGCGCCTTGTTTGTTGTTCCGTGGTGTGCCCTCTCTGCCGACCGCGAGGGGGTCGTAGCTGATGACGGCGGCGCCGGAGGCTTTGATGGTGGCGGTGTCCGCTCCGAATCCCCCCACGACCACGACGGCCGGGAAGGGGCCGGAGCCACTGGGCAGTTCGACCTTCGCCGAGAAGCTGGAGCTTTTGCCCTGGTCCGTCACGTTCACCGTGATGTTGGTGTTCGAGACGGTCCCCGTGACACTGGCGGGCTTGGTGTGTTTCTCGCCGTAGACGTATTTCTCCGCCAGCTTCTTGATCTCCGCTCGTCTGCACCGCCAGTCGGACTTGGTGGAGATGCGCGTCCCGTTCAGCTTGGTGAAGGGGTCGGGGAGCTTGGAGTTGGCGGTCAAGGAGCCCGGGAGTTGCACGGCGCAGTCGGCACCGTCGTCTTCGACGCCGGCGGCGAGGCGCGCGGGCGCCCCGGGAGCGCCGACGGCGCCTGCCTGGGTGGTGAGGGTGGTGACCGTCAGGCTCGCGATGGCCATGAGGACCGCGGGTGCCCACACCCGTGGCCGTAATCGCTGGAAGCGCATGTGGGGGACCTCCCTGAGAAGGCGCGCAATCGGCTGTGGGAGCGCTCCCAATTTAGGGGCCGGCCGGGTGCGTAGCAACACCCGTAACCGGGCCCGGTCTTCATCGGCCGGGCCCGGGCCCTGGTTCGGCCGAGCCGCGGTTCAGTCCCGCCTCTCCAGGCTGTCGCGTACGCGATCGACGGCCCAGGGCGTTCCCTCCGTCGGCCACGACGCGGCGAGCTCCGTGAGCAGGGCCCGGTGGTCCTCCAGCCGGGACTCATCCGTGAGGGCCAAGGCGGCCTCGGCCTGCACCTCCAACACGTCGCATCCGGTGGCGCGTACCAGTTCCTCGGTCGCCGCGTCGCCCCTGGCATCGCTCAGCGCTCCCAGCGCGCCGGTGCGGTTCAGCACGGGAAGGCTGTCGTCGCGGGCGAGGGCTCCGAGGGTGCTGATCAACTCCGGGTCCGCCGACTCCGTCGCGTAAAGGAACTCACTGACCGTGTACAGGGCGCAGCCGCGCACCTCGCGGTCGGCGGCCCGCCGCAGCACGCCGGCGAGCAGCGCCGCGTCCTCGGGCTCCCACGAGCGCGCCTCGCGCAGCGCGTGCAACGCGCTCAGGTGGCTGGCACCGGCCGGTGACGGGGGCCGGCGCAGCGCCTCGCGGGCGCGGGCCAGCACCTGGGGGGTGTCGATGGCGCGTGCCTGTTCGCCGAAGTGGCGCTCGAGGCCCTTCTCGTCGTACCAGTGGTCCAGCGCGATGCCCACGGCCACCTCGTGACCGCTGTCGAGCAGGGTGCGGAGCGCGCGGTGGTACGTCTCCTCGCCGCTGGGCGCCCGCAGTTCGCGGTGTGCGCGGTAGAGGTCGGGGTCTGCGAGCCGGTGGGCTTCCCAATGGACGCTGTGCATGCCTCCGAACACCGCGCGGCGGACCAGGTCGGCGTCGTGCGCCGATGACATGACCTCAACCGGCCAGCCCTCCACCGCCGCTTCGAGCAGTTCACGATGCTCGTCGATGCGCTCCGGGCGGGACAGCCGCCAGGCCGCCTGGACGTGGATGTCCCAGTCGCCGCTGGACAGGGCGCGCACCAGCAGCGGGTTGGACTCCGGTCCCAGCGCCTCGCCCAGCACGCGGAGTGCGGTCTTGTGGTGGCCGGACAGGGACGGGTCGAACACGAAGCGGCTGACGAGGCCGACAAGTCGTTCCCGATCGGGCGCTTCGGCCGTACGGTCGGGCGTACGGTCGGGCGTCTCGGCCGTACCGTCCTGCTCCTCGTCCGTGTCCAGCACTCCGTACGCGACCCAGAGCGCCTTGTGGCGTACCTCGTCGTTGGCGGTCCGCTCCAGCACCTCGGCGATCCGCGTCGCGTCTGATGCCTCCGCCCAGCGGGGACCGATCGCGTTCAACGCGCTGATGTGGTTGGCGGCCTCGCCGGTGCGCGGACTCAGCTCGGGCGGCGACGGCGGATCGCCCAACACCTCCCAGGCCCGCGCGACCACCTCGGGCGCGTACGCCTCGATCTCGTCCTCGTGGAGGAGGTGGCCCAGCCCCTGCCAGCTCTCGAAGTAGTCGAGCGCGATGCCCACGGCCACCGGGTTTTCGCTGTGGAGCAGGGTGCGGAAGGCGCGGTGGTAGGCGTCCACGCTGCCGGTGGGGAACATCAGCTCCGCGTGGGCGCGTTCGAGCTCCGGATCGCCGTCCAGCCGGGCCCCGAGCCAGTAGGTGCTGTGAAACCCGGTCAGCGCCTCCCGTACCAGGCTCGCCGGGTACTGCGCGTCCTGCGGCCAGGTGGCTGCCAGCCGCTCGACACGTTCCCGGTGGTCATGGAACCGGCCGTTTGTGGTGAGGCCGAGGGCGCCCTGGACCTGCAACTGGAGCTCGCTCGACTCGGTGGCGCGGATCAGGAGGGCCGTCGCCTCGGGGTCGTCCGCCTCGAACAGCGCGTGCAGGGCCTGTGTGCGCTCCCTCATGTCGATATCGGGGCTTTCGTCGAACGCCACGGCGCCGAGCGCGGCGACCAGCCGCGGGCTCGGCGTCTCGGCCTCGGCCAGCGCGGTGGCGGCGGCCGAACAGGCGGCGGAGCGCACATCCTCGTTGGTGGCGAGGGCCAGGGCGTCGGCGATGAGGTCGATGTCGGCGGGTTCGGCGAGGTTCATCATCGCGTTCAGCGCGCTCGCGTGGTTGGCGCCCGCGAGGGTGTCCTCGTCCCCTGGGGTCGGCGGCCGGCGGAGCAGTTCGCGGGCCACGGCGAGTACGTCGGGCCCGAACTGCTCGACCGCGCTTTCGCCACCGAACCGGGTCAGCGCCCCGGAGTACTGGAAGTGGTCGAGCGCGATGCCCGCGGCGACGGTGTGTCCGCTGTGGAGCAGGGTGCGGAAGGCGCGGAGGTACGCCTGCGCCTCGGTCGGAGCCATCAGCTCGTCATGCGCCTGTTCCAGCTCGGCGCTGGGCAGTTCGCAGCCTTCCCAGTGGAAGCTGTGGAAGCCGGCCACCATGTGTCAGTGTCTCCTTTCCGAGGCCGGCCACCGAGCCTATCCCGGCTGAGCGGGGCTCAGTTGTCGGTCACTGCTGCTGGAATGGGACCCATGACCAGTCCGCAGAACCCACAAAACCCGCAGATCACCGCGCTGCTGCAGCAAGTGGCGCACAGCATGGCCAAAGGGGCGCCCCCAGGGTGGCAGCGGGCATCGATCAGCGCTCGTGCCGACCGGCACGCCATCGGCTGCCACGGAGTGGTCAATGTTCTCGCGAACGGCAGAACACGCCCCGGATCCATGCGGACACCCAAGCAGCTGAAGCGGGTTTTCGAACTGGACGACACCGGAGCCGACGCACTGGCCATCGAGCTGATGGTGTTTGCCGACGGCCGGTTCGAAGCGCTGACCAGCCGGGCGATCGCTCTGCAGCCCCAAGGGCCGGGCCATGTCTACGTCCTGCGGCCCGATGTCCGGCCACCCGACCCCGGCGATCTGCAGTCCGGGCCCGTGGACCCGACACAGGCCGGAGATCCGCAGGAGGCGGTGCGGCTGCTGTGGGCGTATCTGCGCAAGCGGACGGAGATCTTCGGCTGGGAGCCGGGCCGCCTCGAACGCTTCGAGGACGTGCTGCCCGGCCCCTGGAACGCTGAGGAGATCGAAGACTACGAGCGGAAGCTGGGCGTGCCGCTCCCGGACGACCTGCGCGCGCTGTACGCCGTGGCCGACGGCGACGGCGGGGACGACGGCTCCCGGCTCTTCGACCGTCATATCTGGCTCGACCTCGACCAACTGGTCTCCTTCCGCCACGCGGACCACTGGTGGGCGGCGGGCGACACCTGGCAGTACCACAGGCTCGGTTCGGTGCGCTCCGATGGTCTGCCGCGCGCCACGGTGCGGTCCTCGGCCGACCGCCCCGGCTGGATCGTTTTCGCGGACAGCACCGGCGGTGACTTCCTGGCCGTGGACATGGATCCGGCCGAAGGCGGCCGCCCGGGCCAGGTGATCCGGGTGGGTCTGCACCACGACGACGGCCCCGTGTACGTCGCCGATTCGGTGACCGAGCTGCTGCGGCTGGAGCTGGCGGCACTGGAACGCGGCGACTACAGGTGCGACGCCGCGTCCGAGCAGCTGTGGATCGACGCCGGGCTGCGGGAGCTGCCCGGCGACACCGCTGAAGACGCGGACGGCGGAACGGAAGGCTCGGGCGCGGCGGCGGAGCCCCCCGTGCACCACGCGGACGTGACCTGCGACGCGGAGCTGTCGCCGCTGGCAGGAGACCCCACGCTGGCAGCCGTGACGGTGCGGTCGGCCGAGCCCGTGTCGCTGGCCCCGCTGCGGGACTGCCCCCGGCTGTACGGGTTGGACCTGTCCCGGGCGGCTGTGCGGGACCTCGAGGTGGCCGCCCTGATACCGGGCCTGCGGTACCTGGCGATGCGCCCGGAGCAGTGGCGGGACCTCATCGAGCGTGCCGGGCCGCCGCCCGCCCTGGCCGCCGCCGTGCTGGCCGACGCCTCCTCGCCCGAGACGCTGGCCGAGTGGGCGGTCGGCCTTGGCGGCGATCGCGACGACATCCGCTACTACACCGGCCGGCTGCCGGACCACACGTAGGACCTGACCCAGGGATCCGGTGTGCCCGCTCGCGGGGAGGCCGGCGGGCACACCGGAGACCGGCTATCCCGCCGGGCGGATCCTGGTGAAGCGCTGCGACATGACCGGGCCGAGAGACTTCGTGATCTCATGCCCCGGGCTGCCCGGGTACGGAAGGTAGTTCAGGAACGAGGTCACGATGATCTCGTCGACTTCGGGAACTCCCCTTTTCATCCTGTCCTCCAGGAAGTCAAGGACCTTCCGCCAGTCCAACGTCCCGCCCTGTGGGGCGAGAAATGAGTCCATCACCTCTTGCGTGACGTCCCAGAAGAACACGTGCGGCAGGACTTCACCGTTCTCGTTGAACACGTGTGATTCGTAAAGGTCCTCGAGCTCCGGGACGTGGCCCACGAGATCGAGTACCAACTGCTCACCGCTGTCCATCAGCAGCCCTGAAGCCCTTCGTAACCGGCGGCACCCTTGTACTTGCCCTTGTGCGCGTCGTCGATGGCCTGGATCAGGCTTTTCGCCACCCGGATGTCCCGCGCCGACCTGACCACGGTCTCCTTCTTCCCGCCCTTCGGCTTGTACTCGTCCTTGGTGAGGAAGTTGTTGAGCGACGCCCGCAGCTGGGTCGTGCTCTTCAGGTGATCCTTCCCCTCGACCTTGGCGCCGCCTTGGGCCTCTTCGTTGGCCGCGGCCATCGCGGAACCGTCACCGATCGGGTTCGGACTGCCGAGGCCGTGATACAGCGCATCGACGATGTTCTGCAGTCGCGCGTTGTCGACCTGCGGTATGCCGCCGTTGTTGTGGACGAGGACCGGCGTCTCGCCCGCCAGCACATAGTACGTGCGGGGACCGGCGACCGAGAGGTCGTGCGTGGGCTGACTGACCTGCTGGTCCAGGACCGCGGTCACCGGGAGCGGCGAGCCCGCGGCGCTGCGGAGCCTGTCGCCGGGCCGGAGGTCGCCCGCGTTCTTCCACCGCTTGGCGTCCGCCAGCCAGAACGGGTGGTTGTCGGTCGCCATGAGGGTGGCGGGCCCACGATCGGTGCTGACGGTGATCCGGGTGAAGTCCTTGTCGCCCTCGGTGGCGAAGACCTGGGTCACCGGCCGCGCCTCGGTGCGCCGGAGCCCGGGGGCGCCGGCCGCCACCCGGTCCCCGAGGCGGATGTCCTCGATGGCCCGGTGGGTTCCGTCGGCAAGGAGGACCTTGGTACCGGACGGGAAGCTGTGGGACCGGCCGCAGTCCTTGTTGTTCCGTTCCTGCTTCACCCGCTCGACGAGCTTCTTCACCTCGACCGTCGCCAGCGCGCGGGCGGTGATCAGGGCGTTGGAGGTGTACGGGATCCGGTACTGGACGGGCCGGCCGCCGTTGGCCCGGGAGCGGGCCCGGGCCTCCGCCTTCTTCTGCGCCTCGATCGAGGCGAAGGTCGGGCCGGCGCCGGGGTTGGAGCAGGACAGGCTGCCTGAGACGCTGGTGCCGGTGACGGCGAAGGTGCCCTGGTTGCTCGTGCAGCCGCCGGCGGACTTTCCGTCGATGGTGAAGGTGGCGCTCATGACGGCGGTGACCTTGCCGTCCACCAGGCGGCTCTTCGCGCTGGTGGTGATCTGGCCGGAGAAGCTGTGGCTGGTGGTGCAGCCTCCGGAGCCGCACTTCACCGACCCCGAGCCGCTGAGCGTGAGGGAGATGCCGCTGTCGGTGGCCTTGCCGAGCTCCTTGGTCTGCTTCTCCAGGGTGTCGTACATCGGGTCGACGGCGTCCCCGGTGACCGGGGCCAGATCCATGCCCTGGGAGTCACTGCCCTCGAGGGGTCCGTCCGTGACCTCGGGGGCTTCGGCCGGATCGTCGTCGGGGGAATCCTGGGCCGCGGCCTGTCTCACGGTGCCGGCGCCCGGGGAGGGCGCCCCCGACCGCGACGGGCGGTAGGGCTCCAGGCGCAGCACCCGGTACGGCTTCTTCCGCGTGATGAGCAGACGGCCCGCCGAGGTGTCCACTCCCAGGGCGGGTGCCCCCTTCACGGTGCGGGGCTGCCGCTGCGACGACTCGCGCGGAGCCGGTGTGCTCTCCAGCGCGTCCAGCGCCTTGGACAGCTGAGTCGCCAGCTCGGGTGGGGTCGGACGCTGCTCGACCACCTCCTTCGCCGAGCCGGACGAGCCCTCGTACCCGGCGGACCACTTGCCGGGCGTCTCCGTGCCGGGCTTGGCGTCCTGGCCGGGGGCGGGGTCCACCTTCCAGCGGGTGAAGGTCTTGCCACCCACCTGGAGGACGTCACGGTCGAGCGTCTTGGTGCCAGAGCCCGTGGTGCCGAAGCGGCTGCCGGAGGCTGTGACGGTGACGTCCCGCTTCGTGGCACCGGCGGTCGAGGAGTCCTGGTACCGCAGGCCGGGGGCCAGGGCCAGCTCGGCCAGGGCCTGCCGGAACGGCTTCAGATTCCACTTGGCCTCCGGCTTTTGCGCTCCGGAGTCCGTGTTGTCCCAGACCAGCAGCCCGGCCACCAGAGCCAGGACCAGTGCACCGACCCCGCCGAAAAGGAGGAAGCGCCCGCGTCGGCCCGACGGCAGCAGTCGCCACCGGCGAGACCTCGGGGCCGGCGGATGCGGCGGCAGCGGTGGCGGCGGCCCGTATGGGGAGCCGGGCGGTGGCCCGTACGAGAAGTTCTGCGGTGGGGGCCCGTACGGGGAGGCCGGCGGCGGCCCGTATGGGGAACCCGGCGGCGGCCCGTAGGGGGAGTTCTGCGGCGGGCCGTACGGGGAACCCGGCGGCGGCCCGTATGGAGGGTTCTGTGGTGGGCCGTACGGGCCGCCCTGGGACGGCTGGTCATCCGGTGGCCACTGGCCGTCCGGGCGTGATGGCTCCGTCATGAATCCCCCCGTGAGTTGTCGATACGTCAGGAGAGATTGTCGGCCGGTGTTCAGGGGACTGCCAAGAGGCGCGGTGTTGTCGAGCGCCGGGCTGTCTCTACGTCACGCAGCCCCGCAGGACGAACGCGATGGTGTCGTCCAGGCCCTGCTCGACATCTTCGGCGGGGAGCGTGCCGTTCGCCGCCAGGGTGGCGAAGCCGTGTAGCGCGGCCATGGTCGGCAGGGTGATGCTCCCCACCGGCCCCGCGCGCACCTCGCCCCGGCGCTGCCCGTCCTCGATCAGCTCCGTGGCGAGCGCCGCCAGCCGCTGCGAGCACGCGATCAGCTCCTTGGACGCATCCGGTTCGTGTTTGACCGAGTACATGAGCTCCAGCAGGACCGCGTTGCCGGTGGCGAAGTCCACATAGGCGCGCGCGATCGCGTCCAGCCGGTCGGCGAAGGCCCCGCCCGACTCGTCCCGCGCCGTGGTCAGCGCCCCCAGCAAGCGGTCGAATCCCTCCAGGGCCAGCGCGTCCAGCAGCGCCTGCTTGTCCTTGAAGTGGCGGCTGGGCGCGGCGTGGCTGACCCCTGTGTCGCGGGCCAGCTCCCGCAGCGACAGCGCCCCCGGGCCCTTGTCGCGCAGTGTCTGCTCGGCGCGCGTCAGCAGTGCGGCGCGGAGGTCTCCGTGGTGGTACGGGCGGGTCTTCATGCCCATCAGTCTATCCGCGGTGTGACCAGCGCCTACATTGTTGTCGTTGACATCATTGTTTGCGATGACTACATTGGTCGCATGTCGAAGACCCTGAACACACCCCCCTGGAACGAAACCCGCCTCCCTGACCTGACCGGCCGGACCGCCGTGGTCACCGGAGCCAACAGCGGCCTGGGCATCGCCACGGTCGACGCCCTCGCGCGGGCCGGTGCCCACGTCGTGCTCGCCGTACGGGACACCCGCCGCGGCGAGGCCGCCGCCGCGACCGTCACCGGCACGCCCGGCACCCTGGAGATACGCCCTCTCGACCTGGCCGACCTCGCCTCGGTCCGCAGGTTCGCCGCCGGCTGGCAGGGCGACCTCGATCTGTTGATCAACAATGCCGGTGTCATGAACGTCGCGGAGGCCACCACCAAGGACGGCTTCGAGCTGCAGTTCGGCACCAACCACCTCGGCCACTTCGCGCTGACCAACCTGCTGCTGCCGCATATCACCGACCGCGTGGTGACGGTCTCCTCCGGCGCCCACCGGATGCCGAGCGGCAATCACATCCGTTTCGAGAACCTGAACCTGACGGGCGAGTACTCCCCGATGCGCGCCTACAGCCAGTCCAAGCTGGCCAACCTCCTGTTCACCCTGGAACTCCAGCGCCGCCTGACCGCGGCCGGCTCCCGCGTGCGCGCCCTGGCCGCGCACCCCGGCTGGGCCGCCACCAACCTGCAGGGCGGTGACGCCAGCTTCCTGCGCCGCACGGCCATGCGGGTGGGCAACCGGTTCTTCGCGCAGGACAGCAAGGCGGGCGCGCTGCCGACGCTGTATGCCACGGTCCAGGATCTGCCCGGCGCCGCCTACGTCGGACCGGACGGCCTCGCCGAGTTGCGCGGCGCCCCGACGCTGGTCGGCCGGTCCCCGGCGGCCGGCGACCCGGAAACGGCGCGCCGCCTGTGGACCGTGTCGGAGGAGCTGACCGGCGTCACGTTCCCCGAGCGGCTGGGCGCGGACCTGGCGAGGTAGGCCGGCACGTTCAGCGATATAATTGATATTTCCCAGCGAGTTCGGTAGGCGGTCGTCGCACGAATATCGCCGTGAGGGAGGTCAGTTCCGATGGACCTCAACACCATCACCGAAGTCGTCCGGCGGCCCTCCGGCAGGCCAGGCGCGGACTGGCGCGAAAGCGACACTTGGCTCGCGGGCGGAACGTGGCTGTTTTCCGCGGAGCAGCCGGGCCTGCGCCGCCTGATCGACCTGACGGCGTTGCGCTGGGATCCTCTCGTCCCGAGCGACGCGGGCCTCGAAATCGGCGCAACGTGCACCATCCGCGACCTGTACGCCTTTGCTCTGTCGGGTGATGGGATCGCGGGCACCCTTTTCACGAAAAGCTGCGAGGCGTTCCTGTCCTCGTTCAAGGTCTGGAACGCGGCGACCGTCGGCGGCAACATCTGCATGTCGTTGCCCGCCGGCCCGATGATCACGCTGACGGTCGCACTCGAGGCGACGTACGAGTTGTGGGCTCCTGACGGGTCAGCGCGCACCGTCGACGCCCTCGACTTCGTGACTGGCGACAACCGGAACATTCTCACCCCCGGGGAAGTCTTGCGGCGCATCGACATTCCGGCGCGCGCCCTGAGAAAACGCGCCGCGCACCGCCGGTTCACGCTGACCCGCCTGGGTCGTTCGACGGTATTCCTCATCGGCACTCAAACTCCGGGAACGAGTGACCTGGTGCTCACCGTCACAGCCGGCACGACACGGCCTGTGCGCATCGCTTTCGACACCATGCCCGATGCCCGAACGCTACAGCAGAGCATCGACGTCATCCCCGAAGACGTCTGGTTCGCCGACCCCAACGGGACCCCCGACCACCGTCGCCACCTGACCAAGCACTTCGCCGAGGAGATTCGTCGCGAACTCATGGCCGGGGGCCCGGCATGACATATATCGTGAACGGCAAGAGCTTCGACGAAGAACCAGCCCCCGGACAGTGCCTGCGCACTTTCCTCCGCGCACTCGGCCACCATGGCGTCAAAAAGGGTTGCGACGCAGGCGATTGCGGCGCATGCACGGTGTGGTTGGACGGCGATCCGGTACACAGCTGCATCACCCCTGCCTATCGCGCGGAGGGTCGTGAGGTGACGACGATCGAGGGCATCGGCTCACCCGGCGATCTGCATCCCATGCAGCGACAGTTCCGTGATGCCCCGGGGTTCCAATGCGGTTTCTGCACCGCCGGGATGATCATGACGTCGGCAGCGTTCACCGAGGCCCAGAAGGAGGACTTGCCGCAGGCATTGAAAGGCAACCTCTGCCGCTGCACCGGCTATCGAGGGATCGAGGATGCCGTGAAGGGCGTCGCCGGCGTGGAGACAGCCGCGCCGGGAAAGGCCGTCGGGACGAGCGTCAGTGCCCCGGCAGCCGACGACGTGGTAACCGGTCGTGCCGAGTTCACCATGGACACCCATATCGAAGGCATGCTGCACCTCAAGGTGGTGCACTCACCGCACGCGCATGCCCGGATCGTCTCGATCGACAAGACCGCCGCGCTCGCGGTTCCCGGTGTGCACCGGGTCTACACCTGGGAAGATGTGCCCCGCAAGCGTTTCACCACGGCGATCCACACCGACCATCTCGTCGATCCGGACGACACCTTCATCCTCGACAACACGGTCCGCTTCGTCGGCCAACGCGTCGTTGCGGTTTTGGCCGACACGGTGCGGGCGGCGGAAGAGGGCTGCCGAAGGGTCGACGTGGAATACGAGGTGATGCCGGCGGTATTCGACCCCGAAGAGGCGATGGCCGACGGGGCGCCACAGCTGCATGGCACGCACGATCCATTCGTCCGCGATCCCGTCCACAACATCTTGTTCGAGATCCATTCGCATATCGGCGATATCGACGCGGGGTTCGCCGAAGCCGATGTGATCCACGAAGGCACGTACTCCTCACCGCGAGTGCAACACGCGCATCTCGAGACCCACGGCTCCATTGCCTGGATGGACGACGGCCGTCTGAACGTCCGCACCAGTTCGCAGTCGCCGTCGGTCGCAAAAGGAAAACTCGCCTATCTCTTCGCGCTGCGCCCGGACCAGCTCCGGGTGTTCTGCAAACGCGTCGGCGGAGGCTTCGGCGGCAAACAGGAAGTCATCTCGGAGGATCTGGTCGCGCTCGCCACCCTGGACACCGGGCGGCCCGTCTGCTTCGAGTACACCCGCGAGGAGGAGTTCACCACCGCTTCGCCACGGCATCCGATGACGTTGACGGTCAAGCTCGGCGCGAAGGAGGACGGAACACTCACGGCGTTCCAGGTCCGCAATGTGTCGAACACGGGCGCCTACGGCAACCACGGCGGCGAAACGCTGTATGCGGGCGGCGCTGCCGTCATGATCTACCGCTGCCCCAACAAAAAGTACGACGCGTTCTCCGTCTACACCAACACCATTCCCAGCGGGGCACTGCGCGGTTACGGGATGACCCAACCGGCGTTCGCCGTGGAATCGGCGATGGACGAACTGGCACGCACACTGCGCATCGATCCGCTCGAACTGCGACGGTGCAATATCGTGCGACCGGGTGATCCGCTCGTCGCCATGCACGAAGGCCCCGACGACGTGGTATTCGCCGAGGACGGACTCGCGAAGTGCATCGATCTCGTGGACGACGCCATGGCCCGTACGGCCGATGAGCCGCCCCCCGGGTCCGGCTGGCTCGTCGGGATCGGCGTCGCGAGTTCCGTGCACGAGACCGCGCCACCGACCGAACACATCTCCGAGGCCTGGGTCACGCTGGGCAACGACCTCATGTACGAGTTGGCCGTCGGCACCGTCGAATTCGGCGAGGGCACGTCGACCGCGCATGTCCAGATCGCGGCCAACCAGCTGGGCACGACGCCGTCGCGGATTCGCCTGGTGCAAGCCGACACCGACCGCACGGGATTCGACACCGGCGCCTTTGCGAGTGCGGGCCTTTTCGTGGCGGGCAACGCGGTACTCCGAGCGGCCAACGCCGTGCGCGACCGCATACTGGACTTGGCCGCCGCGCACCTGGGTGTCCATCCCGCGAGGTGCTCGCTGGACGAGGAGGGTGTCGTCTGCGGCGACCAGCGCGTGTCGTTGGCCGAGCTCGTCGCATTGGCCCGAGCGCGCGGAGTTCGATTCACCGCCGCCCGCAAGGCCTACGGCTCACCCCGGAGCGTCACCTCCAATACGCAGGGCTTCCGCATCGCCGTCCACCAGGTGACGGGAGAGATCCGTATCCTTCACAGCGTCCAGGCGACCGACGCCGCCGTGGTCATCAACCCCGCGCAGGTACGGGGACAGGTGGAAGGCGGTGTCGCCCAGGGCATCGGCTTCACACTGACCGAGAACCACCACGTCGACGCGGACGGTGCCATGGCCAACCCGAACCTGCGCAACTACCGCATCCCCGCCTACGCTGACATCCCCCGCACCGACGTGCTCCTGGCGGACTCGGCGGACTCCGTCGGTCCCCTGCGGTCGAAAGGGATCGCGGAATGCTGTATCAACCCGGTGGCCCCCGCGCTGGCGAACGCCCTCCACGACGCCACGGGCGTCCGCTACCGCGCGCTGCCGCTCACGCCCGAACGGATTTACAGCCGGCTCAACGAAGACCAGGCCGGCGCCGAGGGACCGAGCGAATGAACACCGAAAAGCTCGAAGACGCCGCGGCGACGGTCATCATCGGCCTGAAGGTTCTGCCCGGCCTTGAGCGGGAGTACGAGGCATGGCAGAAGGGCGTCAACGCGGCTGCCGCCGAATACCCCGGGTACCTCGGTGACGAGATCTCCCGGCCCACACCCCTGCAACCCGAATGGGTTGTCGTATACCGATTCGACTCGATAGCCCATCTGCAAGCGTGGATGAACGGGGCGACCAGACAGAGTCATCTCGATATCGGCAGCAAATACTTTGACGGCCCCGCAACCCAGCAGGTGGTCAGCGGCTGCACGCAGCCAAGAGACCCTCTGGTGACCGTCGTGGTCACCCATCGCGTCCACCCGAACCAGGTCGACGAATTCCTCGACTGGCAGCGCCACATGAACCAGGAGGAGAGCGCATTCGAAGGCTTTCGCGGAACCGAGCTCTTCCGCCCCATCGAGGGACTTCAGGACGAATGGACCACGCTGTACCGATTCGACAACGCCGAGCACCTCGACACCTGGCTGACGTCACCCAGACGGCAGAAACTTCTCGCTGAAGGCCAGAAGTTCAACGACTTCAAACTGCGCACGATCGACAACTCGTTCGGCAGCTGGTTCGCCTTCGAAGGGAACGGCAACGACGCCCCGCCGCCCTCGGAAACCAAAACCGCCATCGCGGTGTGGGTCGGCCTGTACCCGACCGTTGTGCTGCTGACGCTCGCCCTGTCGCCGCTGAAGATGCGGCTCTGGCTCGGGCTGCTGGTGGGCAACCTGCTGTCCAGCTTCATCATGAGCTTCCTGACGATGCCCTACTACGTGAACCGGCTGCTCAAGCGGTGGCTGAGGCCGTCACCGGACGAATCGGCGGCGAAGACCAACCTCGTCGGCCTCGGCATCGTCGCCGCGGTGACCGCCTTCTGGGGCGTTGTCTTCTACGTCGTGACGACCCAGATCTGGACGCTGCCCTGACCCACGGCCGACCGCGTAGCGCTCGGCGAGTTCGGCGCCGATCCGTGCCAGTTCGGCCTGGACGGCGGGTGGTTCGAGTACGTCGATCAGCGCGCCCCAGCCGGCGAGGTGCCTGGCGATGTCCAGCGGGGTCGGTGCGGCGATGCGGACCCGAGCGCGTCCGTCGTCGAGTTCGGCGTCGAGGTGACAGTGTCGCCCGAAGTGGTTGCGCAGTACCGACACGTGCCGGGCCTCGATGAGCACGGTGGCCCAGGTGTGTGAACGCCGCTGCTCCACCTCGCCGACGACCCGTTGCCACGCGGTGGCGAGCGTGAAGTCGTCGGGGCGCTCGGCGGGCTGGTCGGTGGGCTCGGCCGCGACGATCCGGTCGACCCGGAAGGTTCGCTGCCCTCGTTCGGTTCCGGCGATCAGGTACCAGGTGTCGTCCTTGTCGACCAGGCCCCACGGATCGACCAGCCTGCTGGTCCGCTTCCGGGCGTGGTTGTCGTAGGTCAGCCGGACCTTCCGGCGGCTGACCACGGCGGCCTGCAGCCGCTCGACCAGCTCGGGCCGCCGGCGTTCCCGCTCGCCCCAGCGGGCGGGGTCGGTCATGGTGGCGTCGGCGGCGGCCGCGGCGTCGGCGCGGAAGGTCTGCGGCAGCGCCCGTACGAGCTTGCGCAGCGCCGCCTTGGCCTTGGCCGAGACCGCCGCGGCCGGGCCGACGAGCAGGAACAACGCCTGCGCCTCGGTGGCCGACAGTCCGCTGAGGTCGGTGCGGGCGCCTCCGACGAGCGACCAGCCGCCGCCGCGTCCGGGCTGGGGGTATACGGGAACGCCCGCCGCGGACAGTGCCTCCAGGTCGCGGCGGGCGGTGGCCACGGACACCTCCAGCTCGTCGGCGAGCTCGGCGGCGGTCACCCGGCCGCGGGCCTGCAGGAACAGAAGGGTGGCGATGAGGCGGTCGGCGCGCATGTCTTCAGCCTCGATCATAAAGTGCTCAATTGGTGAGCACTTCAAGTCGGAGGATGGTCACATCACCGATTGAAGGAGAAGAACCCCCATGCTGCGCGGACTCACCACCGTCACCTTTTTCGCCGACGATGTCGCTGCTGCCCAGAGCTGGTACACCGAGCTGCTCGGCTTCGAGCCGTACTTCGTGCGCCCGATCGAGGGCGTGCCCGCGTACGTCGAGTTCCGCATCGGTGACTACCAGCACGAACTCGGCATTGTCGACCGACGGTTCGCCTTGCCCGGCCGGTCGGGCGAGGGCGAGGCCGGGGGCGCGGTGGTCTACTGGCACGTGGACGATGTGCAGGCCGCCTTCGAGCGGCTGCTGTCCCTGGGGGCCACGGTGCACGAGAAGCCGGTCGAGCGCGGGCCCGGGTTCGTCACCGCGTCCGTGGTCGACCCCTTCGGGAACACCCTCGGAGTGATGTACAACCAGCATTACCTGGATGTTCTGGGGTCATAGGAATGGGTCGGCCGGTGGCTAGCGGGTCGTGTAGGCGCCCCCGTTGACGTGGATCGTCTGGCCGGTGATGTGCCGGGCGCCCGGGGAGGCGAGGAAGAAGACGGTCTCGGCGATGTCCTGCGGGGTGCCGGGGCGCTTGTTGTGAGTCTCGGCGACGAGGGCGTCGTGGCGCTCGCGGGTCAGTCGGTCGCCGAAGAAGTTGGTGTTCTCCACGTACCCGGCCGAGATCACGTTGGCCGTGACGCCATGTGGGCCGAGTTCGGCGGACAGGAAGGCGTTCCAGGCGGCGAGCGCGGCCTTGGCCGCGCCGTAGCCACCGCCGCCCCGTTCGGCGCCGATGGAGCCGATGCTGGTGACTGTTCCGCCGGGCGCCATCCTTTCCCGGACGGCGGTGGTGGTCAGAACGGCCGTCATCAGGTTCTGCGCCCAGTTGGCTTCCCATTGGGCCCTGACCTCGTCGAGTGGCGAACCGTCATCGGTGGCCGCGCGGGGCAGGCCGCCCGCCGCGTTGACGAGAACGTCGAGAGTGCCGCGGGTGTCACCGAGGCGGGCGGTCAGCGCCTCGATCTGGCGGGGTTCGGTCGCGTCGCAGACGACGCCGTGGACGCCGAGCTCCTTGGCCGCTCGTTCGACGGTCTCCTGGCGGCGCCCGGTGACGGTGACGTCCGCGCCGTCGGCGGCGAACCGGGCGGCGGCGGCCAGGCCGATGCCGCTGGTTCCTCCGGTGATGAGCACGGTGCGGGGCATGGGTGGCTCCTTCCAGCTGCTACGTTTAGATCTAAACGTAGGGGGATCGAAGGGGAGTCCGCAAATGGCCGACGACGACACCGCGTCCCCGGAACAGCCGCCGGAGCCCTACCCGGTGGCGGAGATCGCCGCCGCCTGGCGGCGCGAACGCCCCGGCGCCCCGACCGAGTCGATCGAGATCGTCACCCCCATCTGGCGGCTGGCGAAACTCTTCGACGACGACCGCGCCAGGGCCCTGCGCGCGGCGGGCATCGATGCCGCCACCCTCGACCTCCTCTCGGTGATCCGCCGCTCCGGACCCCCGTACGCGCTCACCACCCGGGAGATCAGCCGCCGGACACTGGTCACCGCGGGTGCCATCTCCCAGCGCGTGGCGCGAGCCGAACGCGAGGGGCTGGTACGGCGCGCCCCGGGCGGAACGGGGCGGCGCAGTGTGCTGGTGTCCCTGACCGACCAGGGCCACGCGCTCATCGAGCGCTCCGTCGACGAGGTGCTGGGGCGCGAGGCCCGGCTGGTGGCGGGCTTCTCGGGGGAGGAGCGGGGGCTGCTGATCGGTCTGCTGGACAAGCTGACGGTCGATGTCAGACGGCGGCTGGAAGCCTCGGGAGAGTGACCGGGGCGTCGGCCGGGCCCTGCCGGACGGATAGGGTCCGGCACAGGCACTGACGGACCCGAACCGCGAGGATGTGACGGGTGAGCGAGACAGAACTTCTGGCCGGGCGGTTCGAGGAGCACCGCTCCCATCTGCGCGCGGTGGCCTACCGCATGCTGGGTTCGCTCAACGAGGCGGACGACGCCGTTCAGGAGACCTGGCTGAAGCTGAGCCGCTCCGATGTCTCCGAGGTGCGGAACCTGGGTGGTTGGCTGACCACCGTGGCGGGCCGGGTGTGTCTGGACATGCTGCGCTCCCGCGGTGCGCGGCGTGAGGAGCCGCTGCAGGACCAGGAGGACGGTCAGATCCGGCTGCCCGATCCGGTGGTCAGCGGTCCGGGCGGGGTGGATCCCGAGCAGGAGATGTTGGTCGCCGACTCGGTGGGCATCGCCCTCATGATCGTGCTGCAGACCCTTTCACCCGCCGAGCGGCTCGCGTTCGTCCTGCACGACCTGTTCGCCGTGCCCTTCGACGAGATCGCCCCCGTCCTGGGCCGCACCTCCGCGTCCACCCGGCAGCTCGCCAGCCGCGCCCGCCGCCGGGTGGAGGGGGCCGCGCCCGCGGCGGACACCGACCTCGCGCGCAGGCGCGAGGTCGTGGACGCCTTCCTCGCCGCCTCGCGCGGCGGCGACTTCGACGCGCTCCTCGCCGTCCTCGACCCCGACGTCGTGGCGCGCTCCGACGGCGGCACGCTGCGGCCGAGCCTGCTGCGGCGTGGCGCGGCGGATGTGGCCTCGCAGGCGATCACCTTCGCGCGGTTCGCGGAGGCCGGGCACGCGGCGCTGGTCAACGGCTCGCCCGGGGTGGTCGCGTTCGCGGAGGGCCGCGTGATGTCGGTCATGGCGTTCACGATCCGCGGCGGCCGGATCACGGCCCTCGACATCCTCACCGACCCCGAGCGCCTCGCGCGGATCGACGTCAGCGTGCTGGGCGGCTGATCCGTATCGTGATCACTTGCCGCTCGGCGCCGCCGACGGTGAGCGCGGGTCCGCCGCGGGCGCGACCTCCTGGAGCCGCGTGATGCGGCCGGTGCGCAGCTCCAGGTGGGTACCGGTGAAGCGGGTTCGGATGCGGCGGTCGTGGGTGACGATGACGACCGCGCCCGAGTAGCTCGTCAGGGCTCCTTCCAGCTCTTCGACCAGGGCGGGGGAGAGGTGGTTGGTGGGCTCGTCGAGCAACAGCAGGTCGGCGGGGTCGGTCACCAGGCGGGCCAGCTCGATGCGGCGCCGTTGCCCGTAGGACAGCTCGCCCACCTTCAGCCGCAGGTCGGCCGGGCTGAAGAGGCCGAGCGAGAGGAGGGTGTCGGTGTGGTCGTCCAGGTCGCCCGCCCGGCCGTGGGCGAAGGCCTGCGGCACGGTCAGGTCGGGTGGCCACGGGGCGGCCTCCTGCCGCAGGTGGGCGATGCGACCGTGGGTGTGCACCGTTCCGGCTTCCGGGTGCAGTTCGCCGGACAGAACCCGCATGAGCGTCGTCTTGCCCGCTCCGTTGGGCCCGGTGATCAGCAGCCGCTCCGCGCCTCCGAGCCGCAGCGACGGCACACACAGCCGGTCCCCGACGCGGACGCCGGTGAGTTCGGCCGCCACCTGCGGCGTCCGGTCGTCGGAGGTGGTGATGCGGGCGGCGAACACCAGCGGGTCGGGCGGCGGGGCGACGGGATTGCCGGTGAGGCGCTCGACGCGTTCCTTGGCGTTGCGGATGCGGACCATCGCACCGTGGCCCCGGCCACGGGTACGGAAGCCGCCATGGCCGAACACGGCGAGCGGCACTTTGCGGGGGATCGCGTCAAGGCGGGCCACATTCGAGGCGGCCAGCTTCTCGTTGCGGGCCAGCTCGGCACACCAGTCCTCGTATTCCCGCAGTCGGCGTCGGCGCTCGGCGGCCTTCGCGGCGAGATAGCCGTCGTAACCGTCGCCGTAGCGCGACACCTTGCCCTCGCCGACTTCCAGGATCGTGGTGGTGACCCGCTCCAGGAACACCCGGTCATGGGTGACCGCGAGCACGGTGCCGGGATGCGCCCGCAGGTGCGCCTCCAGCCAGGCCACGGCCGAGTCGTCCAGATCGTTGGTCGGCTCGTCCAGCAACAGCAGCTCCGGCCGCGACGCCAAGGTGGCGGCCAGCGCCAGCCGCGACCGCTCGCCACCGGACAGCGTGCCGAGCGTCCTGCCGCGGTCCAGACCCGGCAGGCCGAGCCCGTGCAGGGCGATGTCCACCCGGGTATCCGCCTCGTATCCGCCGCGCGCCTCGTACCGGGCGACCAGCCCGGCATAGGTGTCCAGCCCGGCCGTGAGCTCCGCGCCCGCGAGGCCCCGCAGCCCGGCCTCGGCATGGCGCAGCCGCGATTCGAGATCGCGCAGATCGGCGAGGGCCACGTCGACGGCGTCTTGGACACTGGCCTCGGGCGGCAGCTCCAGAGACTGGGCGAGATGGCCGACGCCGCCCGGCGCGACCACGGTCAGCTCGCCGTTGTCGGGCAGGTCCTGCCCGGCGAGGAGCCTCAGCAGGGTGGATTTCCCGGCCCCGTTGTCGCCGATGATTCCGGCCTTCTCGCCCGGCTTGACGGTGAAGGACACGTCGTCCAGCACCACGTGGTCGTCGTAGCGGCGGGTGATGTTCTGAAGTGATAGTTGTGCGGCAACCATGGAAGAGTCCCCTGTTCTCGGTGATTGCTCTCGGCCATGCCGATCAGAACGCGCGACGGCGGAGCCAAGCTCAACGCGGTCGCGCGGGGACTGTCACAGAGAACCCATGTGCAGCACCGTACCCCGGGAGGCGGCACCCTCACACGCCATTTTCGGCCGCCGATTCGCCGGGTGGGAGACAGCCGCCTGGTGGCCCCGAACGGCGGGGGCTTAGCATGAGCTCCTGGCATGGACACCATCACTCTCTGGGAATTCGTCGCGCTCGCCGGGGCAGCGACGCTGGTCGGCTTCTCGAAAACCGCCGTCAGCGGCGCCAACACCGTCAGCCTCGCGGTCTTCGCTGCCGTACTGCCGGCCCGCGAGTCGACCGGGGTACTGCTCCCGCTGCTCATCGTCGGCGACGTGTTCGCCGTTTACACCTATCGCCGCCACGCCGACTGGACCACGCTGGTGCGGCTGTTCCCCGCGGTGGCCGCCGGGGTGGTGGCGGGCACGGTGTTCATGCTGTGGGCCGACGACGCCGCGGTGCGCACCTCGATCGGGGCGATTCTGCTGCTGATGGCCGGGGTCACGGTGTGGCGTCGGCGCGCGGCCGCGAAAGCACAGAAAGCACAGAAAGCACAGAAAGCAGGGGAAGCTGGGGAAGCGGGAAAAGCTGGGGAAGCGCGAAAAGCGGGGGACGTGGGGAAAGAGGCGGGGGAGCGGCAGGGCGGCGCGCGGCTCAAGGCCGGGTCGTACGGGGTGCTCGGCGGCTTCACCACCATGGTGGCCAACGCGGGCGGCCCCGTCATGTCGCTGTATCTGCTCTCCGCGGGCTTCCGGAAGCTCGGTTTCCTGGGCACCTCGGCGTGGTTCTTCCTGATCGTCAACGTCGCCAAGGTGCCCTTCAGCGTCGGCCTCGGCCTGATCGACGGACACTCGCTGCTGCTGGACGCGGGCCTGGCCCTGTTCGTCGTACCCGGGGCGTTCCTCGGCAAGGCGGTCCTGGACCGGATCAACCAGCGGCTCTTTGAACAGCTGGTGCTCGCGGCCACCCTGCTGGGCGGCCTCCAACTGCTGCTGCGTGGTTAAGAGGCCGCTCGTGACTCGATGAGCGCGGCGAGGCCGTCCAGGGCCCGCGCCAGGCCGAAGCGGAAGGCGTATTCGGGGTTGTACGCGCTCTGGTGGGCCTCGCCCGCGGCGCTGCCCACCCGGGCCGCGAGGGGATACCGCTCGGCGTCGAAGACCTTGGCCAGCAGGGGCGCGTGGGCCTCCCACCACTGTGCGTCGGACATCGCGCTTTCCCGGCCGGCCGCCTGTGCGTCCAGCTCGGCGCGGGCCACCGAGCGGACGAAGTCGAGCAGGAAGGTGAGCGCGGCGTCGATCTCGATGTCGTCCAGGCCCAGGCCCTCGAAGGCGGCCAGCTCGTGCTCGTACTTGGCGATGATCCCGGGGCCGAGCGGCGGGCGGGTGGCGGGCAGGGTCGCCACCCAGGGGTGGCGGCGGCACAGCTCCAGGTTCTCGCGGGCGATGGCCTCGACCCTGGCGCGCCAGGGGGCGGCGGCCGGTCGACCCGAACAGGCGGTGTGCTCCATCTCCAGATAGGCGGTGTCCAGCATGAGGTCCAGCAGTTCGGCCTTGCCGGGGACGTACGTGTAGAGGGTCATCGGCGTGACGCCGAGCCGCTGGGCCACGCCGCGCATGGTCAGCGCCTCCAGGCCGCCGGAGTCGGCGAGCGCGATGGCGGCCTGGACGACGGCGTCGACGCTGAGGCCCTGTTTGGGGCCGCGGCGGGGTGGCGCGTCCGCGGGGGCGGGCTCGCGCCACAGCAGTTCCAGGGTGCGGGCCGGGTCGCCGGCGCCGCTGCGTTCCTTGGCCATGTGCCCTGTTCACCGTTCCTTGCCCTGCCGCGCTCCTCCGCGGACCCGATCTGCTCCGTACGTCTACTCCGTACATCGTATAGAGTACATCGTACAGCGATATGCAGGCCATGCAGTGTTCCAGGAGGAGTAGCCGTGAACGCCACGTCCGAACCCCGCCCGGCCGACAGCCATCATGTGATCCAGGTCCGCGGAGCCCGGGCGAACAACCTCAAGGACGTCTCCCTGGACATCCCCAAGCGTAGGCTCACGGTCTTCACCGGAGTGTCCGGATCGGGGAAGTCCTCGCTGGTCTTCGGCACCATCGCCGCCGAGTCGCAGCGCCTGATCAACGAGACGTACACGGCCTTCATCCAGTCTTTCATGCCGAGCCTGAGCCGCCCCGACGTGGACGGGCTGCACAACCTGAGCGCCGCGATCGTCGTCGACCAGGAGCGGATCGGCGCCAACTCGCGCTCCACCGTGGGCACCGCCACCGACGCGTACACCATGCTGCGGATCGTCTTCAGCCGGCTCGGCACCCCGCACATCGGAACCTCGTCCGCCTTCAGCTTCAACAGCCCCGAGGGCATGTGTCCGGCCTGCGAGGGGCTCGGCCAGGTCTCGAAGATCGACGTCGACCAGCTGGTGGACCGCGAACTCTCGCTGAACGAAGGGGCGATCACCGTCCCGAACTTCGGCGTGGACACCTGGTACTGGCAGGTGATGGCCCACTCCGGACTCTACGACCCGGACAAGAAGCTCAAGGACTTCACCGAGCAGGAGTGGGCGGACTTCCTCCACAAGGAGTCCACCAAGATCAAGATCGGGTCCAACAACCTCACCTACGAAGGGCTCGTCACCAAGATCCAGCGGCTCTACCTCTCCAAGGACCGCGAATCCATGCAGGCCCACATCCGCGCCTTCGTGGACCGGGCCGTCGTCTTCGCCGACTGCCCGGACTGCGGCGGCACCCGGCTGAGCGCCGCCGCGCTGTCCTCCACGATCGGTGAGGTCAACATCGCCCAGTGCTCCGCCATGCAGATCAGCGACCTCGCCGAGTTCATACGCGGCATCGACGACGCGTCGGTGGCCCCGCTGCTGGGCAATCTGCGGCAGCTGCTGGAGTCGCTCGTCGAGATCGGGCTCGGCTATCTGAGCCTCGACCGCCCCTCCGCCACCCTCTCCGGCGGCGAGGCGCAGCGGGTCAAGATGGTGCGCCACCTCGGCTCCAGCCTGACCGATGTGACCTACGTCTTCGACGAGCCGACCGTCGGGCTGCACCCCCATGACATCCAGCGGATGAACGACCTGCTGCTGCGGCTGCGCGACAAGGGCAACACGGTGCTGGTCGTCGAGCACAAGCCCGAGGTGATCGCGATCGCCGACCATGTCGTGGACCTCGGCCCCGGGGCGGGCACGGGCGGCGGCGAGATCTGCTTCAGCGGGGACGTCGCCGGGCTGCGCGCCTCCGCCACCCTCACCGGGCGCCACCTGGAACACCGGACGCGGCTGCGCGAGGCGGTGCGCACCCCGCGCGGGCAGCTGACCATCAAGGGCGCGGACCTGCACAACCTGAAGAGCGTCGACGTGGACATCCCGACCGGGGTGCTGACCGTGGTCACCGGCGTGGCCGGCTCGGGCAAGAGCTCGCTGATCCACGGCTATCTGGCCGGGCGGGACGGGGTGGTGGTGGCCGACCAGTCGCCCATCCGCGGCTCGCGCCGCTCCAACCCGGCCACGTACACCGGGCTGCTGGGCCCGATCCGCACCGCCTTCGCCAAGGCCAACGGCGTCAAGGCGGCGCTGTTCAGTGCCAATTCGGAGGGCGCCTGCCCCAACTGCAACGGCATCGGGCTCATCTACACCGACCTGGCGATGATGGCCGGGGTGGCCTCGGTGTGTGAGAAGTGCGAGGGCAAGCGGTTCACGCCCGAGGTGCTCACGTACACGCTGCGCGGCAGGAACATCAGCGAGGTGCTGGGCATGTCGGTGGCGGAGGCGCACGCGTTCTTCCCCTCGGGGCAGGCGCACGTCCTCCTGGGGCGGCTGGTGGACGTCGGGCTGAGCTATCTGCGGCTCGGCCAGCCGCTGAACACCCTCTCCGGCGGCGAGCGCCAGCGCCTCAAGCTGGCCATCCACATGGCCGAGAAGTCCTCGACGTACATCCTGGACGAGCCGACCACCGGACTGCACATGGCCGACGTCGACAAGCTGCTGGCCCTCCTGGACCGCCTGGTCGACGACGGCAACACGGTCATCGTCATCGAACACCACCAAGCCGTGATGGCCCACGCCGACTGGCTCGTCGACCTCGGCCCCGGCGGCGGCCACGACGGCGGGCAGGTGGTGTTCACCGGCACCCCCGCCGCCCTCGTGGCCAGCGCGGACACGCTGACCGCCCGCCATCTGCGGGAGTACGTGGGGGCGTGACGCGCGCGGTGTGCGAGGTGTGCGGCGTGGTCAGCGAGGGGCGGTGAGCCGGAGCCGGTAACGGACCGCGGGGCGCCCGCTGAGCTCGATGTCCTCCACGGCCGTGAACCCGCTGCGTCGGAGCACGGCCGTGGAGGCAGGGTTGTCGAGCGTGGCGGCCGCCGTGAGGGCCGAGAGCCCGTACGACCCCGCGGCCAGCCGGCACACCTCCGCCACCGCGGCCGTCGCGACACCCCGGCCCGCTGCCCGCTCGCCGACGCGGTAGCCGAGGTCGGCGGAGCCGTCCTGGACATCCACGAGATTCACCCGGCCGACCAGCTCTCCCGCCTCGTCCAGGACCACATGGAAGTGGCACACACCGGCCTCCTGCTCGTCGAGCCGGAGGCGGTGAAGGGAGGGGAACTCCGTGAAATACGTGTCGCCCCGGTCCGGGATGGACCGCGCGAAGTACTCCCGGTTCTCTCGCTCGAAAGCCAACAGCGCCGACGCGTGGTCCGCCCGGAGCCGCTCCAACCTGACCGTGATCATGCCCAGGAGCATACGGGGCCCGGGGGTCCGCACGGCGTCAGCGCCGGTGTTTCGATCGAGGGGATCGTCGACACGGGTGATCATGTCCTTCGGCACCCGTTCCGGGTGCGCTCCCGTCCACAGCCCGCGGGCCCGGACGAGGGCCGTGTCACACCCTGGCACGACGCTCCCCGGCTCCAGCGGGGGCCGGGCCGGTGCTGCGGCGGACGACCAGCTCGGTGGGGATGTCCACGCGGACCCCGGGCTCGGGTGCCCGGTGGAGCTGGTCCAGCATCAGGGCCAGGCAGCGGCGGCCGACCTCGGCGAAGTCCGTACGGACGGTGGTCAGCGGCGGCAGCAGATGCGCGGCCTCGGGGATGTCGTCGTAGCCGACCACGCTCACGTCCTCGGGCACCCGGCGCCCGGCCTCGTGCAGCGCGCGCAGCACGCCCACCGCCATCTGGTCGTTGGACACGAAGACCGCGGTGACCTCCGGGCGCTCGGCCATCCGGCGGCCCAGCTCATAGCCACAGTCCGCGCTCCAGTCGCCGGTCAGCGGCTCGGGCGCGACGGCCCCGGCGTCCTTCAGGGCCGCCCGCCAGCCGTCGACGCGCGCCTCCGCCGCGATCCAGCCGACGGGGCCCGCGATATGCCAGACGGTGCGGTGGCCCAGACGCAGCAGATGCTCGGTGGCCTGGCGGGCGCCGGACGCCGAGTCCCCGGCGACGACCGGGACCCGCTCCCCGAAGCTCTTGTCGAGGGTGACCAGCGGAATGTCGTGGCCCGACTCGACCAGGGCCTGGCTCACCGAGCGCTGCGGCGCGATGGCGATCACGCCGTCCGCGCCCTCGCCGAGCAGCCGGTCCAGCGCGCCCGCCACGGACGCCTGGTCGGTGGCGGTCAGCGCGATCGTACTGACCAGGTAACCGGCCGACTGAGCCGCCTCGTTGATGCCCGCCAAGGTGGCGGCCGGGCCGAAGCGGGTCGCGTCGAAGGAGATCACGCCGAGCATCCGGCTGCGGCCGCTGGCCAGCGTCCGGGCGCTGGCGGTCGGGCGGTAGCCCAGCTCCCGCATGGCGGCCCGCACCCGCTCGCGGGTCTCCTCCCGGACCTTCGGGTGATCGTTGAGCACCCGCGAGACGGTCTGGCCGGACACCCCCGCGAGCCGGGCGACGTCCGCCATCAGAACCCGGGAACCGGCCGTGCTTCGGCGGCGCCTGGTCCGGGCGGGCTCCGCCATACCGGGCCTTCCTTCCTGCCTGCTGCGTTTGCCTCTACAGCCTAGGCCCCGGGCTCCTGTGGCGGCCGCCGGACGGCGGCCAGGGCGGGGCGGGGCGGGCGGCGGCGGCCTGTCAGGGCAGGAGGCGCCTCGACGGTACATCGAGGGGGGACGGCGGGCCCACCGTCCGCTCGTCGGCGAACGCCTTCGCGAACCTCTCGTACGCGGTCCGGATGTGGTGGGCCATGGCCTCCTCCGCCAGGTCCGGCTCGCACCCGCTGATCGCCTCGCTGATCCGCCGGTGTTCGACGACCGTGTTGGCGGTGTCGATGTCCTCCGGGTACAGGCGGAAGGTGTGCAGATGGCAGTGCGTCTGCTGGTACGCCTGCTCCACCACCACGTTGTCGGACGCGCGGAGGATCGCCGCGTGGAACGCGGCGTCGTGGGCCACCAGATGCTGACGGACGTCCTTGAGGCCGGCGGCCCGGTCGCCGTCCCGGCGCTGTTCCAGGACACGCTCGAAGGCGGCCAGCTCGCGGTCCAGGGCGGTGCCGGGGTTGCTCAGCCGGTCGACCGCCGCCGCCCGCGCCGCCCACGGCTCGACCAGCAGGCGGAACTCGAACAGCGCGCGCAGGCCGGTGAGGTCGAGCAGCGGTGTGGTGCTGTAGCCCCGGCCCGGCTGATAGGTGATCAGGTTGTCGCCCTCGAGCCGCTGCAGGGCCTCCCGTACCGGTGTCTGCGAGACGCCGAGATCCCGGGCGAGGGCGACGGTGTTGATCCGCGTGTCGGGCGGGATCTCGCCCTCCATGATCGAGGCGCGCAGTTTGGAGTAGACCTCGGTCGCAGCGGGCTTGGCCGTTGTCTTGGGTGGCACGCACACCTCGTCGGTCGGGGCTTCGGAACGTCTGGGTCGCGATCGTAACCGTCCGTCCCCCGGGCCCATGGAGAGATCGGACCGGCTGAAGGCATTGACGCCCATATAGAATCTGACTTAAGTCTATAGAGGCCAGTCGGACCCTATACATCAGCGTCGATGTCCGAAGGACGGTCCTGTGACTTCTGCACGTGTTCAACCCGCGGTGCGCCCGCCGCGGGCCGCCACCCGGACGAGGTGGCTCATCATCTGGCTGGCGTTCGCCGGGTTGGCCATCAACTACCTCGACCGCTCCAGCCTCAGCGTCGCCCTGCCTTTCATGGGCGAGGACTTCCATCTTTCCGGCACTCAGCAGGGTCTGGTCTTCGCCGCCTTCTTCTGGGCCTACGACTTCTTCCAGCTGGTGGCCGGCTGGTACGTCGACAAGGTCGGCCCCCGCCGGTCCTTCACCATCGCGGCCATCTGCTGGTCGGTCTTCACCATGGCCACCGCACTGGCCCGGGGCTTCTGGAGTCTGATCACGGTCCGGTTCCTTCTCGGCGTCGGGGAGAGCCCGGCGCCGAGCACCTCCGCGAAGGTGGTGGCCACCTGGTTCCCGGTACGGGAGAGGGCGTTCGCCACCAGCGTCTGGGACTCCGGCTCGCGCGTCGGGGCTGTGATCGCCCTTCCGATCGTGACCCTCATCGTGGCGCTCACCTCATGGCACACCGTGTTCCTCGTGATCGGCTGCGTCGGGCTTCTCTGGGCGCTGGTGTGGTGGCGGGTCTACCGCAGCCCGCGGGAACACCCCGGCTGCAGCGAGGCGGAGGTCGAGTACATCGAGTCCGGCGGTGCCCGCGGGGAGGCGAACGACGACGAGGAGGCCGTCGCCCTCAGCTGGCGCTCCCTCTTCCGGTACCGCACCGTGCTCAGCATGATGCTCGGCTTCTTCTGCCTGAACAGCGTCATCTACTTCTTCATCACCTTCTTCCCCAGCTACCTGGTCAGCGAGCGCGGCTTCGACCTGCTGCAACTCGGCTTCTACGGAGCCATCCCGGGCATCTGCGCCGTCGTCTCCGGATGGCTCGGCGGCCTCGCCGCGGACCGCGCCGTCCGCCGCGGGCACAGCGTCAACCGGGTGCGCAAGGTCACCATCGTCGGAGGACTCACCGGCGGATCGGTCATCATGGTCGCCGCCCTCGTCCCCCAGGCGTGGATGGCGCTGGCACTGCTGTCCGTCGCCTACTCCAGCCTGACGGTCGCGGGCACCGGCATCTGGTCGCTCCCGGCCGATGTCGCGCCCAGCTCCCGCCACGTCGGGATGATCGGCGGGATCCAGAATTTCGCCTCCAACTTCGCCGGGATCCTCACGCCCATCCTCGTCGGGGTGATGGTCGACCGGACGGGTTCCTTCGTCGCGCCGCTGGTGGTGATCGGCTGCCTGGCGCTGCTGGGGGCGCTCAACTACCTCCTCCTGCTGGGCCGGGTCCGGCCCTTGGAGGTCAAGCCCCGCTGACCGTACGGACAACCTCAGTTCCGCACCCGACCGCAACCCACACCCCCACCCATCCATCCAGGGAGCACCATGACCACGATCACCGCCGTGGACGTCCTCGACGTCCGCTTCCCCACCTCGCTGACGGCCGACGGCTCCGACGCGATGAACAAGGACGGTGACTACTCGGCGACGTACGTCGTGCTGCGCACCGATGACCCGGAGCTCTCCGGTTACGGGTTCACCTTCACCATCGGGCGGGGGAACGACCTGTGTGTCGCCGCGGCCGAGCAGCGGGCCCGCCCGCTGGTGGGGCGCGGCGTCGAAGAGCTCACCTCCGATCTCGGCGCCATCTACCGCGAGTTGCAGTCCGACTCGCAGCTGCGGTGGCTCGGCCCCGAGAAGGGAGTGGTCCACCTGGCTCTCGCGGCGGTCATGAACGCGGTCTGGGACCTCGCCGCCCGCCGGGCCGGACTTCCCCTGTGGCAGCTGCTGGCACGGATGACCCCGGAGGAACTGGTCGACGCCGCCGACCTGCGCTACCTGACGGATGCCATCACCCGTGACGAGGCGATCGCACTCCTGACGCGGCTGGCGGACACCCGCGAGGAGCGCGTCGAGCAGCTCGAGAAGACGGGCTACCCCTGCTACACCACCTCCGCCGGATGGCTCGGCTACTCCGACGACAAGCTGAGGGCCTTGTGCCAGGAGGCCGTCGACGCGGGCTACCGCCACGTCAAGCTGAAGGTCGGCGGGAAGCTGTCCGACGACGTCCGGCGGTGCGCGATCGCCCGGGAGGTCATCGGCGCGGACGCGCAGCTGATGATCGACGCCAACCAGGTCTGGGACGTCCCCGAGGCCATCGAATGGGTCCGCGCTCTCGCCGAGTTCGAGCCGCTGTGGATCGAGGAGCCCACCAGCCCCGACGACATCCTCGGGCACGCCCGGGTGCGCAAGGCGGTGGCGCCCATCGGAGTGGCCACCGGGGAACACGGAATGAACCGAGTGCTGTTCAAGCAGCTCTTCCAGGCCGAGGCCATCGACTACTGCCAGCTGGACGCCTGCCGCCTGGCCAGCGTCAACGAGGTGCTGGCCGTCCTGTTCATGGCGGCCAAGTTCGGGGTGCCGGTGTGCCCGCACGCCGGTGGGGTGGGACTGTGCGAACTTGTCCAGCACCTGTCGGTGTTCGACTTCGTGGCCGTCTCGGGAAGCCTCGAAGGGCGCGTCACGGAGTTCGTCGACCATCTGCACGAGCACTTCGTGGACCCCTGCGTCGTCCGCGACGGCGCGTATGCGCTGCCCCGGCAGCCCGGCTACAGCGCCCGGATGTACGACGCCTCGCTCGCCGAGTACGCGTTTCCCGACGGCGCGTACTGGGCGGGACGCGCCGCGGAGGCGGCCGCGGCACAGGCGGTCCGCTGAGGACCCGGCCCACCAGTCCAGCTCACCAGCCACGCAGAGAACACCGAAGGGCTCCCACGGATGCACGCAGCACGGTATGTCGGCAACAACACCATCAGCGTCGGACCGGCCACGGTGGACCCGCCGCCGGCGGGCCACGTCCAAGTGGAGGTGGCCTTCACCGGGATCTGCGGCACGGATCTGCACATCCTGCACGGCCACATGGACGCGCGGGTCACGCTCCCGGCCGTGATCGGGCACGAGATGTCCGGCCGGATCGCCGCCGTCGGGCAGGGGGTCGAGGGCTGGGCGGCCGGTGACCCGGTCAGCGTGATGCCGCTCGCCTGGTGCGGCGCGTGCCCCGCCTGCGCCGCGGGGCACCAGCACATCTGCCACCACCTCGACTTCATCGGGATCGACTCGCCCGGATCGCTGCAGACCCGGTGGAACGTCCCCCAGGAGGTGCTGGTCCGCCTGCCCGACACGCTCCCCCTCGACCACGCGGCGCTCGTCGAGCCGGTGGCCGTGGCGGTCCACGACGTGCGGCGCGCGGACGTCAGGCCCAGGGAGAAGGCGGTGGTCGTCGGGGGCGGCCCGATCGGCGTTCTCATCGCGGTGGCGGCCCGGCACGCCGGGGCCCAGGTCCTCGTCGCGGAGGTGGACCAGGAGCGCCGGGCGATGGTGGCCGACCTCGGATTCGAGGTCCTCGACCCGGGCGCCGGCGACCAGGACGCCCTGGTCGAGGAGTGGACGGCGGGTGCTGGGGCGGACGTGGTGTTCGAGGTCTCCGGCTCCGCGGCGGCAGTGCTCGGCGCCACCTCACTGGCCCGGGTCCGGGGGCGGCTGGTCATCGTGGCCATCCACCCCCAGCCCCGCCCGGTGGATCTGCAGCGGGTCTTCTGGCGTGAGCTGACCATCCTCGGTGCCCGGGTCTACCAGCGGCAGGACTTCGAGACGGCCGTGACCATGCTGGCCGACGGCGTCGTCCCGGCCGATCGGCTGATCACCGGCACCGTGCCCCTGACGCAGGTGGCGGACGCGTTCGACCGGCTGTCCGCGGGCAAGGACATGAAGGTCCTGGTCGACTGCCAGGCGGTGGGGCGATGACGGGGACGACGATGGCGAACCCCTTCGATCTGACCGGCAAGCTCGCGGTCGTCACCGGCGCCAGGCGTGGCATCGGCAAGGCGATGGCCGAGGCCCTCGCCGCGGCCGGAGCGGACATCCTGGGGGTGAGCGCCACCCTCGAATCCCAGGGCAGCGCGGTGGCGGCGGCCGTCGAGGCCCATGGGCGGACGTTCACCGCCCGCCGGGTCGACTTCGCCGACCGGGCGGCGGTCCGCGCGCTCGGAGCCGAGCTCGCCGCCCTCGAACGGCCCGTGGACATCCTGGTGAACAACGCCGGGACGATCGAGCGGGCCCCGGCCGCCGAGCACCCGGACGAGCTGTGGGACCGCGTGGTCGAGGTCGATCTCAACGCCCCGTTCGTGCTCACCCGCGAGGTGGCCAAGGCCATGATCGCCGGGGGTCGCAAGGGAAAGGTCATCTTCACCGCGTCGCTGCTGAGCTTCCAGGGTGGTATCACCGTGCCCGGCTACGCGGCGGCGAAGTCCGGCATCGCCGGGCTCACCAAGGCGCTGGCCAACGAATGGGCGGCGCACGGGATCGGCGTCAACGCCATCGCCCCGGGTTACATCGCCACCGACAACACCCAGGCGCTCCGCGAGGACCCCGAACGGCACCGCGCGATCGTGGAGCGCATCCCCGCCGGCCGGTGGGGACGGCCCGAGGACATCGCCGGGGCCACGGTGTTCCTCGCCAGTGCCGCGTCGGACTATGTGTCGGGCGTGGTGCTGCCGGTCGACGGGGGATGGCTGGGCCGTTGACGACGCCCCGGCCGCCGACCGAGAAACCGCGAGTGTGCGAGACCGCGGGGTCTGGGTGACATGGCGTTCCCGGCGGGCGGGCAGGCCTGCCCGCCGGGTTCACCGGCCCGGCCGCGCTACGACTTCTCGCGTACCCGGTCGCCGGGTGCCGGGCGGACCGGCTCGGGGGACGGTCCGGCGGTGGTGGCCGCGCCCGCGTCGGCAGCGATGGAACGCGCGTCGGCGGCTGCCGGGCGCGTGGCGGTGGCACGGATCAGCCAGACCGTCGTGGCCAGGCAGATCGCCGAGACCGCGGCCAGGATGAGCGGCACGGCCCGGATGCCGGACAGTTCGATGGCCTTGCCGAGCGCCGGGCCCGCGGCCACGCCGCCGACCATGGACGCCGCGATGACCAGCGCCCCGGCCCGGCGGGCGCGCGGGGCCGCGTCGTTCAGCCAGGGCAGGCCGGTCGGGAAGATCGGCGCGATGAACAGGCCGACGCCCGCGTACGCGTACGGGGCCAGTGCGGGCACCGTGGCGAGCAGCAGACAGGCGGTCATGCCCGCACAGCTGACCACGATGATCGACCGGGCTGGCCAGCGCAGCGCGAGGGGCGCGACCAGGAAGCGGCCGACGGTCATCATCAGCCAGTAGACGGAGGTCGCGGAGGCGGCGGCGGTCGCGCCGTAGCCGACGGTCTCCAGGTGGGTGGGCTCCCAGCCGCCGACGCCCGCCTCGATGCCGACGTGCAGGACGTAGAGGAGGACGAAGGCGCCCAGCACGGTGGCCAGGCTGCGGGACCGCGCCCGCGCCCGCAGCGCGTGTGCGTCGTCCACTCCCGTGGCCTCGTCGTGGTCGCCCTCGCCGTCCGCCGCGTGCGGGGGAGCCTCGTCCCGCACCCCGGCCAGGCACAGCAACAGCGGCAGGGTCAGCACGGCGAAGCCGAGGAAGACGGCGGTGTAGTGCTCCGCCCCGACCAGGCCGATCAGCGCCGGGCCGAGGATCGCGCCGATGCCGAAGTGGGCGTTGAGGACGTTGAGCATGGCGGTGCTGCGGCGCCCGAACCCGACGGCGAACAGCTGGTTCAGCCCGTAGTCGATGCCGCCG
This sequence comes from Streptomyces sp. ME19-01-6, assembly GCF_033793745.1. Lineage (NCBI taxonomy): Bacteria > Bacillati > Actinomycetota > Actinomycetes > Kitasatosporales > Streptomycetaceae > Streptomyces > Streptomyces sp. ME19-01-6. The sequence continues at coordinate 1,815 of NZ_JARAXF010000027.1, read as the reverse complement.
AAGCCGAGGCCCGCCACCAGCGCCATGGCGAGCGCGGCGGGCCATGCGGGGGCGAGGGCGAAACCGGCCGCGCCGACGGCCATCAGCAGGTACGAGCCGCCCAGCAGCTTGCGGTTGCCGATCCGGGCGGCGGCATCGGCGCGGCCGAAGAGCCGGTCGAAGACGAGGACGCCCGCGACGCCCCCCACGAAGTGGGCGCTCAGGCCGAGACCCGCGGTGGAGGGCGTCAGACCGTACTCGTCGCGGAAGGCGGGGATCGACGGTCCGTAGAGGGCCTGCAGCGCGCCGATCAGGATGAAGCCCACGCAGGACGCGACCACGGCGGCGCGGCTGAACAGCGGGGTCCGGTCGTCGGGTCGGGGGAGCGGGGGCGTGCTCGGAGGCTTGTCCACGACGGGAGTGTTACCGCTAACATTCTGCCCGTCAAGGCATTTGCCACGGGACAGGGTGCGCTGCTCGGGGCGGCCCTCGCACACGCTTGCGCCACCGGCCGCCTCGGGTAAAGTGATCGCGGCTTCAGTAGTGAACGACCGAGGAGGTGAGACCCATTACCGCTGTGTCAGGTCGGGTGCTCTCATCTCACGGCCGTGCGGTCCCTCAGGGATAGGTGACCGCGGGAGCGCCCAGAGGCGTTCCGAAAGGCTCCCATGTCGGTCTCACCGTCACTTCTCCCCCTCTCCGCCATCGTCACCAGGCTCCGGGCCGTCGGCTGTGTCTTCGCCGAGGACGAGGCGCGACTGCTCGCCACCACGGCCCGCACCCCCGATGAACTCGCCGCCATGGTCGACCGGCGCGTGGCGGGGCTGCCGCTGGAACACGTCCTCGGCTGGGCGGAGTTCCACGGTCTGCGGATAGCCGTGGACCCCGGCGTCTTCGTACCCCGCCGGCGCACCGAGTTCCTCGTCGACCAGGCCGTCGGCCTGGCCCGGCCCGGGTCCGTCGTCGTCGACCTGTGCTGCGGCTCGGGCGCGGTGGGCGCCGCGCTGGGCGCGGCCCTGGCCCCGATCGAGCTGTACGCGGTCGACATCGAGCCCGCCGCGGTGCGGTGCGCGCGGCGCAACATCCCCGCCGGGGCGGGCCGGGTGTACGAGGGTGACCTCTACGAGCCGCTGCCCGCCGCGCTGCGCGGCCGCGTCGACGTCCTGGTCGCCAACGCCCCCTACGTACCCACCGACGCCATCCGCCTGCTGCCCCCGGAGGCCCGCGACCACGAGCCGCGCGTCGCGCTGGACGGCGGCGCGGACGGGCTCGACGTCCAGCGGCGGGTGCTCGCCGGGGCGGCCCAGTGGCTGGCGCCCGGCGGCCATCTGCTGGTCGAGACCAGCGAGCGTCAGGCACCGCACACCGCCGAGACCTTCGCCCGGCACGGGCTGAACGCGCGGGTCGCCGGGTGCGAGGAGCTGAGCGCGACCGTCGTCATCGGTACCAGGCCCGCCACGGACTGATCCGCCTGTCCGCGAGGTGTCCGCCGGCGCGGCCGGGGCCGCGCCGGCGGACCGGCGCTGTGGACTCACGTCAAGCGATTGCGGACGGAGGCGCATGGCCCCCTTCTTCCGGCCTGACACCGTGACGAGTGACCGCGATTGAGACGCACCATGGTGAACGGCGAACGGCGAACGCCGAAGGCGGATTTCCCGATTCGCCGGACAGGCGCGTCCGATCCCTCACCACTCCGAGGAGAATGCACCGGGATTCCCGGAGGATGCCCCGGCCTTCAGGACTCTGCTGAGGAATACGTGATTCGAGCAGGGCTGGGTCGTTGGTCCCCCATGGTTGTTGTGGTCGTGGGCGGGAGGGCCGAGAGATGTCGCTGGA
>NZ_JARAXF010000026.1:0-138173 GCF_033793745.1 Streptomyces sp. ME19-01-6 | reverse complement strand
TCCTGAGCGAGGCGCGGCGGCAGCGGAACGAGGCCCATACGACCGTGAAGACCGCGGTGGAGACGGCGCGTGACAAGGCGCCGGACAAGCCCTCGTACGGCCGGCAGCTGCTGGACGGCGTGACCGGGCTGAGCCTGGACGCGTCGCATTTCGTCGGCGGCATCGTCAAGGGGACCGTGGGCATCGCCAGTTTCGCGCGGCAGATCAACCCGCTGGATCCGTACAACATCACGCATCCGGCGGAGTACGTCACCAGTCTCAACAGCACCGTCGCGGGTCTGGTGCGGGTGGCCAACGACCCCTGGGGGACGTTGGGCAACATGTGGGACACCTTCAAGAAGGACCCGGGGGAGGGCCTTGGCCGGCTGGTTCCCGAGCTGATCGGCACCAAGGGCCTCGGCGGTATCAAGAAGGCCGCGACCCTCGGCAGGCGCGCGGCGGAGATCAAGCCGCCCGGCCGCAGCCTCCTGGACGAGGGCGGACCCCACCAGCGCGGCACCCCCGACGGCGCGAAGGAGACGAAGGGCTCGGACCCGATCGACTTCGCCACGGGCAAGATGTTCCTGCCGCAGACGGACATCACCCTGCCCGGTGTGCTGCCACTGGTGTTCCGCCGGCGGGTGGAGTCGGGGTACGGGGCGGGGCGGTGGTTCGGGCCGTCGTGGGCGAGTACGGCCGATCAGCATCTGGAGATCGGGCCGGAGGGCGTGGTCTTCGTGTGCGAGGACGGACGGCTGCTGGACTATCCGCACCCCGCACCCGATGTTCCTACCCTGCCCAAGGCGGGCGTAGCGCGCTGGCCGCTGGAGCGCGGCGTCGACGGGGACTACACGGTCACCGATGTCGACACCGGCCGTACGTACTCCTTCACCGCCCCTCAGGACGGGCCAGATGGCATCGCGCCCATCGAGGAGATCCGCGACCGCAACGGCAACCGGATCAGCTTCCAGTACGGATTCGACGGCACGCCGACCGCGATCGTGCACTCGGCGGGCTACCACCTGAACCTGATCACCGAGGACGGCCGGATCACCGCGCTGCGCCTGGCGGGCGCAGCGCCCGACGGCTCCGATGTGACGGTGATCCGCTACGGCTACACCGACGGCGACCTCACCGAGGTCACCAGCTCCAGCGGTCTGCCCCTGCGGTTCGAGTACGACGACGAGAAGCGCGTCATCTCCTGGACCGACACCAACGACCGCCGCTACGACTACGTCTACGACAACCGCCACCGCTGCATCGCCGAGGGCGGCACCGAAGGCCATGTCTCCATCCGACTGGACTACCACGGCGTCGACCAGCGCACCGGCCACCGGATCACCGCCGTCACCACCGCCGCCGGCCACACCGCCAAGTACCTGATCGACGACGCCTGCCAGGTCGTCGGCGAGATCGACCAGCTGGGCGCGCACTCCCGCACCGAGTACGACCGCTACGGCCGCGCGGTGGCCCACGTCGACGCCCTCGGCCGTCGCACCGAGTACACCTACGAGGGCAACGGCCGCCCGGTGGCCCTCACCCGCCCCGACGGCAAGCAGTCAGGCGCCGCCTACAACGACCTGGGACTGCCGACCACGTTCACCGCGGTGGACGGGACCACGTGGCGACAGGAGTACGACGAGCGCGGCAACCGCGTCGCCGTCACCGACCCCGCCGGGGCCACCACCCGCTACACCTACGACGACCACGGTCGCCTGACCTCGATCACGAACGCCCTGGACGAGACCACCCGGGTCCGCTGTGATGCGGCGGGCCTGCCGGTCGGGATCACCGATCCCCTGGGCGCCGTGACCGCATACGAGCGCGACGCGTTCGGCCGCCTGGTCCGCGTCGTCGACCCGCTCGGTGTGACGACCCGGATGGAGTGGTCCGTGGAGGGCAAGCTCCTGGGGCGCACCAACCCGGACGGAACACATGAGACATGGACGTACGACGGCGAGGGCAACTGCCTCACCCATCGTGACCCGCTGGGCGGAGTGAGTGCCTATGAGTACACCCACTTCGACCTCGCCGCCGCGCGGACCGGCCCGGACGGGGCGCGCTACGCGTTCGAGCACGACGCCGAGCTGCGCCTGACCAGGGTCATCAGCCCCCAGGGCCTGACCTGGTCCTACGCGTACGACCCGGCGGGCCGGCTGATATCCGAGACCGACTTCGACGACCGCACGATCCACTACGAGTACGACGCGGCCTCCCAACTGATCGCGCGCACCGACCCGCTGGGCCGGCGCACCGCCTTCGAGCGCGATCTGCTCGGCCGTATGGTCAGCAAGGAGGCCGCCGGGCAGACCACCACCTTCGCCTACGACCTGGCCGGACGTCTGGTCTCGGCTGTGGGCCCGGATGCCGAGGTCGTTTTCCAGCGTGACCGCATGGGGCGGGTGACGTGCGAAATGGTGGGCGACCGCGTGCTGACGCACAAGTACGACGCCCTCGGCCGCCACACCCGTCGCACCACCCCCGGCGGCGCCACCACCACCTACGCCTACGACGCGGCAGGCAACCGCACCACCGTCACCGCCTCCGGCCGCACGCTCAGGTCCGAGTACGATGCCGCGGGCCGTGAGACAGGCCGTCGTATCGGCGAGGAACTGTCCCTGTCCCAGCTCTGGGACCCGGCGGGCCGTCTGGCCGAACAGTCCCTGACCGGGCCGACCATCGGGACGGTGCAGCATCGTGCCTACACCTACCGGGCCGACGGCCACCTGATCGGCATCGAGGATCAGCTGCGCGGGGCGAGCTCCTTCGAGCTGGACGCGATGGGCCGGGTCACCGCGGTCCACGCCCGGCGCTGGACCGAGACCTACGCCTATGACGAGGCGGGCAACCAGACCCACGCCACCTGGCCCGGTGAACACCCCGGCACCGAGGCGACCGGCGAGCGCGCGTACACCGGCACCCGCATCACCCGCGCCGGCCGGGTCCGTTACGAGCACGACGCGGCCGGGCGGATCACCCTGCGGCAGAAGAACCGGCTGTCGAAGAAGCCCGACACCTGGCGCTATGCGTGGGACGCCGAGGACCGGCTGACCTCCCTCACCACCCCCGACGGCACCGTCTGGCGCTACCTCTACGACCCGCTCGGCCGCCGCACCGCCAAGCAGCGGCTGGCCGCGGACGGCGAAACGGTCCTGGAGCGGACCGACTTCACCTGGGACGACACCACCCTCGTCGAGCAGACCACCACCCTCCCCGGCCGCTCCCACCTGGTGACCCTGACCTGGGACCACGACGGCCTCCGGCCGGTCGCCCAGTCCGAGCGCATCACCGACGCCACCGGGCAGCACGAGATCGACCGGCGCTTCTTCGCCATCGTCACCGACCTCGTCGGCACGCCCTCCGAGCTGGTCGACGAGACGGGCGAAATCGCCTGGCGCAGCCGCACCACCCTGTGGGGCACCACCACCTGGCCCCGGAGCAGCACGGCATACACCCCGCTGCGCTTCCCCGGCCAGTACCACGACCCGGAAAGCGGCCTGCACTACAACGTCCACCGTTACTACGATCCCGCGACCACCCGCTACCTCACGCCCGACCCGCTCGGTCTGGTCCCCGGCCCCAACCCCGTCACCTACGTCCACAACCCCCACACGTGGAGCGACCCGCTCGGACTCGCTCCGGAGTGCGGACCCGAGCATGCGGCGGTGACAGAGACCCGCGACAGCATGGGGAACGGGAGCATCCTCAGTCAGCATCCGATAACCGCTGACGAAGCCTTGGCCGCCGCCGAAAGGTTCCTTGGCGACGGCTACAGAGAGCTGGGAAACAACCGGGGAGTCTTCCGTAGCGCGGATGGTTTGCGGCAGTTCCGGATGGACCCCGATTCCATGCAGGGAAGGCATTGGCCTGACATCCCGCATGTACACTTCGAGATCTTCGCGCAGCCTGGAGACAAGAAGGCTGCCGTAAACAATCACGTTCCATTGGTTGAATAGTCCAGACAGCTGCTGTGCTGTGCGATTCCTGGGAGGCCCTTTGATCCGGATCGATGAGGTCGGGTGGATCCGCTCCGGAGACGATGCGGGAAAATATGTCAGGATCCAGGAGCTCCCCGACACCCCGCCGAGCTACATGATCCTGATGGCCTTTGACCGCGAATTCAACAACGGATACGGCGACTACTGGGTGGAAGATTTCGCATCGCTGCAGGAATTCTTCGCCGAGGGGGAATGGGTGGTCGAGTGGCCTGGGACAGGCCACTCGTGAGATGACGTGACCGGGGCCTTCGACGGCTACGGGTCAATGAGATGGTCGATCCCCCCCCGGCCATGGTCGTGCGCATGAGGACCGGTCAGGCAGGCGGCACCGGCTGGATCATTGGCAGCCAGCGCCATCCTCTTGGCACTCAGCGACAGCCATGTGATGCAGGCCCCCACGGCGGCCATCGCAGGGGCTATCACTGTGACGTAGGTATGTCGCGGTGACGACCGCTGATCGGGGGATGAGCACTCGTGGGACTTGGGGATTTCATACCGGACCCAGTGGAGAAATGGGTCGGGAAACGGGTCGAAGACGCCGGTGAGGCCGTTGACGACGCGGGCCGCCGGGTCGCCGGCGGGCTGGACGACATGGGCTGGGAGAGCGGTGCGGCCTGGGTCCGGCAGCAGAGCGGCTCGGTGGCGAACGCGCTGGGCGCGGATGTCGACGAGATGCAGTTGGGGGAGACCGAGGACCCGAAGAAACTGATCCACGGCAGCCCGGGGAAGCTGCGTTCCACGGCGAATCACCTCAAGGACTTCCAGACCGCGTTCGACAACGTGGGCAAGGGGTTACAGGGGCTGGACGCAGGCCATCTCAAGGGCGAGGCGGCGGACAAGTTCCGGAAGAGTGTGTCCGTCCAGCCGAAGAAGTGGTTCACGGCGGCGGACGCGTGCGAGAAGGCGGCGGGGGCGCTGGACAACTTCGCCGGGACGGTGGAGTGGGCGCAGAAGCAGGCCGAGGACGCCATCGCGCGCTACAAAAAGGGCAAGAAAGCGTCGGAGGAAGCTCGGTCGGCGCACAACGACAAGGTGAGCGCCTACAACAAGGCGGTGGACACGTACAACGCGGAGCCCACCGACAAGCGCGATCCCTCAAAGCTTCCCGAAAAACCCGGAGGGTTTCACGACCCGGGGACGGCCGACATCAATGCCGCGCAGGACATCCTCAAGGAGGCGCGGCGGCAGCGGAACGAGGCGCATACGACGGCGAAGGCGGCGGTGGAGACGGCGCGCGACACGGCGCCGAAGAAGCCTTCGTACGGCAAGCAACTGGTCGACGGCTGGAACGGGCTGAACCTGGACATGTCGCATTTCTATGGCGGCGTGGTCAAGGGAACCGTGGGCATGGTCAATTTCGCACGGCAGCTCGACCCCTTCTCCTACCACAACCTCACCCACCCGGCGGAGTACGGCACCAGTCTCAACAACACCGCCGCCGGACTGGTGCGGACGGCCAACGACCCCTGGGGGACGTTGGGAAACATGTGGAACACCTTCCAGAAGGACCCGGGTGAGGGGCTTGGCAGGCTGGTTCCCGAGCTGATCGGCACCAAGGGGCTCGGCGGCGCCAAGAAGGCCATCGGTCTCGGCAGGCGCGCGGCCGAGGTGAAGCCACCCGGGCGCACCCTCCTTCACGAGGGCGGCCCGGCCGAGCGGGCCAGGCCCGACGGCGGGAAGACGACCAAGGGGTCGGACCCGATCGACTTCGCGACGGGTCGGATGTTCCTGCCGCAGACGGATGTGGTGTTGCCCGGTGTGCTGCCGCTGGTGTTCCGCCGGCGGGTGGAGTCGGGGTACGGGGCGGGGCGGTGGTTCGGGCCGTCGTGGTCGAGCACGGCCGATCAGCATCTGGAGATCGGGCCGGAGGGCGTGGTCTTCGTGTGCGAGGACGGACGGCTGCTGGACTATCCGCACCCCGCACCCGATGTTCCTACCCTGCCCAAGGCGGGCGTCGCGCGCTGGCCGCTGGAGCGCGGCGTCGACGGGGACTACACGGTCACCGATGTCGACACCGGCCGCACGTACTCCTTCACCGCGCCTTCGGACAGGCCCGACGGCCTCGCGCCCATAGACGAGATCCGCGACCGCAACGGCAACCGGATCAGCTTCCACTACGCCCTCGACGGCACCCCGACGGGGATCGTCCACTCGGCGGGCTACCACCTGAAGTTCACCGCCGAGGACGGCCGGATCACCGCCCTGCACCTGGCAGGCGCCGCACCCGATCGCTCGGACGTGACGCTGCTCCGCTACGGCTACACCGACGGCAACCTCACCGAGGTCATCAACTCCTCCGGGCTGCCGCTGCGGTTCGAGTACGACGACGAGAAGCGTGTCATCTCCTGGACCGACACCAACGACCGCCGCTACGACTACATTTACGACAACCGCCACCGCTGCATCGCGGAGGGCGGCACCGAAGGCCACGCCTCCATCCGGCTGGACTACCACGCGGTGGACCAGCGCACCGGCCACCGGACCACCGCCGTCACCACCGCCTCCGGCCACACCGCCAAGTATCTGATCGATGACGCATGCCAGGTGGTCGGCGAAGTCGACCCGCTGGGCGCGCACACCCGGACCGAGTACGACCGCCACGGCCGGGTGCTCGCGCACACCGACCCGCTCGGCCGCCGCACGGAATACCGTTACGACGAGTCCGGCCGCCTGGTGGCCTTCAGCCGCCCGGACGGCAAGCAGTCCAGCGCCACCCACAACAACCTGGGTCTTCCTGTCTCGATCACGGGGGTTGACGGGACGATTCGGCGACAGGAGTACGACGAGCGCGGCAACCGCGTCGCCGTCACAGACCCGGTCGGGGCCACCACCCGCTACACCTACGACGACCACGGCCGTTTGACCGCGATCACCAACGCCCTGGACGAGACCATCCGCGTCCGCTGCGACGCGGCGGGCCTGCCGGTGGAGATCACCGACCCGCTCGGCGCGGTCACCACCTACCGGCGCGACGCGTTCGGCCGCCCCGTCGTCATCGTCGACCCGATGGGCGCGACGACCCGCCTGGCCTGGTCGGTCGAGGGCAAGCTGCTGCGCCGTATCGGCCCGGACGGGGCGCAGGAGAGCTGGACGTACGACGGTGAGGGCAACTGCACCAACCACGTCGACGCGGTGGGGGGAGTGACGTCGTACGAGTACACCCACTTCGACCTCCTCACCGCTGAGACCGGCCCGGACGGGGCACGCCACGAATTCGAGCACGACGCCGAGCTGCGCCTGACCAAGGTCACCAACCCGCACGGGCTCACCTGGCGCTATGGATACGACCCAGCGGGCCGACTGATCACGGAAACCGACTTCGACGACCGCACACTGCGCTACGAACACGACGCCGCCGGCCAGCTGATCGCGCGGACCACCGCGCTGGGCCAGACCATCGCCTACGAGCGCGATGAGCTCGGCCGTACCGTCGCGAAGGATGCCGCCGGGCGGACCACCACCTATGGCTACGACACGGCCGGGCGGCTGATCTCGGCCGCTGGACCGGACGCGGAGGTGATCCTCCAGCGGGACCGGATGGGCCGGGTGAAGTCCGAGATGGTGGCGGACCGTGTGATGACGCACCGGTACGACGCTCTGGGCCGCCGCACCCGCCGCACCACTCCCAGCGGCGCCACCACCACGTACACCTATGACCCGGCAGGCAACCGCACCGCCCTCACCGCCTCCGGCCACACCCTCGAGTTCGACCACGACGCCGCAGGCCGCGAAACGTCCCGCCGATCAGGCGACGCCCTGTCCCTGACACAGATCTGGGACCCCGCCGGACGCCTCACCGACCAAACCCTGACCGGCCCGACCGCCGACACGCTCCAGCACCGCGCGTACACCTACCGCGCCGACGGCTACCTCACCGCCATCGACGACCCGCGTACCGGCCGCCGCACCTTCGATCTCGACGCGGCCGGCCGCGTCACCACGGTCCGGGCGCAGGGCTGGACCGAGAGCTACGCGTACGACGCGGCGGGCAACCAGACCCGGGCATCCTGGCCGGACAGGCACCCCGGCGCCGAAGCGACCGGCCCTCGCGCGTACACGGGCACGCGCATCACCCGCGCGGGAAACATCCGCTACGAACACGACGACGCGGGCCGCCTCACCCTCCGCCAGAAGACCCGCCTGTCGAAGAAGCCCGACACCTGGCACTACACCTGGGACGCCGAGGACCGCCTCACGTCTGTCACCACCCCAGACGGCACGGTGTGGCGCTACCTCTACGACCCCTTCGGCCGCCGCACCGCCAAGCAACGCCCGGCGGCTGACGGCACGGTCCTGGAGCAAGTGGACTTCACCTGGGACGGCTCCACCCTCGTAGAGGAAACCACCACCACACCGGACCTTCTCCACCCCATCACCCTCACCTGGGACCACGACGGCCTGCACCCCATTGCCCAGACCGAGCGCATCACCGACCCCTCGACCCAACGCGACGTCGATCAGCGCTTCTTCGCCATCGTCACCGACCTGATCGGCACCCCCACCGAACTCGTCGACGAATCAGGCGAAATCGCCTGGCGCACCCGCACGACCCTGTGGGGCACCACCACCTGGGCCGCCACGAGTACCGCCTACACGCCTCTCCGCTTCCCCGGCCAGTACTACGATCCCGAAACCGGCCTCCACTACAACTTCCACCGCTACTACGACCCCACCACCGCCCGCTACCTCACCCCCGACCCCCTCGGCCTGGCTCCTGCGCCGAACCCTCAGGCATATGTACATAACCCGCACACATGGCAGGACCCGCTCGGTCTGCAAGGGTGCGGAGACAAACAGCCCCCGCTGAAGTCACTGCATCCGGACAGCTCGCTTGACAAGAGTTCGTTGGACTTCTGGCACAAGCAGGACACGGAAGACATCGTCTACTCGCTGAGGCCTGGGGCGCATGAACCGCTGATCGTCAAGCCGGATGGAACGATCATGAACGGAAATACCAGGATCGCGGTTCTGCGGTCGCGTGGTTACGACGTCGATTCGTTGCCGCGCGAGTCCTATGGTGGCGGTCGGCCAATGACGGACGATGATTTCTGGAACATGGACCAATGAACGTTCGGGATCAGGTTCTGGCGACGCTGAACTCGGAGTCCAGGGAAGTGTTCCTGGTGGCCCTGGGGCATCGGCTGGGGATCTCTGCCCGCGATATCTTCACCGGAGACGGCGGGCGTGAATTGTGGCAGGCTCGAGCCTGCAACGAGATGATGATTACCATTTGGTCGCAGCTGTGGGCAACGAAGGAACCCCAGGCAGGCGGATATCCGGATCCGGACTTCCTTTCAAGCCTGGTGAGCAAGGCCGACGCGGGAGATGCGCGATCGCACCTTCGGAACGCGATCGAAAGTGCCTTGCGGGCGGTACGCGATGCCGGGGGCACACAACCGCGGAGCTAGAACGGCCTCGATGCGGCCAGTGGAGACGGTGTAACCCGCTACACCTCCGCGACTAAGGCGCTCTCTGCCCCGCGCCCCCGCCCGTTCCTAGCCTCCTGACCGGAGAAGGTGAGCCAGCCGATCACTGGGGGAGAGCGTACGAATGCGCAGGCGTCGACAACGCGACACGCCCGCAAATGACGGTGACACTCCGTCGCGTGTCGAATACCGTTGCGTAGCACGGGGGTTCGACCAGGGAGGGCAAGGGGGCGTGATGGGCCTGTTGGGGCGGATTGCGATGCGAGGGGCTGGTTGCCGCGAACTCACTACGCGCGTAGTGGGGCTCAGACCTGCCCTGTGCATCGTCCCGCCCGGGGAGGGCCCCCGATGAGCGGCGGTGGCGGGGGTGGCGGCAAGGAGCCGGACCTGAAGCTGGACAAGGAAGCGTTACAGGACATCACCAAGGGGTTGCGGGCGGCCATCAGCGAGTTGAAGGACATCGGGACGGCGACGGACGCGGTGATCGGGTCGGGGTTCGACGAGCTGTCGCTGACGTCGATGGAGGCGGGGCACAACGGGTTGGCGAAGGACTTCGAGGACTTCTGTGAGTGCTGGGAGTGGGGGGTGCGCGGCCTGATCCAGGACGCGAACAAGCTGGCTAAGAAGGTGGGTCTCGCGGCGGGGATGCAGTGGGAGGAGGACCGGTACATCGAGGGCACGTACAAGGTGGTGGCGAACTCGTTGACCGGCAACCCGCATCTGAGCGAGGAGGAGGTCACCCAGAAGGACTGGGGGGAGATTTACTCGGCCTGGCGTCCGGACTACAGCAGCGAGTCGTACGAGAAGGCGGGCGAGGAGATCCGGGGCACCTGGCAGGCCACGAACGACAAGATGTCCGGCACCAGCCTCATCGCTCAATATGCCGCCCCGCCCGCCGAGCAGGGTGGCGAACAGGGCGGGGAGCAGGACGGCGGTGCGGGCTGATGGGTGGACTTGACCTGACGCCCGACTGGGTCGATAACGCGGTCGAAAAGGGCACGGAGATCGTCGGTGACGGCATCGAGTGGGGCGGCAACAAGGTCGCCGACGGCCTGGACAAGGTGGGCCTGGAGGGCGGCGCGGACTGGGTCCGTGACAAGTCCCGTTCGGCGGCGAACCAGCTGGGCGCGGACGTCGCCGAGATGCAGCTGGACGAGACCGAGAACCCCAAGAAGCTGATCTACGGCAGCGCGAGCAAGATCCGCTCGACGGCAAGCCATCTGCGGGACTTCAAGAAGGCGTTCAACGACGTCGGGGACGGTCTGAAGCGGCTGGACTCGGCGCACTGGAAGGGCAAGGCGGCGGACGCGTTCCGCGAGGAGGTGGCGGTCGAGCCGAAGAAGTGGTTCAAGGCCGCCGACGCCTGTGAGAAGGCCGCGCTCGCGATGGAGACGTTCGCGGGCACGGTGGAGTGGGCGCAGTCCCAGGCGCAGGAGGCGATCAACGACTACAAGGCCGCGAAGAAGGCCTCACTCGACGCGGTAAAGGCGTACAACAAGAACGTCGAGGCGTACAACGCGGCCGTCGAGGACGGCAAGGAAGGCTGCAAGCCGGGGAAGTTCCACGACCCGGGCCCGGGGAAGGCCAAGCTGGCGCAGCAGAAGCTGGACGAGGCCCGCCGCCAGCGCAACGAGGCGGCCGACACCGCCCGTACGGCGGTCAAGGCCGCGCGGGACGCGGCGCCGCCCAAGCCGTCGTACTTCGAGCAGGCGGAGGACGGCCTGACGGGCCTGAAGCTGGACGCCACGCACTTCACCGCGGGCGTACTCAAGGGCGGCGCGGGGATCTTCGGCTTCGCGCGCAGCCTCAACCCGCTGGACCCGTACAACATCACGCATCCGGCCGAGTACGCGACGGGCCTGAACAACACGGCGGCGGGTCTGGTCAACCTGGCCAACGACCCCTATGGCGCGGGCAGGCAGGCGCTGAACGGGTTCGCCAAGGACCCCGGGGAGGGCTTGGGCAGGCTCGTCCCCGAAGCGGTGGGTGCCAAGGGGATCGGCGCGGTGCGCAAGGGCGCCACGGCGGGCAAGTACGGCCGGCGTGCGCGGAGTGGCGCGCGCAAGTCCCTGGACGAGAACGGGCCGAACGCCCATGGACAGCCGGATGCCAAGAAGACCACCGACGGCACGGACCCGGTCGATCTGGCCACAGGGAAGATGTTCCTGCCGCAGACGGACGCGGCCCTGCCCGGGGCCCTGCCGCTGGTCTTCCGTCGCCGAGTGGAGTCCGGCTACACAGCCGGGCGCTGGTTCGGTCCGTCGTGGTCGAGCACGGCCGACCAGCGGCTGGAGATCGACGCCGAAGGCGTTGTCTTCATCAGCGAGGACGGCCTGCTGCTGTCCTACCCCCACCCCGCACCCGACCTGCCCACACTCCCTGTGACAGGCCCCCGCTGGCCGCTCGAACGGGACGGACACGGTGACTACACGCTCACCGACCCGTCCAGCGGCCACATCCGCCACTTCTCCGGGCCGCGGGACGGCGGAGACGGGGTCGCGCGGCTGGGGCAGATATCCGACCGCTCGGGCCACTTCATCACCTTTGAATACGACCCCGACGGCACCCCGCTCGCCATCGCCCACTCCGCCGGCTACCACCTGAAGCTGACCACCCAGGACGGCCGGATCACCGCCCTCCACCTGGCAGGCGCCGCCCCCGACGGCACCGACCAGGAACTGCTCCGCTACGGCTACGCCGACGGCAACCTCACCGAGGTCATCAACTCCTCTGGTCTGCCGCTGCGCTTCGGGTACGACGACGAGCGCCGCGTCGTCTCCTGGACCGACACCAACGACCGCCGCTACGACTACGTCTACGACAACCGCGACCGCTGCATCGCCGAAGGCGGCGAAGCGGGCCACATATCCATCCGTATTGATTACGACCGCGTCGACCAGGCCACCGGCCACCGCATCACCACCGTTACGACGGCTGACGGCCATGCCACCCGTTACCTGGTCAACGACGCCTGCCAGATCGTCGCCGTCACCGACCCTCTCGGACACACCACCCGCACCACGTACGACCGCCACGACCGGCCCCTCACCAGGACCGACCCGCTGGGCCACACCACCACCTACACCTACGACGAGGCAGGCCACCTCACAAAAATCACCGGCCCGGACGGCCACGAGACCACCGCCGCGTACAACGCCCTGGGCTTACCCACGTCCGTGACCGGCCCGGACGGCGCCACGTGGAGCCAGTCCTATGACGAGGCGGGCCACCGCACCAGCGTCACCGACCCGGCCGGCCACACCACCCGCTATACCTATGACGACGGCGGCCACTTGATCGCCATCACTGACGCGCTGGGCCAGATCACGGGCGTGCGTTGTGACGCGGCGGGTCTGCCGGCCGAGATCACCGATCCCCTCGGCGCCACCACCCGCTACCAGCGCGACGCCTTCGGCCGCCCGATCGTCCTCACCGACCCCCTGGGCCACACCACGCACCTGCAGTGGACGGTGGAAGGCAAGCTCGCCGCCCGCACGAACCCGGACGGGATGACGGAGGCCTGGACGTACGACGGCGAGGGCAACTGCACGCAGAGCGTTGACGCGGTGGGTGGGGTGACCTCGTACGAGTACACCCACTTCGACCTGCTGGCCGCCCGCACCGGCCCGGATGGCGTGCGCTACGAGTTCGCCCACGACGCCCACCTGCACCTGACTCAGGTCACCAATCCCCAGGGTCTGACCTGGACCTACGACTACGACCCGGCCGGCCGTCTGGTTGCGGAGACGGACTTCGACAACCGCACCCTGACCTACACCCACGATGCGGCAGACCGCCTCACGGCCCACACCAACCCAATGGGCCAGACGGTCAACTTCGAGCATGACGCAGCGGGCCGCGTCACCAGTAAGAACGTCGACGACCGCGTCACCCACTACACCTACGACCCCGCAGGCCGTCTCCTCCAGGCCACCGGCCCTGATTCCGAGGTGGTCTACCAGCGCGACCGAATGGGCCGCGTCAAGGCGGAAATGATCAACGGCCGGGTCCTCACTCACGCCTTCGACGCCTTAGGCCGCCGCACCCGCCGCACCACGCCCACCGGCGCCACCACCACGTACACCTATGACGCGGCGGACAACCGCACGACCCTCACCGCCTCCGGCCACACCATCGCCTTCGACCACGACGCCGCAGGCCGCGAGACCACCCGCCGGATCGGTGGCGAGCTGACCCTGTCCCAGCTCTGGGACCCGGCGGGCCGTCTCACCGAACAGACGCTGACCGGACCAACCGCCGACACAAGCCACCACCGGGCTTACACCTACCGCGCCGACGGCTACGTCACCGCGATAGACGACCGCCGCACCGGCCACCGCACCTTCGACCTCGACGCGGCGGGCCGAGTCACCACGGTCCGAGCGCAGGGCTGGACCGAGAGCTACGCGTACGACGAGGCGGGCAACCAGACCCAGGCCAACTGGCCCAGCGCCCATCCCGCCCAGGAATCAACCGGCACCCGCGCCTACACCGGCACCCAGATCACCCGCGCGGGAAACATCCGCTACGAGCACGACGACGCGGGCCGTCTCATTCTCCGCCAGAAGACCCGGCTCTCCAAGAAGCCCGACACTTGGCGTTACTCGTGGGACGCCGAGGACCGCCTCACCACGGTGACCACACCTGACGGCACGGTGTGGCGCTATCTGTACGACCCTTTCGGCCGCCGCACCGCGAAGCAGCGGCTGGCGCCCGACGGCGAAACGGTCGTGGAGCAGGCGGACTTCACCTGGGACGGCTCCGTCCTTGTCGAACAGACCACCACCACGCCCGAACTTCCCCACCCGGTCACCCTCACCTGGGACCACGACGGCCTGCACCCCATCGCCCAGATGGAGCGCATCACCGAGGCCACCACCCAGCAGGAGATCGACCAGCGCTTCTACGCCATCGTCACCGACCTCGTCGGCACGCCCACCGAACTCATCGACGAAACAGGTCACATCGCCTGGCACACCCGCGCCACCCTCTGGGGCACCACAACTTGGGCCACGAGCAGCACCACTTACACGCCCCTCCGCTTCCCTGGCCAGTACTACGACCCCGAAACCGGCCTCCACTACAACCACCACCGCTACTACGACCCCACCACCGCCCGCTACCTCACCCCCGACCCCCTCGGCTTGGACGCGGGCCCCAACCCCTGCCGCTACGTACTCAACCCCCTGATTGCGGCAGACTACTTGGGGCTGTACACCTGTAAGCAGAACGCGGACAAACTTCGCAAAAACATGGCCCGAGAGGGGCGAGCGCCACTGCCCAAGCAAGCTGCGGCACACATAGTTCCTTCCGGCGGCACCCACGGCCACTGGGCACCTGGCGCCCGAAGCCGCGCCTTGCTAGAAAGGTACGGAATTGACATCAACGACGCAGCCAATGGCATTGGGCTAGGTCATTCGCGGCCCCATAATTACACCCATCGCCGAGACTTCATGCAACGCGTCAATCAGCATTTGGAGACATTTGTGGAAACCAGGGTGGACGAAGGGTATGGCGCGCGCGCCATTCGCACCGCACTCCGTAGAGAACTGCGCGCCATCGGACGGGAGATCGAGAGCGAACTTGCCAGTGGGGCTCCAAGCTCGAGCGCATTTTGGACGGCTTAATGATGTCCGGCACCCCAAAGCGCCCAAATTCGGTGTACCGCATGTTGCCAAGCTTGGGAAACTTCCGAACGATCCTTTTCGGCAGCTCAATCAGGAAAGTTATGCGCTGGCAACGTACCGGCGCCCCAGCGGATCGACCTGCCGCAGTTCGAGCGGAATGGGACGGCGACCCGAGGCTGCGCAAAACAGATTTTCCATCTGGGTATCCGGGTGCTCCTGTTTTCAGTCGCCGCGTTGCTGATCTCCTCAAAGGCGACCTGTCGACGGCTGGCAGCTTCGTGCCGGTACTGTTCGACGACGCCGATGCGGAAGAATATTTCCTCTACCTCGTGGAGGAAGTGGTCGACTGCTTGGATACTCGCAGGTCGTCGAAGCCGAAAAAAGCGGGTGGGC
Source organism: Streptomyces sp. ME19-01-6 (assembly GCF_033793745.1). NCBI lineage: Bacteria > Bacillati > Actinomycetota > Actinomycetes > Kitasatosporales > Streptomycetaceae > Streptomyces > Streptomyces sp. ME19-01-6. Next base: position 122,750 of record NZ_JARAXF010000026.1, on the reverse strand, counting down.
AGATCAAGAACGCAGTCTTTCATGTAGATGCCCTACCAGTTCATCTACCCGCATTCCGGGTGCCGGAATACCAGGGTGGAATCTATTGGAACGGGTGGGCAGTGGACCGAGTGAGAGAACTTCTTGGTGATGACCTCGAGGTACGTCTGGTTTGGTCGGAGGACCCAACTCTTACGCCACATCACAACCCTATGGGATTTTGACCAATGCCGGGCGTGGGCCGTCGTGGCTCGTTCGGTGTGCTCTGAGGCATGCCGTCTGAGAGTCCTGTGCATTTTGCAGTCGTCCGAAGCCTTCAGGTAATAAGATGAGAGTTCGGTAACGAGATGGTGATCCTCCTCGGACTGCCACTTCTCGGTATGGACGATCCACGCGATGAGGCGACGCCGGTATCTGCGGCGAGAGTAAGTGAAGCAGTTGTGAGTGAATAATGGGCTTGAGCCTCTACCCGGACGGCAGTGGCACAGATCGCCTTGAGCCGAGTTGGTCGTACTCAGGTTTCGATACGTTCCGAAGTGCACTTGCAGCGGCCGGGGGTATCGATCTTCAGGCGATGCAAGGCTTTGGAGGTGACCGGTCGTGGAGCGGTGATCTCGTGTCGGTCCTCGAAGTCTGTGTACAACTGGATGTTCCCATGGTCTTCGCGTGAACATGGCGGTTTTTGTGTGGTCCGGTACTGGGTACGTCCGGGGTTTCAATGGCAGCTCTGCGAGTCGGTGAGATGGTCGAACCCGCCCTCCTTGGCCGCGCGTATGAAGACGCCGAGGGTGGCGGGGGTGGCGGTGAGGGTGACGTCTGGGTCGTCGCTCTCGCGGATTTTGATGGCGTCGGGGGTGGGGGCGGCGATGTTGAGGCAGTTGGCCGCCTCGGCGCTGTGAGAGGACTTCCGCCAGTCAGCGGGGACGCGCGCGATGTTTACGCAGCTGTTTCCCTCGCCGCAGTAGGATGACTTCTGCCAGTTGATGGTCTGCACCTTCTATGCCCTTCCTAGGCTTCGCTCGATGCCATGGATGAATGCACGCGACTCTTCCGCTTCGAGAGCAACCTCTTCCAATCGCTCCAGGAGGGTGCGGTATTTCTGCAGCTGGGCCTCGGCGTCGAGAAACACGGGTCCGTGGGACTGGTCGAGCTGAACAGTGTCGAGTTGAGGAACGGGGCCGACTGCGTAGAACACAGCCTGTCCAGATCCAGGGAAAGCGCCGGTGTCGAATGGGATGACCCGGATCGTGATGTGATCCCGCTCGCTCATCTCGAGCAGATGCCGCAGCTGGCTACGCGCGATCTCGGTACCGCCGAACTTCATGCGCAGAGCTGCTTCATGGATGACGGCGGTCAGTGGTACGGGGTTGTCGCGGTAAAGGACTGCTTGCCGCTTGATGCGGTGTGACACGCGGTGCTCCACCTCGTGCGGCGGGAGGGCCGGGACGACCTGACGAAAGACCGTGCGGGCGTGCTCTGGTGTCTGTAGTAACCCAGGAATATGGATGGCGTGCGCGATGCGGAAGCCAGCGGCGTGATGCTCAAGTTCAGCCAGATCGAGAAGCCCGGCGGGCAGGGTCCCTCGGTACTCCTCCCACCACTGGCGTCCGCGCTCTCCGGTCATGCCGGCCAGGGCGTCGATGAGGGCTTCGTCGGTGCATGAGTAGTTGCAGGCGAGCGTCCGCACCCGGTCCGCGCTCACCCCGTGGCGCCCCGCCTCGATGTTGCTGATCTGGGTCTGGTTGCTGCCCAGGAGGCCCGCTGCCGCTGCCGCTGACATCCCAGCACGCTCGCGGAGCTTCCGAAGCTCCGCGCCCAGGCGTTGCCGTCGCACGGTTGGAGGGTTGCTGGGCGGCATGGTCCTTCTCTCTTGCCCGTTCACGGGCCCCTTGGTCACCCACAAGAGGGTACTTGTAAAGCTTTTGATGCAAGTCGAGTAAACCATTAGAGGTTGCACGCTAGGTTGTGAGCCAGGCCACTCCAACTCCTCCTCTTGACAGGAGACATGCATGGACACCGTATCCGCGCAGAACACCCAACCCGCCCCGTACGACATCGACAACGAGCTGTGCGAACTCGCTCTGGACAACGCCCCGCGCGTCTTCGCCGTCACCGTCCAGTACGACGTGGCCCCAGGCGAGCCGGACGGTGAGATCGCCGCCTGGGGGCTGGCCTACGAGGACGGGAGCGCCCACGTCGTCACGGCCGACGGACAGCACCGGCTCAGCCTCAAGTCACCCGAGCGCGCCACCTGGTGGTTCGGGCGGCGGGACAACACCACCGCCCGGCTCCTCTGGTTCGCCGCGCCGTCCGCACCCACCTTCCAGCCGGTCCAGGCGGCCTGAAGCGCGCACGGGCCGCGCGACCCCCGGGGGCGCGGCCCGTGTCCGAGACGAACTCGCTGCGCCCAATACCGAATGACTTTCGGGCCCAAAGCCTGAGTTGCGGTGAGTATGGGACAGCGACACGCCGTGGTGTCGGCGTGTCGCTGTCCCATACTCACCACAAAGTCACTGGCATTGCGGCTACGCCAGCAGCTCCACCTCCGCCAGCGTCGCCTTCCCCTCCGGCACCAACCGGTACCGCTCATACGACCCCCGCGACCGCACCGAGAAGACCCGCGTCTGCTTGTCCCACGCGAAGGACTCGCCCGAGCGCCGATCCACATCCGTCCACGTCTCGCCGTCGCGGGAGCCCTGCAGCACCCACGCCGATGGGGCCTTCGCCTTGTCCGCCGATGACGTCAGCGTGTACTGCACCACCCGCGACGACCCAGCGGCCACTGGGAGCTCGACCGACTCGAACGACGCCTCCGTCCCCGACGTGTCGTCCAGCAGCGCCGAACCCCCACCAGGCACCGTCACATCGCGACGCGGCGTAGGCACTTTGTCGTCCGTCGTGATCGACGAAGGCGCGGCGCCCTTCCCCGTGCCCCACTTGGAGGGCTTGGCGCCCATGTCGAACTCCACCGTCCCGCCCCGCGCAAGCACCGAGTGGGGCAGCGCGGTCGAGCCCCAGGCCTTGCCGTTGACCCGCAGGCCCTGGACATACACATTCCGCGCGCTGTTCTTCGGCGCCTTGATGACCAGATCGCGGCCGTTCTCCAGGTGCACCGTGGCCTTGGTGAACAGAGGCGAACCCACCGCGTACTCGGAGCCGCCCATCACGAGCGGATAGAACCCCAGGGCGCTGAAGACGTACCACGCGGACTGCTCACCGTTGTCCTCGTCGCCGTGGTAGCCCTGGCCGATTTCGCTGCCGGTGTAGAGGCGGGAGAGGACCTCGCGGACCTTCTCCTGGGTCCTCCAGGGCTGGCCGGCCGCGTCGTACATGTACGTCACGTGGTGGGCGACCTGGTTGCTGTGGCCGTACATGCCCATACGGACGTCCCGGGCCTCGGTCATCTCGTGGATGACGCCGTTGTAGGAACCGGCGAATTCGGGGGAGGCGGTCTCCGGGGTGGAGAAATAGGTGTCGAGCTTCTTCGCGAGCCCTGAGCGGCCGCCGTAGAGGTTGGCGAGGCCCCGGCTGTCCTGGGGGGCAGTGAAGGCGTAGCCCCAGCCGTTGGTTTCGGTGTAGTCGTAGCCCCACACCCGGGGGTCGTATTCATGGGAATCGACGCGCCACGCGCCATCCGCGTCCTTGCCCTGGAAGAAGCCCGCCTTGTCGTCGAAGAGTTTGACGTAGTTCTGGGCGCGGCGCAGGAAGTACTCGGACTCCTCCTTGTAGCGGGCCTTCTTGGTCTTCTCGTAGAGCGCCTTGCCCATCTTCGCGAGGCCGAAGTCGTTGAGGTAGCCCTCCAGCGCCCAGGACAGGCCCTCGTGGGTCTTGGTCGTGGTGTAGCCGAGGAAGACCGACCGGTCCATGCCCTTGCGGCCGACGCCCGCCGAGGGCGGGACGGTGGTGGCGTTCTTCAAGGCGGCCTCGTACGCGGCCTCGGCGTCGAAGCGGACGCCCTTGAGGTAGGCGTCGGCGAAGGCGACATCCGAGCTGGTGCCGGTCATCAGGTCGGCGTAGCCGGGGGAGGACCAGCGGGAGATCCAGCCGCCGTCCTTGTACTGCTGGACGAAGCCGTCGACCATCTCCCCGGCCCGCTCGGGGGTGAGCAGGGAGTACGCGGGCCAGGTGGTGCGGTAGGTGTCCCAGAAGCCGTTGTTGACGTAGACCTGACCGTCGACGATCTTGGCGCCGGTGTGGGTCGGGGTGTTCTCGCCAACCGGTTTGGAGAAGGCGCTGGCATATTGGTATCGGGGCTTCTCAACGGTTCCCGTGTTCTCGAAACCGGAATTGGGATACAGGTACAGCCGGTAGAGGCTGGAGTAGAGGGTGGTGAGCTGGTCGCGAGTCGCGCCCTCGACCTCGATCCGGCCCAGGATGTCGTCCCAAGCCGCCTGCGCGCGGGTCTTGACCTGCGTAAATGAAGCCGATGCCGGGATTTCGCGGTCCAGGTTCGTCTTCGCCTGGTCGAGGCTCATCAAAGAGGTGGCGATCCGGAGCGTGACCGTACGGTCCGCGCCGGGCTTGAAGCGGAAGTATCCGGTGACGTCCTTGCCGCCCCCGCCGGACAGCTTGCCGCCCGCGCTGACGGGCGCGTCGAAGACGCCGTACACGAACATGCGGCCCGCCCCCGCGCTGAGGCCGCTCTTGACGTCGGAGTAGCCGCTGACGACGCCGTGCTCGGCGTCCAGCGTCAGCCCGCCGTCCCCGGTGACGTTGTCGAAGATGACGCTCGCGTCGTCGCCGGGGTAGGTGAAGCGCAGCAGGGCCGCGTGGTTTGTGGGGGTGATCTCCGCCTTGAGGCCGTTCTCGAAGGTCACCCCGTAGTAGTGCGGGCGGGCGGTCTCGTTGGTGTGGCGGAAGGGGAGGGCGCGGGCGGTGCGCCCGGCGTCGGGCACATCAGACGCGATCGAGGGCATGACCTGGAAGGTCTGCCGGTCGCCCATCCAGGGGCTCGGCTCGTGACTCGCGCTGAAGGCCTGGACGGTGGGGAGGTTGTCGGCGTCGTTGGCGCGGGCGTACTCGTACAGCCACCTGGTCGAGCCCGCGTCGGTGACCGGCGTCCAGAAGTTGAAGCCGTTGGGGACGGCGGTGGCCGGGAAGTTGTTGCCGCGGGAGAAGCTGCCGCTGGAGTTGGTGCCGCGGGTGGTGACGGCGTAGTCGGAGAGGTGCTTCAGGGGCTTCTCGGGGGCCTTGGGGGCTATGGATATGTCGTCGACCCAGCCGCGGAACGACGCCGGGCCTTTGGGGGAGTCGTACGCGACCAGGACGCGGTCGATCGTCTTGCCCGCCGCGACCGCGCCGATGCGCGACTCCTTGTGGTTCCACTGGTTGACGTACAGCGTCTTGGAGGCGGCCTGGCCCTGGGGGCTCAGCCGGGCGCCGTGCTGGTCGACGGCGCCGGGCAGGTCGCTCAGGTAGGTGCCGTCGGTGAAGGCGAGGTCGACGGAGACATGGGTGGCCGGATAGTTGAGGTCGGTCTCCGGCATCGAGGGGAAGATCCGGTACGAGAGCAGGGAGTCGCGGGTGACGACCGTGTTCACGTCGAAAACCTTGTTGTACGAGTACGCCCGGCCGTCCGGCTTGTGAGTGCCCGCGTACAGCAGGGCGCGGGTGCCGGTGAAGCCGGCTTTCGCCTTGGCGGTGGGGGAGCCGACGGGGCCGCCGCAGTCGACGTGGGTGCGCATATCGCCGGGGGCGGGCGGGGTGGTGTCGGCGGTCGCGAGCTGCAGCTCGGCGAGTTGCACGATGTCGTCGCCGGCGTTGCGGGTGATCTCCAGCCGGTAGTGCCGGAAGGCCGTGACGTTGTCGAAGGTGAACTCGCGCGTCTGGTGGCGCGACGCGAAGGACTGGTTCTCGCGGGTGTCGAGGGTCTTCCAGTCCGAGCCGTCGGCGGAGCCCTTGAGGGTCCAGTCGGCGGGGTCGCGGCCGGGGGCGTCGTTGGCGGAGGTGAGGGCGTAGCGGACGGCCTTGGCCGGGTCGCAGAGGTCGAACTCCAGCCAGGCGGTCTTCTCGAAGACCAGCCACTTGGTGTTGGTATCGCCGTCGACGAGGTTCTCCTTCACCTCGCCGCCCCCGGCGTTCTCCCCGTTGGCCCGGACCGCGCTGACCTTGTCGGTGACATTGTCGGGGATGCCGTTGCTGTAGTCGCCGTCGACCCCGGAGGCCTTCTTCTCGCCGTCGGGGCCGGTTTCCGCCGTATTGCGCCAGTCGGGTTGCGGGTCGTTCGATTCGAAGGACGACTCGAAGGACGACTCGAAGGACGACGTGAAGGACGACGTGAAGGACGACGTGAAGGACGACTTGGCGGACGAGGCGGTGGGTTGGGCGGGCGCGGCTGCGGCCGCCGCGCCCTGGGCCGTCAGCGTCAGCACAACGGCCGCCACCAGGGCGGCCGGTCGCCGGGGTGCGTGCCATGGTCTGGGGCTGGGGCGTCTCAGTCGCATGCTCCGCGTCTCCACGAGCTAGACAACGTTGTCTGTTCCGTAGCGCAGAGTTAAGTAGGAAGGGGCCGTCCCGGTGGTGTCAAGGATGTGCAGGGGATTTCGGAGCCGGGTGAGCGAACGGGCCGGGTGGGCGGGACCGGCCGCGGTGGGGGTGGGGCCGCTCCCGCACCCGGGTCCTCATCGACGGCTCAGGACGCGGTCTTGGTCTTGGTGCCGAGGGAGATCCGGCACTTTTTGGCCTTCTTGGAAGAGTCCGCCAGGAGCCCGGTCACCTTGACGGTCTTGGTGGCGTTCCCGCCCACCGCGGCGTCCGACTCGACCCCCGTGGTCACCGCCTTGTCGTCGGAGCCGACGAAGCCGACCAGCAGCGAGTAGTAGGACGTGGTCGAGTCGGAGTTGGTGATCTTCACATTGGCGTACGGAATGTTGTTCGAGCCCCATCCGCAGGTGATGCCCTTGATGTCCGGGCTGACGAGCGCGTTACCGCCGGTCGGCGTGTCCGTGGGGTCGTCCGTCGGGTAGTCCGTGGGGTCTTCGGTGGGGCTGGGGGACTCGGTCGGCTCCACCGGGAGCTGGGCCATGCCCTTTCCGAGTGCCGCGCCGCCCTTGGTGTCGCCGCTGGAGGATCCGCCCCCTTCGGAGCCGCACGCCGATATCGACGCGAGTGTCACGACCACGACAAGCGCGGTGGCGAAGGGGAATTGCTTCCGGACCACAGGGGCCGCCTTTCTGTTGGTTCACGCGCACGGCGGCGTGCCGTACGGGCTGTGTCCCCTACGGTATGTCGGACAGGTCTCAACTCGGGAAAGACTGTGGCCCAATGACCATTCGATCTTGCCCACCTGAGGCCCAGTGGACTATACCTGTCGCCCCGGGGGGAAGGCCGCTGTGCGGTCCCACGTCGCGCCCGCCTTAGCGGGCCTCCGTGCTCCCCGGCGCACACTCAGTAATACTCCGATTTACGCTCCAACTGACCCGCGGTGTCGGGCCCCTCGCCGGAGGCGAGTATGTACGGGAAACCGCTACACCGCCTGAGTCCTGACGAAGGCGAGGACTTGAGCATGGGATCCACCCCAGATTTCGGCCGTCGCGACCTGATCAAGCGGTCCGCGGCGCTCGGACTGGTTGCCGTGCCGTCCATCAGCACCCTGACCGCCTGCGCGAGCGGCGGTGACGACGACGGGAACAAGGTCGACAAGGGCAAGAAGAGCGACAAGAACCCGCTTGCCGTCAATGAGAGCGCGGCGCTCGACGTCGTCATTTTCGACGGTGGTTTCGGTCAGAAGTACGCGAAGGACGCCGAGGCCGAGTACGAGAAGGCGTACCCGAAGACCGAAGGCAAGATCAAGCACTCCGCCACCCAGAAGATCCAGACGGTGCTGCAGCCGCGGTTCAACGGTGGCACCCCGCCGGACCTGATCGACAACTCCGGCGCCGAACAGATGGACTTCGGCACCCTGGTCGCCAAGAACCAGCTGACCGACCTGACGCCGCTGCTGGACGCCCCCTCCGTGGACGACCCGAGCAAGAAGGTGCGCGACACGCTGCGCCCCGGTGTCGTGGAGATGGGCCAGTTCGACGGCAAGCCGGTGTGGATCCTGTACTACGCCTACACGGTCTACGGCGTGTGGTACTCCAAGTCCAACCTGGAGAAGCTTGACGCGGAGTACCCGGAGACCTGGGACGACATGCTCAAGCTCTGCGAGAAGGCGAAGAAGAAGGGCATCGCCGGCTGGACCTACCCGGGCAAGTTCCCGTACTACATGCCGTTCAGCCTCTACCCGTTCATCGCGAAGATCGGCGGCCCGGAGACCCTGATCGCGATCGACAACCTGGAGCCGAACGCCTGGAAGCACCCGGCCGTCAAGGCCGCCTTCGAGGCGTACTACGAGCTCTACAAGAAGGGCTACATCCTCAAGGGCAGCCCCGGCCTGACCCACATCGAGTCGCAGACCGCGTGGAACCAGGGCAAGGCGCTGTTCATCCCGAACGGCTCCTGGGTGGAGAACGAGGCGAAGAAGACCACGCCGGACAACTTCCAGATGTCCGTCGGCGCGCCCTCCAGCCTGGACAGCAGCGACAAGATGCCGTTCGGCACCATCTGGGCCTCGGGCGGTGAGCCCTTCATCGTGCCCAAGGCGGCGAAGAACCCCGAGGGCGGCATGGAGCTGCTGCGCATCATGCTCGGCGAGAAGTCCACCAAGAACTTCGTCAAGCAGGTCTCCTCGCTCACCTCGCTCAACGGCGGCACCGACGGCCTGAGTCTGCCGCCGGGCCTGGCGTCCGCCCAGGAGGCGCTGAAGAAGGCCGGGACGAACGTCGTCAACCCGCGCCTGCAGGACTGGTACGTGGCGCTGCAGAAGCAGCAGATCGGCGTCGGCGCGCTGGGCGAGATGATGGCGGGCCGGATGACCCCGGCCGAGACGATCAAGAAGATCCAGAAGTTCGCCGATGACACGGCCAAGGACGACGCCGTGAAGAAGTACAAGCACGCCTGATGAGGTTCGAGCGTCACCAGCGGCCCTGTGCGCAGGGAAAGACCGAGGTCGGTAGAGATGCAGCACGGTAAGCACCAGTCAGCTACGGCGGTGGTCGCGAAGGTCCCGGGCGGTAAACACCCGGGTGTCAAGCAACCGCGCGTCAAGCTGTCCACGCGGCAGAAGATGGAGCGCGCGTATCGGCAGTACGGGTTCCCCCTGGGATTCCTGGCCCTGCCGGTGGTCATTTACGCGATCTTCGTGATCTCGCCGTTCGTCCAGTCCATTTATTACTCCTTCACGGACTGGACCGGACTGAGCTCCGACTTCAAGATGGTCGGGTTCAAGAATTACGACTGGCTTCTGCATGACGACCTGTTCTGGACAGCGGTCGGGCACAATGTGCTCCTGCTGCTTGTCGTGCCGCTGGTGACGCTCGGCCTGGGCCTGTTCTTCGCCTTCATGCTCAATGTCGGCGGCCGCGGCAAGAAGAACGCGGCCGTCTCCGGGGTGCGCGGGTCGAGCATCTACAAGGTGGTGTACTTCTTCCCGCAGGTGCTCTCGATCGCGATCGTCGCCCTGCTGTTCCAGTTCACGTACAACCCGCGGAACGGCGCGCTCAACGCGTTCCTCGGGGGCATCGGGCTGGATTCGCTGCAGCAGGAGTGGCTGGCCGATCCGAAGCTCGCGCTGTGGTGCCTCATGGTGGTCATGGTCTGGTGCAACGTCGGCTTCTACGTCGTCCTGTTCTCCGCCGGAATGAGCGCCATTCCCAAGGACTTCTACGAGGCGGCGCTGCTGGACGGCGCCAACCGCATCACGACCTTCTTCCGGATCACCCTGCCGCTGCTGTGGGACACGGTCCAGACCGGCTGGATCTACATGGGCATCCTCGCCCTCGACGCGTTCGCCGTCGTGCAGATCATGACCGTGGGGCCGGGGGGACCCGCGGACTCCACCCAGGTTCTGGGCTACATGGTCTACACGAAGACGTTCCGCGACGGACAGGCCGGGCGTGCGACGGCGATCGGTGTCGCGATGCTGATCGTGACCCTGATCTTCGCGGTTATCGTGGGCAGGCTCGGCCGGCGCGAACGGCTGGAGTACTGATGGCTGGAGTACTGAGGACCACGCTCTCTCTCGCACACCGGAACCGCCGTATCTCCGCCGACCTGGGGGTAGCACAGTGACCGCGCAAGCACAGCCCTCGGAGCTCCCGGGCGCCACGAAGGAAGACGAGGCGCCCGGCGCGACGCCCAAGCCGGCGGGCAAGGGACCGGGTAAGGTGCCGGGCTTCACCCCCGAGGGCCGCATCAGCAGCGAGGGGAAGGTCCTCAACGTCTTCTCGCACGGCATGCTGGTGCTCTGGGGCCTGTTGGTCACCCTGCCGCTGCTGTGGGCGGTGATGAGCTCGCTCAAGACCGACAAGGAGATCTTCACCTCTCCCTGGGGTCTGCCGTCCAGCCTGCACTTCGACAACTGGTCGCGGGCCTGGGGCAAGTCGAACATCGGCGACTTCTTCCTCAACACCGTTCTGGTGGTGGGGTGCTCGCTGATCGGGACGATGCTGCTGGGGGCGATGGCGGCCTATGTCCTGGCCCGCTTCGAATTCCCGGGCAAGCGGCTCATCTACTTCATGTTCGTGGGTGGAATGAGCTTCCCGGTCATCCTGGCGCTGGTGCCGCTGTTCTTCGTCATGCGGAACATGGACCTGCTCAACACGTTCCACGGGCTGGTTCTGGTCTATATCGCCTATTCGCTGCCGTTCACCGTTTTCTTCCTCACCTCCTTCTTCAAGACGCTGCCCTCGTCGGTGGCCGAAGCGGCGCTGATCGACGGGGCCTCGCAGACGCGGACCTTCTTCCAGGTGATGCTGCCGATGGCGAAGCCGGGCCTGATCAGCGTCGGCATCTTCAACTTCCTGGGGCAGTGGAACCAGTACATGCTGCCGACCGTGCTCATCACGGATGAGAAGAAGCGGGTGCTGACGCAGGGCCTGGTGCAGCTGGCGGCCAGCCAGCAGTACAAGGGGGACTGGTCCGCGCTGTTCGCGGGGCTGGTGCTGGCGATGCTGCCGGTGCTCGGCGTGTACATCGTCTTCCAGCGCCAGGTGCAGTCGGGCCTGACGGCGGGGGCGCTCAAATAGCGCGAGGCTCAGGTGACCCGGGGGGTTCGTGACCCCAACGGCCGGGCCCCGCCCTCCCCCATGACGGGGGAGAGCGGGGCCGTGGTCTGCCGCGGTGCGCTCTACAGGAGGTCCCGGGGGGTCACAGGAAGTACATCAGCTCCACCCGCCCGTCCGGGCTGTACGAGAAGGCGGCCTCTCCCGCTCCCTGCGGGGGCTGGAGATTGATGAAGTTGACGGCTTCGTCGATGGTCGGGAAGGAGAGGGCGTGCCAGGTCTTCACATCCGACCTGATCGCGTTCTTGAGTGCCTGGGCGTCAGCCGTGGTGACGGTCATGGAAATGGGTCCTTTCGACGCAAGGTCTGAGGAATTCGCCGCGGACTCCGCGAGCCCGGGGAGCCCCTATCGCCGCGGGTAACGTATGCGCGACGGACGGTAGGGGGCGGAAGGCGCGCGGCGCGTGTACGTCTGATGGGCGGCTTGTCTGCGTACTGATTTACCGATGATGTTGCTGCCGATCCCTCTCGCCCGCGCGGTACGCGCCTGTATGGTGCCGGTAGTTTCCCGGTGCTGATCCGGGCGACAAGTCGCCGTTTCCGGGCGGCAATTCCTGGGTGGCGGCATTGTGCGTCCGGCGACGGAATTCCGGGGCCGGGCCCGCGGCGCCACAGAAGCGGATGGCGGCCGGGCGCGACAAGGCGTAGAACGGGGAGGAGCCGCGGTGTCCACGGGGCTGTGTGAGGAGATCGCGAGCCGGATCGCCGATCCGGGCCGCGTCGCCGTCAGGGAGCAGGCCGGTCACACCTGGAGCTGGGACGGGCTGCTGCGGGCGGCCGAGGACCTGGCCGGGCACCTGGGGCAGCGGGGGCCGCTGCGGCTGGCGGCCGTGCGTACGGGCAGACCCGTACTGACCCTCGTGGCGACCCTCGCCTGCGATCTGCTCCAAGTGCCGCTGATGCACCTGGACTCCGGCCAGACGGAGGCGGAATACGCCCGTGTCACCGCCGCCTTCGGGCCGCATCTGCTGCTGGCCGACCCCCGGCCCGGGGCCGACCTCGGGCCCGAGACCCGCCCCGCGCCCGCATGGGAACGTCACGGACTCTCGCTGGCCGTCTCCACCAGCGGAGGCGGGGACGGCGCCGCCTTCGGCTCCCCGCGCTCGGGGATCTTCCTCACCTCCGGTTCGACGGGCGAGCCCTCGGGCGCCGTGCGGTCGGCGCGCGCCCAGATCGCGGACTCGCTGCGGTGCGCCGCGGCCATGGGCTACGGCCCCACGACCCCCGTGGTGTGCGCGGCGCCGGTCGTCCATCTGTACGGCCACACCCTGGGCCTGCTCGCCCCGCTGCTCAGCGGCGCGCCGGTGACGCTGTGCGGATCGCGCGTGGTGCCCTCCCAACTGGCGGCCGCGGTCCGGGACAGCGGGGCGCGGGTCCTGATCGCCCTGCCCTTCCACTACCGGCTCATGGCGGCCGACACCACCTCCCGCTTCGACGGCCTGGAGCGCGCGCTGTCCGCCGGCGCCCCGATCCCCGGCGGCACCGCGGCGGCGGTGATGAAGGCCCACGACTTCGCGCTGCTCAACATGTACGGGTGCTCGGAGGCCGGGGCGATCACCGTGAAGCCGGTCGACCCGGAGCGCGACCGCCCGGGGGACGTCGGGCGGCCGCTGCCGGGGATCGTGGCGACCCTGCGGGAGGTGGCATACGCGGACGGCGCGGACGGCGCGGGCGAACTCCAGCTGGCCACGGAGACGCTGGCCGACGGCTACGCACATGTCGACGGGGTGCGCCCGCTGTCCCTGAACGGCGATCTGCTGCGCACCGGGGACCTGGCGACGCTGGGCCCCGACGGCTCCATCAGGCTCATCGGCCGGCTCGCCCGGATGATCAATGTCGCGGGGAAGAAGGTCAATCCGGTGGAGGTGGAGCGGGTGCTCGCCGAGCACCCCGCCGTCACCGAGGCGCAGGTCTTCGCGGAGGAGGACGGGGGCCGAGGTCAGGTGCCGGTGGCCCGGGTGGCCGCTTCCGGTCCGGTGACGGCCGACGAGCTCATCGGCTGGTGCCAGGAGCGGCTGGCGGAGCACAAGATCCCCCGGCGTATCCAGGTGACCGACGGACTGCCCCGCTCGGCGACCGGCAAGGTCCTCTACCCGCGCCCCGCCGCACCAGCGCCCGAGACTGAGCCTGAGCCCGAGAAGGAAGGAAGCGCGTGATGGACCGCGAGAGCCTGGTCGAGGAGATCGCCCGGCACATCACCGTGGTGGTGCCCGCGCTGGCCGAGGCCCCGCCCGGTCCCGGCACCAACCTGCTGGAGATCCCCGACTTCGACTCGATGGCCATGCTGGAGCTGCTGGTCTGGTTCCAGGGGAACTACGGGATCGACGTCCCCGACGGGGAGGTCTCGCCGGAGAACCTCTCGACCGTCGGCCGGATGGCGGACTTCGTGCTGAGGCAGCGTTGACCGGCGCGGAGACCTTTGGCGAGGAGGTCGTCGAGTTCGGCGGGCTGCGCGCCGTACGCGCCCCGCTCACCTGGGGCCAGCAGGTCATCTACCGCGCGCTGCAGAGCCGTGCGAACCGGGCCCACTACGACTACAACCAGCGCATGTCGCTGCCGGTGCCCAAGGGCCGCTCGCTGCGCGAGGTGATCGACGCCGTACGGGCGCTGGTCACCGCCCACGAGAGCCTGCGCACCGTGTACCGGGACGGGACCGCCGACTCGGCCTCGTACCAGGAGGTGCGGGGGGAGGGGCGGCTGACGGTCCGGGTCGTCCACGGCGACGACCCGGTCGCGGCGCTGGACGCCCTGGCCGAGGCGGACTTCGACCTGTCCCGGGAGTGGGGCATCCGCGTGGCGGTGCTGACCGGGCCGGGCGGCGTGCCGCGCCATCTCGCCCTGTATGTGTCGCATCTCGCGGTGGACGGCTGGGCGATGGGCCTGGTCGTGCGCCGGCTGAAGGCCCTCCTGGCGGACGACGCCGCCGTCGCCGTACCCGCCGAGGCCGTACCCGCCCCGCCCGTACCGCAGCCCGCCGACCTCGCCGAGACCGAGCGGTCCGAGGCCGGGCGGACCGCGGACCGCCGCGCCGACGCGTACCAGCGCTCGCTGCTGCGGCGCGCGCCCCGGACCATGTTTCCCGCCCGCCCGCCGGCGTCGCCCGCGCCCGCGGACACCGAGGGGCCGTCGGAGTGGGCCCACGGCGAGTTCCGGTCGGGGCGGCTGGAGGCGGCGGCGCGGGAGGTGGCCGCGCGCTGCCGGGCCGGCGAGGAGACCGTGTACCTCGCGGCCGTCGGCACGCTGCTCGCGCGCCGGGCGGGCCTCTCCCACTGCGTACTCAAGACGATCTTCGCGAACCGGATCGGCGCCGAGCGGCAGGCGATGGTGGCCCCGCTCGCCTCGGATGTGCTGCTCTGCTTCGAGGTCTCCGGGCCCTCGTTCGACGACTGCGTCCGCGCCGCCCACCTCGCCAAGCTGCGAGGTTACGCCCGCGCCCAGTACGACCCCGGCCGCCTGGAGCGGCTGGTGGCGGAGGTCGGCCGAGAGCGCGGTGAGCAGCTGGACCTGTCGGTGCTGCACAACGACCTTGGCGCCCTCGCGGCCCCCGAGGCGGACGGCGGTGGCCGCCCGGCGCGCGGCCCTGGCGGAGTGGAGACCTCCTTCCGCTGGGCCGAGCCCTTCCGGCTCCCCTCGGTCAAGCTCTACTGCAGCGTGCGCACCGCGGACCGCGGCGAGCGGGTGATCGGTCTGGCCGCCGACACCCGGTATCTGCCCGGGCCGGACCTCCGCGGGCTGCTCTACGGCGTGGAGGAGCTGGTGGTGAACGCGGCGAGCGGGCCGCGGGAGCGGCGGGGAGAGCCGCGGGACCGGGACGTCGACGAGCGGCTGTCGGCCCATGTCTCGTGACACCGTCGGGGTGGTGATCGCCGCGATGAACTCCGCGGCGTTCATCGACCAGGCGCTCGGCTCCCTGGCCATGCAGACCACGCCCGCCGACCAGGTGGTGGTGGTCGACGACCACTCGGACGACGACACCGTACGGCTCATCGAGCGCTGGCGCGCCATCCTGCCGCTGACCCTGCTGCGCAACCACGGCCCGCGCCGCCTGGGGGTGTGGGGCGCGCGGCGGGCGGCGATCGAGGTGCTGGAGACGGACCTGGTGCTGCAGTTGGACGGCGACGACCTCGTCCTGCCGCACCACGTCGCCGCGATGAGCGAGGCGTACGCGGCCTCGCCCGGCCTGATCAGCCCGCGCCCGCTCACCTGGACCGGCCAGGGCCCCTTCCGGCCCGCCACGTACACCAAGGGCGGGCTACCGCTCCCGGGCGACCAGCTGATCCAGCTGCTGGCGCAGAACTACGTCGTGGTGGGGTCGCTGTTCGCGCGTGAGCTGTACGAGCGGGTCGGCGGCTATCGCAAGGTGGCGTACGGCGAGGAGTGGGACCTGTGGCTGCGGTTGGTGGCGGCGGGCGCACGGGTGAGCAAGCCGGCCGAGCCGTCGTATGTCTACCGGGTGCGGGCCTCCAGCTATGCGGGGGGCTTCGCCCGGAACGAGGCGGAGACCGAGGTGCTGAAGCGATTCCTCGAGGACGCTGAGCGCCCCGTCCACCGGCGGGCCGTGAAGGTGGCCCTGCTGCAGCGGACGGGCCTCGCCGCGCTCGGGTCGCTCACCCCGGTGAGCGGCCCGCTGCCCGAGCCCGTACGGGCCTTCGCCGCCGACCAGGAGCGCCCCCTGACGCGGGCGTACCACGACCCGGACCTGGGCTGGGTCCTCTCCTTCGACTCCGGCTCCGGTAACTCCGGCGCCGAGGTGGCCGTGGTCGACGACGCGGCGCGGGTGATCGTGCACGTGGCCGAGAAGGACGGGAACTACGAAGCCGTGGAGATAGCCGACCCGCTGATGCGCCGTGACGCGTCCTCGCTGCGGGACATCCTGCGGGGGGAGATATGAGCCGCGAGCGGGCGATCCAGGACGTGTTGGAGCGGGCCGCCCGAGTCCCGCACCGCTTCCGGCGGTTCGAGGTGAAGGCCGAGACCGCGGCCCGGGTGCACCGGATCGACGAGGCGCTGCTGGATCAGGCGCTTGACCTCGGCCTCGCGCACGAGGGGAGCGGCGCGGACCGCCGCTTCGACGACTTCGATCTGAAGAACCTCGGCCTGGCCTTGCGCATCCCGTCCCCCGCCTGGCTCCAGGTGCGGCTGTCGGCCCAGCCCTACAACGCGGCGGCGGTCAACACGGCCACCTACCGGACGCGGTTCCAGGGAAGGCGGGTGTCCGGGGTCCTGGAGGCCTCGCCGCAGCTCGCCGCCGGCGTGGTGGACGGCACGCTGCGCCGGATGGGGCCCGATGTGTTCGAGGCGGACCTCCATGCGTCCGCCGGTGAGAACGCGCCGGACGCGGACGAGGGCGCGGCCGACTGCACGCGGGAACTGGGGCCGGTCCTGCCGGAGGCGGCACGGCTGGAGTACTACCTCGTGCCCGACGACCTGCGTGACGACGTCGGCTTCGTACGGGAGACCCGGCTGGCCGACTGCCGCGCCGGCACCACGTATCTGGCGCACGTGGCGGCGGAGGCCGGGGCCGGGGTGCGGCCGGCCGGCGGGCTGCTGCTGGCCGGCGCGTTCCCGCTGCCGCACGCCTGGCTCGAGGTGCGCCGCGGCGATCGCTGGCTGCCCGCCGATCCGTACTACCTCGTCACCATGGCCGGATACGGGCTGCTCGACGGCGAGCGGTGGCCGCCGCACCGGTCGGTCGTGGGGACGGTGTGGAAAATCTGCGGCTCCTACGCGGACCTGTGCTTCCTGTCGAGCGACGGCCGGGCGGTGAAGACCTCCGTCAGGATTCTGCGGCGATCGCCCTGAGCGCCTTGCGGTCCGTCTTGCCGTTGCCCGTGAGCGGCAGCTCCCGGACCACCAGACAGCGGGCGGGGACCTTGTACGGCTCGATCTCCCGCTTGAGCGCGGCCAGCACCTCGCCGGGGCCCAGCGCGCCCGCCACGCACAGCACCGACTCCTCGCCGTCCCCCGCCGGCGGCAGGACGGCCGCGCCACGGACCCCGGGCACCCGGCGGGCGGCGGCCTCCACCTCCTCGGCGCTCACCCGGAACCCGCGCTGCTTGTACAGATCGTCGCGGCGCCCGGAGAAATACAGATAGCCGTCCTCGTCCAGATGGCCGAAGTCCCCGGTGCGCAGCTCGGGGAAGAGCCCCTCGGCGCGCGGGAACCGCCGCGCGGTCTCGTCGGGCCGTCGCCAGTAACCCGCCATCACATGCGGGCCGCGCACCACGATCTCCCCCACGGTGCCCGGCGCCACCCGCCGCCCCCGCTCGTCCACCACGAGGACCTCCGTACCGGGCAGTGCCCGGCCGCACGCGCCCGGCCTGCGCAGGTCCTCGTCGGGCGGCATGATGGCAACGCGCTTGCACTCCGTCAGGCCGAACATCAGCTGGACCCGCAGCCCGGGCAGCGCGGCGCGCAGCTCGGCCAGCACCTGTGGGGGCATCGCGGAGCCGGTGTTGGTGAGCAGCCGCAGCCCTACGCCGTCGGCGCCGTAGCGCGGCAGCATACGGGCCAGGCTCTGTGCCAGCGACGGGACGACGGGCAGCACGGTGGCCCCGGAGCGCCGGAGGTTCTTCAGCAGGATCGGACCGACGTCCGAGGCGCTTCCGAGCCACAGGTGGGCGCCGGCCAGGGCGCTGAGGAAGAGCTGGTAGAGGCCGTAGTCGAAGGAGAGCGGCAGCGCGCAGTAGACGACGTCCTCGGCGCGGTACGCCAGTTCGCCGTGGACGGCCCGGGCCGCGAACAGCTGTTGGGCGTGGGTGGACACCACGGCCTTGGGCGGTCCGGTGGAGCCGGAGGTGTAGATGAGGCAGACGGGGTCGACGGACAGCGGGCCGGCTGTCTCGTGTGCTGCCTGTCCGTCGGCGGGGACGGGCTCGGGCTCCGGGTCCTCGCCGGCCTCGGCGTCCTTGTCGTCCTCGTCGGGGGGCAGCGGGCCGTCGTCCGCGGTGACCAGGAGGGTTGCCTCGCTGTCCGCGCGGACATGGGCGAGGGCCGGCCCGCGCACCTGCTCGTGCAGCACGCAGAACGCGGCCCCCACGCGCGAACAGCCGTACACCAGGGCCGCCGTGGCGAGGCCGGACGGCAGGGCCAGCAGGACCCGGTCGCCGCGCCCGACGCCCCGCTCGCGCAGCCACCCGGCGGCCCGCAGCGAGGCCGCGCGCAGGCGGGCGTAGTCCCAGGTCCGCCCGGCGTGGGTGAGGGCCGGGCGGGTGGCGTGGCGGCGGGCCGCTGCGTCCAGCAGGTCGTGCAGCACGGACGGCGGCCCGACCTGCGGGTCACCGGCCGGCATGTGGCTCCGCCTGCTGAGCCAGCGCCTTGCGGTCGATCTTGCCGTTGGCGTTCAGCGGGAACCGCGTCACCCGCCGCAGGACGCGAGGAATCGCCGCCCGGGGGAGCAGCTTGCCGAGTTCCTCGACGACCGGCCCCCGTTCGGTGGCGGTCCCGGTGTAAAAGGCGTGCAGGGCGTGGCTGTTGCCCGCGGCCACCGCCACCACCACCGCCTCGTCCACCCCCGAGCAGCGCCGCAGCGCCCACTCCACCTCCGGGATCTCGACCCGTATGCCCCGGATCTGCACCTGGTGGTCGAGCCGGCCCGAGTACAGCAGGGTGCCGTCGGGGGCCGTGGTGACCAGGTCGCCGGTGCGGTACCAGCGCTCGCCGTCGAGGTCGAGGAAGCGCCCGGCGTCGTCCGCCGGATCGAGATAGCCCGCGAACACCTGCGGCCCGGTGACGCACAGTTCGCCCCGCTCCGGATGCCGGTTCCCCTCCGCGTCGAGCAGCATGCCGCGCATCCCGGGGTGGAGCCGGCCCATGGGCACGCCGCCGTGTGCCTCGGGGGGCAGGACGTCCGTGGCGTGCCACTTGTGGACGGTGAAGTTCACGGTGACTTCCGTGAGCCCGTACAGGTTCACCACGGTGGACCCGGGGGCGGCCCGCTGCCAGTCGGCCGCGTCGTGTTCCATGAGCGCCTCGCCGGCGAAGAAGCTCCAGCGCAGGCAGGGCAGGGCCCCGTCGGTGAGCCGCCGGGTCCTGCGGACGACGGAGATCGCGCTGGGGGCGGAGAACCAGACCGTAATGCCGAGTTCGTTCACCAGTGCGGGGAGATCTGTATAGCCGAAGCCGGGGATGTGGGCGAAGCTGGCCCCCACGTCCCAGGCACAGAACAGATCGAAGATCGCGGCGTCGAAGGTGAGGTCGAAGGTCTGTGAGAAGACGTCCCGCGGCCCGAAGTCGTAGAGCTCTCGCACACACCGCAGAAAGTGCTCTGCATTCCCGTGCGAGATGGGCACGCCTTTCGGGCGGCCGGTGGATCCGGAGGTGAACATGATGAAGGCGCGGTCGTCCGGTTCGACGCACCACGGCTCGAAGGGCGCGCTCGCGCCCGGATTTTCTGCCGGGCCATTTCCGGCCGGGGCGATTTCGCCGCTCTCTCCCGTATTCACGCGTCCGGCATGTACGACCGGGGGGTGATCGGTCAACTGCTCGAGGATCCGCTCACCCTGGTCGTCCACGAGGACCAGGGTCGTGCCGGCGGCCCGCAGCATGGCGTCGGTACGCGCCGCGGGGAATTCCACATTCAGCGGGATCGCCGCGGCGCCCGCATACATCGCGGCCAGGATGCCGAGGTACGCCACCTCGCCGCGCGCCGCGAGGACGCCGACCGTGGTCGGCCTGCCCCCGGCCGCGTCCACCAGGGCCGAGGCCCAGGACAGCGCGGTCCGGTGCGCCTCGGCGTAGGTCCAGGTCCGCTTCCCCACCCGCACCGCGATCCGGTCCGGATGGGCCCGCGCCGAAACCAGGAAACGGCCGTGCAGGCCGTGCCGGGCGTCCGGCCCGCCCTCGCCGGCCCTGCGAACGCTAGCCATGCGAGCTCACAAACTCCGTGAGCGTTCCCACGGTGGCGAAATGCTCCAGTTCCAGGCTTTCCGTATCGAATTCGGCGCCTGTCTGCGTCTCGATGAGCATGAGCAGCTCAATAATCGAGGTGGAATCGAGACCGAGGTCCTCGAAGAGCCGGGTGCCGGTGTCGATGCCGGGCAGCTCGCCGCGTCCCAATACTTGTCGCAGCGCTGCGAGAACGCTCTGCTCGGCGGAGGACTTTCGCATGGTCCGGATCGAAGTGGATACGCCATCAGGTGTCAAGGTCTTGACGCGGATCTTGGTGGCTCCTAGGGTCTTGCCGCACGATTGACCGTCACGGGGGCCGGGGCATTTTGGGGTTGGGGGATATGGTGGCAAAAGCTGCGGAATTGTCCTCCGCGGACTCCGGAGCTGACCCTCTCGCCGCCGCCATGGACGTCTTGCGCACGGCCCGCGAGAGCGGTCTTGCGGCGGCTCTGTCCGCCGCCGTGCGGCATCTGGATTTCATCGCACCCTGCTCCGACAAGGGCTTTTGTGTCCTGCCCGACGGGTCGGCGGCCAGTTCCCCGGAAATGCGAGGCTGGCTGATGGCGGGGCGAACGGTCCCCGGTGAGCGGGTCGCGGTGCGGCCGGGCCCGCGCCACGCGTTGGCCGAGCGCGAGGGGCTGGAGGTCCTCCGGATCGTCCCCCACGAAGTCCCCGACGACACGGCCGGATCGGGTTCCGAGACGCGGGACCGGCTCGCGCTCGCCGGGACGCTGTTCGCCGCGCTGCGCGCCGGGCTGGCCGAGGCGCTGCTGGAGCGGGCGGTGACGCATGTGGCGGGACGGCGCTCCGGAGAGCGGCCGCTGATCGAGCGGCAGTTGGTGCGCGCGAAGATCGCCGACTGTGTCGCCGCCATCCGATCCTGCGAGCTCCTGCTGACCACCTCCGGCGCCGACCCGTACGCCGCACACGAGCTGCACCGGCGCCTCGATGTGACCGACGCGGCCCTGACCAACCTCTTCGGCGGCGCCGGCTATCTGGCCGACCACCCCGTGCGTTCCCTGTATGTCGCGGCGTACGTCGGCAGCCTGTGGGTGGCGCCGCCGCAGGACCCCGAACAGGAGTGGTCGTGACGGCCCTGGCCCTGGACGCCGAGGACCCGGTCCTGGACGCCGCACACAGGCGCATGCGCGCCCGCGCCCGCGAGGTCGCCCCCGCCCTGCGGGAGGCCGCCCTCGCCATCGACGCCGACCCGGCCCGTATGGACGACCACCTCGGCAATCCCGCCTTCCGCCTCTTCCGCGCCATGGGCATCCCCGAGCGGTTCCAGG
Organism: Streptomyces sp. ME19-01-6; assembly: GCF_033793745.1. Lineage (NCBI taxonomy): Bacteria > Bacillati > Actinomycetota > Actinomycetes > Kitasatosporales > Streptomycetaceae > Streptomyces > Streptomyces sp. ME19-01-6. The sequence continues at coordinate 101,491 of NZ_JARAXF010000026.1, read as the reverse complement.
ACGAGCGGAACCGGGCCGAAGTGAGGGGCCTGCCACGGGACTTCCTCGCGCTGATGATCTGCTCCATGGAGCTCGCGCGCGGCGACGCGGGCACCATGTTCGCCGCCCCCGCCCCCGCCCTCGCCGGCGTGGTCGTGCGCACCATCGGCGACGAACGGCAACAGGCCTCGTTCTACGAGCGCATCGCCGACGGCGCGACCTGGGCCTTCTGCGCCATCACCGAACCACAGGCGGGCAGCGACGCCACCCGCATGCAGACCGCGCTCACCCCAGCCGACCCGGGTGACCGCAGCGGCGACTGGCTGCTGAACGGCGCCAAGAAGTACGTCGGGAACGGCTCGCGCGGCGGCGTCGGGGTGGTCTTCGCGCAGACCGGCACCTCCCCGCTGGGTGTGCGCGCCGTGCTCCTGGAGCTCCCGGCGCCCGGGGCGCACGGCGAGGCGCTCGACATGATCGGGCTGCGGGGCGCCCGCATCAGCGAAATGACCTTCCGTGAGGTGCCGATCGCGCGGGACCGGCTGCTCGGCGCCCATCTGCCCGCCACCCGCCGGGGAATGTGGGGCGCGGTCACGGCCTTCTACGGCGCGCGCGTACAGGTCTCCGCGACCGCCGTCGGACTCGCCGCTGCGGTGCACGACTACGTACGCGCCGAGCGCCGGACGCCGAGCCCGGCCGAGCGGCGGGTACTGGAGACGGCCTCACTGCGCATCGCGGCGGTCGCCCGGCTCGTCCACCGCACCGCGCTCCTCGTCGAGGCGGACCAGGGGCGCGGCGACGCCTCCGCCCTGTGCAAGCTGGAGGCGGTCCGCCTGGTCCGGGACGTCACCCGTCGGCTGCCCGCCCTCCTGGGCCGCGGCGCCCTGCTGGACCACCCGCTGCTGGAGAAGTGGGCCCGCGACGCCGCCGCACTGGAGCTCATGGAGGGCACCAGCGACATCCAACGGCTGCGGCTGGCCCAGGACTTCGCCCGGTCCGGCACCGTGCCCGCGGGCAGGGATACGGTGCCCGCGGGCGAGGGCGGGTGACGCCGATGCGTCTGGGGCCCATCGGCACCTTCGTCCCGGACACCGCGCTCACGGTCGCGGACGTCACCGCGGGCGCCGGGCTCCCGGACGCCAAGGCCCGCTTCTACCGCGACTACCTCGGCTTCCACGACATCCCCCGGAGCCCCGGCCACTCGCTCGCCGGCATGCTCACGGCGGCGGGCCGCGAGGCCTTGCGCGGCACCGACCCGCGCGACGTACGCCAGGTGCTGTACGCGCGCCTCGGGGAGGAGACAGACCCGGCGGGGGCCGACGCGGCGGGGGCCCAGCTGCTCGACGGCGTCCGCACCGCCCTTGGCCTCGACCATGCCCCGGCCTTCTCGGTCGGCCAGATGAACTGCGCCGCCGGGCTGTTCGCGCTCTTCCTGGCCGGGCAACTGCTCGGGCCGGCCGAAGGGCCGAGCACGGTCGACCGTCGACAGGGGCTGGCGCCCCGGCGGGGGCACCTCCCAGCGGTAGCTGGGGGAGAACCGAGCCCTCAAAAAGAGGACGGCGGGAGCGCGCTGCTGCTCACCGGCGACCGGGTGGCCCGCCCGGAGCGGGGCGTCATCCCCGGGATCGCGGTCGTCGCCGACGCCGCCGCCGCGTGCCTGGTGGGCCCGCGGGTGCCGGGCGACCGGCTGCTCGGCTCCGCCTTCCGTACGTACGGCCGGTTCTACCGCAGCCTCGGCGGCGCGGACCCGGACCGGGAGCGGGAGTACACCCGGCTCTACGCCCCCGCCCTCGCCGCCGTGATCCAGGAGGCGCTGGAGGAGGCGGGGGCCGGGCTCGACGGCGTACGGTGGATCGTCCCGCACAACGTCAACCGCCTGTCCTGGAAAGGCGTGGCCAAGGAGCTGGGCATCCCCTATTCCCAGATCTTCCTCGACAATTTGCCGCGCCTGGGCCACGCCAACTGCGCCGACCCGTACCTCAACCTCGCCTCGCTGCGCGCCTCCGGGCGGCTCGAGCCGGGGGACCGGTATGTGATGGCCACCGTCGGCCTCGGCGCGACCTTCGGCGCGGTGGTCCTGCAACGAGAAGGCGGGCGAGGGAGCGAGGAAGCACGCGATGGAGAGCTTTGAGGCCGTCCAGGGGATCCGGGCCGCGGACCTGGCGGACCACTTCGGCACTCCGCTGTACGTCTACGACGGCGAGCTGCTGGCGGGCGCGGTCCGGTCACTCGCGGAGGCGCTGCCGCACCCAGTGGAGATCTTCTACTCCCTGAAGGCCAACCCCAACAGCAGCGTCTGCTCACTGCTGTTCGCGCACGGCGCCCACGCCGAGGTCTCCTCGCTCGTCGAGCTGCGCACCGCCCGCACGGCCGGGGCCCGCCCCGAGAACATCATCTTCCTCGGCCCGGGAAAGAACGCCGAGGACATCCGCGCGTGCGTCCAGGGCCGGGTGTACGCCATCGTCTGCGAGTCCTGGGAGGAGCTGGAGCTCATCGAGGCGACGGCGCGACAGACGGGGCTGCGGCAGCGGGTGCTGCTGCGCGTCAACCCCTCGTTCGGCGCCGCCGGTACGCGGCTGGCCATGGGCGGAAAGCCCCGGCAGTTCGGCATCGACGAGGAGCAACTCCTCGACGGGAAAGACCGGTTGAGCGCGCTCACGCACGCCGTACCCGTGGGCGTACACGTCTATCTGGGCACCCGGATCCTCGACGCGGCCGCGGTCGTGGAGAACACCGCCCAGGTGCTCGCGCTGGCCGAACGCGTCGCGGCGGCCACGGGCATCGGGCTGGAGGCCGTGGACGTGGGCGGCGGCCTCGGAGTCGCGTACTTCGACGGCGAACGGGACCTGGACCTCGACGCGCTGCGCACGGGCCTCACACCCGTCGTGGGCGACTTCGCGCGCCGCCATCCGCGCACCCGGCTGCTGCTGGAGTCCGGGCGCTTCCTCACCGCCCGCGCCGGGGCCTATCTGGTGCGGGTTCAGTACGTGAAGGAATCCCGCGACACGTGGTTCGCCGTCACCGACGGCGGCACGAACCACCACATGGCGGCGGTCGGGGTCGGCTCGTACGCCCGCCGTAACTTCCCCGTCGCCGCGGTCGCGGGCGACGGCGCGGGACCCGAGCGCCCCTGGCACATCACCGGCCCGCTGTGCACCCCGGAGGACACCCTCGCCCGCGGCGTGCCCCTGCCCGGCCTCGAGCCGGGCGACGTGCTGGCGGTGCTGCGGTCGGGCGCGTACGGCCCGACGGCCTCGCCCGGTCTCTTCCTCAGCCATGGGTTCCCGGCCGAGGTGCTGGTCCACGAGGGCCGCCCGCTGCTGGTCCGCGACCGGGACACCGCCGACGACCTGCTGCGCAAGCAGCGCCACCACCAGTTCGTTCAGTAAGCGACGGGAGACCCGGGATGGACCGCGCACAGATGGTCGAGACGATCGGCAGGTCGGTGGCCGCGATGGTGCCGTACGCCGACACTCCGGTGGACGAGAGCAAGCGGCTCTTCGAGGACCTGGGGCTCGACTCGACCAGCATCGTCGAGCTGATGATCGACCTGGAGGACAACGCGGGCGTGGTCGTCGACACGGACGCCATCGAACCGGACGTCTTCGAGACCGTCGGCTCGCTGGTCGACTTCCTCATGCGCTGTCTCCCCGCCGAGCGGTGAGGGGTGGCGGACACGGCGGTGGCGGGGCTGCGCCTGGGCGCGACCTGGGGGCTGGACTTCCCGGAGCGGCCCGGCGAGCGCTCCTTCGTCGCGATGGGCGGCGAACTGCTGGCGGGAGCCCCCGGCGACGACGGGCAGCACGTCCCGGGACCCTCGGGGCCGCCGCCGGCGCGCCCGCTGGACTATCTGGTGGTGGCTTACGAGGCGTATGACGCGGCCCCCGCCGGGCTGGCGGCGGGCTTCCTCGCCGACGCCTGCCCCGGCGACCCGCGCGCCTTCTCCATCGCCGACCAGGGGATCGGCGCCCCGTTCAGCGGCCTGAAGGTGCTCGACCGCATCCACCGGGGCGGGGGCCTGAGCGACGCCGCGCTGTTCGTGCTCGACCCGGCGGCCGGGGCGGTGCTGGCCCTCGGCGGGACGGGCGGCTGGGGCCTGGAGGCGCTGGCGGAGGAGCGGGCCGGGGAGGCGGCGGACTGCCTGCCGCTGCTCCCGTCGGCCCCGCGCACCTCGTACGTGCTGGGCGACGGCCTGCGCGACCTGACGGGGGCCCTGGCGGCGGCGGGGGCCACGGTACGGACCGCCGAGTCGGGGCACGGCTGCGCCGGGGTCTGGCGGGCACTGCGCGGTGCGCTGGCCGCCGCGGCGGACGAGGGCGCCGAGCGGCTGGTGATCGCGGACCGCGACCGGGGGCTGGGCCGGCTGCACAGCGCCGTCTTCGCTCGTGTGTGATCGGCCCGCTGCCCCCCGCCCCGCGGTAGCTGGGGAGAACCGAGCCAGGAAAGAGGGGGACGACCAGGTGCTGGACACTCCCTACCTTGTGGCGGCGCCCGTCGTACGCTGGCGCGATATCGAGATTGTGCGTGCGGGGTGCGGGAAGCCTCATGTCGTACCGGCACGGCGGAGCGCGGCCCGCGGCGCGGCGGCGGGCATGACCGGCATCAACCGGACGATCACCCACGGTCCGGCCTTGTGCGCACGTATCCGATCAAGGAGTCCGACTTGGCTCCGTCATGGTCCGTCAAGGCCTTGACGGGGGACGATCGAGGCGGCTCAGCTTAGAGTTCAGATGTTGGAGACAAGCCGGGCCTCATTGCTGCGGCCCGGCCGGCGGAGCGGCGGTCGTGTCGCCCGCGGAGGCGTGGAGACAGGAGCGGATGGGCGTGGAGACTCCGGGATCGCAGTCGTCGCTGCACCGGGCCAACCTCGAGCGGGTGGTACGCGCGGTGCGCATGGCGGGTTCGCTCACCCAGGCGGAGATCGCCCGGACCACCGGGCTGTCCGCGGCCACCGTCTCCAACATCGTCCGCGAGCTCAAGGACGGCGGCACGGTCGAGGTCACTCCGACCTCGGCGGGCGGTCGCCGGGCGCGCAGCGTCTCGCTCAGCGGTGACGCGGGCATCGTGGTCGGCGTGGACTTCGGGCATACGCACCTGCGCGTGGCCATCGGCAACCTGGCCCACCAGGTGCTGGCCGAGGAGTCCGAGCCGCTGGATGTGGACGCCTCGGCGTCGCAGGGCCTGGACCGGGCCGAGCACCTGGTCAGCAGGCTGATCGCGGCGACCGGCATCAGCCAGGAGAAGGTGGTGGGCGTCGGCCTCGGCGTGCCGGCGCCGATCGATGTCGAGACCGGGACGCTCGGCTCGACCGCGATCCTGCCGGGCTGGGCGGGCACCAATCCGCGCGACGACCTGGCCCAGCGCCTGGGCGTGCCGGTGCACGTGGACAACGACGCCAACCTCGGCGCGCTCGGCGAGCTGGTGTGGGGGGCCGGGCGCGGGGTGGCCGACCTCGCGTACATCAAGGTCGCCGACGGTGTCGGCGCGGGGCTGGTGATCAGCGGGCAGATCTACCGCGGGCCCGGCGGCACGGCCGGTGAGATCGGCCATATCACGCTGGACGAGTCGGGCCCGGTGTGCCGCTGCGGCAACCGAGGCTGCCTGGAGACGTTCACCGCGGCCCGGTATGTGCTGCCGCTGCTGTACTCCAGCCATGGCGTGGACCTGACCGTGGAGCGCATGGTGCAGCTCGCCCGGGACGGCGACCCCGGCTGCCGCCGGGTGATCGCGGACGTGGGGCGGCACATCGGCAGCGGCGTGGCGAACCTGTGCAACCTGATCAATCCGAGCCGGGTGGTGCTGGGCGGCCATCTCGCCGAGGCGGGGGAGCTGGTGCTCGGCCCGATCCGGGAGTCGGTCGCGCGGTACGCCATCCCGAGCGCGGCCCGTCGGCTGTCGGTGATGCCCGGGGCGCTCGGCGGACGGGCCGAGGTGCTCGGCGCGCTCGCGCTGGTTCTGAGCGAGATGGGCGACTCGACACTGCTCGACGGCGCCCTGTCGGCGGGCACTCCCGCCCTCACCTGAGCGCAGCCGCCGACCTGACAACCTGACCCGGCCTCACATCACAGGGGGCCGGGGGAGATCCGGGGCTCCGGGCACCGCATGTGCCCGGAGCCCCGGCTTTTCTGTCTGGTCTGGACCTGCTCACGCTGCGTTCACCCGTATAACGCATGGCACCGTTGCCATCTCGTTAAGGATTTACTTCTTGACGCCAAGCAGGCAGCCGAGTTGACTGCCGGTCACCTCGGCCGCATTGACGCGGCCTCGTCAGGGAGGTCACCCCCACCATGAACGCAACGATGCGTCGTGTCGTCGTCGCCACGGCGGCCGTCTCCATGGCCGTCTCGCTCGCCGCCTGCGGCTCCGCCAAGGAGGCCGACAAGAGCAAGGACGACAAAAAGAAGAAGACCGGGCCGCTCACCATCGGCCTGCTCCTGCCGGAAGACCAGACCGCCAGATACGAGGCCATGGACCACCCGTTGATCGAGAAGGAGATCAAGGCGGGCTGCGCGGACTGCGAGGTGATCTACGCCAACGCCAAGTCGGACCTCTCGGCGCAGCAGCAGCAGGTCGACTCGATGATCACCAAGGAGGTGGACGTGATCATCCTCGACTCGGTGGACTCCAAGGGCATCAGCAAGTCGGTCAAGAAGGCCGACAAGGCCGGAATCCCGGTCGTCGCCTACGACCGGCTCGCCGAGGGCCCGGTCTCCGCGTACACCTCCTTCGACAACGAGAAGGTCGGCAAGGTCCAGGGCGAGGCGCTGCTCAAGGCGCTCGGGAAGAAGGCCAAGGACGGCAAGGTCGTCATGCTCAACGGCTGGGCGGGCGACCCGAACGCGGCGCTGTTCAAGAAGGGCGCGCTGTCGGTTCTGGAGGGCAAGGTCGACATCGCCAAGAAGTACGACGTCGACCACTGGCTGGCGGATGAGGCCAACAAGTCCATGACCGGTGCGATCAACTCCCTCGGCAAGGACAACATCATCGGTGTCTACTCGGCCAACGACACCATGGCGGGCGGCGCCATCAACGCGCTCAAGGCCGGCGGCGTCAAGCCGCTGCCCCCGGTCACCGGGCAGGACGCCGAACTCGCGGCTGTCCAGCGGGTCCTGGCGGGCACGCAGTACATGAGCGTGTACAAGCCCTACGGCAAGGAGGCGGTGGCCGCCGCGAAGATGGCCCTCGCGCTCGGCCGAGGCGAGAAGGTCCCCGCCGAGACCACGGCCGACAGCCCGACCAAGAAGAAGATCCCGGCGACGCTGATCCCGCCGATGTCGATGACCAAGGACAACATCAAGGACACCGTCGTCAAGGACGGCCTGTACAAGGTCTCCGACATCTGCAAGGCCCAGTACAAGGCCGCGTGCGACGAGCTCGGCATCAAGTAGTGCGCCTTCGGCCGCCCGTGCCCCACGGGCGGCCCGTCCCTGCTGTCGACACCACCGCCCCCGAAGAAGGCGAGGTGAGAGAGCGCTCTCTCACCTCCGTGACACCGCAGGGCCCGCCCCTGCTCAGATCGGAGATGGCCATCGTGCCGAACGAACCCGTGTTGGCGTTGCGCGGGATCTCCAAGCGGTTCGGCGCCGTCCAGGCGCTGACGGGCATACATCTGGAGGTCCACGCCGGTGAAGTGGTCGCCCTGGTGGGCGACAACGGCGCCGGCAAGTCGACCCTTGTCAAGGCGATCGCCGGAGTCGGCCCCGCCGACGAGGGCGTCGTCGAGTGGGAGGGCGGGCCGGTCCAGGTCAACCGCCCCCACGACGCGCAGGAGTTGGGCATCGCGACCGTGTACCAGGACCTCGCCCTGTGCGACAACATCGACGTGGTCGGCAATCTCTTCCTCGGCCGCGAGATCCGGCGCGCCGGGGTGCTCGACGAGGTCGAGATGGAGCGCCGCTCCCGCGAGTTGCTGGAGACCCTGTCCATCCGCATCCCCAGCGTGCGGATCCCGATCGCCTCGCTGTCCGGCGGCCAGCGGCAGACCGTCGCCATCGCCCGCTCGATGCTCGGCGAGCCCAAGCTGGTGATCCTCGACGAGCCGACCGCGGCTCTCGGCGTGGAGCAGACCGCGCAGGTCCTCGACCTGGTCGAGCGGCTGCGTGAGCGCGGCCTGGCGGTGATCCTCATCAGCCACAACATGGCCGATGTGAAGGCCGTGGCGGACCGGGTCGCGGTGCTGCGCCTCGGCCGCAACAACGGCACCTTCGATGTGCAGACCACCTCTCAAGAAGAGATCATCTCCGCCATCACCGGCGCCACGGACAACGCCGTGACCCGCCGCAAGGCGCGTAACGCGGAGGTCGCAAGGTGACTACCAAGATCGACAAGACCAATGGCGGCGATGGTGTGCGGGACGCGGCCCCGGTCGCCAAGGACGCGGTCACCGCGGTCGACCCCCGGCTGCTGGTGCGCCAGGAGGGCTTCAAGGGGTACGTCCAGGAGTTCGGCCGCAAGCTGCGCAGCGGTGAGCTGGGCGCGCTCCCGGTCATCGTGGGCATCGCCGTCATCTGGGCGGTCTACCAGTGGAAGGACGACGCCTTCCTCTCGCCCAAGAACCTCTCCGACCTGTCGATCCTGATCGTCGGCACCGGTCTGATCTCGGTCGGCATCGTCTTCGTGCTGCTGCTTGGCGAGATCGACCTGTCCGTCGGCTCGCTCAGCGGGCTGGCCGCGGCCACCATGGCGGTGCTCAACACCCGACACGGGGTGCCCGAAGGGCTCGCCGTGGTCATCGCGCTGGCCCTCGGCGCCGCCCTCGGCGCGCTGCACGGCTTCTTCTTCGCCAAGATCGGCGTCCCGGCCTTCGTGGTGACCCTCGCCGGGCTGCTGGCCTGGAACGGGCTGATGCTCCAGGTGCTGGGCACCACCGGCACCATCCAACTCGACGACGACGGCTTTGTGCAGAGGCTGTCCAGTCATTACTTCTCGCAGCTGATCGCCGCGTACGGGGCGGCCACGGTCGCCGTGGCCTGGTTCTTCCTCGCCCAGTTCCTGGGCGCGAGGCGCCGCAAGGCGGCCGGCGTACCCTCCCGGCCGCTGAGCGAGATCCTGGTACGCACCGCGGTGCTGGCCGTCATCGCCTACGCCGCGGCCTGGCGGCTCAACGATTACATGGGCTTGCCGCTGGCGCTCGTCATCTTCGTGGCGGTGCTGCTGGTCCTCGACTTCGTGGCGCGCCGCACCCCCTACGGACGCAAGGTGATCGCGCTGGGCGGCAGCGTCGAGGCGTCCCGCCGTGCGGGCATCAATGTGGACGCGGTGCGGATCTCGGTGTTCGCCCTGTCCGGGCTGATGGCGGCGTTCGGCGGAATCATGATCGCCTCCCGGATCGGCTCCGCGAGCCAGCAGGCCGGCACCGGCAACCTGCTCATGGAGGCGATCGCCGCCGCGGTCATCGGCGGCACCAGCCTCTTCGGCGGCCGCGGCTCGGTCTGGTCGGCGCTGCTGGGCATGCTGGTCATCGGCTCCATCGCGTCCGGAATGAGCCTGCTGGGCGTCGCCAGCTCCGTGCAGTACATGATCACCGGTGCGGTGCTGCTGGCCGCGGTCGTGATCGACTCGGTCTCGCGGAGGACCCAGCGCTCGGCGGGGCGCGGCTGAGGCCTCTTCCGGGCTCGGTTCTCCCCCAGCTACCGCTGGGAGGTGCCCCCGCTGTGCCGTGTGTCACGTGCCCGGCACCGCCTCGTCCAGGCGGTGCCGGGCACGGGTGTTCTGCCGCCGTACGCGTGACGCGGATCGCGGGGACCGGGCCATCGCCGACCGGACAGAACATTAGACTCAGGCGCACCGGCAAGGCTCGGCGGACACAAAGACGAAGAAGCTCGACGGCAAACTCGACAGCAAGGAGGCACGGGTGCTGCTGACCCACATCAGGGGACCGCGTGATCTGGACCGGCTCACTCCGGAGCAGCTGGACCAGCTGGCCGCGGAGATCCGCACCTTCCTCGTCGACGCCGTCTCCAAGACCGGTGGCCACCTGGGCCCCAACCTCGGCGTGGTGGAGCTCACCATCGCCCTGCACCGGGTCTTCGACTCGCCCCGGGACAAGGTGCTCCTGGACACCGGCCACCAGAGCTACGTCCATAAACTCCTCACCGGCCGCCAGGACTTCTCCAAGCTCAAGAGCAAGGGCGGGCTGTCCGGCTACCCCTCGCGCGCCGAGTCCGCGCACGACGTCATCGAGAACAGCCACGCCTCCGCCGTGCTGGGCTGGGCCGAGGGTCTGGCCAAGGCCAACGAGCTGCTGGGCAAGCAGGACCATGTGGTCGCGGTCATCGGTGACGGCGCGCTGACGGGCGGCATGGCCTGGGAGGCGCTCAACAACATCGCCGCGGCCAAGAACCGTCCGCTCGTCATCGTCGTGAACGACAACGAGTGGTCGTACTCGCCGACCATCGGCGGTCTGGCGAACCACCTGGCCACCCTCCGCACCACCGACGGGTACGAGCGCTTCCTGGCCCGCGGCAAGGACCTCCTGGAGCGCACCCCGGTGGTCGGCCGTCCACTGTACGAGACGCTGCACGGGGCCAAGAAGGGACTGAAGGACTTCATCGCGCCGCAGGGCATGTTCGAAGACCTGGGGCTGAAGTACGTCGGCCCGATCGACGGCCATGACATCGAGGCGCTGGAGTCCGCGCTCCAGCGGGCGAAGCGTTTCGGCGGCCCGGTCATCGTGCACTGCCTCACCGAGAAGGGCCGCGGCTACACCCCGGCCGAGCAGGACGAGACCGACCGCTTCCACGGCATCGGCCCGATCCACCCCGACACCGGGCTGCCGATCTCCGCGTCCGGTGCCGACTGGACCTCCGTCTTCGGCGAGGAGATGGTCAAGCTCGGCGAGGAGCGCGAGGACATCGTCGCGATCACCGCGGCGATGCTGCACCCGGTGGGCCTCACCAAGTTCGCCAAGCGGTTCCCCGAGCGGGTCTTCGACGTCGGCATCGCCGAGCAGCACGGTGCGGTCTCGGCGGCGGGTCTGGCCACGGGCGGGCTGCACCCGGTCTTCGCCGTCTACGCCACCTTCCTCAACCGCGCCTTCGACCAGGTCCTGATGGATGTGGCGCTGCACAAGTGCGGGGTGACCTTCGTCCTCGACCGGGCCGGGATCACCGGCACGGACGGCGCCTCGCACAACGGCATGTGGGATCTGTCCATCCTGCAGGTCGTCCCGGGGCTGCGGATCGCCGCCCCGCGCGACGCCGACCAGGTCCGCGCCCAGCTGCGCGAGGCCGTGGAGGTGGACGACGCCCCGACGGTGGTGCGCTACTCCAAGGGTGCGGTCGGCCCGGCGGTGCGGGCGGTGGGCCGGATCGGCGGCATGGATGTGCTGCGCGAGCCCGCCCCGGCGGACGCGGACCGGCCGGATGTGCTGCTGGTCTCGGTCGGCGCGCTGGCTCCGATGTGTCTGGAGGTCGCCGACCTTCTGGACAAGCAGGGCATTTCCGCCACGGTGGTGGACCCGCGCTGGGTCAAGCCCGTCGACGAGGAGCTGCCCGCGCTCGCCGAGCGCCACCGCGTCGTGGTCACCGTCGAGGACAACATCCGGGTCGGCGGAGTGGGCTCCGCCATCGCGCAGGCGCTGCGCGACTCCGGGGTGGACATGCCACTGCGCGACTTCGGCATCCCGCCGCGCTTCCTCGACCACGCCTCCCGCAAGGAGGTCATGGCGGAGATCGGGCTGACCGCCCCGGACATCGCCCGCCAGGTCACCGGCCTGGTCTCCAGGATCGGCGGACGCTACGAAGGTGACGCGGCGGGCTCAGCCGCGGCGGCCGAGCCGGCCGGGACCGGCGCGGCGTCGCAGGCGTCCACCGCGGCCGAGCCCGTACGGGACTGAGCTGCCGCACTTCCACGTCCGGGCCGGGCCGGTCGGGGCCGCCGCGCGACACGCGCGATGCTCCGACCGGCCCAGCGCTTTTCCCACAGCTTCGCCCCCATCGGGTGAATCGGGAATGCCGGAGAGTGTGCACACATCACGTATGCCTGATTGCCAGAACCATGGCGCGCACGGGCAGGCGTGGAGGTGGCGCGGTGAACGTGAGAGAACCCAGCAGCGGGGGCGCCGGGGACAGGGCCGGGAAGTGGGGCCGCACAGGCCTCTTCCGCACGAAGTCGGTGGAGCAGTCCATCCAGGACACCGTGGAGCCCGAGCACGCCCTGACCAGGACGCTCTCCGCCCTCGATCTGACCGTCTTCGGCGTCGGCGTCATCATCGGCACCGGCATCTTCGTGCTGACCGGAGCCGTGGCCAAGCAGCAGGCGGGGCCCGCGACCGCGCTCGCCTTCGTGGCCGCCGGGATCGCCTGTGCGCTGGCCGCGCTGTGCTACGCCGAGTTCGCCTCCACGGTCCCGGTGGCCGGGTCCGCGTACACCTTCTCGTACGCCTCGCTCGGCGAACTGCCCGCCTGGACCATCGGTTGGGACCTGGTCCTGGAATTCGCCCTGGCCACCGCCGTGGTGGCGGTCGGCTGGTCCGGCTATGTCCGCTCGCTGCTGGACAACGCCGGATGGCATCTGCCGGACGCGCTGTCGGGCCCCGATGTGGCACACGGCTTCACCTTCGACATCCTCGCCTTTCTGCTGGTGCTGCTGCTCACCGGGATCCTGATCCTGGGCATGAAGCTGTCCGCGCGCGTCACGACGGTGGTGGTCGCGGTCAAGGTGACCGTGGTGCTGCTGGTCATCATCGCTGGATCCTTCTTCATCCACGCCGAGAACTACCACCCCTTCATCCCCAAGGCCCGGGCCACGGCCTCCAGCTCCGGGCTCAAGGCCCCGCTGATCGAGGTGATGTTCGGGTATCAGCCGACGGCCTACGGCGTGCAGGGCATCTTCACCGCCGCCGCCGTGGTCTTCTTCGCCTTCATCGGCTTCGACATCGTGGCCACCACGGCCGAGGAGACCAGAAACCCGCAGCGGGACATGGCGCGCGGCATCCTCGGCTCACTCTTCATCTGCACCGTGCTGTACGTCGCGGTGTCCGTGGTGGTCACCGGCATGCAGAAGTACACCGAGCTGTCGGTGGACGCCCCGCTCGCCGACGCCTTCAAGGCGACCGGACACCCCTTCTACGCGGGCCTCATCAGCTTCGGCGCGGCGATCGGGCTCACCACCGTCTGCCTGATCCTGCTGCTCGGGCAGACCCGCGTCTTCTTCGCCATGAGCCGCGACGGACTGCTGCCCAGGTTCTTCTCGAAGGTGCATCCGAAGTACGCCACGCCATACCGCTCGACGGTCCTGCTCGGCGTGATCATCGCCGTCGTCGCCGGGTTCACCAGCATCTCCGAGCTGGCGGCGCTGGTGAACATCGGCACGCTCTTCGCCTTCGTCGTGGTCGCCCTCGGCGTCATCGTGCTCCGCCGCACCCGCCCCGACCTGCACCGCGCCTTCCGCGCCCCCTGGGTGCCGGTGCTGCCGATGGCCTCGGTCGCCGCCTCGCTGTGGCTGATGCTGAACCTCCCCGCCGAGACCTGGCTGCGGTTCGGGGTGTGGATGGGGGTCGGCTTCGTCGTCTACTTCCTCTACGGGCGCCGCCACAGCCGGATGGGCGCGGCGGCGCCGGGCCCCGGGCCGGGGCCTACGCGGCGACCCGGGCCTACGCGGGGACCGGGCCCTACGCGGTGAGGCGCTGCTCCAGGTCCGCCACGACCTCGTTCGCGGCCATCACCCCGAGGCCCAGGTACCAGGTCTCGTCCGGGACGTCAGACGCGTGGCCGGCCTTGACCGCCTTGAGGTTCTTCCACAGCGGGTTGCCCTGCGCCTTGGAGCGGTCCGTGGCCTTCGGGTCGCCGTAGACGCCGGTGAAGATGTAGTCGGCGTCGGCCTTGTCGATGTTCTCGGCGCTGATCTCGGTGGCGAGGTCCTCGACGTCCTGGTTCTTCGGGCGCGGAATGTGCGCGTCCTTCAGGATCGTGCCGATGAACGAGGCGTTGGCGTAGAGGCGGATGACGCCGTCGGGCATGAACCGGACCATGGAGACGGTCGGCTTCTTGGCGCCCAGCTTCGTGTCCAGCGCCTTGACCTTCTTGTCGTAGTCCGTCAGTTCCGCCTTGGCCTCGGCCGTCTTGTCCAGCGCCGCGGCGTTGAGGAGGAAGTTCTGCTTCCAGGTGAATCCGGGGCGGATGGAGAAGACGGTCGGCGCGATCTTCGACAGCTCGTCGTACTTGTCCGCGGCGCGCAGCTGGCTGCCGAGGATCAGGTCGGGCTTGAGCCCGGCGATCGCCTCGAGGTTGAGGTTGTTGATGGTGCCGACGTTCTTCGGGCTGCCCGCCTCCTTCTTCAGGTACGACGGGAGCTCCGGGGAGCCCTCGGTGGGCGCCAGGCCTACCGGCTTGATGCCGAGCGACACCACGTTGTCCAGCTCGCCGACGTCCAGCACGACCACCCGCTTCGGCTGGGCCTTGAGCTCGGTCTTGCCCATGGCGTGGGTGATGGTGCGCGGCCACTGGCCGGCCTTGGCGTCCGTGCCCATCGCGGCGGTCTTCTTGGCCGCGCTCGCGAAGTCCTTGCCGTCCTTGGAAACTGACTGCTTGTCGCCTTGCCCGCCGCTGCCTTCTTTTCCGCCGTTGCCGCTGTCGGAGGAGCCGCCACAGGCCGTGAGGGAGAGCGCGGCGGCGACGGCGAGGGCGACGACGGCGGTACCGCGGCGTCGGTAGGACATGGGAAGGCTCCTGTCACAGGCAGTTCTTAGGCGAGGCTTACCTTATGTGGCGCGCGGGCATGGCGGTAGCACCACCCCCGTCAGCACCACCCCCGGCACCACCACCCCGGTCCGCCGACCGCGGGGCCCCCGGCACCACCAGCGGATCGCCCGTCACCGGATCCGGTACGACGACCGAGGCCAGCCCGAAGACCTCCCGCACCAGATCCGCGGTGACGATGTCGCCCGGCGCGCCCTCCGCCACGATCCGTCCGGCCCGCATGGCGATCAGGTGGTCGGCGTAGCGCGCCGCCTGGTTCAGATCGTGCAGGACCGCGACGACGGTGCGGCCGCGGTCGTGGTTGAGCTGCCGGACCAGGTCCAGCACCTCCACCTGGTGGGCGATGTCGAGGTACGTCGTCGGTTCGTCGAGCAGCAGCACGTCGGTGTCCTGGGCCAGGGCCATGGCGATCCACACCCGCTGCCGCTGGCCGCCGGAGAGCTCGTCGACCGGGCGGTCGGCCAACTCGGCCGTCCCGGTGCGCTCCATGGCCTCGGCGACGACCCGCTCGTCCGCCTCCGACCACTGCTGCCACCACTTCTGGTGCGGCTGCCGCCCGCGCGAGACCAGATCCGCCACCGTGATCCCCTCCGGCGGCACCGGGGTCTGCGGCAGCAGCCCGATGGCCTGGGCGATCCGCTTGGTCGGAAGGCGGGACAGCTCGGTGCCGTCCAGCAGCACCGCGCCGCGCCGCGGCTTGAGCAGCCGCCCCAGCGCACGCAGCAGGGTGGATTTGCCGCATGCGTTGGGCCCGACGATCACCGTGACCTTCCCGTGCGGGATCTCCAGGTCGAGACCGTCGACGACCGTGCGGTCCTCGTACGCGAGGGTCAGCCCCCGCGCGGTCAGGCGGTTGTCGGTCACGCGGTGCCTCCGGAACGGCTACGGGTGCGGATGAGCAGCCACATCAGATACGGGGCGCCCACCAGGGCGGTGAACACGCCGACCGGCAGCTCGGTCGGCGAGAAGAGCCTGCGGGCCAGCAGATCCGCCGTGACCACGACCAGCGCCCCGGTCAGCGCCGAACACAGCAGCGGCGGCTGCTCGGTGCGGGCGACCCGGCGCGCGATCTGCGGGGCGAGCAGCGCCACGAAGTCGACCGGGCCGGCGGCACCGGTGGCGACGGACGCGAGGACCACCCCGAGGGCGCTCAGACCCAGCCGGACCCGGTCCAGCCGGACGCCGAGCGCGGTGGCCGTGTCGTCGTCCAGCGACACCCCGCGCCGCGCGCGGGCCGCCCACAGCAGCGGCACCACCAGCAGCAGCAGCGCCGTCGCGAGCGGCGCGGCCTGGTCGTAACCGCGGCCGTTGAGCGACCCGGTGAGCCAGACCTTGGCCTGCTGGGCCACCAGATAGTCGCCCTTGGTCAGGAACAGCCGGGACAGCGAGCCGAGGGCGACCGAGATCCCGATACCGATGAGGACGAAGCGGGAGGCGCTCAGCCCCTTGCGCCAGGCGAACACATAGACCAGCGCGGCGGCCGCCAGCCCGCCGCCGACCGACACATACGGCAGGGCGGTGTACGAGGTGATGCCGAAGGTCATGGCGGCGACCGTGGCCGCGCCCGCGCCATGCGTCACCCCGATGACATCGGGGCTGGCGAGCGGGTTGCGGGCCATGGTCTGGATCAGTGCTCCGGACAGCCCGAAGGCCACGCCCACCAGCAGCCCGGTCACCAGGCGCGGCAGCCGGAGCGTGCCCACCACCAGCTCGTCGGGGCTGGGCTGCCCCAGCAGCACCCGGACGACCTCCGTCGGCGGGACGAACGACTCGCCGACGCACAGCGACGCCACGACGGCCACGGCCAGCGCGGCGGCCAGGACGACGCCCGCCACAACGGCTCTGCGGTGTACGAGGAAGCTGCTCCGCCCGGCCCTGAGCACGGTGTACCCGGCGGCGTGCACGGCCCCTCGGGCGTCTGATCGGGAGGTGCCGGGGGCACGGGTGGCGCTGATCACGCGCCCTCCCCCCGCTCAGTCTCGGCGCGCTCCAACGCGCGAGCTTCCCTCGTCGCTGCTCGCTCCTTCGTCGCTGCGCGGCTCCTCAGTCCAGCCCGCGCAGCGCGCCAAGACACGCTCATGCTGTCACCGCCTTCCTGCGCACCAGGGCGATCAGGAACGGCACGCCCGCCAGGGCGGTCATCACGGACACCGGCACCTCCGAGGGCGGGAAGACGATACGGCCGATGACATCCGAGGTGAGGATCATCACCGGGCCGAGCAGCGCGGCCATGGGCAGCAGCCAGCGGTGGCCGGTGCCGACGAGGGCGCGCGCGATATGCGGAACGGCCAGGCCGGTGAAGGCGATCGGGCCCGCGGCGGCGACCGCGACACCGGTCAGCACGGTCGCGCCCACGGTGCCCGCCATCCGTAGCAGCGCGACATTGCGGCCGAGCCCCCGCGCGACGTCGTCGCCAAGGGCGAGCGCGTCGAGCCCGCGGGCCATCGCCAGCACCAGCAGCAGCCCGGCGGCCAGGAACGGCCAGATCCGGCCGACGATCGTGGCGTCACGCCCGCCGAGCGAGCCCACGTCCCAGAAGCGGAATTCGTCCAGGGCCCGGGCGTTGGTGGTGACGATCGCCGAGACCACCGAGGCGATGAACGCGTTCATCGCGGCTCCGGCCAGGGCGAGTTTGACCGGCGACGCGCCCCCGCGTCCGCTGCTGGCCACCGCGTACACGCACACCGCCGCGAGCGCCGCGCCCGCGAAGGCGAACCAGACGTACCCGTTCAGCGTGTGCACCCCGAAGAACGCGATCGCGCAGACCACGCCCAGCGAAGCCCCCTGGCTGATGCCCAGGATGCCGGGCTCGGCGATCGGGTTGCGGGTGATTGCCTGAAGTACGGTGCCGGCCACGGCGAGGGCCACCCCGACCATGACGCCGATGACGGTCCGCGGCACCCGCAGGGACCGTACGACTTGGGCGTTGTCGCTCGTACCGCCGTGCAGCAGTGCGTCGTACACCTCGCCGATGGCGATCGGGCGGCTGCCGACCGCGAGGCTGAGCACCACGGCGGCCAGGAGCAGCAGCGCCGCCGCGGATATCCAGCCGACGCGGCGGCGTGCGACTCCCGACATTCGCCTTCTCTCTTCCGTACTCTTAGCCAAGGCTTGCCTAAGAGTACGGGGCGCCCGGCGCCCGCTCAGTCGGCGGGGCGGACCGCGCGCGGGCCCGTGACCTCGGCCCCCAGCCCCCGCACCCGCGTACGCAGCTCCCGGTCGGCGGTCACCACCAGGCACGGCCGCCCCGGCGTGCGAGCCGCCACCACCTCCACGATCCGGTCGTCCCCGCTCCCCGGCGCCCGCTCCACCCGCACCCCCGGCACGGGCGCGACATCACGCGCGGCGCCCTCGACCACGAGCACGATGTCCACCGGCGGCTGCCCGGCCCACTCCGGGACCCCGGGACGCCGCGGCAGCCCGCGCTCGGCGAGCGCGACGAGCCGGTCCCGCAGCCGCTCGGCCGCGCCCCGCCGGTCCCGCCACCAGCCGTCGGGCACCGAACCGATGACATTCGCCGCGTCCACGACGACCAGGCACTCCATAAGGCAGGCAAAATACTATGGGTGGCGTCGCGTCAGAAGAGGTGGCGCGCCAGCCCCGTGGGGGCTCACCCAGGGGGATCGACGTCGGGGAAGGTTGCAGCGGGCCATGGCGTTGCGGTTGCTCCGTGGCAAGGACGGCAGGCTCACGGCCTACGCACCGGTGGCGGGCGGCATCGCCCGCTGGACCGAGGAGCGGCCCGGGGGCCCGCGGTGGACCGGGCCGCGGCTGATCGAGGTGCCGGGTCTGACCGCGCTGACGGTGGCCCAGGGCGCGGACGGCTATGCCCATCTGGTGGGGCTGCGGCACCGGCAGGGCGGCGGCGACGGCCCGGACGTGGACGTCGTACATGCCATCCAGTTCCAGACCGGCAGGCCCCTGACGGCTTGGCACTCGCTCGGCACCCCGCACCCCAAGGACCGGCGCAAGGCCCAGCGGACCGGGGCGCCGACCGCGGCCGTGGACTCCGCGGGGGCCGTGCACGTCTTCGTACGCAACGCCGGGCGCGGGGTCAGCGCGCGGCGGCAGGACGCCAAGGGCAAATGGGGCGGGTGGACCGACCTCAAGGGCACCGGCGTGCTGGACGGACTGTCCGCGACCGCGACCGCCGACGGGCGCGTCGAACTGCTCGCCCCCGCGGGCCGCGGCGCGCTGCGCTGGTACCAGCCCGAGTCCGGCGCCGCGTACGAGCGCGCCGACGACATCCCCGCCCGCCCTGAGGCGTCCTCCGCCGCCGCGGTCGCGAGCGGCCGCGACACGGTCACGCACTACTGGCGCGACGCCGAGGGGCGCGGGGTACTGGCCTGGCGGCCCGGGGCGGACGAGGCGGCGCCGCTCGGCGGAGAGACGGGCACCGGGCCGGTCACGGTGGTCCGTACGACCGTGGACGGCCATGACTGCACGGTGCTGGCCCACCGCGACGCCAAGAGCGGGCGTCTCGGCATCGCGGCCCACCCGACGGACAACGAGGCGGCGGGGGTGTGGTGGACGCCCTCGGGCGAGGCGGGCACAGGATGGCCCGCGCTGGCCCTGGACGGCCTGGGCCTGGTCGTGCTGGCCGCGCCGGCCCCGGATGGCGGCCTGCTGGTGGCCCGCCAGAAGACGGACGAGCCGGGGCTGGCGCTGCGGGCGTGGGGGCGGGTGGGGGAGTGAGGCGGGCGGCGGCCCGCCTCACCCGCCCGGCTCAGGAGGACGGTGGCCGCCACCCGAAGGCGTGCACCCCGCGCGCCACTTCGACCGACTTGTTCGCGGCGTTCTGAGCGACCAGCGTGCCCGTGTGGTACCCGCCCGACACCTCGACCGCCGGGGTGCCGACCAGAGACGCCGTCTTCCCCGAGGCATGGACGTCGCGCGCCAGGATGGGCCGCTTTTCCCGCGTCTCGACCCACCGGACGTTCGTGGCGCGGTAGACGCGCGTCTCGCCCCAGCGCGGGATCCGCCGGCCGTCCGAGGCGTACTTGTCGTCACTGCCGCAGCCGGGCTCCGACCGGAAGGCCGCGTACGCCTGGCCGTCGCGGTCGAACCAGGTCGACACCATCCAGAGGTTGCCGTCCCGGGAGGGCAGGTCCAGCCGGTCCACCCGTCCGGTGCGCTGGTCGACGAGCGCGACGTTGGAGTACTCCTCGCAGGCGCTGAGGTGCTGGTACCAGGGCACGGCCAGCCTGTCCCGCCGCGGACCGGCCGCCGCGACCTCGGGCCCGAGCCCGCTGCCGTAGAACGACCGGATGGATCGGGCCGTGCCCTCGCGCGAGACCTGGTAGAACGAGCCCACGCCGGGGAAGTTGCCGCCACCGGAGTCGAAGTACGAGACGGTCAACTCACCGCGGGGAGCGGCGCCGAGGAGCTGGAGGCGGCCGCAGTACGTCGGGCTGAAACACTCGTCCGGCGAGGGCAGGCCCATCACCGGCAGCGCCCGCCGCGCGCCGCCCAGGGGCGGATAGCTCCACAGCATCGGCCGGGTCGGGTTCGTGGCGCCGTCGGAGACCAGCTGTTGGTCACGGAAGGCGATCGTCGAGCAGTCGGAGCAGTCCCAGGTCCGGACACGGGGGGTGACGAAGGGCTGTCCCCGGGCCCGGCGCACCTGGAACACCTTCCGGCCTGTGCCGTCGCGCCGCTCGGCCAGCCAGGCGAGGGAGGCGCCGTCGGACGACCAGGCGATCTGCCGCACCCGGTATCCGCTGGGGACCGGGGCGAGTGTCTTGCCGCTGCCGTTGGTCCACAGTTTGACGCTGTCGGCGGTCGCGTAGGCGAGTTCCGGTGTTCGGTTTGCCGTCTCCTGGATGTGCTTCGCCCGGTCGACAACCACTGACATGATCTTCGACTGCGTCTTGATGTTCGTGTGATTGCAGTTGCTGCCCAGCGCCCGTACCCTGATTTGGGCGTCGGTGCACGTGAGAATGTGAGGGGCGCGTAACAGTTCAGCAACTCCTCGACCCGGGCGATGACCGTGAAGGTCAGGATCGCCTACGTCCAGGCCGGGACCGTGCACGACTGTCCCGCGCCGTGGGGCACCGCACGGGAGGTCACCATCCCCGCCGGCGCGACCAGGACCAGCCCCCTCGACGGCTGTACCACCCCTCTCGTCCCCGCCCAGGCGTTCCAGGCCAGGGCCTTCGTGGCCGAGAGGAACGCCTCCGCGTGGGGCTATCGGGAGCACTCGCCCACGGTGCACATCCAAGCCGACGGCCGTCCCCTCTGGGCGGACGAGTGGTCAATGCCAGTGAGTTTGTGGTGGGGTGGGGGGGGGGGGGGGGGGGGGGGGGGGGGGGGGGGGGGGGGGGGGCGGCAGCCCCCCCACACCACCCCCGGGCCGGGGGGCCGCCCCCCCTCCCGCCCCCCCCCCCCCCCCCCGCGCCCCCCCCCCCCACCACCCAACCCCCCCAACCCCCCCACGCCGGGTGCGTAAGTCACTGGCACTGCCTGTAGAAAAAGCCCCTGGTCAGCCGCACAACATGACCTCTGGCGCCGAAATCCGGAATCCCGGGCGAGCGCTCCGGCCCGAGCGGCCAGCCCTGGTACCTCGTGACGGATGAGGGCGGGAGCGGCTACCTCGGGCGCATGGCTGGCGAGATCGAAGCCGTACAGCTCGGCATGGGGAACCAACCGCTTGGCCATGCGCGGGAACTGCTCACTGACAGGAAGGCGGGCGCCGGGGAACTCCGGTAGTTGGCACACCGGCTGTGCGAGGCGCTGCGCGACGCTCTGCGGGTCGCCGACAGCCGAGGCAGACGCCTTCTCGCGCCTGCCGACGTGGACGAGTCGGACGATTGAGAACGCGAGTGCCGGACGGGCTCCCGGCCCGTCCGGCACTCGGGACACAACGCGACTACGCCGGGACGCTCGCCACGCCCGGGGCCAGGAAGCGGCGGCCGACCACTCGCTCCGAGACGCCCTCGCGGTCCAGGTACGGCGTGATGCCGCCCAGGTGGAAGGGCCAGCCGGCGCCGGTGATCAGGCACAGGTCGATGTCCTGCGCCTCGGCGACGACTCCCTCGTCCAGCATCAGGCCGATCTCCTGCGCGACCGTCTCCAGGACGCGCGTGCGCACCTGCTCCTCCGTCAGGACCGAGTCGCCCTGCTGCAGCAGCGCGGCCACCTCCGGGTCCAGCTCCGGCTTTGCTGAACTGCCGCCGGCATGGACGTAGAAGCCGCGCTTGCCCGCCTCGACCACGCGCCGCA
This sequence comes from Streptomyces sp. ME19-01-6, assembly GCF_033793745.1. Classification (NCBI taxonomy): domain Bacteria; kingdom Bacillati; phylum Actinomycetota; class Actinomycetes; order Kitasatosporales; family Streptomycetaceae; genus Streptomyces; species Streptomyces sp. ME19-01-6. The sequence continues at coordinate 79,595 of NZ_JARAXF010000026.1, read as the reverse complement.
GGTTCTCCGAGACCGTGAAGCGGTCCGGGAACGCCTGGTGCAGGGTCTCCGAGACGTGCAGGCCGATCGCAGGGCCGACCAGCTCCAGCAGCACCAGCGGGGACATCGGCAGGCCCAGCGGCTCGACGGCGCGCTCGGCGACGTCGACCGGGGTGCCCTCGTCGATGACGTTCTGGATCTCGCCCATGAAGCGGGTCAGGATCCGGTTGACGACGAACGCCGGGGCGTCCTTGACCAGGACGGCCGTCTTCTTCAGCTTCTTGGCCACGCCGAAGGCGGTGGCCAGCGAGGCGTCGTCGGTCTTCTCGCCGCGGACGATCTCCAGCAGGGGCAGGATCGCGACCGGGTTGAAGAAGTGGAAGCCGACGACCCGCTCGGGGTGCTGGAGCTTGGAAGCCATCTCGCTCACCGACAGCGAGGAGGTGTTGGTGGCCAGGATGGCGTGCTCCGGCACCACCGCCTCGACCTCGGCGAACACCTGCTGCTTGACGCCCATCTCCTCGAAGACGGCCTCGATGACGAAGTCGGCGTCCGAGAAGGCGGCGGCCTTGTCGAGCGAGCCGGTCACCGCGGCCTTGAGGCGGTTGGCCTTGTCCTGGTTGACGCGGCCCTTGAGCAGCAGCTTGTCGATCTCCTCGTGGACGTAGCCCACGCCCTTGTCGACCCGCTCCTGGTCGATGTCGGTCAGCACGACCGGCACCTCCAGGCGGCGCGCGAACAGCAGCGCCAGCTGCGAGGCCATCAGGCCCGCGCCGACCACGCCCACCTTGGTGACCGGGCGGGCCAGGGACTTGTCCGGGGCGCCGGCCGGGCGCTTGGCGCGCTTCTGGACCAGGTTGAAGGCGTAGATGCCGCTGCGCAGCTCGCCGCCCGTCATCAGGTCGGCGAGGGCGACGTCCTCAGCGTCGAAGCCCTGGCGCAGATCGCCGTTCTTGGCGGCGGCGATGATGTCCAGCGCCCGGTACGCGGCCGGGGCCGCCCCGTGCACCTTGCCGTCGGCGATGGCGCGGCCGCGCTCGACCGCCGCGTCCCAGGCCTCGCCGCGGTCCACCTCGGGGCGTACCACCTCGATCTCGCCGCGCAGCACGGACGCGGTCCAGATCAGCGACTGCTCCAGGAAGTCCGCGCCCTCGAAGATCGCGTCGGCGATCCCGAGCTCGTAGACCTGCTTGCCCTTCAGCTGCCGGTTCTGGTTGAGCGAGTTCTCGATGATCACCGTGACCGCGCGGTCCGCGCCGATCAGGTTCGGCAGCAGGGTGCAGCCGCCCCAGCCGGGGACCAGGCCCAGGAAGACCTCGGGCAGCGAGAAGGCCGGCAGCGCGGCCGAGACGGTGCGGTAGGCGCAGTGCAGGCCGACCTCGACGCCGCCGCCCATCGCCGCGCCGTTGTAGTACGCGAAGGTGGGCACGGCCAGGTCCGCAAGCCGCTTGAAGACGTCGTGGCCGCCCTTGCCGATGGCCAGCGCGTCCTCATGGCGCTTCAGCAGCTCGACGCCCTTGAGGTCGGCGCCGACGGCGAAGATGAACGGCTTGCCGGTCACCCCGACGCCGACGATCTCGCCCTCGGCGGCCTCCTTCTCGACCTGGTCGAGCGCGGCGTTCAGGTTCGCCAGCGAGGCCGGGCCGAAGGTGGTGGGCTTGGTGTGGTCCAGGCCGTTGTCGAGGGTGATGAGGGCGAACCGGCCTGCGCCCTGCGGCAGGTCCAGATGGCGGACGTGCGCCTGCGTCACGACCTCGTCCGGGAACAGCTCGGCCGCTCCCTTGAGAAGCTCTGCGGTAGTGGTCATGCCGCTCACTTGTTCCCCTCGAAGTGCGGGTTCTCCCAGATCACGGTGCCACCCATACCGAAGCCGATGCACATGGTGGTGATGCCGTAGCGGACCTCGGGCTGCTCCTCGAACTGCCGGGCCAGCTGCGTCATCAGCCGCACCCCGGAGGAGGCGAGCGGGTGCCCGAAGGCGATCGCGCCGCCGTACTGGTTGACGCGCGGATCGTCGTCGTCGATGCCGTAGTGGTCCAGGAAGGACAGGACCTGTACGGCGAAGGCCTCGTTGATCTCGAAGAGGCCGATCTCCTCGATCGTCAGCCCCGCCTTGGCGAGCGCCTTCTGGGTCGACGGGATGGGGCCGTAGCCCATCACCTCCGGCTCGACACCCGCGAAGGCGTAGCTGACCAGCCGCATCTTCACCGGCAGGCCCAGCTCCCGGGCCACGTCCTCGGCGGCGACCAGCGAGGCGGTCGCGCCGTCGTTGAGCCCCGCGGAGTTACCCGCGGTGACCCGGCCGTGCGGGCGGAACGGGGTCTTCAGGGCGGCCAGGCCCTCCAGCGTGGTGCCGGGGCGCATCGGCTCGTCCGCGGTCGCCAGACCCCAGCCGACCTCGCCGCCTTCAGGGCTGGTGCGCCGCACCGAGATCGGCACCAGGTCTGGCTGGATCTTGCCGTTGGCGTAGGCCTTGGCGGCCCTCTCCTGGCTGCGTACCGCGTACTCGTCGGCGCGCTGCTTGGTGATGTGCGGCAGCCGGTCGTGGAGGTTCTCCGCCGTCATGCCCATGAAGAGGGCCGACTCGTCGACCAGCTTCTCCGAGACGAACCGCGGGTTCGGGTCGACGCCCTCGCCCATCGGGTGGCGGCCCATGTGCTCCACGCCGCCCGCGACGACGACGTCGTACGCGCCGAAGGCGATGGAGCCCGCGGTCGTCGTCACGGCGGTCATCGCACCGGCGCACATCCGGTCGATCGAGTAGCCCGGCACCGACTGGGGGAGCCCGGCCAGGATGCCCGCGGTGCGGCCCAGGGTCAGACCCTGGTCGCCGATCTGCGTGGTCGCGGCCACGGCCACCTCGTCGATGCGCTCCGGCGGCAGGTCCGGGTTGCGGCGCAGCAGCTCCCGGATGCACTTGACGACCAGGTCGTCGGCGCGGGTCTCGTGGTAGATGCCCTTCGGACCCGCCTTGCCGAACGGGGTCCGGACGCCGTCGACGAAGACGACGTCCCTAGCGGTACGAGGCACGTTGGCTCTCCTCCAGGTGCGCGGGGTGGCACTGCTGCGGGCACGCCCACGGGGCGTGTCTCCACGACCTCATGCTACTTATGAGTAACCATCGTGCCCAGCCCCCGCTCCGGGAGGGGCGAAGGTCACACAGGCGAATTCGCCCTCCCGTCCACGCGCGTCACGTCACGCCGCCGCCTCCAGGGCGGCCAGCAGGACCTGGGTGGTCTGCTCGATCTGCCAGGGGCGGGCGCCGTAGCCGTGCAGGACGGCCGCGACGGACTCGGCGGTCACCTCGGACGGGGGCTCCCAGCACAACCGTCGCACCGTGTCCGGTGCGATCAGGTTCTCCTGAGGCAGATTCAGCCGTTCGGCCAGGGCGGTCACCGCCGTACGGGCCGCCGAGAGCCGGGCCGCCGCGGCCGGGTCCTTGTCGGCCCAGGCGCGCGGGGGCGGCGGGCCGGCCACCGGCTGGCCCGGCTGGGGGAGTTCCGACTCCGGCAGGGCCCGAGCCCGGTCCACCGCGGCCTGCCACTGCTCCAGCTGGCGGCGGCCCATGCGATGGCCGAAGCCGCCCAGCGCGCCCAGGGCGCGCGCGGTGGTCGGCAGGGCCAGCGCGGCCTCGATGATGGCCGCGTCACCCAGCACCTTGCCCGGCGAGACGTCGCGGCGCTGCGCGATCTTGTCCCGGGCCGTCCACAGCTCGCGCACCACGGCCATCTGCCGGCGCCGGCGGACCTTGTGCATCCCCGACGTACGCCGCCAGGGGTCCTTGCGGGGCGGGGCGGGCGGGGCCGAGGCGATGGCGGCGAACTCCTGGTGGGCCCACTCCAGCTTGCCCTGCCGCGCCAGCTCCTCCTCCAGCGCGTCGCGCAGGTCCACCAGCAGCTCGACGTCGAGCGCGGCGTAGTGCAGCCACGGCTCGGGCAGCGGGCGGGTGGACCAGTCGACGGCGGAGTGCCCCTTCTCCAGGGCGTATCCGAGGATGTTCTCGACCATGGCGCCGAGGCCCACCCGGGCGAACCCGGCCAGCCGGCCCGCCAGTTCGGTGTCGAAGAGGCGGCCGGGGAGCATGCCTATGTCCCGCAGGCAGGGCAGGTCCTGGGTGGCGGCGTGCAGTACCCATTCGGCGTCGGCGATGGCGTCGCCCAGGCCGGACAGGTCGGGACAGCCGACGGGGTCGATCAGGGCGGTCCCCGCGCCGGCGCGGCGCAGCTGGACGAGATAGGCCCGCTGCCCGTAGCGGTAGCCGGAGGCGCGCTCGGCGTCCACGGCGACCGGGCCGTGGCCCTCGGCGAAGGCGGCGACGACCTCGGCGAGCGCGTCCGGGTCGGTGGTGACGGGCGGGATGCCCTCACGCGGTTCCAGCAAGGGGACCGGCGCCGAGGGGAGGTCGTCCGGGGGAGCGCCCCCGGTGGTTCGCAGTGTCGTCTCTGCTGCGGTCTCTTGGGCGTCGGTCACCTGTCAAGGGTAGCTGTGCGTACCGGGTACGCAGGGCGCCCGCCGACGGAACGTTCCGTCGGCGGGCGCCGGGCCGTGAGTGGACGGTGGTGGCCTGGGCGGGAGCCAGGCGGTGTACGGGGGATGTACGGGGGGTCCGGGAAGGGGCTGGGGGCGGCTCGCGAGTGGTCTGTACGGGGCCTGTGAGCGGTCTGTGCGGGGCCTGTACGGGCTAGGGGGCGGGTGGTGGGGCGGGGCTCAGTGGATGATCCCGGTGCGCAGCGCGACCGCGACCATTCCGGCCCGGTCGCCGGTGCCCAGCTTGCGGGCGATGCGGGCGAGGTGGCTCTTGACGGTGAGCGCGGACAGGCCCATCGAGACGCCGATGGCCTTGTTGGACTGGCCCTCCGCAACCAGCCTCAGCACCTCGACCTCGCGTCCCGACAGCTCGCGGTAGCCGCCCGGGTGTCCGGGGGCGCCCGGCGGGCGGCGGTGCATCCGGGCGGCGGCGCCGAGGGGAGCGGCGCCGGGGCGGCCCGGGATGCCCAGGTTGGTGCGGGTGCCGGTGACGACGTAGCCCTTGACGCCACCGGCCAGGGCGTTGCGGACGGCGCCGATGTCGTCGGCGGCGGAGAGGGCCAGCCCGTTGGGCCAGCCCGCGGCGCGGGTCTCGGAGAGCAGCGTGAGGCCGGAGCCGTCGGGGAGGTGGACCTCGGCGACGCAGATGTCGCGGGGGTTGCCGATACGGGGACGGGCCTCCGCGACGGACGACGCCTCGATGACGTCGCGCACCCCGAGGGCCCACAGGTGACGGGTGACGGTGGAACGGACGCGGGGGTCGGCGACGACGACCATGGCCGTCGGCTTGTTCGGGCGATAGGCGACCAGGCTGGAAGGTTGCTCGAGGAGAACAGACACCAGGCCTCCTGGGGGGAAGTGGTGGGACGGGTCACCACGTCCTTCGGCACCGATACGGCCCGGCTTTAGGGAATGATCACGATTTGGTGAGTAACAATTCGGGCAATTAGGACGGCTGATCGATCAAGCCTGATCAGCGAATGCTCCGGCGGGGCGCTCGGCGGGCGCTCAGCGCGGCTGGGGACCGCGCCGCTGTGGCAGCGATACGACCCCCGCCTCGGCCGCCCCGGCCGGCGGCAGCCCCGCGATCTGGCACAGCAGATCGCACCAGGCGGCCAGGTGCGCGGCGGTGTCGGGCACCCCGGCCGGCCCGTCGCCCAGGGCGGCCGCCAGGTCCGGCCGGTTCGCCCGGTCCGGCAGCTCCGGTCGAAGGCGCTCCCCCCGGGCCGGTTCCGCGGCGGGCCGCTCCGACGGTGTCCAGGAGGCGCGGATCTCGATCCGGGTCGACGGCTCGCGCTCCCCGATCCCGCCGAAGTAGTGCGAGCTGGCCCGGGTCACCGTGCCGCTGGGCTGCCGGTACTCGACCCCCCGCGCCTCCAGCGCGCCGGTCAGCCACGACCAGCACACCTCGGGCAGCAGCGGATCCGCCGCCATCTCCGGCTCCAGGTCCGCGTGCACCAGGGTGACCAGGCGGAACGTACCGCACCAGGCGTCGTGTCCGGCCGGGTCGTGCAGCAGGATCAGCCGCCCCTCGGCCAGCTCCTCCTCGTCGTCGTCCGCCGCGTCCGCCGTGACCGCCGCCTCGAGCGCGTACGAGAACGGGGCGAGCCGCCGCGGCGGCGGGGTGGGGGAGAGCTCCACCTCAGGCCGCGGCCGCACGGCACACAGCCCGGTGACGGCGTGCCGGAAGACGGCCGGGGCGCCATCCCCGCCCGCCGCGTCCGCCCCGTCGGCGCTCTCGGCGCCGTCAGCACCGTTCGAGAGGTGTCCTTGAACCGCTGCCATGCTCGGAAGAGTAGGCGCAACGGGGGCCGGAGCCGGGGAAGAACACCCGGGTTGGCGGGTCACTCGTTCGGCCCGTGCGAAGATTTGGGTCATGAGCGCCAACGAGCGGCCCTCGGGCCAGCAGCAGACCGGCCGCCCCGCGGCGAGTGCCACGGCCGACTCGGCCTTCCTGCGCGCCTGCCGACGTGAGCCGGTTTCGCATACTCCGGTGTGGTTCATGCGGCAGGCCGGCCGCTCGCTGCCGGAGTACCTGAAGGTCCGCGAGGGCATCGCGATGCTCGATTCCTGCATGCGGCCGGACCTGGTCACCGAGATCACGCTGCAGCCGGTTCGCCGCCACCATGTGGACGCCGCCATCTACTTCAGCGACATCGTGGTCCCCCTCAAGGCCATCGGGCTCGACCTCGACATCAAGCCCGGCGTCGGCCCGGTCATCGGGCAGCCCATCCGCACCCGCGCGGATCTGGAGCGGCTGCGCCCGCTGGACCCGGACGATGTGAAGTACGTCACGGAGGCGGTCGGGACGCTGGTCGGGGAGCTCGGCGCCACCCCGCTGATCGGCTTCGCCGGCGCCCCCTTCACGCTCGCCAGCTACCTCGTCGAGGGCGGCCCCTCGCGCAACCACGAGCGCACCAAGGCCCTCATGTACGGCGACCCCGAGCTGTGGGCCGATCTGCTCGACCGGCTCGCCGACATCACCGCCGCCTTCCTGAAGGTGCAGATCGAGGCGGGCGCCTCCGCCGTCCAGCTCTTCGACTCCTGGGTCGGCGCCCTGGCCCCCGCGGACTACCGGGCCCACGTGATGCCCGCCTCCACGAAGGTCTTCGACGCCGTGGCCGGGTACGGGGTGCCGCGCATCCACTTCGGCGTCGGCACCGGCGAGCTGCTGGGGCTGCTGGGCGAGGCGGGCGCGGATGTCGTCGGCGTGGACTGGCGGGTGCCGCTGGACGAGGCGGCCCGGCGGGTCGGCCCCGGCAAGGCGCTGCAGGGCAACCTCGACCCGGCCGTGCTCTTCGCCCCGCGCCAGGCCGTCGAGGCCAAGGCCCGCGAGGTGCTGGACGCGGCCCGGGGCCTGGAGGGCCATATCTTCAACCTCGGCCACGGCGTGCTGCCCAGCACCGACCCCGAGGCCCTGACCCGACTGGTGGAGTACGTCCACACCCAGACCGCCCGCTGAGAGGGCCCGCTCAGCGATCGGAACCCGCATGGGGTCCCTCATCGTCTGGGAGACCATGAGGGACTTCCCTGCCATCACCGCCGACCGCGTCCGGGAACTCGCCGACCAGTGGGACGCCGTCCGCGAAGGCCGCTCCAAGGACGAGGCCGACCGGCTCGTCCGCGACTGTGCCGAGCGGCTGTCCGCCGAGCCCGCGGGTGACCACGCCTACCTGTGGACGCTCGGCCTGCTGATGACGGCCGAACACACCGGCTGGCTCACCGGGGACGGCGTCGAGGGCGTCGCCCTGGTGGCACTCGACGCCGCCGACAGCGCCCTGCGCGAGCGCGCCTGCGGGCACCGGCGGCACCCGTACGAGGACGACCTGGACGAGCGCCACGACCACCTGGCGCGGCTCCTGCCGCTGCTGCGCAACGGCAGGAGTGAGGCCGAGGACGAGCAGTGGCGCGACGCGGCCACCAAGGAGCAGTGGCTGTGTCCGCGCAATATCGCCGGGTACGCGCGCGTGGCCATCGACATCATCGACCCCGGCACCGTGGCCGACGTCCCGCCCCGGCTGCCCCTCATCGACGCGCGCAAGGCCGGGCACCTGCGGTCCATCCTCTGGGACTACCCCCACGTCGACCCCGCCTACGAGCTCTGCGACTACGCCGCCGCGCTGCGCGCCCTCCCCGACGGCGACAGCCGCGCCGGGCTCGTGGTCATCCTGCACGCCGCCTGCTGGTACGCCGTGAGCGGCCGCATCCGCGGCAAGTGGGTGCTGGACGAGATGGTCGGGGCCCTCGAGGCCGTACTGCCCCGGCTCGGCGACGAGCCCTGCGCACACCGGGACGGCGAGCACCCCGAGACCGGCGAGGACCCGGCGGCGCTGGCCACCGTGGGCGTCCATCTGCTCAGCCCCGGCGGCCGGGGCGTGTACCGGCGGCGGGGCGGCGTCGGCGGGTGGCACACCCCCCTGGAGGGGTGGCTGTGCCCGGCCTTCCTCGCCGGCCTTGCCCGCGAGGCGCTGGACCAGCTGCTGGCCGGGCGCGACAAGCTCTTCGGCAGCCGCGACACCGCCCACCTCGACGCCGAGTATCTGCTCCCCGACGGGCGGATCGACATCGACACCCTCACCACCACCTACCGGCAGTCCTGGGTCACCGAACACGACGAGCTGGTGCAGAACGCCGCGCTGTGGGCCGCCCGCAGGTACGCGGCCGGCGCCGGGGACGAGCGGGAGCGGGCCGTCCTGCTGCTGCTCGCCTGCTGGGCGGTGGACGGACCGGCCGTCGACCTGCCGACCTCCGTGGTCGGCGTGCTGGAGGAGATCTTCGAGGCCGTCGACCCCGCCCCCCTGGACGAGCCGTGCCCGCACCCCGCAGAGCACCCCTGGCGGGGCCTGAAGCGCATCGCGGGCCGCGGGTACGCCGTCGCGGGCAACCCCGACGCGCTGATCGGCGCGCATCTGAACCACTTCTGCGCGCCCGAGGACTTCGAGGCCCCCGACGAGCCGTTCGCCGCCGACGCCTGGAGCTGCCCCCGCCACCTGGCCGAGCGGGTCCGGGACGCGCTGGAGGTTCTCTACGAGGTGAAGGAGAGCGACGAGGAAGGCGCGGCCTAGAGGAAGGCGCGGCCTAGGGGCGCCGGACCTCCTCGCGGATCAGGTAGTACAGCACGGCGCTGGCGAGCATCAGGGCGCCGTCGATGTAGACGGCGTGCGTCCAGGTTCCGTAGTGGTCGAAGAGGGTGCCGCTCAGCGCCGGGCTGATCACCGCGCCGATCTCGCCGACGAGGTTGAACATCCCGAAGGCGGCCCCGCGCTCTGCGGCGTCGACCACGTCGTTCAGCAGCGCGTGGGCCATCGGCTGCAGGGCGTTGAAGAAGAGGCTGGTGACGAACAGGAGCACCGACATGACCAGCAGCGAGGGCGTCTCGTCGGCCTGCAGATAGGCGCCGAAGACCAGCACCAGCAGCCCCTGCACCACGGTGAACGCGACCAGCAGCGGCCGCCGCCCCCAGCCCCGGTCCTTCGCCCGGTCCGAGAGCCAGCCGCCGGCGGGGAAGCCGAGGATGCCCGCGCCCGCGTTGAAGGTGGCGACCAGCGCGGCGTTCTGGAAGGAGCTGTGCGCGGCGTCGGCGACGATCGAGACCGACCAGAAGCTGAAGAACCACAGGTTCCACATGACCGCGATGAAGGCGAAGCTGAGCAGCAGCGCGTTGCGGTTGCGGGAGACGGCGCCGAGCCGTGAGCCCCGCCGGGCGAAGATCGCCCCGATGAGGACGAACGCGAGCACGCACTCCAGGACGGCCACGCCCCAGCTCGGCAGCCCCGCCCCGTCGGCGATCAGATAGACGGCCAGCACCGCGGCGCACAGCACCCCCGAGATGCCGAGCAGCCGCAGCGCCGAGCCGGTCGCCCGCAGCGGGCCGCCGATACGGCGCAGATAGACGGCCGTGACCACGCCGAACACGAGCGTCGCGGCGCCCAGGACCAGGAACGGCATCCGCCAGGCGTCCTCGTGGCCGAACACATCCGCGCCCCAGTCGATCAGATACGGGGCGCTGATGGTCGCGATGGTCAGCCCGATGGCCAGACCGGTGATCGCCACCCCCATCCCCAGGCCGGCCTTGGCGGGCGGCGTCCGCTGGGCGATCAGGGTGCGGTCGTTGGAGTAGAAGACGCCCTCGCCGAGCCCGGTCAGCACGCGCAGCACCACAAAGGCGATCAGCCCGCTGACCAGCCCGCTGGCGAGGGTCGCCACGCCCGCCCACAGCAGCGAGATGGCGAGCATCGCGCGGTGCCCGAAGCGGTCCCCGAGATAGCCTCCGGGGAACTGCGTCAGCATGTAGCCCGCGAAGAAGAGGCTGCCGATCAGCCCGCCCAGCGCGTGCGGATGGCTGGCGGAGCCCAGCATCCCGTGGTCGTTGTCGATGAGCCAGGTGACGACCGGGCCGGTGATGGTGCGGTCGGCGTAGGAGAAGAGCCAGCCGCCGAGCAGCATGGCCCACAGGGTGTGATATGGCTTCCAGCCTCTGGGCGCTGCCTCCGGCTCCTGGGCGGTGTTCGGTGCGGTCGCTTCGGACATGGCCTCATATCCCTTTCTGGGCGCGGCTCCGCGGCGTCAGCCGCTGATGTCACCTCACGGTTCGGCGTCGGCTGGGCGCGGTCATTCAGAGCGGGAGACCGACGTAGTTCTCGGCGAGTTCGGCGGACGCGGCCGGGGAGGCGGCGATCCGCTCCAGCTGGGCCAGTTGCAGCCGCTCCTCGAACGGGGTCCGGTCCGGGTGCGGGTGGAGGGTGTCGGTCATGAAGGACGAGAAGCGCTCGGCCTGCCACACCCGGCGCAGACAGGTCTCGGAGTAGCTGTCGAGGAGCTCGGTGGAGCCCGTCTCGTGGTGCAGGGTGAGGGCGCGGGCCAGGGTGACCACATCGGTGACGGCCAGGTTGAGCCCCTTGGCGCCGGTGGGCGGCACGATGTGCGCCGCGTCGCCGGCGAGGAACAGCCGGCCGTGGCGCATCGGCTCCTGGACGTAGCTGCGCATCGGGGTGACCGACTTGGCGGTGATCGGCCCGCGTTCGAGGGCCCAGGCCCCGTCGACGGCGAAGCGGGCGGACAGCTCGTCCCAGATCCGCTCGTCGGGCCAGTCGGCCGGGTCGGTGCCGGCCGGCACCTGGAGGTAGAGCCGGGAGACCTGCGGGGAGCGCATGCTGTGCAGGGCGAAACCGCGCCGGTGGCGGGCGTAGATCAGCTCCTCGCAGGACGGCGGCACATCGGCCAGGACGCCGAGCCAGGAGTACGGGTAGCCGCGCTCGAACACCGCGGTGCGCTCGGCCGGGATCGCGCGGCGGGCCACGCCGTGGAAGCCGTCGCAGCCTGCCACGAAGTCGCAGGTGAGCGTCTGTTCGCGACCCTCGTGCCGGAAGTGGATCACGGGCGTGGTGGTGTCGGGGTCCTCGACGCCGAGGACCTCCGCCCCGAACAGCAGCGGGGGGCCGTCGGCGAGCTGGAGGGCGACCAGGTCCTTCACGACCTCCGTCTGGGCGTAGACCATCACCGACCGCCCGTCGGTCAGGGCCGGGAAGTCGATGCGGTGGGCGTGGCCCTCGAAGCGCAGCTCGATGCCGCGGTGGAGCAGCCCCTCCCGGTCCATCCGCGCGCCCGCGCCGCACTCCCGCAGCACGTCCACCGTGCCCTGCTCCAGGATCCCGGCCCGCTGGCGCGCCTCGACGTAGCGGCGGTCGCGGCTCTCCAGCACGAGGCAGTCGACGCCGGCGCGGTGCAGGAGGCGGGCGAGCAGCAGGCCGGCGGGGCCGCCGCCGATGATGCCGACGGTCGTGCGCATCTGGGCGCCACCTCTCGCTTTGCTTGTTCGCCTGGTGAAACTTGGTTCATAATTTGCTGGTGATGAGTCTCAGCGCGGCTTCACCGCCTGTCAATGGTTCGGTCGGCCCCCTCGAACGCGGCCTCGCCGTGCTGCGCGAGCTGACCGCCCTGTCCGCGCACGGCGCGGGACCGGCGGTCCGCCCCGGCGACCTGGTGCGCGCCACGGGGCTCGCCCGCTCCGTCGTCGACCGCGTCCTCGGCACGCTCGAACAGCTCGGATACGTACGGCTGGACGGGCGCGAGGTGAGCCTGGCGACCCGGCTGATGGAGCTGGGCAACGCCTACCTCGCGGCGAGCGGCGTGGCGGACGCGCTCCTTCCGTTCGCGGAACGGCTGGCGGACGCCCTCGACGAGTCGGTCTCGGTCGCCGTCCCGGACGGCGACGGCGTGCGCTTCGTCATCCAGGCCACCCGGCGCCGCACGATGTCCCTCGCCTTCCGCATCGGCGACCTCCTCCCCGCCGAACGGTGCGCCCCCGGCGCCCTCTTCGCCACCGAGTGGGACGAGCGCACCTGGACCGCCTGGCGCGCCCGCCGCGCCGCCGCCCCCACAGCTGGAGCCGCCTCCTTCCCCGCCGTCCCGCCCTGGCCCGGCCCCGCCGGGGCCCAGGACCTCGAAGGGTTCGTACGGCGCGCCAAGGCGGCGGCCCGCGACGGCTGGGCCCCCGACGACCAGCTGATCGAGCCGGGTCTGGTGGCGGTGTCCCTCCCGCTCCGGGACCCGGCGGGCCGTATCGCCTGCGCGGTGAACGTCGTCAGCCACACCAGCCGCCACGACATCGCGTCCCTGAGGCGGATCGCGCCGGCCGCCCTGCGGGACCGGATCCCGGCGATGGAGGCGGCGCTGGCCGCGCCGGGGCCCAGCGGTCCGCCGCCGCGCGGTGCGGGCGGGGGCACCGGCGAGGACCCGGCCCGCCTGGCCAAGCGGGAGATGGGGGCGGGCTTTCTGCAGTCGCTCGCCCGCGGGCTGGCCGTGCTGCGGGCGCTGGGGGAGCGGCCCCCGGGCGGCCCGTCGCCCCACCACGGCATGACCCTCACCGCCGTCGCCGAGGCGACCGGTCTCGCGCGCGCCACCGCCCGCCGCTCCCTCCTCACCCTCGTGGAGCTCGGCTACGCCGAGACCGACGGAGAACGCCTCTTCCGCCCCACCCCCCGCGTCCTGGAGCTCGGCTACGCCCCGCTCGCCGGGCTCGGCTTCACCGACATCGCGCGGCCGCATCTGCGCGAACTGGTCGGCGCCGTCCACGAGTCGGCGTCCCTGGCCGTACTCGACGGCGGCGACATCCGGTACGTCGAACGCGTGCCGACCGTCCGCATCATGAGCGTCAACATCACCACCGGCACCCGCTTCCCCGCCTACGCCACCTCCATGGGCCGGGTGCTGCTCGCGGGCCTGGACGCGGAGGCGCGCGCCGCGTATCTCGCCGGCCTCGACCCGCGGCCGCTGACCCGGCACACCCTGACCTCCGTACCCGGGCTCGCGCGCGTCCTGGAGGGCGTCCTGGAGCTCGGCTACGCCCTGGTCGACGAGGAGTTGGAGGAGGGGCTGCGGTCCCTCGCCGTGCCCGTACGGGACGCGGACGGGCGCGTGACGGCGGCGCTCAACCTCGCCGTGCACGCCGGCCGGGACACCCCGGAGAACACCCTGCGCACCCTCCTGCCACCCCTGCGCGCCACCGCGGCCCGCATCGAAGCCGACCTCCGCACGGCCTCGGCGCACCGCCCCCGCGGCCTGGGCGCCGGCCGCCCCTCGGGCGTCTGAGAGAGTGGGGGCATGAGCGTGAGCGAGCAGTGACGCGGGAAGCCCGCGCGTTGGAGCGCGCCGGGACTGAGCGGGAGGGAGGGGCATGAGCGCGGCGAACGGCCGGACGGGCCATGTCGTGGTCGTCGGCGGTGGAATCTCCGGGCTCGCGGCCGCCTACCGCCTGTTGACCGGCGGGGCCCGGGTGACCGTGCTGGAGGCGTCCGGCCGGCTCGGCGGCAAGCTGTACGCGGGCGAGATCGCGGGCGTCCCCGTGGACCTCGGCGCCGAGTCGATGCTCGCGCGCCGCCCCGAGGCCGTGGACCTCGCGCGCGCGGTCGGGCTCGGCGACCGGCTGCAGCCGCCCGCGACCGCCACCGCCTCGCTGTGGACCCGCGGCGGGCTGCGCCCGATGCCCAAGGGCCATGTGATGGGCGTGCCCGGGGACCCGGCCCCGCTGGCCGCGTCCGGGGTGGTCTCGGCCGAGGGGCTCGCGCGGATCGCCCAGGAGCCGCAGCTGCCGCCGGCGGAGCTGGGCGAGGACGTCGCCCTCGGCGAGTTCGTCGCGTCGCGGCTGGGCCGGGAAGTCGTGGACCGGCTGGTCGAGCCGCTGCTGGGCGGGGTGTACGCGGGCGATGTGTACCGGACGTCGATGCGGGCGGCGGTGCCCACGCTCTTCGAGGCGGCCCGTGCGCACGGCTCGCTGACCGAGGGCGCGCGGGCGCTCGCCGCGCGGGCCGCGGCGGCGTCGGCCGGCCCGGTGTTCACCGGCATCGACGGGGGGATCGGGCGGCTTCCGCTCGCCGTCGCCGACGCGGTGCGCGCCGCGGGCGGTGAGATCCGTACCGGCGAGCCCGTACGGGAGCTGCGCCCGACCGCCGCCCCGGACAGCCCGTACAGCCCGGACGGCCCGGGCAGCTCCGGCAGCGCGGGGGAGGGCCGGGCGGCCCGGTGGACGGTGGTCACCGAGCGGGGCGAGGCGCTGGAGGCCGACGCCGTCGTGCTCGCCGCCCCCGCGCCCGTCGCGGCGCGTCTGCTCGCCGCCGACTCCCCGGCCGCCTCCGCCGAGCTGGCCACCGTCGACTACGCCTCCATGGCGCTGATCACCATGGCCTTCCGCCGTGCCGACGTGGCCGAGCTGGCCCAGGGCAGCGGATTCCTCGTGCCGCCCGTCGACGGCCACACCATCAAGGCCGCCACCTTCTCCAGCCGCAAATGGGGCTGGCTGGGGGAGGCCGACCCCGATCTCTTCGTGCTGCGTACCTCGATCGGGCGGTTTGCGGACGAGGCGGACCTGAGCCGTGACGACGAGGATCTGGTAAGTCTGTCGCTCGCCGACCTCGGCGAGGCCATCGGTCTGGCCGCGCGCCCCGTCGCCACCCGCGTGAACCGCTGGGAGGGCGGGCTGCCGCAGTACCCCGTGGGCCACCTCGGCCGCGTGGCCCGTATCCGCGCGGAGGTCGCCAAGCTCCCGGCGCTGCGGGTGTGCGGCGCGGTGTACGACGGCGTGGGCATCCCGGCCTGCGTCGCGAGCGCCCGTACCGCCGCCGATGAGCTGCTGGAAGTCCTGGCCGCCACCCAGGCGCGGGGCGCCGGGCGCGGAGAGTGAGAATAGGGACCATGACTGCTGTACCCGCTCCCGAGACCGCCCCGTCCGGCAAGGTGCCCAACGCCGGCAAGAAGGCCAAGGACCTCAACGAGGTCATCCGCTACACCCTGTGGTCGGTGTTCAAGCTGCGCGACCTCCTGCCCGAGGACCGCACCGGCTACGCCGACGAGGTCGAGGAGCTGTTCGCGCAGCTCGCCGCCAAGGACGTCACCGTGCGCGGCACCTACGACGTCTCCGGGCTGCGCGCGGACGCGGACGTGATGATCTGGTGGCACGCGGAGACCTCCGATGCCCTGCAGGAGGCGTACAACCTCTTCCGCCGCACCAGGCTGGGCCGGGCCCTGGAGCCGGTGTGGTCGAACATGGCGCTGCACCGCCCGGCCGAGTTCAACCGGTCGCACATCCCGGCGTTCCTGGCCGACGAGACCGCCCGCGACTACGTCAGCGTGTACCCCTTCGTCCGGTCCTACGAGTGGTATCTGCTGCCCGACGAGGACCGCCGCCGGATGCTCGCGGACCACGGCAAGATGGCGCGCGGCTACCCGGATGTGCGGGCCAACACGGTCGCGTCCTTCTCGCTCGGCGACTACGAGTGGATCCTCGCCTTCGAGGCCGACGAGCTGCACCGGATCGTCGACCTCATGCGGCATCTGCGCGGCTCCGAGGCGCGGCGGCATGTGCGCGAGGAGGTGCCGTTCTTCACCGGGCGGCGCAAGCCGGTGTCCGAGCTGGTCGCCGGGCTGGCCTGACCGGCGGCGCGGCCGCCGGTCACCAGGGCGCCGCGCCCACCGCCGGTGTCGGTTCCGGTTCCGTTTCCGTTGCCGTTTCGAGGTCCGGCCCAAGGTCCGGCGCCGACCAGACGGTCGGCTCGGGCGCCGCGCGCGGCGCGCAGAACACGGAGCGGCCCGGCGTCCGCCCGGTCAGCAGGTACGTGTCGACGTACCGGTTGACGCAGTCGTTCGGGCCGCCCCACAGCCCGTGCGTCCCCGCTTTCCGCTCGGTCACCAGCGATGAGCCCGGCAGCCTGCGCCGCAGCTTCTTGGCGCCCTCGTACGGCGTGGCCGCGTCCCGCTCGGCGGCCAGCAGCAGCACCGGCGGTGGCGTCCCGCGTCCCGCGCCGCCGCCGGGGCCCACCGTCAGCGGCCGCTGCCGCGGTGCGGACCAGTAGGCGCAGGGCAGGTTCATCGCCACGTTGTCCCAGGTCTCGAAGGGCGCGCGGCGGGCCAGCGCGGTGTTGTCGCGGTTCCACCTGGCCCAATCGCGCGGCCAGGGCGCGTCGTTGCACTGGACGGCCGTGTAGACGGCGTTGCCGTTCTCCTCGGACACCGCCTCGGCCGGGTCGGGCGCGGCCAGCGCGACCAGGGGCCCGGCGTCGCCGCGCAGATAGGCGGCGAGCGCGTGCGCGCTCGGATCCCAGAAGGCGTCGTTGTAGACGTTGCGCGTATAGGCGTCCTGCAGCTGTACGGTGCCCACCTTCCCGCCCGCCGGGTGGCGCGCCAGCCGCCGCCGGGCCTTCCCGTACGAGGCGGACACCTCGGCCGCGGTGTCGCCCAGGTGGTAGACCTCGTCGTGCCGGGCGACCCAGCGGCGCCAGTCGCCCCAGCGCCGCTCGAAGGCCAGCGACTGCTTCAGGTTGCTGCGGTACCAGATCTGCCGGGGGTCGGGGTCGACCACGCTGTCGAAGACCATGCGCCGCACATGCCCGGGGAAGAGCGTGGCGTAGACCGCGCCGTAGTACGTGCCGTAGGAAGCCGCCATGAAGTTGAGCCGCTTCTCGCCGAGGGCGGCGCGCAGCACATCGAGGTCGCGGGCGTTGTTGAGGGTCGTGTAGTGGCGCAGCGCACGGCCCGCGCGGCGGGCGCAGCCGCCCGCGTAGGCCCGGGCCCGCTGGACCATCTTCCGCTTGAAGGCCGCGGAGGGGTGCACGGGGAAGTTCGTCGGCGCCTTGGCGAAGGCGGCCGGGTCCGCGCAGGACAGCGGCGTCGAGCGGCCCACTCCGCGCGGTGCGTACCCGACGAAGTCGTACGCCTCGGCGGCCTTCCGGAACCCGGCCACATCGGCGTACGCGGGGAACGCCATACCGGAGGCGCCGGGCCCGCCCGGGTTGTAGACCAGCGCGCCCTGGTGACGCTTGCGGGGGCCGGTGGCGCGGAGCCGGCTGACGGTGAGGGACAGCTGGGTGGAGCGGGGGTGCGCGTAGTCCAGCGGCACCTTGACGGTGCCGCACCGGGCGGCGTCGGGCAGGTCCTCGCCGGGCGCGCAGCGGCCGAAGTCGATGCCGCGGGCGGCGGCGCGCCGGGCGGCGAGCGCCACGCCGCGGTCCTCGGCGGTGCGGCCGCCACGGACCGGGGCGGTGGCGGCGGTGGCGGCGGGCGCCGGGGCGGCGAGCAGGGCGGTCATGGCCAGCGCCAGGGACAGCGCCCCGAGGACGCGGACGCCGTACAGCGGTACTGCTCTCACGGGCCGTCCCCTCGTATTCCGTTTGTCTTCCGGTCGCGTTCCGCTCGGCGCCCCGCGACGAAGTGTCATTCCATGACGAAAGGGATACTTGGCCCGGCGGTCGGCCATGTAAAGCACCGCGCCGAGGTGTCGGGGTCAATGACCCCAATGCGCCTTGAAGGCCGCGCGCAGCGCGGGGTCGGGGAGGGCCGAAGCGCCGTGCAGCGCGAGCGCGGTGAGGATTTCGGCGTCGGCGGCGTCCCGGCCGCACCCGCCGGCGACGCCGCCGCCCCGCTCGTCGGCGCGCCGGGCGGGACGGCCGGGCCGTGGCCGGGGCGTCTCGATCCGGCCCAGCAGTTTCTGCCCGGCGGGCGACGCCCACCGGGTGTACGGGTGCACCTCGACGCGGGCTATCGCCAGGCAGCTGAGGGTCAGCAGCAGCGGCAGCGTGAACCACGCCGCCGCCTGCCCCCGCCCCGACTCGGGCGGCACGATCAGCAGCGCCGCCGCCCCCATGAGCAGGACCAGCCCGACCGCCGCCCGCACGTGACGCACCGCCGCCGCCACGTTCGTGCGCGCCGCCGCGGGCACCGCGAGCCCGGCGGTCACCAGCCGGTCGGCGAGCGCCCGCACCGGTGCCGCGGAGGCGAGCGCGGACCGCACCGCGGGGACGGGCGACTGGCCGTGCGGGCCTATCGCGGAGATGACGGAGCGCTCCAACTCGTCCCGGCCGTCCGGGTCGACCACCGTGACCCAGCCGGTGTGCGCCAGCAGCAGCCGGCGCTGCCGGTCCATCACCACCAGGGCCAGGTCACCGACCCGCTGCGGACCGCCGGACAGGAACGCCGCCTCGTACAGGCTCAAGGCCCCGCGGCCGGCTCCGGCGCCCTCGGGCTCCCGGGCGGCGGCGACGGCGGCGGCGCAGGCGACGAGCAGGAACAACAGCCAGAGCATGGCCGATTTGTACTCGACCCGGCCCGCCTCCCGTCAGGCATTTCGGCAGATGAACGCGGTGATGGCGGCGAACGCGGCGAACGCGGCGAACGCGTCGGGTGGGCGGGGCGGCGGAGCCCGGTGCCGTCCGGTGTGGCCCCGGCCGCCGCCGTCCGGCGTCGTTTCGGCCGCCGCCCCGCCGCCCCGCCGCCCCGCCGCCCCGCGGCCGGTCAGCTGCCTCCGCAGCCGCCGCCACCCCCGCCACCCCCACAGCCGCCACCGCCGCCGCAGCTTGAGCCGCCCCCGCAGCTTGAGCCACCGCTCCCGCCCCCGCAGCTGGAGCCGGAGCTGCTCCCTCCGCCGCAGCTGGAGCTGCCGCAACTGGAGCCTCCGCCCCCGGAGGTGCCGCACCACGAGCTGTTACCCCCGCAGTACGTCGGGGTCCCCGAGGAACTGGAGGAACTGGAAGACCCAGCAGACCCACCGGATCCAGCAGACCCGACTGACGAGGCCGCCGCGGCGGCCTGGGCGCGGTGCGCCTCCAGCAGGTGGTCCCGCAGCAGCTCGTCGGCGGCCAGCGCGCCCACCCCGGCCAG
Organism: Streptomyces sp. ME19-01-6; assembly: GCF_033793745.1. Classification (NCBI taxonomy): domain Bacteria; kingdom Bacillati; phylum Actinomycetota; class Actinomycetes; order Kitasatosporales; family Streptomycetaceae; genus Streptomyces; species Streptomyces sp. ME19-01-6. Next base: position 60,443 of record NZ_JARAXF010000026.1, on the reverse strand, counting down.
CGCGACGGTCTCGGCCACCGACGCCACGCGGACACCGGTCCGGAGCGGGGTGCCGTCCTGCGGCTCGGCCGAGGCGTAGGCGAGGTCCTGCCGGAACGCCGTCAGCGCCCGCTTCCCGGCCGCCGTGATGCGCTTGATGTTCACGGCGGCGCAGGTCACACCGACCAGGAAGCCGACGAACAGCGCCGGGAGGATCCTGACGACCAGCGGAATCCCGGAGTACGACCCCCAGTCGTCCGCGGCGCTCGCCCAGATGCCCAGGAACAGACCCGCTACGGAGGCGAGCGTCTGGGCGGCGGCCACGCGCCGCCACAAGCGCATCTTCTCCGGCCGCACCATCAGCCCGCGCTGTGCGAGCCGGTCGCCGATCGACTGCACCGCCGGATGGCGCATCAGCTCCGAGCGCAGCAGGGCCAGTCCGCCGTGCGGCGCGCGGGCGTGGACCTCCAACAGCGCCTGCTCCACCGCGTCGCGCGCGATCGGCTGCCGCACCGAGACGACCCCGGGGCCGCCCACCGCCAGCCGCCCGTCGGTGTGCATCGCGCAGATCACCGTGTCGGCCACCCGGGCCGGGCCCGCCTCCAGGAAGGCGGCCTCCAGCAGATCGTGCGCCCGGCCGTCCGTCACCGGGCCCGCCCCCTTCCGGCAGCGGGCCGTCCCCGTGATGAGCACCACCGACGACGCGGCGGCCGCCAGATACACCAAAGTTCCCACGTACATCCTCATCACCTTCCGAGCAGCGCGAGTCGGGCGGCCCGCGCCAGGCGCGCCGCGGGGCCGGGCCGTACCGGAGCGGGCCCCGACCGCTCCCGCCACCACCGCGTCAACTCCCGCCGCGCCGCGACGTCCTCGGGCCGCTCGGCGGCCAGCAGATGCTCGGCGAACGCCAGGGCGTCGCGGCGGTAGCCGCCGGTCATCGGGCGGCCCCGCGCATAGGCCAGGAACGTGGGGCGGTAGTCCGCGCCCAGGATTCGCGGCAGTTCGGGGGCGACCTTCCCGACCACATCGGCCCGCTTGGCCGCCAGTGCCCGGCTCTGCACCCCCAGCCGCCGCCGGTCGAACCCCTCCGGCGCGGGGGCGCCCGCGACCAGCGAGTTCAGCAAGGACGTCTGCGCGAGCGCGACCCGCTCCCGGGCGCCCTCCACGGCCTTTGACGCGACGGCCTTTGACGCGCTCGCCGGGCCCGGCGCCGTGGGTGCCCCAGGCATCGCGGACGCGGCAGGGGCCGCCTTGGCCGTCACGGCGCGGATCGCGTCGAGTTCGGCCGCCAGCTCCTCGGCGGCGGGGAAGTTCTCGTCCCGCTCCAGCAGCACACCGGGCGGCGTCGTACGGGCGCACAGTTCGGCCAGCACGTCGAGCACCGGCTGGGTCACCGGGTGGGCGTGGCTGTCGTGCCACACGCCGTCCCGCTCGACCCCGCCCGCCACATGGACATACGCGATGGCCGAGGTCGGGAGCTCGTCCAGGGTCGCGGCCGGGTCCTCGCCCCGGTTGACGCGGTTGGTGTGCAGATTGGCCACGTCGATCAGCAGCCGCACGCCCGTCCGCTCGACGAGCTCGGAGAGGAACTGCCCCTCCGTCAGTTCCTCGTCCGGCCAGGCGATCAGCGCCGCGATGTTCTCCAGGGCCAGCGGCACCGGCAGCGACTCCTGGGCGATGCGCACGTTCTCGCAGAGCACGTCCAGCGCGTCGCGGGTGCGCGGCACCGGCAGCAGGTGCCCGGCCTCGGTCGTCGGCGCGGCGGACGGCTCGCCCTTGGGGAGGCCCGCCCGTACGAACGCGATGTGCTCGGTGACCAGGGGCGATCCAAGCGCCTCCGCCCGTTCGGCGAGCGCCGCGAGCCGCCCCGCGTCCGGCCGCTCGGCGCCGCCGAGGCCGAGCGAGACGCCGTGCGGGACAACCGTCGTCCCGCGCTCTCGCAGCCGCCGCAGCGGGTCGGGGAGGTGACCCGGGCAGATGTTCTCCGCCACCACCTCCACCCAGTCGATGCCCGGCAGCCGCTCGATGTCATCGGCGATCTCCGGGCGCCATCCAATGCCGGTTCCGAGGCGCCTCATGGCTTCCCCCTCCTCGTCCGTCCCCCTCATGTGGGGGTGATGACCCCCTTGGGGAAGGACGAACCCAGGAGCGGTGCGGTTCAGAGGTTCATTTGAGCTTCGGGGGTTCACCCCCAAGTTCCGCGTGTCGTACGTGATTCACATCGCGGAATATCATTACTGTGACAAAATTTTGATGCTCTGAGGCGACAGATGTTCGGAAAGCATCATAGGGTCGTGTCGTCTTCGGGGGACGGACCATCAGATCTTTGGCCGCGCCCCGCGCGCGGATCGTGGGGGACACGTGCAGGGCAGCAACAACGCCGGGGGCAGACACCGCCGCAAAGCGCCGAGCCGCAAGGTGCCGAGTCTCCAGACACCAGGTCTCAAGACGCCGAGCCTCAAGGCACCATCGTCCTCGACGTGGTGGACGCTGCGGCGCTGGGCCGTGCGCGGAGCCAGGCTGGACTACCCCCGGGCGGGCAGGCGCGGCCCGTTACGCTGGCTGCCCTCGTGGCGGCAGCTGGCCATGCTCTTCCTGTTCTGTATCGGTGGCCTGACCGGCGTGCTGAGCTATCTGTATCTGCAGACCGACATCCCGGATGACCTCAACGACTTCGCCACCCAGCAGGACAATGTCTACTACTGGGCGGACGGCACGGAAATGGCCCGCACGGGCCCGGTCAACCGCCAGGAGGTCCCGCTCAAAAAGGTGCCGGAGAAGGTGCAGTGGGCGGTGCTCGCCGCCGAGAACGCGAGCTTCTACTCCGACAGCGGGGTTTCGCCGAGCGGCGTGATGCGGGCCCTGACGCGGATGGTGACGGGGGGTGAGACCCAAGGCGGTTCCACCATCACTCAACAGTACGTGAAGAACGCTTATCTGAATCAGCAGCAGACCTTCTCCCGCAAGCTGACCGAGATGTTCATCGCCATCAAGCTGGACGACAAGATGAGCAAGGAGGAAATCCTCGAGAGATATCTCAACACCAGCTGGTTCGGCCGCGGCACCTACGGCATCCAGCGGGCCGCCTATGCCTATTACGGCAAGGATGTCTCCCAGCTCGACCCCAGTGAAGGCGCGATGCTGGCGTCCCTGCTCAAGGGCGCCGGGACCTTCGACCCCGCGATCAGCGCCAAGAACCATCGCCGGGCGGTGGACCGCTGGAAATGGGTCCTGGACCGGATGGTCGACATCGGCAAGCTCTCCAAGTCCGAGCGGGCCAAGTACACCAAGTTCCCGGAGCCCAAGGCGATGCCGAAACCGGAGGGGCTGACCGGCCAGGTCGGCTATCTCGTCGAGACGGCGAGGGCGTATGTGTCCTCCCACACCGAGATATCCGCCGCCGATTTCGACCTGGGCGGCTATCAGATACACACCACCTTCGAGAAGTCGAAGGTGAATGAGCTCGCCAAGTCGGTGGACAAAATGCGCGACAGCCTCGACCCGAAGCACCGCAAGGAGGACCGGTACTTACGGGTCGGCGCCGCGTCCGTCTCTCCCGACGGGCGTATCGCCGCGCTCTACGGCGGACCCGGCTACCTCGAACAGGGCTTCAACGACGCGAACGCCTCCAACGTCCCGGCCGGCACGTCCTTCACGCCCTTCGTCTACGCCGCGGCCCTGCGCGACGGCGTACAGCTCGAACGAGGCGGTGCGCGCACCCCCGTGTCGCCCACCACTGTCTACGACGGCAACGACAAGGTGGCGGTGCGCACGCCCGAGGGCCCGTACTGGGACCGCAGCGGGCAGATCGTGCGGGGTGCCAACGACGAGCAGCGCTCGTTCGGGCAGGTGACCCTGCGGGAGGCGATCATGCTGTCGATCAACACCCCGATGATGCAGCTCGGCATGGACGTGGGCCTGGACCGGGTGCGCAAGGCGTCCATCGACGCGGGCCTGCTGCCCAGCAGCTTCAAGGCCCGGGTGCCCGCCTTCTCGCTCGGCACGGCCACCCCCAGCTCCATCCGCATGGCCAGCGCCTACAGCACCTTCGCGGCCAAGGGCAGGCACACCCCGCCGTACTCGGTCACCGGGCTCACCCACCAGGGCGAGCGGGTGCCCCTCGAAAAGCAGTCCGCCACCCGGGCGTTCAGCCAGGAGGTGGCGACGCAGGTGGACGACGCCCTGCACGGGGCGGTGGAGACCGGCACCGCGGGGGCGGCCGCGGCGGTCGGCTCCGATGTGGCGGGCAAGGGGGGCACCGCGCAGGACAACACCTCGTCGTGGTTCGTGGGCTATACGAAGGAGATGTCGACGGCCGTGTCGCTGTCGCGGCTGGATCCCAAGACCCAGGAGCTGCTGCCTCTGGACGGGCTGGGCGGATCCGGCGGGGCCTCGGAGGTCACCGGAATCCCCGGGACCTCCGGTGGCACCGGCGGCGCGACCAATTCCGGACCCACCTACGCCATCGACATCTGGACGCGCTACATGAAGTCCGTCACTCCGCCTTCGTGAAGGTGGGCCAGTCGGGCGCCTGGGCCGGATCCAGTGTGCGCAGCTCCTCCAGGACCTTCGGGTCCTGGGCGTCCAGCCAGTCGGCGAGCTGTTTGAACGAGACGCACTCGACGCCCTCGCGGGGGCACACGTCCCTCATCACGTCCTCGATGGCCTGCATATAGATGCCGCCGTTCCAGGTCTCAAAGTGATTGCCGATGAACAGCGGCGCCCGACTGCCGTTGTAAACGCGCTCGAAGCCGTTCATGTAGCCCTCGCGGGTCAGCCGCTCCCACTCCGGGTACTTCGCCGGGTCGCCCTCGGTGCTGTCGCCCGACTGGTTGTAGAGGAAGTTGAAGTCCATCGAGAGGACCTGCTTCTCGCTCTCCGGGTAAGGCACCAGCTGCAGTGGGAAGTTCCAGATCCCGTCGATCTTCGACGGCCAGATCTGGAAATCGCCGGGTGAGCTCGCGTCGTACCGCCAGCCCATCGACTTGATGGCCGGGATGAGGTTCTTCTGCCCCTCCAGGCACGGCGCCCGGCCGCCGACCAGCTCCACGTCGTAGTCGAAGGGCAGCGGGGCGACGTCGGTGAAGCCGGTGTTGGTCTTCCAGTTCTTCACAAACGAGTACGCCTGCTCGGTCTCGCTCTTCCACTCCTCCGTGCTCCAGTCCTCGCCGCCCTTGGAGCCGCAGAAGTGGCCGTTGAAGTGGGAGCCGATCTCGTTGCCCTCCTGCCACGCCCCGCGCAGCTGCTCCAGGGTCTCCCTGATGTGCTCATCGGTCGGGTACGAGATCGCCGCCGAGCCCTGCTTGTGCTGGGGCGGCTGGTAGAGGTCGCTCTTCGACTTGGGCAGCAGGTACATGCCGCTCAGGAAGAACGTCATCGTGGCGCCGCTCTCCTTGGCCACGTCGCGGAAGTGGGAGAAGAGATGGTCGCCGTTCTCCAGCGCGCCGTCCCAGGAGAAGACCACGAACTGCGGCGGCTTCTCCCCGGGCTTCAGTTTCTTGATCTTGAGCTGGTGGGGCTGCGGCCCGGTGTACGACGTGGAGCCGTCCCCGAGCACCTTGACCTTGCCGTCCCAGTCGGCGTACTTGCTCTCTTTCTTCTTCGTGCCGGAGGTGCTCCCGTCCGGCACGGGGGACGCGCCGGCCGCCGGGGCCTTCTCTCCGGGCGCGCCGTCCGCCGTGCCGCCCGACGGCAGTACGGTCAGCAGCACGGCGACGACGACGGCCACGGCGACCAGCGCGCCCACGGGGCCCGTCACTCCATAGGCGTTCCTCGGCCGTAACGCCTTCAAAGCCTTCAAGGTCTTCAGCCCCTTCACGGGTCCCGCCCCCGAGACAGTACAAACGTGCGGCTCCCCAGTATCACTGAAGAATTACCGTCTCTTCACACAGGCCCCGCATCAACCACGCACGGCTGCTGTCGTGCACCGCGGTCAGCCGGTCGACCAGGTCCCGCACCGGGGCGGACAGCGACTCGTACGGGAGTTGCAGATCGGCCCAGTTGGTGGCGGGCACGGCCCGCCACGAGGCGGTGATCCGACCGGGCGACATCGTCGGCGAGCCCCTTCACATGGACGGCGTTCACCAGCGCGCTCCGGCCGGGCACCGCCTTGATCTGCTTCTGGTCGGCGAGGAACTCGGCCGCGCTGCGAAGGCCTTCCGCCAGGTGTCCGACGCGTCCCGGCCGGCCCAGCCAGGTGGCGCTCGCCTGGTCGGCGGGGCTGAGGAAGATCCCTTGTCGAGCTGCACTCGTGCTTCCTTGTCGCTGATGCTTAGTTGCCGCGCAACCGCAACCGCAACCGCAACCGCAACCGCGGCAGCGGACGGGCCGTCATGGATCAGATGCAACAGCCGAGCTGGCGACGGCGTTACACGGCATTCCGACCAGCCACTCCGGAGCACCGTTGGATTAGCCACGCTTAATGTGGCTTGAGTAATTGAGCCTTGTCGGGCCAAATCGCCAACTGCCAGCATTCAGGGGGCAGTGAGTAGGCCATGCCACCCATTGATGAACGATGGCCTGCCCAACTGCCGCCGCGCGGCGGTCGATCGTCGACATGCCGTACCCCTTCCTGCTTTGAAGGAGTCCCGACATGCCGCTACGTGAACAGGTCAGCTTCGCCGGTGATGGGGCAAAGCTCGCCGGGCACCTCTTTCTGCCCGATACCGAGGGCACCGATGATGCCATTCCGGTGCAGGGTGTCGTGGTCGCCGGTACCTGGACCAGCGTCAAGGAACAGATGGCCGACCGGTACGCCGAGGAGCTCGCCCGACGCGGCTATGCCGCCCTGTCCTTCGACTTCACCGGATACGGCGAATCGGCCGGCGAGCCGCGCAACTACGAATCGCCGCAGCTGAAGGTCCAAGACCTCCGGGCGGCGGCCGATTTCCTGACGGGGCATCCAGCGGTGGGCGACGGACAGTTGGGCATGCTGGGGGTGTGTGCCGGCGCGATGTATGTGAGCGCCTTCGCCGCCGAGGACCCAAGAGTGGGGTCGCTTGCTCTGGTGGCGCCGTGGCTGCACGACCGCCGTATCTGCGAGGAGAACTACGGCGGCTCGGAGGGCATCGAGGCGAAGAAGGCATCGGCGGCCGAGGCCCGGCGCAGATACGAGGAAACGGGTGAGGTCGTCTACGTACCGGTGGTCAGCGGCAGTGACCCGGATGCGGCCATGCCCTTCGACATCGACTTCTACCTCAATCCAGCGCGCGGCGGGATCGAGCAGTGGTCCAACCGGTTCGCCGTCATGGCCTGGAGCGGCTGGCTGGACTTTGATGCCCTTGCGATCGCGCCGCAGGTGACCGCGCCCGTGCTGCTCGTACACGGCGAGGACGCCGCCATCCCCGACGGCGCTCGCCGCTTCCACGACAACCTCGCAGGGCCCAAGAAGTTCCGGTGGACCGAGGGCATTCAGTTCGACTTCTACGACCAGTCACCCCAGGTCGGCCTCGCCGCGGACGCGGCGGCCGAGCACTTCGCCCGCACGCTGTGAGCAGTCTGCACCCTGCATCCCGCCCCGCCGGCCTCCCTTTCATCACCCGACTGGAGATCACTTCGCCATGCCCGAGTCCTTTGATCTCGCCGCGCCGTGCCCAGCTCAGACCCGGATCGAGGTTGCCGAGACCTGTACCCGGATGGCCGTGCACGCGGACCGGCGTGAATGGAAGCTGTTGCGTGGCCTGTTCGCCGACAAGGTGCTCCTTGACTACACCAGCCTCAACGGCGGCGAACCGGTCCGGCTCACGCCGCAAGAGATCGTCGACGCCTGGTCGGCGACGCTCGGCGGCTACGACGCCACCCAGCACCTGATCGCCAACCACCTCGTCCAGATCGACGGGGACCGTGCCGTCTGCACCGCCTCCTTCCAGGCCACCCACCGCCTCGCAACCCCCCACGGAGCCCCGCTGTGGACACTCGGCGGCGACTACCGCTGGGAACTGGCACGGACTGGCGGCCGCTGGCTGATCAACTCCGTAGTGATGACGGCGACGTGGGGGGACGGCAACAAGGACCTGCCCGCACAGGCAGCCCGCTGACCGCAGTACCGCCGGCCGGGCGGCGGAACGCTCACCGCCCCGCGCCCCTCGTTTCACCGCACCCATTGCCGACCGATATGTCAGCGGTCGCGCCTGATCGCCGATCTCGCTCCCGCATCGTCCGTACGCCTCAGGAGTGCCCTGGTGAAATCTCCCCTCACGTCTTCTCCTGCCTCCGGCGCCGCGGTCGCTGCGCCGGAGGCCGCACGCGGCGGTTCCTCCCTTGTGCTGGGAGCCGCCCTGCTGGGCTTCTTCCTCATCTCGCTGGACGCATTGATCGTCACCGTCGCGCTGCCCGACATCGGCCGCAGTCTCGGCGGCGGCATGTCTGGCCTGCAGTGGGTGGTGGACGGATACACGCTGATCTTCGCCGCCCTGATGCTCTCCGCGGGCGCCCTGTCCGACCGCATCGGTGCCCGGCAGGCATACGGCGGCGGCGTCGTGCTCTTCGGACTGGCCTCGGCCGCGTGCGGGCTGGCGCCCAACCTCGGCGTGCTGGTGGCGGCGCGGCTCGTGCAGGGAGGTGCGGCGGCCGTGATGATGCCGGCGTCGCTCGCGCTGGTCCGCCAGGGCTTCCCCGACCAGGCCAAGCGGGCCCGGGCGATCGCGATTTGGACCGTGGGCGGCGCGGTCGCGGTGGCGGCCGGGCCGGTCCTCGGCGGGGCGCTGGCCGCATCCGTGGGCTGGCGGTGGATCTTCTTCGTCAACCTGCCCGCGGGCCTGCTGGCGCTCGCCCTGCTGGCGCGGGTGCCGGCCTCGCCGCGGCTGCCCGCGCGACTGGACGTGGTCGGGCAGGTGACGGCCGTGGTCGCGATGGGCGCGCTGACGTACGGCGTGATCGAGGGCGGTGACCAGGGCTTCGGCCGGCCGCTCGTGGTGGTGTCGCTGCTGGTGGCCGGGGTAGCGGTAGCCGTCTTCCTGGCCGCGCAGGCCAGGGGCGCGCACCCGATGCTCCCGATGCCGCTGTTCCGCTCGCACGTGGTAGCGGTGTCCCTGGTGGTCGGGTTCATGCTCAACGCCGCCTACTACGGAGGGGTGTTCATTTTCAGCCTGTACCTGCAGCAACAGCGCGGGCAGACGGCGCTGCACGCGGGCCTGATGTTCATCCCGATGACCGCACTGGTCGCGGTAGTGAACCTGGCCTCGGCGACGCTGGCCGCGCTCTTCGGCCCGCGGGCGCCGATGCTGGCGGGACAACTGATCGGGGCAGTCGGGCTGTTGGCACTGCTCACCGTCGGCCCGCACACCCATGTGTGGGTGGTGGCGCTGCTGATGGTGCCAGTCGGCCTCGGCGGCGCGCTGACGGTGCCGGCGTTGACCGCGATGCTGCTCGACGTGGTCCCCGCGGACCGGGCCGGCACCGCCTCCGCCGTACTCAACACCGGCCGCCAGGCCGGCGGGGCCATCGCGGTAGCCGTCTTCGGCGCACTGCTGGCAGGGGCGGACACGTTCCTGGCTGGTATGCGGTGGAGCATGCTGCTCGCGGCGGCCGGGCTCGTACTGACCGCTGGCGCGACGCTGACCCTGCCGCGGGCGGGGCGGATAGGCGCGTAGGCTGCCGACCAGCCGGAGTGAGGGCCCCGCTGCGATTGCTGCGATCGAACAACGCGCCACCGATACGCCGCTCCAATCTCTTGATCGCCTGGCTGACCCGGCCCGGCGAGATGAGCAGACGCTCGGCGGTCCGCGTGAAGGGAGCTTTTCGGCGAGGGGCAGGAACGCCTCGATCTCATGCCGCTTCCCTGGGCCCCCCGCCGGACCGTGGCCGCGGATCCCATTCCGCACCCTGTGGGGCTTCGCCGAGGACGGTCTCTATGAACGCCCGGAGCCCGGCGCTGTCGTCCGCGGCGCGCCACATCAGCGCGTAGTCAACGGGCGGTGCGTCATCGATCGGGACGTAGACGATATCGGGCCGACCGTAGTAGCGCCCCGCCCGGACGGTGGCCACCGTAGCCCCCTTGCCCGCCCCGACCAGTGAAAGCATCTCCTGCCACCCGGCGGCGGCCGGCCCGTGCCGTATCGGGCGCCCCAGGGGGGTGCAGCGGGGGAAGAAGGCGTCGTGCCAAGCACGGGAGACCCCTACAGCCGTGATGAGCGGCAGGGCTGCGAGGTCCTCCAGTGACACCGTTTCCTGTTTCGCCAAAGGGTGGTCGGCGGGCACGAGGAGGGCGCGGGGCTCGCAGAACAGGACGGGGCCCACGGTGATGGCCGGGTCCTCGACGGGAGGCTCGGAGATCACCAGGTCGGCCCTCTCGGCCTGCAGCGCTGCGATGGCCGAATTGTACGTCGCTTCCTGCAGCTCGACGGCGCAACGGGGATGGAGCGAGTTGAACGCCTCGGCCGCCCGCACGAGCAGAGCACCGGACCATGCGGCAGTGAAGCCGACGCGCAGCACTCCGCCAATGCCGTGCCCGGCCGACACCGCCCTGGCGACGGCACGCTGAACTTGCTGATAAGCGGGCAGCAGGTCGTCGCGGAGTTGCTCACCGAGCGGGGTCAAAGCCACCCGGTGACTGGACCTGTCGAACAACCGCGCTCCAAAGCGCCGCTCCAGTTTCGCAATCGTCTGACTGACCCGGCCGCTCGTGATGTGCAGCAGCTCCGCGGTACGGCGGAAGTGCAACTCCCGGGCCAGGGCCAAAAAGGTCTCGATCTCGTACCGTTCCACTGGTCCCCACACCTTCCGCAGCCTTGCCGCCTCCGCTCCGGGCCGCAGCCCTACCGCCGACAGTAAAGGCGTTTGCAGCCTGGTCGTCCACAGCGTTGCCGGGCGCTGACGATGACCTGAGCTGAGATCAAGGAGCGCGAACCAAGCCCCGCGATGCGCCGCCGCCGGTCCTGGGTGATGCTGGATAAACACGTCAAAAGCCGAGAGGCAACGGATGCGTACCACCGGACTGACATCCCGCACGCTGACAGCCCTCCGCGCCAGGCGCCCCTACCCCGCGGTCACCATCACCCTGCCGACCCACCGCCGCGAGCCCTACCGCCCGGCGGACACCGTACGGCTGCGCAACCTGATCGCCGAGGCCAAGCGCCGCCTGGAAGCGGACCCGGACGTGCCGCGCGAGGCCCGCTACGAGATCAGCGGGCAGCTCGACCGGGCCATGGCCGATGTGGACCTGCGCCACGCCCTGGACTCGCTGGTGATCTTCGCGGCCAAGGGCGAGTACGAGGTGTGGACCCTGCCGAGAACCGCGCCCGAGCGCGTCGTCTTCAGCGACACCTTCCTGACCCGCAACCTCGTCGCGGCGCGGGAGCGGACCCGCCCCTACTGGGTGCTGGCGGTCTCCGTGGACCGTACGACGCTGTGGAGCGGCAGCGACAGCACGCTGCAGGAGGAGCGGGCCGCGGGCTTCCCCCTGGAGCCCGAGCCGACGTACAACGAGGACGCCGAGCGCGAGGAGCGGATCGGCAACGTCCCCGGCCCGTACGACGACGAGGGCACCCGCACCTATCTGCGGCAGGTCGACACCGCCGTGGACGCCCTGCTGGCCACCGACCCGCGCCCGCTCTACCTGGTAGGTCTCGCCCCCGCGCTGAGCCTCCTGGAGGAGGTGGGCTCGGCGGCGAAGGCGGCCGTCAGCAAGGTCCTCAAGGGCGGGCTGACCAACGGCCCCGCCCGCGCCCTCGCCGACGCGCTGCGCCCCGCCCTGCGGGAGCAGGCGGAGCGGCACACCGGGCGCGTCCTCGAGCGCATCGGGCAGGCGCAGGGGCGCCGCGCCTTCGCCGCCGGTCTCGAAGAGGTGTGGCAGGTGTGCAAGGAAGGCCGGATCGAGCTGCTCGACGTCGAGGAGAACCACCAGCGGACGGTGAAGGTCACCGGGGAGCACCTGACCCCGGTCGACCCGGAGGAGACCTCGCCCGCCGAACTGGGCACGGCGGTGCTGGAGGACATCGTGGACGAGATCATCGAGACCACGCTGGACCGGGGCGGGGAAATCGCCTTCGTCCCGGACGACTCCCTGGCGGCGCACGAGCGCATAGCGGCGGTCCTGCGCTTCTGACAGACGACTGCTGACCCCGTACACGTACAACGCGCTGGTTGAGCTGACGGTCCTTCGGTCACAGAACGCACACCGCGGGTACGACGCGGCGTTGCCTGCCGCTGCCAACGTGGCGGCCGGTCCCCCCACCGCAAGCGACCGAGGACAGACCATGACGGCAACCGCCCCGCGCCCGGCCCAGCGACCCCGCGATCTCCACGAGGTCAAAGGCTGGTTCCCCAGCCTGGACCAAGTGCTCTTCGACCGCTTCCTGACCCGGCAGAAACGGCTGGGACACCGCGGCGACCTGCTGGAAATGGGCGCCTACCTGGGCAAGAGCGCCATCTTCACCGCCGGCTATCTGCGGACGGACGAGCGCTTCACCGTCTGTGACCTCTTCGACGCGCCCGCGCCCGACGAACGGAACGCGGCGGAGGCCAGAAAGTCCTACGCCACCTTGACCCGGGTCGCCTTCGAACAGAACTACCTGGCGTTCCACGACGCACTGCCCGACGTCGTGCAGGGCCCCACCTCCCTCGTCCCGCGCCACGTCGCCCCCGACAGCTGCCGCTTCGTCCACATCGACGCCTCGCATCTGTACGAGCACGTGGCGGGCGACATCGACGCCGCCCGCACGGCGCTGGTGCCGACCGGCGTGGTGGTCCTGGACGACTTCCGCTCCGAGCACACCCCGGGCGTGGCGGCCGCCACCTGGGAGGCGGTGTTCGTGCGTGGGCTGCGGCCGGTGTGCCTGAGCACCAATAGGCTCTACGGCACGTGGGGCGACCCCGAGCCGCTGCAGGAGGAACTGCTCGCCGATGAGGAGTGGCGCGCCGGGATGCACCTGAGCGTGCAGGAGATCGCCGGCCGGCGGGTGCTGCGCTTCTCGGGCCGCCCGCCCAACCCGGCCGCGCCCCGCTCCCGCTACGCCGACGAGATCCGCCCGTCCGACGCCGCCGCCGAGCCGGCGAAGTCCGCGCAGTCGTCCGCGAAGCCCGTGAAGCCCGCGCAGTCCGTGCCGCGCCGCCGCAGCCCGGTGCGCAGGCTCGCCGCCGACGTCCTCCCGCCGGTCGTCACCCGCGCGATCCGCCGCCGAGGCGGCAGGTAAGTGAGGAAGGGGCTGATCAGCCCTGTCCGTCCGATGCCCCGGGCCACGGCCGCACAGGGCCGGGTGGTCCGCGACGACCGTGTACGAGCCGGGCGCGATCTCGTTCGGCCGGCATCGGATCAGCCCGCCATGGCCCGGGCGACGGCTGCGATGAGCATGACTACCCGTGCAGAATTCGCGCAGCGCGTACCGCGCCGACCGGTTTGCCGTGTCCGAGAACGGGCGCGGCGGCGAGTTCGGCGAGGGTTTCGTCGGCGTCGGTGTCAACGCCGAGCCGCCGTAGTGCGGCGATCATGACGACGGGGCGAGCCCGGGTGGAGCCGTCGGCGATCTTCAGGGAGATCGACGAGCCGTCGGGGAGTGCCATCGCGTAGACGCCTTCTGCGCCTTCCTTGGCGACCGATCCGAGAAGTGCGCCCATGAGCCGGGTCACGTCCCGGCCGGTTCCGCCGACGTATGCGGCGTGCGTGCTCATCGCGACGGCGACTCGCCGTTCCAGCGATCCGGACCGGCTCGTCGCCAGCTTGGCGAACGCCCGGGCCAGGCCCCGGTAGCCGATGGCGAACAGCGGCGCTCCGCAGCCGTCGACGCCGGTCGCGGCGACCTTTTCGTCGGCCAGGTCCTCGATCGTCTCGCGCAGCGCGCGCTGCAGCGGGTGGCGGGGGTCCCGGTACGTTGCCGTGTCCCATCCGTTGGCGACACAAGTGGCGAGCATCGCTGCGTGTTTGCCCGAGCAGTTCATCGTCAATGGCGTCGGGCCTTTGCCCTCGGCAAGGTAGGCATGCAGAGCGGCATCTCCGATGGGCAGGGCGGCCGTGCACTGCAGTGCCCCGGTGCCGAGCCCGGCGCCTTTGAGGATCCTGCGCACACCATCGAGGTGGAAGGCCTCGCCGGAGTGGCTTGCACAGGCAAGTGCCAGCAGCTCGCCGTCCAGGTCGAGTCCGGCGCGCAGCATGCCGAGCGCCTGAAGGGGCTTGGCGGCCGACCTGGGGTACATGGGGCTGTCCGCCTCACCGACGCTCAGCACGGTCTGCCCGTCCGGTCCGGCCGCGTAGACCGTTCCGTGGTGCACCGATTCGAGGAAGTCTCCTCGCCAGACCTCCGCCACCACCGCGTGCATCGCGCGCTCCTTCCTCTTCGGCCGTACCGGCCGAACGACCTGAACTGTCAACAGTTATCACTTTGCCGCCAGCCGCGTCGATGCCGCCCGGAGTCTTGACAGGCTCCGATGCGCCGCTGTGCACTGTCATCTGTCAACACTTTTCCGCTGCGTTCGGCGACGCGGGACCCTTCGTGGCCGTGGCGATCCACCAGCGGTAAGCCCTGATCGGACGGGAAGCACGCATGCCTGAAACGCTTGAGCGCGGCCTCGCCGTCCAGCTTGCCGAGACGCTTCGCGAACGCCTCCTCAGCGGCCGGATCACCTCCGGCACCCGGATCAACGAGGTCGAGATCGCCCGCGAGTTCAGCATCAGCAGGGGACCCCTGCGTGAGGCGATCCGGCAGCTCGTCAGTGAGGGCCTCCTCGTGCACCGCCCCAATAAGGGCGCCGTCGTGTTCGAGGCCCAGCCGGACGAGATCGAGGCGCTCTTCGAGCTGCGCTCAGCACTCGAGACCGCCGCCGCGCGCCTGGCCGCCGTACGGCGCGACCGCAAGGACATCGCCGCGCTGCGCCGCGCCTGCGAGCGGTCGAGGAAAGTCCTCGCCGCGGGCCGCGAGTTCGCGCACCGCATGGACCTCGACTTCCACCGCGCGCTGCTCGACGCGGCCTGCAGCCCTCGCATCACCGAGCAGGTGTGGCGGGTGCATCAGCAGATCATCGTGGTGCGCAGTCGGCACGACGTGGCCGCGTCGCACACCGACGCCTCGCTGACCGACCACGAGCAGATCGCGGAGGCCATCACCGAGGGGCAGGCCGACCGTGCCGCCGCACTGATGGAGCTGCACCTTGACCGCGTACGGCTGCAGATGATCACGAGCATGACGGGCACCGGCGCCTCCCGCGACTGACGACCCCCGTCCCGGCGCCGCTGCTCCCACTCCCTCCGCTTCTTCCTCCACCCCCCTCGCTTCTATTCCCATGCCCTCGCACCGGCTGCCGGCATGTCCGGCTTTGAGGAGCACCGTCACCATGTCCGAAACCCCCGTCGTCGACGTCGCCAAGGCGTCGCCACGCCGCCGCCCCCGCCGCACACCGACACTGTTCGAGGCGGCCCTGCCCATCGTGCTCATGCTGGCGATCGTCATCCCCGGCTCGATCTGGCTCAGGCTCAACCCGGTCGTCCTGCTCATAGTCGCCGGCTCGTGTGCGGGGATCATCGCCTGGCGATTGGGAGTGACGTGGGAGGAGATGCTGCACGGCATCCGCGAGAAGATCGACTCGGCGATGCCGGCGCTGCTCATCCTCGTCGCCATCGGGATGCTCATCGGCACGTGGACGCTCAGCGGCACCATTCCGATGATCGTGGACTTCGGACTGCGGGTCATCCAGCCGACCTGGATCATCCTGGCGGCGTTCCTGATCACCATGATGGTCTCCACCATGACCGGTACCTCGTGGGGCTCGGTCGGCACGGTCGGTGTCGCGCTCATGGGCGTCGCCGCGGGGCTGGGGGCGTCCCTTCCGATGACCGCGGGCGCGATCGTGAGCGGCGCCTATTTCGGCGACAAGATGTCACCGCTGTCCGACACCACCAACCTCGCGCCGGCGGTGGCCGGCTCCACGCTCTTCGAGCACATCCGCCACCTCTTCTACACCACTCTCCCGGCGGCCGGAGTCTCGGCGGTCCTCTACTTCGTCCTCGGCCTGACCCAGCACACCGACGGGCACGCCGCCGCCCGCTCGGACGCCCTGCTGACGGCGCTCAACCACGCGTTCGACTTCAACGTCCTGCTCCTGCTGCCACCCTTGGTGGTGCTGGCGGGCGCGATGACGAAAAAGCCCCCGGTGCCGACGATCGTGCTGTCCTCGGTGGTCGCGGCCGTCCTGGGCATGGCCGTTCAGGGCTTTACGATCCACGACGTCAGCGACGCCGCGGCGAAGGGCTTCGACGTGACGATGCTGGCCGGGCACGGCGTCGACCCCTCCCAGCTGCCCGATGCCGCCGGCCTCCTGCTCAACCGTGGCGGGATGATCTCCATGGCGCAGACCATCCTTATCGGCCTGGTCGGCTTCGCGCTCGCCGGGATCCTCACCGAGGCGGGCTGCATGGACGTCCTGATGCACCGCCTGCTGCAGCGGGTGCGGCGCACCGGCGGCATCATCCTGGCGACCGTGGTCTCCTCGATCGGTACGGCGATGGCCATGGGCGTCTCCTATCTGGCGATCTTGATCCCCGGCCAGGCGTTCAAGGACGTCTACCGAGAGCGTGGGCTCGCCGCCAAGAACCTCTCGCGGACGCTGGAGGACTCTGGCACGGTGGTCGTCCCGCTGGTGCCGTGGACCGAGGCGGGAATGTACATGTCGACGACGCTGGGCGTGGCGACGGTCGCCTACGCGCCGTATGCGTTCCTCAACTACCTGGGCGTGGTGTTCGCGCTCATCTGCGGGTTCACCGGATTCGGCATCGCCCGGATCAAGACGGCGGACAACGCCGCGAAGTAGACGTCGAAGGCCCTCGTCCGCCCGGCTCCTCAGGTGCGGGCTCGGCGAGCAGGCCGTCGTCCGGTGTTCCCACCGGACGGGGAGGCATACGGCCTTCTGGCTGCTGTCGCATGCCTTTCGCCCGACGTGCGGGAGCGGCGGGGCGACGCGTTACCTCAATGTAACGGGTGATACATCTAGGCATCCCATCGGCACAGATGTAATGTCCCAGTCATTCGACGGCCGCCCGCGCCGTCGCCCGCCAGACCGTCGAGAAGGACCTGACCGTGAAGCTGACCTCCTCGAACCGCCGCATCATCGTGGCGGCCATGTCCTGCGCGACCGCGCTGCTCACCCTGTCCGCCTGCTCCGGCAGCAACGACGACGGCGGCACGCAGGCGGCCGCCGGTGGAAAGTTCACCATCGCCGGCAAGGTCGTCCAGCAGGACGCCGCGCTCCACAAGCTCCTGCCGGACGCCGTCAAGAAGTCGGGCATCGTCCGTGTGGCGACCGACATCCCCTACCCGCCCTTCGAGATGTACACCGCCGCCGGCAGCACTACGATGACGGGCCTGGACTACGACCTCGGGCAGGCGCTCGGCGCCAAGCTCGGCGTTCGCTTCACCTTCTCGGCGCAGAAGTTCGACGGCATCGTGCCGGCCCTGCAGGCGGGCAAATTCGACGTTGCCATGTCCGCGATGACGGACAACAAGGCACGGCAGCAGGTCGTTGACTTCGTCGACTACACCCATTCCGGCTCCGGCATCATGGTCGCCGACGGAAACCCGGAGAAGATCACCACGCTGGACGACCTGTGCGGGCGCAAGATCGCCGTCCAGGCCGCGACCAACCAACTCAAGCTCCTCACCGCCCACCAGGCGACGTGTGCCAGGTCCGGCCGAGGCAAGGCCGACATCCAGACCTTCCCCAAGGACTCCGACGCCCAGCTGGCTCTCAGGTCCGGCAAGGTCGTCGCCGACGTGCTGACCCAGCCGGCTGCGGGCTGGACCGCCAGGACCGCCGACGGCGGCAAGGCCTTCGACCTCGTCGAGGACCCCAAGGCCCCCGGCGGCTACAACCCCTCGCCCAACGGCATCGCGGTCAGCAAGCGGTTGCCCGAGCTGACCGGTGCGATCCAAAAGGCCCTGCAGGCACTCATCGACGACGGCACGCTCACCAAGATCTGCGACAGGTACGGCGTCGGCTCGATCGCGGTTGACAAGGCCACCCGGAACGCGGCGGTGGACTGATGCAGACCAGCACCCAGCCGCTGCCGCACGCGGCGGCCGAACAGCCCGCGGCACAGGATCTCGAGGTCGTCCCCATCCGCCACTACGGCCGCTGGGCGGCCGCCGTCGCCGCGACCGCGGCCCTGGCCGGACTGATCGGCTCCCTCGCCCGGAACGCCAACGTCCACTGGGACGTGGTAGGCCACTACCTCTTCGCAGGCCTGATCTTCGACGGCCTGGGAACCACCCTGTGGTTGACGGCCGCCGCCATGGTGCTCGGTCTCGGACTGGGCACCCTGATCGCCGTCATGCGTCTGTCGGCCAACCCGGTGCTCTACGGGCTGTCCTCCCTGTTCGTGTGGTTCTTCCGCGGCACCCCACTGCTCGTGCAGATCATCTTCTGGGGTTACGCCGCAGCCCTCTACAAGTACGTGTTGATCGGCATCCCCTTCACCGACATCACCTTCTTCCGGGCCGACACCAACTCCCTGCTCACACCCTCGGTCGCGGCCCTGCTCGCCCTGGGACTCAACGAGGCGGCCTACGCCAGTGAGATCATCCGCGCCGGCATCCAGTCCGTCGACGCCGGACAGGCCGAGGCCGCGCACTCGCTGGGCATGCGACCGGCCATGACCATGCGCCGCATCGTGCTCCCGCAGGCGATGCGGGTCATCGTCCCGCCGATGGGCAACGAGACCATCAACATGCTCAAGATGACCGCCCTCGTGTCGGTGATCGCCGCCCACGACCTGATGTCCAACATTCAGGACGTCTACGCACAGAACTACCAGGTCATTCCCCTGCTGGTGGTGGCGAGCATCTGGTACCTGGCCCTGGTGACCGTACTGAGCGTCCCGCAGGCCTGGCTGGAGAGGCGCTACGGCCGCGGCAGCGCCGGAGCCGGCCCCACCTCGCCCCTGCAGCGCATGTTCCTGGGGGCCGCCGCAGCCCTCCGCAGGAAGGAGGGGCGCCGATGAGCGTCCCGATGGTTCACGCCGAGGGCGTGCGCAAGCACTTCGGCCGGCTGCAGGTGCTCCAGGGCATCGATCTGACCGTGGAGCGCGGACAGGTGTGCTGCTTGCTCGGCCCCTCGGGCTCCGGCAAGTCGACGTTTCTGCGCTGCATCAACCATCTGGAGAAAGTCGACGGCGGACGCCTGTCCGTCGACGGGCAGCTGGTCGGCTACCGCCAGGACGGCAACCGGCTGCATGAATTGCGCGAGCGCGAGGTCGCCGAGCGCCGACGCGACATCGGCATGGTCTTCCAGCGTTTCAACCTCTTCCCCCATATGACGGCACTGGAGAACATCGTCGAAGCCCCGATCAGGGTGGCGGGCGTCAGCCGCGCCACCGCCCGAGAGGAAGCGGTCAGACTGCTCGACCGGGTGGCGCTGAGGGACCGGGCCGACCACTATCCGGCCCAGCTGTCGGGCGGCCAGCAGCAACGTGTGGCCATCGCACGCGCCCTGGCGATGAAGCCGAAGCTGATGCTCTTCGACGAACCCACCTCCGCGCTCGACCCGGAACTGGTCGGCGACGTGCTGGAGGTGATGCGACAACTCGCGGACGACGGGATGACCATGGTGGTGGTGACCCACGAAATCGGCTTCGCCCGGGAAGTGGCCGACACGGCCGTCTTCATGGACGGCGGCACCGTGGTGGAGGCGGGCAGGCCCGCCAAGGTACTGGTCGACCCCGAACACGAGCGCACCCGCGTGTTCCTGTCCAAAGTCCTGTGACCGCCGAGGTACGCCGGCGCCCGCCCGCCGCCGCCCTGCTGGCGCTGGCGGGCGATCGGGAACCCGGCTTCGTCAACGACCTGGCCGAACTGGTGGGCATCGACTCCGGCTCCAACAGTCCCGCCGGGGTCAACAGGGTCGCGGACTGGGTGGGCGACCGGCTCACGACTCTGGGCTTCACCGTGGAGCGGGTCGCGCTGCCCGCGACCGCCGACGGGCAGCGCGTCGGTGACGTGCTCGTGGCCCGCAAGGCGGGTGCCCTGTCCGCCGCGCAGGGCGGGCGCCGGGTGCTGCTGGCGGCTCACATGGACACCGTCTTCGAGGATGGCACCGCCGCGCTGCGGCCGTTCACCATCCGCGCCGGACTCGCTCACGGTCCCGGGGTGTGCGACGACAAGGGTGGGCTGCTCGCCGGTCTCACCGCGCTCGACGTGCTCGCCGAGGCGGGCGTGGACGCCTACCGGGAGCTGGTGTTCCTGGCCACGCCGGACGAGGAGATCGGATCTCCGGCCAGCCGTCCGGTGACCGAGCGGATCGCCCGGAAGAGCGATGTCGCCCTCGCTCTGGAGTGTGCGCGGGAGAACGGAGACCTGGTGTGCGCCCGCAAGGGCGTCGCGGACTTCCGCGTCACCGTCACCGGCCGGGCCGCACACGCCGGCATCGAACCGGAACGTGGAGCCAACGCCGCCTTGGCCGCGGCCCACCTGGTCGTTGCGTTGCAGGGCCTCAACGGCCGATGGGACGGGGTCACGGTCAACGTGGGGGTGGTGCGAGCAGGCACCCGGGCCAACATCGTCTGCCCGGAGGCGGAGCTGCGCGTGGAGGTCCGCTCGGCCACCGCGTCGGGCATCGATGCCGCACGTGACGCCATCGAGACCGCGGCATCACAGCCGGGTGTGGCCGGCACCAGCGCGCACGTCGAGCAGCTGGACTTCTGTCCCCCCATGGAGCACACTCCCGCCGCCCGCCGGCTGCTGGCCACGG
This sequence comes from Streptomyces sp. ME19-01-6, assembly GCF_033793745.1. Lineage (NCBI taxonomy): Bacteria > Bacillati > Actinomycetota > Actinomycetes > Kitasatosporales > Streptomycetaceae > Streptomyces > Streptomyces sp. ME19-01-6. Next base: position 39,800 of record NZ_JARAXF010000026.1, on the reverse strand, counting down.
CGTGCGAGCTGGGGACCGAACTCGGCCTGTCCGTCCGTGCCACCGCCACGGGCGGCGTCGGCGACGCGAACCTCATCGCGGGCGCGGGCATACCCGTGCTCGACGGGCTGGGCCCTGTCGGCGGCGCTGACCACTCCCCCGAGGAGTGGCTCGACCTGAGCTCTGTGCACCGGCGCGTGGCCCTCCTCGCCTCGCTCATCGCGGTGGTGGGCGACGGCCGCACCTGACGGCCGGTGCCCGGTGCTCTGCGATGCACGCGGCTCGTGTGAGCCGGCGGCGGTGGTGCCGGCCAGTACGCCGGTGCGCCGACCTCCCTGATCAGCGCACCGGCCACGGGTTAAGCTCGTCCGACGTCGACCGCGCTCCACCAGTCCGAACGCCGCGGGAAGGAAGACTGACAGGATGGCCACTGGCGTTCTGGCGGACGAGATCCGCCACAAGCTCGGCGAACTGAGTCCGGCCGAACGCAAGGTCGGGCGCGTACTGCTGGCCGCCTACCCGTCCGCCGGCTTCGAGACCGTGGCCGCCATCGCGGAGCGCGCGCAGGTCAGCGCCCCCACCGTACTGCGGTTCGTCTCCCGCTTCGGCTTCCGCGGCTTCCCCGACTTCCAGGCGGCGCTGCGTGCGGAGCTGCAGGAGCGCAACGCCTCGCCGTTGTCCCTGTACGACGCTCCCGCTTACGGCCGTCCCGTGGAGGAGGGAACCGACCAGGGAAGCCTGCTCGACCGGGTGGGGAGGATCTTCCCGAGCGAGGTGGCCAAGACGCTGGCGGAGCTCCCGCCGCATGACCTCGACCAGGCCGTCCGCCTGCTCGCCGACGCCAGACTCCGCGTCACGCTCGCCGGAGGCCGTTTCACACACCTGCTCGCGCACTACCTCGGACTGCACCTGATGCAGCTGCGGGAGGGCGTGCGGTTCCTGCCCGACCGCAGCGTGGAACGCACCGCTGCCCTGGCCTCGCTCGGCCGCCGTGACCTCCTTGTGCTCTTCGACTACCGGCGCTATGAGGCGGACAAGGTCGCGATGGCCGAACATTCCAGGGCGCGAGGCGGGAAGGTCCTGCTCTTCACGGACACTTGGCTCTCCCCGGTGGCCGGCCCGGCCGACGTCACGCTGCCCTGCCGGGTGACGGCGCCCTCCCCCTACGACAGCCTGGTGCCGACCCTTGCGGTCATCGAGACGGTCGTGGCCGGAGTGGTGGAGGCTCTGGGCGAGGCCGCCCACGACCACCTGCGCCGCGCCGAGGACATCGCCCAGCACATCGGCCTGGTATGACGTGGGCCGGCCCGGGTGGTGCGTGCGTTACCTTCCGGCACCGGGCTGAGCCCGCGGAGGGCACCGGGTCCGTCGGCAACGGCCGCCTCCGAGGCGCGGACGGCGCGGCGGTGTTCGGCCTGCGCAGGTCGCCGGAGTAGCCAAGTTACGACCGTCGTTCGCGGGGGAGGCGGCAGAACTGGGTGCCCCCCTCGACTGCAAGAGTTGGCCCGGGGGCGATCTCGGTGTACCCCGCGTCGCGCACCACCGGCAGGCCGCCGGCGACCAGCCGGGCCCAGTGCTCCGCCGACGGGGTGCGCACCGACAGCGGGAACCCCGCCGCGCGCCAGGCCGCGCGCGCCGCGTCGTCCAGCTCCCACCACGCGAGCTGCGCGCCGTGCCCGGCCTGCGCCATCGCCTTGCCCGCCGACATGGTGACCTCCGGGTTCAGCCACAGCACCGGCCCGGCGGGGTCCGGCACGGGCGGCGGCTCGGGGTCGTCCAGGTCGGTGCCCGAGACCTGCAGCTTGGCCAGGTCCTTCGGCCAGCCGTCGAGCGGCACCGGAGGGAACACCCGCACCTCCGCCGCCGACGGCCCGCCGTCCACGGCCGCCGGGCCGCCGAGCGTGATCCCCGGCAGCGCCTCGGCCCGCCGCCACTCCGCGCCCCGCGCCCGCCGCACGACCTTCCGGATCCGGGCGTCCTGCCAGCTCCGTACCGCCTCGGCCCACTCGCCGTCCGCCGCCGTCGCCCGCTGGTCCGACAACAGGACGAGCACGGCGCGCGCCGCCGTCTCCAGGGCGTCCGTACGGGCGGGCGGAGCGGCCTTCTCGATGTGCACCACCAAGGGCAGCACAAACTGCGGCGCGGCGTCCCGGTCGGTCTCCGAGTGCCGGAACGGACTGGTACGGACGCGGTCGCCGGAGCCGACGGGGGCGTCTGGACGGGTCTCGGAGCTGGTCACGCGCCCCAGTCTGCCACCCGCGCCACCCGTGCCCCGGAACGGCCTCGGGCCGCATAGGCTCAACCGTCATACGACTGTATGGGGTTGGCCGCCGCTACGGCCTGCGCGGGGCTTGGGTGCTGCGTGGCGTCGGCCTCGAGGTGCGGCCGGGCTCGCTCATCCGGGTGATGGGGGGCAACGGCAGCGGCAAGTCCACCCTCCTGCGGCTCCTCGCCGGCATCGACGCCCCCACCACCGGCCGGATCACCGCCCGGCCGCGCACCGCGTACGTCCCCGAGCGCTTCCCCGGGGACCTGCCCTTCACCGCCCTCGGCTACCTCACCCACCTCGGCCGCCTCCACGGCCTCGGCCGCGCCGCGGCCTGGACCGGCCTCGACCAGGCCGCCCGCGCCGCGCTCGACCAGGCGGTCATCTCCCGCGTCAGCGCCGGCGCCGCGGTCGTCTACGTCGACCACGACCCCCGCCGCCTGGCCACCACCGCCGACGAGGTCCTCCGCGTCACGGACACACGGCTCGTGCCGGAGCGGAACGGTTCCGGTCCCGCCGACGCCCCACGCCGGCGCCCGGGGAGCGCGCTGCCGCGGGATGGCCGGCCGGCCCCTGACCCGTGCGGATCAGGGCAGCCTGGGCTCGCGCCGGTGGCCGCCGACTCGTACGGGTCGGGAGAGTTCGGGCCGGGCCAGGCCCCGGGTGTTCTGCCGGATGTCCCGGTCCGGGGGCCGTCGGCCGGCGTGAGCCCGGGCTCGCGGCGGAGCAGAGCATCTCCGCGGCCGAGGCGCGCGGGTGCGTGGAGGTCGAGGGCCCGCCCGGGGCCTCGGTGCCGGATGACCTGCCGGGTGCCCCGGTCGGCGAGCCGGGACGGGGCGGCGGCGCCTGTGCCGTCCGGCTGACGGTCGCCGTCGCGCACTCCGACGCGCTGCTGCGCGCGCTCCTCACCGCCCCGCCGTGGCACATCCGCGCGGTGACGCCCGTGGCGGCCGTGGCGGCCGAGGAGAAGCGGGCCCCGGGGAACGTCCCGGACCGGGCGGCCGATGGCGGGTCGGAGGGGCGAGGTGGGCGGGGACCCGGCTCGGGGCCCGCGCCCCTACCGCCGTCGGACGGGGCCGAGGCGGCCGGGCGCGCGCTGCCCGCTCTGCTGCGCTACCAGGCCGTGCTGCTGGCCCGCTCGCAGCGGGCGGGAGAACAGGGTGCAGACCGGGCGTGTCCCGAAGGAGTCGCCCCGCCGAAGTGCTGGGAATGCGCTGAAAGTACCCATCGTCAGGCCCCGGCGCCCCGCATTCCGGTTGGCGGGTAGGGTGCCGATCAGCGGCCGGACGACAGGCCGCTGCGACCGTTGCACGGGGGTAGCGTGAGCATGGGTGACTTCATTCCGGATGGTCTTGAAGAGCGGGCCGAGGGCCTGGCCGAGGACGTCGGGACGGCCATTGGCGGCGCGGGTCACTGGGCGGGCGACTGGCTGGATGACTTCGGCTGGGAGAGTGGCGCGGACTGGGTCCGGGACAAGTCCGATTCGGCGGCGAACGCGCTGGGGGCGGATGTCGAGGAGATGCAGCTGGGGGAGAGTGAGGACCCCAAGAAGCTGATCCACGGCAGTCCGTCCAAGCTGCGCTCAACGGCCGGCCATCTCACCGATTTCAAGACGGCGTTCAACAATGTGGGCAAGGGGCTGCAAGGGCTGGGGTCGCGGTCGTTGAAGGGGAAGGCGGCGGATGCCTTCCGGGAGAGCGTGTCGGTCGAGCCGAAGAAGTGGTTCACGGCGGCGGACGCGTGTGAGAAGGCGTCGGGGGCGCTGGAGCGGTTCGCGGGGACGGTGGAGTGGGCGCAGGGTCAGGCGGAGGAGGCGATCCGGCGCTACAAGAAGGGGAAGAAGGCGTCGGACGATGCCCGTTCGGCGCATAACGACAAGGTGTCGGCGTACAACAAGGCGGCGGACGCGTACAACGCGCTGCCCGCCGGCAAGCGTGATCCGTCGAGCCTGCCGGACAAGCCGGGTGCGTTCCACGATCCGGGTGCTGCTGACGTCGAGGCCGCTGAGGAGTTGTTGCGGGAGGCGCGGCGGCAGCGGAGTGAGGCGCATGGGGTGGCGAAGGCGGCGGTGGAGGCGGCGCGGGACGCCGCGCCGAAGAAGCCGTCGTACGCGCAGCAGGTGGGGGACGGGCTCCAGGGGATGGCACTGGACACCAGCCATTTCTTCGGTGGTGTGGTGAAGGGGACGGCGGGGCTGCTCAACTTCGTCCGGCAGGTGAATCCGCTGGACGTGTACAACATCACCCATCCCGCCGAGCACGTCACCAATCTCAACAACACCGACGCGGGTCTGGTGCGGCTGTCCAATGACCCGGGTGCGGCGGTCAAGGGCATGTGGGACGCCTTCGAGAAGGATCCCTCCGAGGGGGTGGGCCGTCTGGTACCGGAGTTGATCGGGACCAAGGGTCTTGGCGGGGCGAAGGCGGCCATCACGGCCGCCGAGCGGCTGCCGGCGACCCTGGCCCGGGCCGAGCGCCCCGCCCTGCAGACGCTGGTCAAGGACGGCGCGGCGCCGCACGCCACGCCGGACCTGGCGAAAACGGCCGGGGGGACGGATCCGGTGGACTTGGCTTCGGGGCGGATGTATCTGCCGCAGCGGGATGTGGTGTTGCCGGGGGCGTTGCCGCTGGTGTTCGTGCGGCGGGCGGAGTCGGGGTATCGGGCGGGTCGGTGGTTCGGGCCGACGTGGTCGAGTACGGCCGATCAGCGGCTGGAGATCGGTGCGCGGGGTGTGGTGTTCGTCGCCGACGACGGGCTGCTGCTGTCGTACCCGCACCCGGCGCCCGGGGTGCCGACGCTGCCCGAACTCGGCCCTCGACGGCTCCTGGAGCGGACGGTGGAGGGGGATTACACGCTCAGCGATCCGGACACCGGCCGCACCTGGTACTTCACCGGCCCGGAGGGCGGGGGCGACGGCGAGGCGCTGCTGGCGGAGATCAGCGACCGCAACGGCCACCGGCTGACCTTCGAGTACGACGCGCAGGGCGCCCCGACGGGAATCGTCCACAGCGGTGGCTACCACCTCAAGATCACCACTGACGAGGGCCGCATCACCGCCCTGCGCCTGGCGGGCGCAGCACCGGACGGCACCGACCAGGAGCTGATCCATTACGGCTACACCGGCGGCAACCTCACCGACGTCACCAACTCCTCCGGGCTGCCGCTGCGGTTCGAGTACGACGCCGAGCGACGGATCATCGCCTGGATCGACACCAACGACCGGCGCTACGACTACGTCTACGACAACCGTGACCGGTGCATCGCCGAGGGCGGCACCGAGGGTCATATCGCCCTGCGCATCGACTACGGCCCCCCGGATGAGCGGACCGGCCACCGGGTCACCACCGTCATCACGCCCGAGGGCCACGCCACCCGGTACCTGGTCAACGACCGCTGCCAGGTGGTCGCCGTGACCGACCCGCTCGGCCACACCACCCGTATCCGGCGCGACCGCTACGGCCGAGTCCTGTCCCGCACGGACGCGCTCGGCCGCACCACCGGCTACACCTACGACGCGACCGGCCGCCCGCGCGCGGTAACTGCCCCCGACGGCACCCGGCGAACCGCCACGTACAACGCCCTGGGCCTCCCGACGGAGGTCACCCACCCGGACGGGGCCACCTGGCACTACGTGCACGACGAGCGGGGCAACCACACCTCCACCACCGACCCGTTGGGCCGCACCACTTACTACACCTACGACGACCACGGCCATCTGGCCTCGGTCACCAACGCGCTCGGCGACACCACCCACGTGCGCTGCGACGCGGCCGGTCTCCCCGTCGAGATCACCGATCCGCTGGGCGCGGCCACCACCTACCACCGCGACCCCTTCGGCCGCCCCACCGCCATCACCGACCCCCTCGGCGCCACCACCCACATCGAGTGGACCATCGAGGGCAAACCGCTGCGACGCACCGCCCCGGACGGCACCCAGCAGACCTGGACCTACGACGGCGAAGGTAACCGCACCACCTACGTGGACGCAGGCGGCGGCCTGACCACGTATGAGTACACCCACTTCGATCTGCTGGCCGCCCAGACCGGCCCGGACGGGGCCCGCCACGAGTTCACATACGACGCGCGGCTGCGCCTCACCAAAGTCGCCAACGCCCAGGGCCAGACCTGGAGCTACACCTACGACCCGACCGGCCGTACACTCAGCGAGACGGACTTCGACGGCCGTACCATCACCTACGCGTACGATGCGGCGGGCCAACTGGTGTCCCGCACAGACCCGCTGGGTATCATCACCCGCCTGGAACACGACGTCTGCGGCCGGATGGTCCGCAAGGACGCCGACGCCCAAATCACCACCTTCATCTACGACGCCGCCGGGCGGCTGACGGAGGCCGTCGGCCCTGACACGGTGCTGACGTACCGGCGGGATCGGATGGGCCGGGTGGTCGCGGAAGTTGTCGGCGGCCGGGTGCTGACCCATGCCTACGACGCCTTGGGCCGCCCTGCGCGGCGCACCACCCCCTCCGGCGCGAAGTCCACGTTCGTGTATGACGCGGCGGGCCGGCGCACCACGCTGACCACCTGCGGCCAGACCCTGGACTTCACGTATGACGCGGTGGGCCAGGAGACCGCCCGCCGACTTGGGCCTACCGCGTCTCTCGCGCAGATCTGGGATCCGGCCGGAAGGCTGTCCGAGCAGACCCTGACCGGCCCGGGGGGCGGAGCCCTCCAGCACCGTGCCTACACCTACCGCCCCGATGGCCACCTGACCGCCGTCGACGACCAGTTGCGCGGACCCCGCGCCTTCGACCTGGACGGCGCGGGCCGGGTCACCACCGTCCGCGCCGAGGGCTGGACCGAGACTTACGCCTACGACGAGGCGGGCAACCAGACCCACGCCACCTGGCCCACCCACCACCCCACCCAGGACGCCACCGGCCCCCGCACGTACACCGGCACCCGCATCACCCGCGCCGGACGCGTCCGCTACGAACACGACACCGCCGGCCGCCTCACCCTCCGCCAGAAGACCCGCCTGTCAGCCAAACCCGACACCTGGCGCTACAACTGGGACGCCGAGGACCGCCTCACCACCGTCACCACCCCCGACGGCACCACTTGGCGCTACCTCTACGACCCCCTGGGCCGCCGCAGCGCCAAACAACGCCTCGCCGACGACGGCGAAACGGTCCTCGAACAGGTTGACTTCACCTGGGGCGGCACCACCCTCGTCGAACAGACCACCACCACCCCCGACCTCCCCGACCCGACCACCCTCACCTGGGAACACGACGGCTTCCGCCCGCTGACCCAGACCGAGCGCATCACCGACCCCACCACCCAGCGCGAGACCGACCGCCGCTTCTTCGCCATCGTCACCGACGTCGTCGGCACCCCCACCGAACTCATTGACGAGACCGGCGACATCGCCTGGCAGACCCGTACCGCCTTGTGGGGCACCACCACAGAAGACCGCACCAGGCCGACGCACACCCCCCTGCGCTTTCCCGGCCAGTACTTCGACTCCGAGAGTGGCCTCCACTACAACCACCACCGCTACTACGACCCGGCCACCGCCCGCTACCTCACCCCTGACCCTCTCGGCCTGGCCCCCGCTCCCAACCCGGTTGCCTACGTCCCCAATCCCCACGCCTGGAGCGACCCGCTGGGGCTGTCCCCCTACGAGGCCATCGGGCGGACCGGCGAAAGTCCGGGACCACGCCCGGACGGCGCGACCGTCATCTCCGGTGAGGTTGGCTACCTCGATCTACCCCATCACCCGGGGTTCCACGTGCCGCCGGGCACGCGCGTCGCTGTGTACGCGCCGGTGGACGAGCCCCTGGCGGCTTGGCAGGTGAATGACATCATCAGCGGGCAGCCCATAGAACCGACCCGCATCTACGGACCGGGAGATTGGATGGAGGACTACATCGTGCACGGGGCGGACATGCCCTCCGGCAGCAAAATCGTCGACATTCCCCATTCATCCGGCAGGCCCCTTCCAGTCCGGCTGTCGTACTTGCTTCCTCCGGAAATGGACATGGTGCACTTCGCCGTGCCCACGCGGGTTCTTTTCTCGGACACACCCCTTACTCATGTTTACCCACCGTATTAACGGCTGGCACGCGCACAACGAGCACATGCATGACCAACCCGGTCGAGCTGGTCCGGCCGACCACGTCGGAGGAGGCGCTGCGTCCCAGGACCCACCGGATGGTCCACGCCGTCACCGAGACCGGCGGGGCCATCGGCTGTCTCGCGCCGCCGGACCGGGCGGAGACCGACGCCTGGCTCGACGGGGCGCTGGCCGCCGTACGGACCGGGGACGCGCCGTTCGCCCTGGCGACGGAGGGGGACGGGTCGGGTGAGGTGCTGGGCTGTGCGCTGTGGCGGCGGCGCGCCACCGCGGCCAGCTACCGGCACAGCTCCGAGCTCCAGCAGGTCATGACCCGCCCCGCGGCCATGGTCGGTCTCCGAGTGCCGGAACGGACAGGCTCGGCCGCATAGGCTCAATGGTCATGAGACTGTATGGAGTTGGCCGTCGCTACGGCCTGCGCGGGGCTTGGGTGCTGCGTGGCGTGGACCTCGAGGTGCGGCCGGGCTCGCTGATCCGGGTGATGGGGAGCAACGGCAGCGGCAAGTCCACCTTCCTGCGGCTCCTCGCCGGCATCGACGCCCCCACCACCGGCCGGATCACCGCCCGGCCGCGCACCGCGTACGTTCCCGAGCGCTTCCCCGCGGACCTGCCCTTCACCGCCCTCGGCTACCTCACCCACCTCGGCCGCCTCCACGGCCTGGGCCGTGCCGCGGCGGTGCGCGGTGCCGAGGAGTGGCTGGAGCGCTTCGACGCGGCCGGACACGCCCGCACCCCGCTCGCCGAGCTGTCCAAGGGCACCAGCCAAAAGGTCGCCGTCGCCCAGGCCCTCCTGGCCGCCCCCGACCTTCTCGTCCTCGACGAGGCCTGGACCGGCCTCGACCAGGCCGCCCGCGCCACGCTCGACCAGGCAGTCATCTCCCGCGTCAGCGCCGGCGCCACGGTCGTCTACGTCGACCACGACCCCCGCCGCCTGGCCACCACCGCCGACGAGGTCCTCCGCGTCACGGACACACGGCTCGTGCCGGAGCGGAACGGTTCCGGCCCGCCCGACGCCCCGGGCCGAGGCCCGGGCGCGGGGAGTTTGTTCGGGGAGCCCGGGTTCGCGCTGGTGGAGGGCTCGGAGGTTGGGCCGGGGGCTGCCGCTTCGTATGGGGCGGGGGAGTACGGGACGGGTCGGGTCCCGGGCGTCCTGCCGGATGCCCCGGTCCCTCGGCCCCTCGCGGACTCGCGGTCCGCACCGCCGCGCGGACAGGCGAGCGCGGCCGAGGCGCGTGTGTGCGTGGAGGCCGAGGGCCCGCCGGGGGCCGGGCTGCCGGATGGCCTGCCGGGTGGTCCGGTCGGCGAGCCGGGACGGGGCGGCGGTGCCTGTGCCGTCCGGCTGACGGTCGCCGTCGCCCACTCGGACGCCCTGCTGCGCGCGCTGCTCACCGCCCGTCCGCCGTGGCACATCCGCGCGGTGACGCCCGTGGCGGCCGTGGCGGCCGAGGAGGAGCGGGCCCCGGTGAGCGCCCCGGGCCGGGCGGCCGGTGGCGGGTCGGAGGGGCGAGGTGGGCGGGGACCCGGCTCGGGGCCCGCGCCCCTACCGCCGTCGGACGGGGCCGAGACGGCGGGCCGCGCGCGGCGGACCGAGGCGGCCGGCCGTGCGTTGCCCGCTCTGCTGCGCTACCAGGCCGCGCTCCTGGCCCGCTCGCAGCGCTGGGTGCCGCCGGTCGTTCTCTACGGCGCGTTCATGGGCATCGGCGTCATGGCGGGCCAGCCGATCCTCGACTCTCTCGGCTACGCCGCGGCCGCCCTGCTGCCCATCGCGGCGTGGCTGGTGCGCGTGTGCGTCAGCAACGAGCCGCCCGCGGCGCGCAACTGCGCCGCCGCGGCGACCAGCCCCGCCCGGGTCCACCTCAGCTCCGTGTTCACCGGGCTGTCCGCGGCGGCCGGGCTCGGCGTCGTGGGGGCGCTGTTCATCGCCTTGATCAGCGATCCGAAGACCTCCGACCAGCGGATCGACATCTCACGCTTGGACGCGACGTGCGCGGGGCTGCTCGCGGCTCTCAGCTGCGCCCTGCTGGGCACGGCGGTCGGCGCGTTGTTCAGCCGTCCGCTGCTGCTCAGCACCGGCTGGGGCATCCAGGCCACGGCGGTCGCCTCGCTGCTGGTGCTGGTGGTCTCGGCGTCGCCCGCGAACGCGGCCGTGTCCGACCTGGTCAGCGGCTCGCACACCGGCACCGTGACGCTGCCCCTGCTGCCGCTCGCCATGACCGGCGCGGTCGCCGCCGGGGCGACCGCGCTGGCCTGTGCACTCAGCTCACGGCGGTCGTGACGCGACTGCGTGCTGTGCGGCGAGCCGACCGAGCACCCCGCGTCGCGGCCCGGGGGCTCAGTGGCGCCAGGGCCCGGTCACCGCGAAGGTCGTGCCCGGGGTGTAGCAGTTCACGTACATCGTGCGCCGGTCCGGCGCGAAGGTCACCCCCGCGAACTCACCCCACTCGGGCTCCTCAGGTGTGCCAAGGTTTTGGCGTCCGCGCGCCATCGGATAGACCTCCCCGCGCCTGGTCAGCCCGAAGACGTGCTGCGCGCCGTTGCCGTCCTCGCAGACCATCAGGCCGCCGCTGGGCGCGAGCGTGATGTTGTCCGGTGACTCGCCGGGCAGCTGGACGTCCGTGCTCGGGCCGAAGACGATCACGAGGGTGAGGCGGCGCTGCTCCGGGTCGTACCGCCAGATCTGCCCGTAGTGGTCGGCGGCCGAGCCGTCCGCGCTCTTGGCGAAGCTGGAGACGAAGTAGACGGACGTGCCGCCCCAGTAGCAGCCCTCGAGTTTCTGCGCGTGGGTGATGCCCTTGGGGCCGAAGTCCTGGAACCGGACGGGGGTCTGTTTGGCGAGCGGGTCGGGGACCGGCACCCATTCGATGTCGCGGAAGGACGTGCCGGTCTCCTGGACGGCCGACAGATCCCGTACGCCGGGCACGCGCATCGCGTACAGCTCGCCGCCCGCGCGCAGCGACCCGGTGCCGCCGAGCGGCTTGCGCGGCAGGAAGCGGTAGAAGAGGCCGAAGGGCTTCTCGAAGGCGTCCTCGGTCTCGTAGACGACTCCGTTACGCGGGTCGATCGCGATGGCCTCGTGCTGGAAGCGCCCCATGGCGGTCAGCGGTACGGCGCCGGTGCGGCGCGGGTCGTACGGGTCGACCTCGAAGATGAAGCCGTGGTCTTTGGTGTAGCCGTTGGTGCCGGCCTTGTCCTCGGTCTCCTCGCAGGTCAGCCAGGTGTTCCAGGGGGTGGGGCCGCCGGCGCAGTTGACGGCGGTGCCCGCGATGGCGACGTGTTCGGCGAGGACGCGGTTGCCGGCGTCGAGTTCGAGGGCCGTACAGCCGCCCATGCCCATGGGGTCGTAGGTGATGCCCTGGACGGCGGGGACGCGGATCGCCGCGGTGGGGCGGTTCTCGTGGTTGCGGACCAGGTGGGTGCGGGCCCGGGCGCCGGTCCGGCCGGGGAAGGCGGCCATGCCGTCGTGGTGGCTGGGGACCTTGCCCTCGCCGGAGCGCAGCTCGTCGCCCTCGCGGGAGAGAACCTGGTAGCGGAAGCCCTTGGGGAGGTCGAGCAGGCCGTCGGGGTCGGGGACGAGGGGGCCGTAGCCGCCGGAGCCGGCGGCGGCCTCCTGGCCGGGCTCGGCGGCCGCGGCCGTACCGGCGAAGAGTTCGGAGATGTTGCCTGCGAAGGCGATGGCGGCCCCGGCGGCGCCGCTGCGGGCCAGGACCTGACGTCGCGTTACTGACATGCGGTAACTCCCTGCTGGCGGACAGGAAATGTGACCGCACGTGTGTATCACGCGGATTCGCGCGCGGGAACCATCCGATCAACGGTCACGGCTGCGCGTCGCGCTTCTTTTGTGGCTCGGTTCTCCCCCAGCTACCGCTGGGAGGTGCCCCCGGCCGGGGGCGAGGGCACCAGCCGCTTCGCGTCCCGCGCGAGCGCCGTGAGCCGTGATATCGCCCGGAAGTACTTCTTCCGGTAGCCGCCCTCGAGCATCTCCTCGCTGAAAAGACGGTCGAACGGCACCCCGGACGCCAGCACCGGCACCTCACGGTCGTAGAGCCGGTCGGCCAGCACCACCAGCCGCAGCGCGGTCGACTGGTCGGGCACCGACTCGACCCCGGTCAGGCACACCGCCTCGATCCCGTCGCACATCGCGCCGTAGCGGCTCGGGTGGACGCGGGAGAGGTGGTCGAGGAGGGTGGGGAAGTCGTCGAGCGAGGCGCCGGGCGTGCGGTGCGCGGCGCGGGTGACGGCCTCGTCCGAGTACGGGGAGGTGGCCTTGGGCAGGCCGCGGTGGCGGTAGTCCTCGCCGTCGATGCGCAGCGTCCGGAAGCGGGCGGACAGGCCCTGGATCTCGCGCAGGAAGTCGGCCGCGGCGAACCGGCCCTCGCCGAGCTTGCCGGGGAGCGTGTTGGAGGTGGCGGCGAGCGCCACGCCCGCGTCGACGAGCTTGCCGAGCAGTGTGGAGACCAGCACCGTGTCGCCCGGGTCGTCCAGCTCGAACTCGTCGATGCACAGCAGCCGGTGGCCGCTGAGGGTCTGCACGGTCTGCTGGAAGCCGAGGGCGCCGACCAGGTTGGTCAGCTCGACGAAGGTGCCGAACGCCTTGCGCTCGGGCGGGGCCGCGGTGGCGTGCCAGAGGGAGGCCAGCAGATGGGTCTTGCCGACGCCGTAGCCGCCGTCCAGATACATCCCGCGCGGGCCGCGCGGCGCGGCGGGCCTGGACTCCCGGCGGAACCAGCTCTTGCGGCGGGGCTCCGCCGCCCCCGGGCCGCCGCTGACGGAGGTGGCGAAGGCCGCCAGCTCCTTGACGGCCGTGGTCTGGCTGGGCTGTCCCGGGTCGGGGATGTAGTTGTCGAAGCTCACCGTCGAGAAGCGCGGTGGCGGGACCATCTCCGCCACCAGACGCTCGGCGGGGACGTGCGGCGTACGGGAGGCGAGGGCGGCGGGGGCCTGGTCGGCTATCGGACCCGCGGGCCTGTCGGTCGTGGTGGTTCGAGATGACACAAATTCCCAGCGTAGTCGCTTCGGGGAAGGTCACCGCCGGATAGGGAGGCATGTCACACTGCGGCGTATGCGACGCCTGTTCCCTCCGACCGCCGAACCGCCCGTCGAAACGTCCGCCGAAGCGGCTGCCGAGTCGTCCGCCGGACCGCCCTCGTGGGAGGACCGCGAGTGGGGGCTGGACGAGCTGGCCGAGGCGTACGCCTACCCGGACCTCCCGGCCGGCCCGGGCCGGCCCGTGGGCGTCTGGCTGCGGGCCAACATGGTGTCCTCGCTGGACGGGGCCGCCCATCACGACGGGCGGTCGCAGCCGCTGTCCTCCGCCGCCGACATGCGGATCTTCGGGGTGCTGCGGGGGCTGGCCGACGCGGTCGTGGTCGGCGCCGAGACCGTACGCCGGGAGGGCTACCGCCCGGCCCGCGCCCGCGAGGCGTTCGTCGCCCGGCGGGCGGCGCGGGGCCGCCCGCCGGTGCCCGCGATCGCCGTGGTCAGCGCGAGCCTGGACCTGGACTTCGCGCTGCCCCTGTTCACCGAGCCGCTGGTACCCACGCTCGTGGTCACCGGCGCGCAGGCCCCCGCGGACCGCTTGGCGGCGGCCCGGCAGGCGGGCGCCGAGGTGGTCCTGGCGGGGGAGGGGGCCGCGGTGGATCCGGCGCGGGCGGTGGCCGCGCTCGCCGAGCGCGGCCTGACCCGGCTGCTGTCGGAGGGCGGGCCGAAGCTGCTCGGGCAGTTCGCGGCGGCCAGGGTGCTGGACGAGCTGTGTCTGTCGCTGGCCCCGCTGGTGGCGGCGGGCGACGCGGCGCGGATCGTCAACGGCCACGTGCTGGTGGAACCGGAGCGGTTCTCTCTCTTTTCCGTCCTGGAGGACGCTGGGTTTCTTTTCACCAGCTACCGTCGCAGGCGGTAATAAGGCGATAATTGGTTTTAGTTAAAAAAGGAATATACGGAATAAACCGCAGGAGAGGGCGCCGGCTGTGTTCACGAGCGTATTGATGATCGAGAAGCCCCTGAGCCACGTCGACGTGGAATTCGTCACCACCTTGCACGGCGACGACCCGGTCTCCTTCGTCGTGCTCATGCAGCCGCGGGGCAGCAAGGACCGGCTGCTGCGCGCGATCGACGACATCGCGCTCGGCGATCTGGAGCACGCCGTCCAGGAACGGGAGGAACCCGAGGGGCAGGAGGCGCTGGAGCCCGCCGAGCGCGCCCTCAACCACTCCCTCGCCGCCCTGCGCGCCGCGGGCAGCGAGGCCCGCGGGGAGATCGTCCAGCGCCACCCGCTGGACGCGCTGCGCGGGGTGGTCGAGCAGGCCGGCGCCGACGAGGTGATCGTGTTGACCGCGCCGCACTTCGTGGAGGAGTTCTTCCACCGGGACTGGGCGTCGCGGGCGCGCCACAAGGTGGGCGTCCCGGTGCTCAAACTCTTCTCGCACGCGGCCGACGAGGAACAGCCGGCGACAGGCGCCTGAGTACGCGGCGGGCCCGTGCGTACGCGGCGGGCCCGCCCTTCATCCGCCCCGCCGGTGCGCCGGACGGGCCTTCGCCGACCCCACCCCCGCAGGGTGCGAGAATCAGGGCCGACAGCGACGAACCGCGACCCAGGGGAGACCCGCACATGGCACCGGCCGGCTTTGCCTCCGACGCGATGGCCCGACCGCACTTCATCGGCATCGGCGGCGCCGGGATGTCGGGCATCGCGAAGATCCTCGCCATGCGCGGCTCGCGGGTCGCGGGCAGCGACTCCAAGGACTCCCCGACCGTCGAGGCGCTGCGCGCCCTCGGGGTGACGGTGCACATCGGCCACGCCGCCGAGCATCTGGCGGCCGACGCCACCAGCGTGGTCGTCTCCAGCGCGATCCGCGCCGACAACGCCGAGCTGGCCGCGGCCGCCGAGCGCGGCATCCCCGTCATACACCGCTCCGACGCGCTGGCCGGCCTGATGGACGGCGCCCGCCCGATCGCGGTCGCGGGCACCCACGGCAAGACGACCACCACCTCCATGCTGGCCGTCTCCCTCACCACCCTCGGCCTCGACCCGTCGTACGCGATCGGCGGCGACCTGGACGCCCCCGGCTCGAACGCCCGGCACGGCGGCGGCGACATCTTCGTCGCCGAGGCCGACGAGAGCGACCGCAGCTTCCACAAGTACGCGCCCGAGGTCGCGATCATCCTCAACGTGGAGCTCGACCACCACGCCAACTACGCCTCGATGGACGAGATCCACGAGTCGTTCCAGACCTTCGTGGAGCGGATCCGGCCCGGCGGCACGCTGGTCGTCTCCGCCGACCACCCCGGCGCCCGCGAGCTGACCGGCCGCGTCACCGGCCGCGAGGGCCTGCGGGTGCTCACCTACGGCGAGGACCCGGGCGCGGACGTGCGCGTCCTGGACATCGCCCAGCGGGGACTGACCAGCGAGGTCACCGTCCTCCTCCCGGACGTCCCGGGCGGCGGCGAGCTGACCTTCACCGTCTCCGTCCCCGGCCGCCACTACGCCTTCAACGCCGTCGCCGCCCTGACCGCCGGCGCGGCCCTCGGCGTCCCCGCCCGCGAGCTGGCCCCCGCTCTCGGCTCGTACACCGGCGTCAAGCGCCGCCTCCAGCTCAAGGGCGTCGCGGCCGGAGTGCAGGTCATCGACTCCTACGCACACCACCCCACCGAGATCTCCGCCGACCTGGAGGCGATCCGCGGCGGCGCCGGCGACGGCCGGGTGCTGGTCGTCTTCCAGCCCCACCTCTTCAGCCGCACCCGCGAGCTGGGCGCCGAGATGGGCGAGGCGCTCGCCCTCGCCGACGCCGGCGTCGTCCTGGACATCTACCCCGCCCGTGAGGACCCCGTCCCCGGCATCACCAGCGCCCTGATCATCGACGCCGCCGCCCGCCGCGGCGCGGACGTCACCGCCGAGCACGACCGGACCGCGGTCCCCGAGCTGATCGCCGGAATGGCCAAGCCCGGTGACCTTGTTCTCACCATGGGCGCGGGCGACGTCACCGATCTCGGTCCGGAGATCCTCGCCCGCCTGCGGAGCGTCGAGAGCGCGGAGAGCTAGGAGATTCCATGCCGTACGAGATCGACAAGCCGGAAGACCAGTGGCGCGCGGAGCTGACCCCGCAGGAGTACCACGTCCTCCGCGAGGCCGGCACCGAGCGCGCCTTCACGGGTGAGTACACCGACACCAAGACGGCCGGCGTCTACTCCTGCCGCGCCTGCGGGGCCGAGCTGTTCCGCTCCGCGACCAAGTTCGAGAGCCACTGCGGCTGGCCGTCCTTCTACGACCCGGCCGACACCTCCGCCGTCGAACTGATCGAGGACCGCTCGCTCGGCATGGTCCGCACCGAGGTCCGCTGCGCCCGCTGCGGCTCCCACCTCGGCCATGTGTTCGCGGGCGAGGGCTACCCGACCCCGACCGACCAGCGCTACTGCATCAACTCGGTCTCGCTCCGCCTGGAGCCGGAGGAGGGCTGACCCCTCGGCCCGGCGGGGCCCCTCACCGCAGCACCACCGCCGTCTCCGGCGGCAGCCGCAGGGTGCCGTCCGCGGCGGGCGGGTCGGTGTGCTGCCAGGCGGCGACGACCTGGGTGCGGTCGGCGGCGTGCGGGCCGAGGCGGGCCTCGGCCGGGCGGTCGTACGGGTTGATCACGATGCGGAGCGGGCCGCGACGGAAGGCGACGCAGCCGTCCGAGGGGACGGACAGGCGGATGGCGGACAGGCGGGGGTCGGTCAGGGCCGGTTCGGCGCGGCGCAGGGCGATCAGCCGCCGGTGCCAGTCGAGCAGCCTGGCGTGCGGCTCGCGGGCCGGCTCGGTCCAGTCCAGGCAGGAGCGCAGCCGCGTCGCCGGGTCCTGCGGGTCGGGGATGTCCTCCTCAGCCCAGCCGTGGGCGGCGAACTCCCGGCGCCGGCCGCGCCGTACGGCCTCGGCCAGCTCCGGGTCCTGATGGTCCGTGAAGTACTGCCAGGGCGTGCGCGCCCCCCACTCCTCGCCCATGAAGAGCATCGGCGTGAAGGGCGAGCACAGTACGACGGCGGCCGCGCAGGCCAGCAGCCCGGGGGAGAGCCGGGCGGAGAGCCGGTCGCCGACCGCGCGGTTGCCGATCTGGTCATGGGTCTGGGCGTAGCCCAGCAGGCGGTACGCGGGGGTGGTCAGGGTGTTCAGCGGGGCGCCGTGGCTCCGGCCGCGGAACGCCGAGTACGTGCCGTCGTGGAAGAAGCCGCCGATCAGGGTCTTGGCGAGGGCGTGTACCCCCTCGGCGGCGAAGTCGACGTAATAGCCCTGCCGTTCGCCGGTGAGCAGGGTGTGCAGGGCGTGATGGAAGTCGTCGTTCCACTGCGCGTGCAAGCCGTGGCCGCCCGCCTCACGCGGGGTGGTGGTGCGCGGGTCGTTCAGGTCCGACTCGCCGATGAGGAACAGCGGACGGCCCACCTGGGCGGCCAGCCCGTCCACGGCGGCGGACAGCTCGGCGAGGAAGTGGCGCGCGCGGGTGTCGCGCAGCGCGTGCACCGCGTCGAGCCGCAGCCCGTCCAGGCGGTAGTCGCGCAGGTGGGCGAGGGCGCTGCCCAGGAAGTACGCGCGGACCTCGTCGGAGCCGGGGGCGTCCAGGTTGACGGCCGCCCCCCACGGCGTGTGGTGGGTCTCGGTGAAGTACGGGCCGAAGGCGGGCAGATGGTTGCCGGAGGGGCCCAGATGGTTGTGGACCACGTCCAGCACCACGCCGAGGCCGTGGCCGTGCGCGGCGTCCACGAAGCGCGCGAGCCCCTCCGGCCCCCCGTACGGCTCGTGCACCGCCCATGGCGCCACGCCGTCGTACCCCCAGCCGTGCGCCCCCGGAAACGGGCAGACCGGCATCAGCTCGACGTGGGTGACCCCCAGGTCGGCCAGGTGCGGCAGGCGCTCGGCGGCCGCGTCGAAGGTCCCCTCGCGGGTGAAGGTGCCGATGTGCAGCTCGTACAGGACCGCGCCCGGCAGCGGCCGCCCCCGCCACTCCCGCCGCCACGGGAAGCCCGCGGGGTCCACGACCGCGCTCAGGCCCTCGGGGCCGTCGGGCTGGCGGCGGGAGCGCGGGTCGGGCAGCGGCGCGCCGCCGTCCAGCGCGAAGCCGTAGCGCGCGCCGGGCCCGGCCTCGGCCGCCGCCCGCCACCACCCCTCCCGGGCCGGATCGCGCTCCATGGGGTGCGTACGGCCCTCCAGCTGGAGCTCGACCCGCCCGGCGCGCGGCGCCCACACCTCGAACAGCACTGACGTCTCCTCACCTCAGCGGTGCCTGAGGGACCATGCTGCGCGACGCGGGGTGCGCCGCGCAGCAGGCCACGGGTATCAGACCAGTTCGATGCGCTCCTGGGTGATGGGATAGCCCGCCTTGGCGAAGTGCGCGGCCATCGGGAAGTTGGCCTGGTCGGTCGCCGCCGCGATCTTCGTCGCGCCCCGCTCCACCAGGTCGTGTGTGCACTCCACCAGCAGGTCGTACGCGTAGCCGTGGCCGCGCTGCCCGTCGACCACCCCGATCTGGCCGACACAGGGGCCGGACGGGTTGTGCGCGGGAACCTGGATGCCGACCAGCTCCCCCTCGGGCGTGAACGCCAGCCGCCACCACTCGCGCGGCGACGGGCACCAGCTCAGGAAGTTCATCAGCTCGCGCACCGCGGCCTCGACGCCGCCTTGAGCCAAGGCCCGCTGGTCGTGCGCGTCGAGTGTGCCCGGCATGATGCGGCGCAGCGCCTCGGCGATCATCGCGTCGTCGGGCTCCGGCCGGAACACAAGCCGCCCCGGCCGCTCGGGAAGCCCGCACTCGGGCGTCCACTCGTAGCGGTAGCGCTCCACCAGCGGCTCCATCCCGGCGGCGAGGGCGGCATCGACCCGGGCCTGCGCCGCCGCCCGCTCCTCGGGCCTCTCGCGCCAGCCGGGCGCCGCGAGCAGGCTGTACTCGGCGTGCAGCGGGGCGGTGCGCAGCAACTGCGCCGCCGCGTCGGCCTCGCCGTCGGCGAATTCGAACCAGTCCAGCGTCACGGGTGCCGCGTCATCGGACGCGCCCCACCAGGCGGCGCGGGCGACCACACGGCCGTCGCGCAGCGCGACCCAGGTCCAGTCGGGGCGGTAGTCGCCGCCCTCGGCGCGGGTGCGGTAGGTCTGGCCGAAGCGGGCGCGGCCGACGAGCGCGGGGTCGTGCAGGGTGTGAAAGAGATGTGCGTCGCTCTCGGTGAGCGCGCGGATGACCAGCTCGGTCATGAGATTCCTTCCGGGAAAGCGATGCGCTCCCGGTCGGATCGGCGATCAGACGGCGGTACGCCCGGTGGACAGGGGGCGGGAGCGCGGGAACGTGATGATGTCCATGGCTCTCGCCTCCTTCCTCGATCATGGGCGTGCCCGCACTTTATGCGGGCCGACGGATCCGCGTCCAGGTGTTTTCAGAGCGGCTCAGGATTGTGGGCGGGCTGCGCCAGATAGTCGGCGAGGGTGCCCCGGCTGCGCCGCAGCTCGTCGAGGCGGTCGTCCACGGCCGCCAACTCCCCTTGCAGGATGGCCCGCAGGTCCGCGCACCAGTCGAAGCCCGGCTGCTCGCCCCGGGCGCAGGGCAGCACCTTGCGGATCACCTCGGTGGACAGACCCGCCTTCAGCAGGGCGCGGATCTGCCGCACGGTGATCACCGAGTCCTCGTCGTAGTCGCGGTAGCCGTTGTGACCGCGCCGGGCCTCGAGCAATCCCTGTTCCTCGTAGTACCGCAGCAGCCGTGTGCTGACGCCCGTACGCCGGGACAACTCCCCGATCAGCATCCGCCCCGTGCCCTCCGAGCTTGACCTTTCCACCGATGTGAAGCCATAACGTCGGCTCCGCGAGCGAGCATTCCGCGTCCGCTCAGCCGCTTCCCAACCGATGGAGTGATCATGACTTCTTCTGTCGCACACCGCAACGGCCGGGCCGCCACCGCCGAGGAGTTGGCGCCACTCGCCTTCGCCGGCTATGCCCACTTCACCGCCATGCAGGTGCGCGGGGGCCGGGTCCGGGGCCTTGACCTCCATCTGGAGCGGCTGCGGACCGCCTCGGTGGAGTTGTTCGGCCGCGCGCTGCCCGACGACGAGGTGCGGTCGTCTCTGCGGGCGGCGCTGGAGGCAGGCCCGGCCGACCTCTCACTGACGGCCACGGTCTACTCGAGGGCGGGCGAGTTCACCGCGGCCGGGGCGGAGGGGGAGTCCGAGATGCTGGTCCGCACGGGGCCGCCCTCGTCCGGGCCGGAGGGTCCGCTGGCGCTGGCAGCGGTCGAACACGAACGGTTCCTCCCGGCCGTGAAGCACGTCGGTGAGGTGGCCAAGACCTACTTCCTCCGTCAGGCCGTCGCGCAGGGCTTCGACGACGCCGCCTTCGTGGACCGGCGGGGGCGGCTCAGCGAGGCGACGATCTGGAATCTCGCCTTCTGGGACGGTGACTCGGTGGTGTGGCCCGCGGCCGAGGTGCTGGGCGGGATCACCATGAGCATCGTCCGCCGACAACTGGACCGCCTCGGCGTCCCTCAGCGCTTCCAGGAGGTCACGCTCGCCGACCTGCCGACGCTGGCCGGGGGCGTGGTCATGAACTCGTGGACGCCGGGCGTGGCGGTGCGCCGGATCGGGTCCGTGACCCTGCCCGAGGCGCCGTCCTTCCTGGACCTGCTGCACAAGGCCTACGAGTCCGAAACCCTCACCGTGCCGTGAGACTTTGCGGGGGAGTCATCCGAGCAGGCCCGCGTCGTGGGCCAACAGCGCGATCTGCACGCGGTTGTTGAGATCCAGCTTGGTCAGGATCCGTGACACATGCGTCTTGACGGTCGCGACGCTCATGAACAGGCCCGCGGAGATCTCCGCGTTGGACTTGCCCTGGCCCACCGCGACCGCGACCTCGCGCTCCCGGTCGTTCAGCCGGCCGAGCAGCGCCCGGGCCCGCTCCCGCCGCCCGTCCCGGCCCTCGCCCGCCACATGCTCGATGAGCTGCTGGGTCACGGTGGGGGACAGTACCGGCTCGCCCGCCGCCACCCGCCGCACGGCCGCGACGAGGTCGGCGGGCGGGGTGTCCTTGAGCACGAAGCCCGCCGCTCCGGCGCGCAGCGCCCGCAGTACATGCTCGTCCGCGTTGAAAGTCGTCAGGATCACCACCTCGGGGGCTGGTTCGCGCTGCCGCAGCTGCTCGGTCGCGGCCAGCCCGTCCACCGTGGGCATGCGGATGTCCATGAGGACGACGTCGGGGGAGTGGCGGTCCACGAGCGCGGCGACCTCCGCGCCGTCGGACGCCTCGGCGACGATCTCGATGCCGGAGGAGGCGCCGCCGAGCATCAGCCGCAGCCCGGCGCGGACCAGCGGGTCGTCGTCGACGATCAGCAGGCGGGTCGGGGTGGGGGAGGGCGCGGGCGCGGGGCCGGGTGCGGGCGCGGGGCTGGGCGCGGGCGCCGGTTCGGCGGATTCCGGTGGGGATGGGCTCATGCGGGCCACGGTAGCCAGGCGTACAGCCGGAAGTCCCCGGCGTCCGAAGGGCCGCACTCCAGCCGGCCGCCCGTCAGCGCCGCGCGCTCGGCCAGCCCGGCCAGGCCCTGGCCCGATCCGGGGATCGCCCCGGGGAGCGCCCCCGGCCGGTCCTCGTCGCGTGGCGGGGCACCCGGGGTGCGGGCGCGCACCGGGGCGCGTACGGCATTGCGCACCTCCACGGTCAGCCCCTCACCGGGCGCCCCAGACGCCGTCACCGTCACCTCCGCGCCGGGCGCGTGCTTGCGCGCGTTGGTCAGCCCCTCCTGGACGACGCGGTAGGCCGCACGGCCCGTGGCGCCCGGCACGGCCGCCGCGCCGGCCCCGGCGACGCCCGCCTCGTCCGACAGCGTCACCCGCATGCCCGCCTGGCGCGACTCCTCCGCCAGCCGCGGCAGATCGGCGAGGGTCGGCTGCGGCCGGTCGGGCGGGCTGCCGTCGGTGGCGTCGGCAGCAGCATCGGAGTCCGGGGCCCGCAGCACGCCGATCACCTCGCGCAGATCCTGCAGCGCCTGGTGCGCGCTGCTGCGTATCACCCCGGCGGCCTCGGCCACCTCCTGCGGGGACGCGTCGGCCCGGTACTCCAGCGCCCCCGCGTGCACGCTCAGCAGGGAGAGCCGGTGGGCGAGCACATCGTGCATCTCCCGGGCGATCCGCTCGCGCGTCAGACGCTGCGTCCGCTCGGCGCGCAGCGCCGCCTCCGCCTCGGCCCGCGCGGCCCGGTCGCGCAGCGACTCCAGCAGCTGGCGCCGGGAGCGCACGAACATGCCCCAGCCGATGGCGCCGCTGACCAGCAGAGCCCCGAGAACCACGTCCCCGATGTAGGAGAGGTCGGGGTCGGGGTGCACCAGCGGGGCGACGAAGATCTGGACCAACGCCACCCCGCCGACCCACACGACCGTACGCAGCGGCCGGTGCACCGCGACCGTGAACAGCGCCACGAGCAGCGGCCCCGCGACGTAGAACGAGACCACGCCCGCGGCGAGCAGCACCAGCGCCAGCCCGACCGGCCGGCGGCGGCGCAGCCACAGCGCGAGACAGGCCGCCACCCCGGTCATCAGGTCCGCGAACAGCGCCTCGTCCGACACCGAAGGGTCGGTGGCCATCGACTCGCAGGCCGTCAGCGAGAACACGGCCGCGATCGAGATGCAGCACACGTCCACGATCCAGTCGCGCAGGGTGCGGCGCGTCCTGACGCGCTCGCCGCCGCGCGCCCGCTCGCTGCTTGCCGTCCGCGCGGCGTCTGAGCTGCCCATACCGACGAATCTACTGGTGAGCGGGGGCGCGGTCGCCGCCTCGGACGCGGGCATCGACCAAAGTCGCGGGGCGGCGACCAAAGTCGCAGGGCCTTAGACCTTTGGCCGACCCGCGTCCGCGGGTTTGCCGCCTAGCCTCGAACGCATGAGAAAAACGTGCGAGTGGGTAGGGAGTGTGCTGCTGGTCCTGGGCCTCGGCGGGTTGGTCCACCACTTCATCGGCTGGTTCGGGAAGTGGGCGGTGGTCCGGTATGTGCCGTTCCTGGACGGCTATGAGCTGTATGCGAATGCCGCCCTGGCCGTGGTCGGTTTCCTCATGGTCGCCGTCGCGGAGGAGGCGGCCAAGCGTCCGTCCGGTCCGCTCATATGATCTCCTTCGAGGAAGCGCCGTCCACGGTGACCGTGTCGCAGGATGCGGCCGGACGCTGGTATGTGTCCCTCCTGTGCGAGGACCCGGCCGTGAAGCCGCTGACCGCCACGGATACGGCGGTCGGCGTGGATGCCGGACTGGACCATCTGCTGACCCTGTCCACGGGGGAGAAGATCACCAACCCCCGGCACGAGCGGCGCGACCGGGCGCGCCTGGCCAAGGCCCAGCGGGAACTTTCCCGCAAGGCCAAGGGTGACGGCGCGAACCGGGCCAGGGCCCGGCGGAGGGTCGCGCGCATCCATGCCCGCATCGCCGACCGGCGACGCGACAACCTGCACAAGCTCACCACTCGGCTCGTTCGTGAAAACCAAACGATCGTGATCGAGGACCTCACCGTTCGGAATCTGCTGAAGAACGGCAAGCTGGCCCGCGCCATCTCCGATGCGGTCTGGTCGGAGTTCCGCAGCATGCTGGAGTACAAGGCCCAGTGGTACGGACGCGAAGTGATCGCGGTCGACCGCTGGTTCCCCTCTTCCAAGCTGTGCTCGAACTGCGGAACCCTGCAGCACAAGATGCCGCTGCACATCCGCACCTGGACGTGCGAGTGCGGCATCACCCACGACCGCGACGTGAACGCGGCACAGAACCTCAAGGCCGACGGGCTGGCGGTGTCGGCCTGTGGAGCCGGTGTAAGACCTCAACGGAGTATTCCGGGCGGGCAGTCGGCGATGAAGCAGGAAACCCTACGGCGCGAGCCGTAGGAATCTGCTCCTTCAGGAGGGGGAGGAAGTCAAATCTGATGCAGACCGCGCCCCGCGAGAGTGAGGAAGGCCTCGCCGACCGCCTCCGAGAGGGTGGGGTGCGGGTGGATGTGCTGGGCCACGTCCGAGGGTTCGGCGTCCCAGCCGACGATCAGCTGGCTCTCGGCGACCATCTCCGAGACATGGGGGCCGACGAGATGGACGCCGAGGACCGGGCCGGTGCCCTCGCCCGTCCGCTCGGCGACGACCTTCACCATGCCTCCCTGGCCGTGCACCATGCCCTTGGCCACGGCGGTCAGCGGCATGGTGTTGACGACGACGTCGAGGCCCCGCTCGCGCGCCTGTGCCTCCGACAGGCCGACGGCGGCGGTCTGCGGACTGGAGTAGGTCACCCGGGGGACGGTGTCGTAGAACGCGGGTTGGGGTTGAGGTCGGGGTGAGTGGCCCGCCAGGGTCTCGGCCACCAGCAGCCCTTCCGCGAAGGAGGCGTGGGCCAGCCCGAGTGACGGCGGGGGCAGCAGATCGCCGACGACATGGATGCCCGGCACCGCGGTCTCCAGCCGCGACCAGTCGGCGGGGGCGACAAATCCGCGGTCGTCGGTGGTCAGCCCGGCGGCGCCCAGGTTCAGGCCGTCGGTGACCGGGGCACGGCCGACGGCGACCAGCAGCCGCTGGGTGTCGAGGGCGCGCGGCTCGCCGCGGGCCGGGCGGATGGTGGCGCGCACCCCGTCCGCGTAGGGCTCGGCGTGCTCCAGCCGGGCGCCGGTCAGCACCTCGATACCGCGCTTCTTCAGCCCGCGTGTCAGATGGCGGCTGACATCCGCGTCCTCGAGCGGCAGCAGCCGGTCCGCCGCCTCGACGAGGGTGACGTCCGCGCCCATGGAGCGGTGCAGTGAGGCGTATTCGACGCCGATCGCCCCGCCGCCCAGGACCAGGACGGAGGCCGGGAGTCCCGGGGCGAAGAGGGCGTCGTCGCTGGTGACGACCCGTCGGCCGTCCGGAGCCAGCCCGGGGAGAGTGCGCGGGCGGGAGCCGGTCGCCAGCACGATGCCCCGCCGCGCGGTCCACTCGCCGCCCGCGCCTGCGCCCCCGCCCGCGCCCGGCGCCGTGCCGGCCGGCTCGATGCGTACGGTGCGCGGGCCGGTCAGGGCGGCGGAGCCGCGCACCACGTGGACGCCCGCGTGGGACAGATGGCCTTCGACGCCGCGGTGGTTGCGGGCCACGATGTCGTCGCGGGTCGCGGTGAGCGCGGACCAGTCCACGGCGTCCAGCGTGGCCTTCACCCCCCACCGCTCACGCGCCTCGGAGATGCCGTCGACCAACTCCGCGGCGTGCAGCATCGCCTTGCTGGGGATGCAGCCGCGGTGCAGGCAGGTCCCGCCCACCAGATCGCGTTCGGCCAGGACGACGTCGAGACCGAGGGCGGCCGCGCGCAGCGCGGTGCTGTAGCCGCCGGTTCCGCCGCCGATGACGATGATGTCTGTCTCATGCATGGGTCCAGCCTGTGCCCCTACCGCGGCATGAGTCCAAGGCAAAGTTTCTCTGGATACGATGAATTTTCTGCATGGGGAGGATGGCGGCGAAGGGGGAAACCGCGGATGAGTCTGCGTCAGATGGAATATCTCGTGGCGGTGGTCGAGGAGGCGTCCTTCACCCATGCCGCCGAGCTGCTGGGTGTCACCCAGTCCGCGCTCTCCCATCAGATCAAGGCCCTGGAGCGGGAGGTCGGCGGGCCGCTGCTGGAGCGGCTGCCGCGGGGGGTGCGTCTGACGCCCATGGGCCGGGCGTATCTGCCGCATGCCGAATTCGCGGTGCGCAGCGCCCGGCAGGCGCGGCGCGCGGCGCGGGCGGCGGCCGGGGCGGCGGGTGGCGAGCTGCATATCGCCACCCTGCACGCGTTCGCCATCGGGGTGCTCCCCGAGGTTCTCGCGCGCTGGCGGCGCGACCATGGGCAGGTGCGCCTGGTGGTGCACGAGTACGCCACCGGAGGGGAGCTGCGCGAGGGCATGGAGCGCGGTGTCGCGGACGTCGCCGTCGGGCACCGGCCCGAGGGCTGGCGGGGCCCAGTGGTGACGGTGGGCGAGGAGGAGATAGTGGTCGTGGTGGCGCTGGATGATCCGCTGACCGGGCGGGAGGCGGTCCGGCTGGCCGACCTGGCGGACCGGGACTGGGTGCGCTGCGCGCTGGAGCCGGTGGTCGAGGGCCGTCGTTTCCTGGACGTGGCCTGTGAGCGGGTGGGCTTCACGCCTCGTACCGGTGTCGACACCGAGCACACCTCGACGGCCGTGCGCATGGCCGCCGCGGGAGCGGGAGTCCTCATCACGGCCGCGCATGTGGCCATGGCCCACGACTGCGCGGTGCTGCCCCTGGATCCGCCCTGGCAGCGCGAGCTGACCGCGTTCTCCCGGGTCGAGCTCACCGGGGCCGCTGCCTCCTTTGTCGGGCTGCTGGACCGGCGGTGGTGGGGGCGGACGGGGAAAGGCCGGTCTGCCGCCCACGAGGGGGAAGGGGGCGGCAGACCGGCAGGGTGAGGTGCACCTGACAGGGCGGAGGAAGCGGATCAGGGCACCGTGCGGATCAGGGTGGTCGGGGCAGCGCGCTGTGCGGGTCAGCGCGCTGCGCGATGCGGGTCAGTGCACCATACAGATCGGCGTGGCCGCCGCGTCGGGCGAGCCGCCGCTGGCCGCATAGCCGAAGGTCGTCGACGCTCCGGCCGCCAACGAGCCGTTCCAGTCGGCGTTGGTGACCGATGCCGATGACCCTGTGGCGGTCAGTTTGCCGTTCCAGAGGCTGTCCACCCGCTGCCCGGACGGCAGTGTCCAGTCGACCATCCAGGAGGAGATGGGGGTGGCGCCGGTGTTGGCCACCGTCACCTCGGCCTGGTAGCCGCCGTTCCAGGTGCTGGTGGTCTTCTGGGTGGCGGTGCACTTGGCCGTCGGCGGGTCGGTCGGGTCACTGCCGCCGCTGGAGGCGCCCGGCACCGTCACCTCACCGTTGCCGCCGTCGAAGACCACGTCGGAGCAGCTGTAGAAGGTCTCCTGGCTGTCCGAGCGGGTCCAGACGGTGTAGATGATGTGACGGCCGCTCTTGCCCGAGGGCAGATTGGCGGTCCAGGTGTACTTGCCGTCCACCGTGCCGACCGGGCCCGTCTGCGGCGGGTTCGTCACCGTGTTGAACGGCTGGTCCTCCAGGTCGTTCCAGGTGAGCGGCTTCGTCGGGTCGATCGCGTTCTTGGTGACGTAGCTTCGGAACGAACCGGGGTGCGCGGCCCAGGCGTTGTAGGTGAACTGCATCGACTTACCGGCGGTCAGATGGGTCACCGGCCAGTCCTTGCTGCCCAGGTCGAAGCCGGAGAAGTTGTAGACGGTGGCCGCGCCGCTGCACAGCTGGCCGTCCGGGATGAAGCCCTTGGTCCGGCCCGCCCCGTCCGAGCGCAGCACCGCGAACCAGTTGTAGAACGGCGTCGCCCCGCTCTTGTCGAACGCGGCCTTGCAGGCGGGGTTGGTCGGCTTGACCTCTCCGGTGCTGGACAGGCTGTACTTCCAGCACAGATAGGTGCGGCTGCCCGGTGCCATCGGCGCGCCGTGCGCGGAGGCGCTGCCGCCGCCGAAGAAGACCAGCCCGAGGGCGGGCAACACACCGAGCAGGACCAGCAGTACGGACCGGCGGGCGCGGGAGCGGCCCGGCGGTTGAGCGGGACGTGCGAGAGCCATCAATCGTCGTGGCATTGCGCTTCTTCTTCCCTTCGACGCGAACGGGTCAGGAACCGTCGTATGGGAGCGCTCCCAAGTTACTTTGTGAAGGTAGCGCCGTCCGGAGTACCTGTAAATGCTTTAGGCCGCGAACACAGCACCAGTTCTGGCGGAGCGTCAGGTTCGGACCAGCAGCGCCACCGGGAATCGGTCGAAGAGGCCGCTCAACGGGGCCGCGCCCGCGGCCGCCCGCCCGGTCAGCAGATCCCGCCAGCGGCCCGGCGGCAGCGCCAGCGCCGTGCCGCGCCAGCCGCCCGCCTCCGCCAGCCGCCGCGACAGCCGGGTGACGGCTGTGATCGCCCCGCCGCCCCCGCCGCCTTCCGCGCCGCCATCCCCGCCTTCGGCCGCACCCCGCCCCTCGCCAAGGCTGTCCGTCCGCAGAAAGGCCACACAGTGCGCCGCCGCCGGGCCCTCGGCGGCCAGCGGGAGGTACGCGCCGGACGGCCCGAACCACCGGGGCCGGTGCCGCCGCAGGCGCAGGGCCGCCGCGGTCAGCAGCAGCTTCTCGGCCGACGGCCCGTCCGGCTCGCGCCCCGCGTCCAGGCGGGCGAGCGACTCGGGGCGCGGCTCGGGCGGGCGGCGGTTGTCGGGGTCGACCAGTGCGGCGTAGGTGTGCTCGGTGCCCATGTAGAGGTCCGGTACGCCCGGCATGGTCAGGTGCAGGAGCGCCGCGCCCAGCGCGTTGGCGTGTGCCGGGGCGTCCAGCGCGCCGTCCAGCGCCGCCCACGCCGGGTGGTCGGGGTCGCACGGGCCCGCCTTGAGGAAGGCGGCGACCTCGTCCTCGTACGCCGGGTCCTGCTCGGTCCAGGTCGTCCGCAGCCCCGCCTCCCGCACCCCCTTGAGGACCGCGGGCGCCAGCCGCTCGCCGTCCGGGGCCCCGAGGCCCACCGCGGTCTGCCACGCCGTCCACGCCAGATGGGCGTCGAGTGCCGCCGCGGTGCCCGACGCCGTCTCCCGCGCCTCCACCGCCACTGCTACTGCCTCCAGCAGCTTCGCCCATCGGTCGGGGCACTCGGTCAGCGCCGCGAGCCGCGCCCGCACATCCGCGCTGCGCTTGGTGTCATGCGTGGACAGCACGGTGCCGGCCTGGGGCCAGTCGGCCTGCAGCCGGGCGGCGAAGTCATGGAACCGGTCGGGGGAGACGGCCGGTTGCCCCGGGTCGCCGCCGACCTCCGCCGCCGAGAGCAGCGGGGCGTAGCGGTAGAAGGCGGTGTCCTCGACCGATTTGGCGCGCAGCGCGGCGGCGGTCTGCGCGAAGCGCGCGCAGAAGTCGCGGTGGTGCGGTCCGTCGCCCAGTCTGCCGAGCGCCGCGTCCCGCACCGTGAACACCACCCGCGCCTCCTCCCGCACCGCGAACGCCGCCTGGGCGTCCCCCGCCGCCAGGATCAGCATCTCGGCGTCCGTCCGGGTCGCCGGGGCGTCGGGGGAGACGTACGGGCGGTAGACCGGCAGCCGCACCAGCAGCTCATGGATCGCCGTGCGCAGCGCCCAGGGCGCGTGGTCGCGCAGCCGCGGTTCGGCGGCGCAGATCCGCACGGCGGTGCGCACCAGCCGCTCCACCTCGGCGGCCAGCTCATGCGTCACCACACGGTGTGCGGCGCGCCGCACGGTCGCCGGCCAGTCGCCGCCCAGGTCCTCGGGGGGTGCGGCGAAGCCGCGGTACCGCGCGGTCAGCTCCGCCAGCCCGGCCGGGTCGACGAAGAGGCCGTCGATGTGGTGCAGGGCGTCATAGCCGGTCGTGCCGGCGACCGGCCAGTGCGCGGGCAGCCGCTCTCCCCGGCCGAGGATCTTCTCCACGACGGTCCACCGGCCGCCGCCCGCCGCGGCCCGCACCTCGCGGTCCAGCCGCCGCAGATAGCCCTCCGGGTCGGCGAGGCCGTCCGGATGGTCCACCCGCAGCCCGTCGATCACCCCGTCGCGCACCAGCTCCAGCAGCTTCCCGTGGGTCGCCGCGAAGACCTCGGGATCCTCCACCCGCACCGCGATCAGCTCGGAGATGGTGAAGAAGCGCCGGTAGTTCAGCTCCGTGCGGGCCAGCCGCCACCAGCCCAGCCGGTACCACTGCCGGTCCAGCAGCTGGGGCAGCGGCATCCCCTCGGTGCCGGGCCGCAGCGGGAACTCGTGGTCGTGGTAGCGCAGCACCCCGTCCGCCGCCCGCAGCTCCGCCAGCTCGTCGCCGAGCGGTCCGCCGAGGACCGGCAGCAGCACCTTGCCGCCGTGGCGGCCCCAGTCGATGTCGAACCACCGCGCATACGGCGAGGCGGGCCCGTCCTTCAGCACCTCCCACAGCGGTCTGTTGAGCCGCTCCGGCGCGGGCACCGCCATGTGGTTGGGGACGATGTCGACGATCAGCCCGAGCCCGTGGGCGCGCGCCGTACGGGCCAGGGCGCGCAGCCCCTCCTCGCCGCCCAGCTCCGCCCGCACGGCCGAGTGGTCGACCACGTCATAGCCGTGTGTGGAGCCGGGGCGGGCCTCCAGCACCGGCGAGAGGTGCAGATGCGACACGCCGAGCGCGGCCAGATACGGCACGGCCGCGCGCGCCGCCTCGAAGGGGAAGGCGGGCTGCAGCTGCAGCCGGTAGGTGGCGGTCGGCGCGGAGGACCCGGGCACGGTGCGGTCGGACGTCATAGAACGTACGTACCCACAACCCGCCCGGCATCAGATCGAAGCACCCGCCAAACACTCGTACGAGGGTTTCTGTGCCCGACCGGGAACCCGACCCGGCCCCTACCCCGGCCGCTGCAGCACCAGCAGGCTCCGGTCCACCAGCGTCAGCCGGTCGCCCGCCGCCACCTTCGCCCCGCTGCCGGGCTCCACGCCCTCCGGCAGCGAGGTGTCCACGATCACCTGCCACTGCTTGCCGTGGTCGATGGGCACCGTGAAGTCCAGCGGCTCGTGGTGCGCGTTGAACATCAGCAGGAAGGAGTCGTCGGTGATCCGCTCCCCGCGCGGCCCCGGCTCGGAGATAGCGCTGCCGTTGAGGAAGACCGTCAGCGATTTGGCGTGCGCCGCCTGCCAGTCGCGCTGCCGCATCTCCTCGCCCTCGGCCGTGAACCACGCGATGTCCGAGAGCTCGTCGTGGGTGCCCTCCACCGGCCGTCCGTGGAAGAAGCGGCGCCGCCGGAAGACCGGGTGGTCGCGGCGCAGCCAGATCAGCGAGCGGGTGAAGCGCAGCAGCTCCAGGGCCGGCGCGTCCGCCTCGGCAGCCTGGGCCGCCTGGTTTTTGGGTTCCGGCCATTGCACCCAGGACACCTCGTTGTCCTGGCAGTACGCGTTGTTGTTGCCGTGCTGGGTGCGCGCGAACTCGTCGCCGTGGCTGAGCATCGGCACGCCCTGGGAGAGCATCAGCGTCGCGATGAAGTTGCGCATCTGGCGCTCACGCAGCGCCCGCACCGCCGGGTCGTCGGTCTCGCCCTCGACGCCGCAGTTCCACGAGCGGTTGTAGCTCTCGCCGTCCTGGTTGCCCTCGCCGTTGTCCTCGTTGTGCTTCCTGTCGTACGAGACCAGGTCGCGCAGCGTGAACCCGTCGTGGCAGGTGACGAAGTTGACGGAGGCCAGCGGCCGCCGCCCGTCGCCCTGGTAGAGGTCGGAGGAGCCGGTGAGCCGGGAGGCGAACTCGGCAAGGGTGCGCGGCTCGCCCCGCCACAGATCGCGCACCGTATCGCGGAACTTGCCGTTCCATTCGGTCCACAGGGGCGGGAAGTTCCCCACCTGGTAGCCGCCCTCGCCGACGTCCCAGGGCTCGGCGATCAGCTTCACCTGGCTGACCACCGGGTCCTGCTGCACCAGGTCGAAGAACGAGGACAGCCGGTCGACCTCGTGGAACTGCCGGGCCAGCGTGGCCGCCAGATCGAAGCGGAAGCCGTCGACCCGCATCTCGGTCACCCAGTAGCGCAGCGAGTCCATGATGAGCTGCAGGACGTGCGGGCTGCGCATCAGCAGGGAGTTCCCGGTGCCGGTGGTGTCCGTGTAGTACCGCCGGTCGTTGCCCAGCCGGTAGTACGAGGCGTTGTCCAGGCCCCGGAAGGACAGCGTCGGGCCCAGGTGGTTGCCCTCGGCGGTGTGGTTGTAGACGACGTCGAGGATCACCTCGATGCCGGCCTGGTGGAGGGCGCGTACGGCCGACTTGAACTCCAGGACCTGCTGTCCCCGGTCGCCCCAGGAGGCGTAGGCGTTGTGCGGGGCGAAGAACCCGATGGTGTTGTAGCCCCAGTAGTTCGACAGGCCCGCGTCGGCCAGCCGGTGGTCGTGCACGAACTGGTGCACCGGCATCAGTTCGAGCGTGGTGACGCCCAGTTCCGTCAGATGTTCGATGATCGCGGGGTGCGCGAGCGCCGCGTAGGTTCCGCGCAGCTCGTCCGGCAGCCGCGGATGGCGCATGGTGAGGCCCTTGACATGGGCCTCGTAGATGACGGTGCGGTGGTAGTCGGTGCGCGGCGGCCGGTCGTCGCCCCAGTCGAAGTAGGGGTTGACCACGACCGAGGCCATGGTGTGGGGGGCGGAGTCGAGGTCGTTGCGCTTCTCGGGCCGGTGGAAGTGATAGCCGTAGACCTCCTCGCCCCAGTTGATCTGTCCGCTGAGCGCCTTGGCGTACGGGTCGAGCAGCAGCTTGGCGGAGTTGCACCGGTGGCCGCGCTCCGGCTGGTACGGGCCGTGGGCCCGGAAGCCGTAGCGCTGGCCGGGCATGATCCCCGGCAGATAGGCGTGGCGTACGAAGGCGTCGGTCTCGCGCAGCTCCACCGCGGTCTCCGAGCCGTCGTCGTGCAGTAGGCACAGCTCGATCCGAACGGCGGCCTCGGAGAAGACCGCGAAGTTGGTTCCGGCGCCGTCGTAGGTGGCGCCCAGGGGGTAAGCCTGTCCCGGCCAGACCTGCATGCGTCGACTCTTCCACTTCTTCCCCGGGGCCCGCGAGCACCCCTGGGCACCGGACGAGGAGGAATCCTTGCCCAACTCGCGCCCTGACGTAGCCCTTTCGCCACAACTTCCTGAAAACGAAGGCAACCTGCGGCGAGATCGGTTCGTCCTACGGGGTGACTCCGCATACTGGATCTCCCGGTATGCGGTCCCATGCGACCTGAGGGGTGTTTGGGGGAGAATGTGCGCACGATAATGCACCGTCACCTGGGCAAGGTGGTGGCGGGTGCGGCCATCGCGGTCACCGCCACCGCGGTGATGGTGGGAGTGACCCTCCCGAGTGACGCGTCCGGCCAGGAGAAGGGCGCGGCCGCCGGGCGCGACGGCGGCCCGCAGAGCTCGACGGCCGAACAGGGCCAGTCGGCGCGGCAGCAGCCCGCTGTCGTGGAGTCGGCCCCCGCGCGGGGGAAGACGGGCACCGGCCGGGATCCGCTCACGGACGACGAGATGAAGCGCGCCGAACAGCTCGCGCTCGGCCGGAACCTCCGCGACAGCGGGGAGAACGTCACCGGCGGCAAGGGCCCGCAGCGACTGGCCACCGACCTCGCGGAGCTGTCTCCCGAGGATGTGACGAAGGCCGACCCGCCGCGCCGCGCCGAGGTCTCGTACTACGACTACAAGGACGACACCTACGTCATCAAGACCATCGACCTCGCCTCCGGCAAGGTCGAGCACACCGAAACCCAGCGCGGCGTCCAGCCGCCGCCCACCCGCGACGAGGCGCGCGAGGCCGCCCGGCTGCTGATCGCCGACAAGCTCGGCGACGGCCTCAAGCGGGACTACAAGGACGCCACCGACAGAGCGCTCACCGGCCCCGACCAGCTGACCGTCACCGGCTTCGTCTACCGGGTCGACGAGGAGAACGCCGGGCCGGCCGCCCTCGCGGACTGCGGCACCCACCGCTGCGTGCGGCTGTTCACCAAGGTCCTGCACGGGCAGTGGATCGACACCCGGCAGCTGGTGATCGACCTGAGCGACCGCACCGTCCACCGGCTCGGCTGACGGGCGCCGGCGCGCTCCCTTCCGCACACCTTCACGTCCATCACAGGAGTACCCCCATGCCTGAAAGAAGGCTTCGCCGTGCCCGCTCGCGGGTCGCGGCGGCCCTCGGCGCCTCGGCGCTCATCGGCGTCACGGGCGTCGCGGCCGGTCCTGCCGGATCAGCCCAGGCCGCCCCGAAGGCGCCCGCGAAGGCCCCGGCCGCCGCCGCGGACTGCTCGGCCGCGTACCGGATCGAACAGAAGCTGGACGGCGGCACCACCTGGCGGATGTGCTGGCACTACAACGGCAAGGCCGGGCTCGTGCTCGACAACGTCTCGTACCAGCCCAAGGGCGAGCCCGCCCCCATCAAGGTGCTGACCAGCGCGAGACTCGGCCAGATCCATGTGCCGTACGACGACGGCAGCAATGAGTACGACGACCTCACCGGGCAGCCCTTCGCCCAGGAGCTGCAACAGCTCGACCCGGCCGAATGCCCGGGCGGCACCATCAAGACCGTCCGCGTGCCCGGCGCATGGGACCCGGATCACCCGGATGTGAAGGGTCTGTGCGCCACCACCCGCGCCCGCGGCCACGCCTACCGCATGGGCGGCGCCGGCCCCGACGGCGACAAGGTCTACCAGCGGCAGGGCAAGGACCTGCTCCTCTACACCGTCAACCAGGTCGGCTGGTACGAGTACATCACCGAGTGGCGGTTCTCCGGCGACGGCACCATGTCCATGCAGGTCGGCGCCACCGGCACGCTCTCCCCGCTGGACTACGACGCGGGCGACGGCCGCGGCTGGCCGATCGGCAAGGGCGCCAAGGACTACGCCACCAGCCACGCCCACAACGTTTTCTGGCGGCTGAACTTCGGCCTCGACGGCTCCCCCAAGAGCAAGATCGAGCAGTACGACTCCAAGACCACCACGGCCACCGGCCAGAAGCCCAAGACCAAGACCACCCGCACCAAGGTCACCAAGGAGCTGGCCGGGGACGCCGCCGCCCAGCGCTGGTGGCGGGTCGTGTCCACCGCGGGCAAGAACAAGGACGGCCACCCGCGCAGCTACGAGATCGTGCCCGGCCACACCAGCAAGTTCCCCGGCCGCAGCTACACCAGGCACGACGTGTACTTCACCGAGTACAAGAAGTGCGAGCAGTTCGCCAGCCACAACCCGCGCGGCTGCGCCCAGGGCGCGGGCAACAGCGTCGACAAGTGGGTGAACGGCCAGACCCTCAAGCACCCCATCGTGTGGGTCAACATCGGGTTCCACCACATCGCCCGCGACGAGGACCAGGAGCCCATGCCGGTGCACTGGCAGGGCTTCCAGCTCGCCCCGCGGGACGTCACCGCTATGAATCCCCTCACGCCTTCTGCACTGTCCGATCACAACGGCCATACAGAAGGCGAAGGTTGACCGTAAGGTCGATCGATCGAGCTGCACCGCCCCCGTCCGCCGCAGTAGTCTGCGGTGATCGTTGGACGGGGGCGGAAGGCGGTGCGCAGGTGAGCTCGGGCGGGCTGGAGCTGCCCCCTGGGGACTCGGTTCCCGGGGGAGACGGCGCCACCGACGCACCCCCCGGTGCGGTGTCCCTGGTGCAGCCGGTGGAGA
Organism: Streptomyces sp. ME19-01-6; assembly: GCF_033793745.1. Lineage (NCBI taxonomy): Bacteria > Bacillati > Actinomycetota > Actinomycetes > Kitasatosporales > Streptomycetaceae > Streptomyces > Streptomyces sp. ME19-01-6. The sequence continues at coordinate 4,347 of NZ_JARAXF010000026.1, read as the reverse complement.
TCGGAGCGGAACTGGACTGGGGCGCCGACGCCTGGGCCGAGGTGCGCACCCGCGCACGCCGGGCCGGGCGGGCCTACATCTGGCTGAACCTCGTCGAGCAGCGGCTGCGCGCGGTCGTGGCCGCCGTGCTCCGTCCCATCTACGAACCGGTCCACCACGACGACTGGGTCGTCGCCGCGGCCGGGCCCGCCGGACAGGAGTGGGTGCAGCGCGCGGTCGCCGTACGGGAGGTGAGCCGCCGCAAGGGCTATCTGCTGGACCCGGCGGACGACAACGTCCTCAGCTTCCTCACCCTGCCGCAGCTGCGCGAACTCCTCGTCCAGCACTGGCCGTGCTTCGAGCCGTACCTCGACGACCGGCGCGAGGTGGAGCTGGCCCTGGACGAGCTGGAGGTCGCCCGCAACGTCGTCTCCCGCAACCGGGCCCTGTCCCTGACCGTGCTGGCCCAAGCCGAGCGCGCCTCCGCCCGGCTCCTGGACATACTCGGCAGCGGCACCGGTACCCCCTCCGCCGACCGGCTGCCCATCGACGCCGTCGAAGACCTGGTGGGGGACCGGTACGCGGACGTCGTGGGGGTCCACTCCGACCGGGTGCGGCTGCAGCGGCAGCTGCCCGTCGAGGACCTCTTCGGCAACGCCCGCCGCCTCGACGCCGTCGGCATCGGTCTGGGCCTCCTGGTCCAGAACTACTCCGGCCGCCGGCTGGTCCGGCTGGCCGAAGCCGGCTGCCGGGCCCGGCTGCTGTTCCTCAACCCGGCCAGCAGCGCGGTGCGGCGGCGCGAGCGCGAGCTGGGGCTGAAGAAGGGCGAGATGAGCCGGTCGGTGGAAATGAACATCCTCCACATGCGGCGGGTACGCGCCCGGCTGCGTGACCCCGGCGCGTTCGAGATCCACGTCTTCGACGAGACCCCGCGCTTCACCGCCTACCTGGTCAACGGCGACGGCGCCGACGGCCTGGCCGTCGTCCAGTCGTATCTGCGCAAGGCCCGGGGCATCGAGGCCCCGGTACTGGTGCTGCGCGGCGCGGGGCGTGGGGGCGACGTGGTGCGGGACGGGCAGGACATGAGCCGTGACGGCGAGAACGGGCTGTTCGGTACGTACCGGGAGGAGTTCGAGAGCGTGTGGGCGGACTCCCGGCCGGTGTCCTGAGGCTCGCGCGCTCCGGCGCTGTCGGTGGCGGCGGATAGCGTCCTGGCACGCCGGATGCCTACACCACGCTGCCCAGCTTCCTGGCGCCGGAGTCAAGGAGGGCGACCACATCTGTCCCGTGCGCGCCTTCCGCAAGCGGCTGTGGGCGCTGGGCCGCATGGACCGGGCGGTGCCGCCCGGCCTGCTGGCCTCCTTGACCTACCGCTCCCGGCGGGGCGAGCGCCGCGTCAAGCACGTCGAGGACGGCGAGCTGAAGCGCTCCCACAGCGTGCAGGGCGTCTACCGGCCGGCCCCCGAGTCGGCGGCGGCCATGGTCGCGCTGGTGGCCGGCTGAACCGTACGGCCGGTACGGGCCCGGCCGGTGCGGGCCGTCCAGCGGCCGTCGGTGCGGGTGATACGGACCGGGTGGCCGAAGCAGGCGCTGATCCGCTCCGTGGTGACCACCTCGTCGGCCGCCCCGGAGGCCAGGGCGCGCCCTTCGCGCAGCAGCAGCGCGTGCGTGGTGCTGGCCGGCAGCTCCTCCAGATGGTGCGTCACCAGGACGGTCGCCAGCCGTGGATGGTCGCGCCGCAGCGCGTCCAGGCTGTCCAGCAGCTGCTCGCGCGCCGCCAGGTCCAGGCCGGTGGCCGGCTCGTCGAGCAGCAGCAGGCGCGGACGGGGCATCAGCGCCCGGGCGATCAGGACCCGGCCGCGCTCGCCCTGGGACAGGGTGGGCCACAGGGCGTCGCGCCGGGCGCCCACCCCGAGCGTGTCGAGCAGCCGCTCGGCCTGCTCCAGCCGGCCGGGCTCGGGGCGTCGGCGCGGAACGGTCTCGACGGTGTTGGTCAGCCCGGTCAGCACCACGTCCCGCACCCGCAGCGGGGAGCGCAGCGGATGGCGCGGGTTGACATGGCCGACGAGGGTGCGCAGCTCCCGCAGGTCCACCCGGCCCAGTGTGTGCCCCAGGACCTGCACCGTGCCCCGAGTGGGGTGGGTCAGCGCGCCGAGCAGGCCGAGCAGGGTGCTCTTGCCCGCGCCGTTGGCGCCGAGCAGCGCCCAGTGCTCGCCCTCGCGCACGGTCAGCGAGACCGACCGGAGCAGATACCGGCCGTCGCGTACGACGTCGACGTCCCCCGCCCGCAGCACCGGGGAGCCGGTCATCGCACTGCCTCTTCAACTGAGCCGACCGGGCCGACGGGGTCGACCAGGGCCATGACGGACTCCAGGTGCCCGGTGGTGGCCGCGATCGCGGCCGCGGCGTCGCCGCGCGCCAGGGCGTCCAGCAGCTCCGCGTGCGCACAGGACAGATCGGGCAGCCCTGTCTCGTACGTCACCATCTCGACCAGCGCCTCGCGCAGCACCGGCAGTACGGAGGTGAACAGGCCGAGCAGCACGGCGTTGCCCGACAGTTCGACGACCGTCCGGTGGAACTCCAGGTCGGCGTCCACGAAGGCGGCCGGCCCGGCCCCGGCGGCCTCCTGCCGCCGCTTCAGGTCCGCGGCGAGCCGGGCGACGTCCTCGGGGCGCGTCCGCCGCGCGGCCAGCCGGGCGGCCTCCACCTCGAGGGCCCTGCGGACCTCGTAGACCTCCAGCAGCCGGGCGCGGCGCAGCAGATGCCGCAGGTCCAGCTCCCCGTCCGCCCCGGCCTGCTCGGGCCCGGTCCGAGTGACGAAGGTGCCCGAGCCGTGGCGTACGTCCAGCAGCCCGTCCCGGGCCAGCAGCCGTACGGCCTCCCGCACCGAGGACCGGCCGACGCCCAGCTCGGCCGCGAGCATCACCTCGTTGGGCAGCCGCTCGCCGGGCTCCCAGCGCCCGTCACGCAGCATGTCCCGCAGCGCGCCTTCGACCTGCGGTACGACACGCCCGTGCCGCAGCCGGGTCGGCTCCGCCATGCCCCCACCTCTTTCGATCATGTCCGATGGCGGGGACTCTAACACGAGTCCTCAGACGTCTGAGGACTCATCGCGCCGGTGGGCCCATCGCGGCGGCGGGCTCGGGGCGTTGTCAGTGGTGCGTGGGAGGGTGGTGCACACCAGGGGGAAGTAAAGGAGGGCCGGTATGGGCTGGCACCGGGAGCTGCTGATCGGATTCGACCTCGAGACCACGGGCACGGACCCGGGGGAGGCGCGGATCGTGACGGCGGCCGTGGTCGAGGTGAGGGGCGGGGAGCCGGTCGGGCGGCGCGAGTGGCTGGCCGATCCGGGCATGACCATTCCGGACGGCGCCGTGGCCGTGCACGGTATCACCACACAGCGGGCGGCGGCCGAGGGACGCCCCGCGCGCGAAGTGGCCGACGAGATAGCGGACGTGCTGGTGGCCCACTGGCGGGCGGGTGCGCCGGTGGTGGCGTACAACGCGGCGTTCGATCTGAGCCTGCTCGCCGCCGAGTTGCGGCGCCATGGGCTGCCCTCGCTGGGCGAGCGGCTGGGCGGTGCCGAGACCGGCCCGGTCGTGGACCCGTACACGATAGACCGGGCCGTCGACCGGTACCGCAAGGGCAAGCGCACACTGGAGGCGGTGTGCGGGGAGTACGGGGTGGTTCATGAGCGGGCCCATGAGGCGGGGGCGGACGCGTTGGCGGCGGTCCGCGTCGCGTGCGCGGTCGCGGAGCGACACGGTCAGGTGGCGGGTCTGGACCTGTGGGACCTGCACCGCAAGCAGGTCGTCTGGTATGCCCGATGGGCGGCCGACCTCCAGACCTGGCTGCGCCGCAAGACGCCGGACGCGGTGGTGGACGGCAGCTGGCCGCTCCACGAGGTCCAGCCGGAGGCGGTGCCGGGCTGACAGCCCCACGGCGCGGCAGGGTGTTTAACAGTCGATCGATTGGCCTGGGGATCCTGGGTGATGCGGGGTATCACATCGAGGATATTTCATCAGTATTTCTCTCTCTCTTCACTACATTGGGCTGGATTCATGTGAGTTGGGGCGTTCAGTAGGAGGTGTGGACCTACCGTCTGGGCTATGGAGTTGCTGCGATTGGCGGTAGCGGCGCGGCGGGTGGGGGTTCATCCGGACACGTTGCGCCTGTGGGCGAAGGCAGGGAAGGTGCCTGCGGTGTGGGTGGGACGCGAGCGCCGGTTTCCCTCAACCGCATTGGACGCCCTCATCGTTGATGACGATCGGAAGCCTGTCGGGGGCCGCGAGCGGCGTGAAGCCCTTTATGTGCGGGTGTCGGGCAGCACGGGGCAGGAATCGTCGCTGGCCGCGCAGGAAGCGGAGC
>NZ_JARAXF010000025.1:0-139430 GCF_033793745.1 Streptomyces sp. ME19-01-6 | reverse complement strand
GACTCCATTCGGCAAGCGCGCTGGAGAGCCACGACGTCGCAGACTCTGGCGCCGAGAGCAGGTCATCGAGCGCGGGCTTGCCGGCAGCGCGGGTGTTCAAGACCTCCTGGACGAGGATGAGCGGTCCGGTAGCGATGCGGTCGGTGTAACGTTCGCTCGCGAGTTCAGACATAGGCATAGTATATTAGCTCCTGTCTGCGTTGGCGAGGAGAACGGGATCGCCGCCGAAAAGACCCTAACGGCGATGCCGTGCGTTCGATGCACGGCGAGTGCGCGGACGCTGCCTGCGCCCGCCCGCCCTCGATGGCCGGCTTGTGCTGCCCCACCCGATGTGGGCATGGGCGCGGATCGATCGCAGCATCGCTTGTCGCACCCCCGCGGGTGCGGGGTTCGTCCGCAAGGCAGGTCTGGAACCCGCATGGAGTGAGCCGGTCGGGCCGGCGCCGACACGATGCCGCCACGCCATGGCCTGCCCCACCTCAATACGGCGACCGCGCGACACAGCCCAGTCAATGGGTACCTCTGCCCCGACCAGGCTCGATCGCTTGCGCGGCGCTCACTCATGCTTGCCTGATGGCCGACCGAGGGAGCGCTGCACTTCCCTGCTCATCGAGCCTGCCTGAGGCATCCATGATGCGAGATGACATAGGCATAGAGACTATGCCTGCGTCGGATGGTGTCGATTGTCGTGCACTGTCACCGCGCGGGCCGGCCATTGAAATCGCTTGAGAGGTCGCGCGATGCCTGAACGCGTGGAGGAATGATGATCGACAAGACCGTCGAGGACACCGCAGCCGCCGTCTCAGGGATCCGCGACGGCGCCACCGTGATGATTGGTGGATTTGGCCGCGCGGGCCAGCCGGTGGAGCTGATCGACGCACTCATCTCCCATGGCGCACGCGACCTGACCGTCGTCAACAACAACGCAGGCAACGGCGACACGGGTCTTGCCGCGCTTCTTGCGGCGCGAAGGGTACGGAAGATCATCTGCTCGTTCCCGAGGCAGAGCGACTCGTGGGTGTTCGACGGTCTCTACCGCGCGGGAGAGATCGAGCTGGAGCTCGTGCCGCAGGGGAATCTCGCCGAACGCATCCGTGCCGCGGGGGCAGGTATCGGCGCGTTCTTCTCGCCGACGGGCGTCGGCACGCAGCTCGCCGAGGGTAAAGAGGTGCGCACGATCGACGGCCGCGACTATGTGCTCGAGTACCCGATCCGAGCTGACGTCGCCTTGATCAGCGCCCTGCGGGCCGACCGCTGGGGCAACCTTGTCTACCGCGAGACCGCCCGCAATTTCGGCCCGATCATGGCGGCCGCGGCGGCCACGACAATCGTCCAGGTCGACGAGATCGTGCCGCTCGGGGACATGGACCCCGAGACTGTTGTGACGCCCGGCATCTTCATCGACCACGTCGTCGCGGTGGGCGAGCGCCGCTGGCTCGACGATGGCGTGTTCGTTGGCGGCGTCGACATCGAGGGGAGCCCGCTGGCACAGGAGGAGAGCCAATGAGCACGCGCATCAGCCGCACCGACCTCGCTCGTCGTATTGCGGCCGACATCCCCGAGGGATCGGTCGTGAATCTCGGTATCGGTGCTCCCACCCTTGTGGCCGACTACCTGCCGGACGACATCGAGGTCGTCCTGCACACCGAGAACGGGATGCTCGGCATGGGTCCCGCGCCCAAGCCAGGCGCCGTCGACCCCGACCTGATCAACGCCGGCAAGCAGCCGGTCACCGCTCTGAAGGGCTCGGCGTACTTCCACCAGGCCCATCAATGACGGCGCCTCCGCCGTGCTCGTCGCACGCGAGGGTGTGCTCGACAGCGAACCTCTCGCCCGCATCGCCGGCCGCGCGGCCTTCGGCAACGACCCCGACATCTTCGGAGTCGCTCCGGTCGAGGCGGCCAACCGCGCCCGTGCCAAGCGCGCATGGGCCGACGTCGACCTGGTCGAGCTGAACGAAGCATTCGCAGCGCAGTCACTCGCGTGTCTGCGGCTGTGGAGCGACCTCGACCCGCAGAAGGTGAACGTGCATGGAGGGGCGATCGCGATGGGCCACCCGCTCGGAGCGTCCGGGGGACGCATCATCGGTCACGCGGCCCACGAACTCGCACGCCGGGGCAGCGGCATCGCCGTCGCGGCCATCTGCATCGGTGTCGGCCAGGGCCTCGCCGTCGTGCTTGAGAGATGAACGGCGACGCGGATCAGCAGCGTGAGGCGTCGGCCGAGTGCGGCGGTGACCGACGAGACCGCAGCCCCGCCAAGGAGCCGCCGACTTCGTCTAGTCGCTCGCGCGGACGAGTCGTCATCAACCTGTCGCCTTCTCCGAGACTGACCAGCTGATGCGATACCCCCCGGTATTCTCCCAGAACCTGCTCGAACCGGCTCGCCGCACGCACATGCCGCCTGATCTCCGCCAGCGTAAAACCCGTGTGGCCCTTCCCGTCCTCGAATGCCTGGAACCCAGCGGCAAGAAGTAACGACGTGCACGGGGTACTTGGACTCTTGATGTGACGGCAGGACGCCTCTCGGGCCCTGATCACGATCCAGCGCACGCAGGACGCCAGCTGGGCGCGAGGGGCAGGGTGACCGGAGGGCTCTGGCTGGACTACTCCACGAAGGAGCTTACAGCTGGGGCACAGATCAACGAGACGCCGGATCCGCTCGTCGGTCGCTGATCGAAGAAACCAGGAGCCGTGCCTGGTCGGCTACCATGGTCCACACGGCAGACGAGCCGGGCGGACGGCCGCGTGGAGTCCCCTAGGGGGCTTCCCGAGGAACGTCCGGACTCCACAGGGCAGGGTGATGGCTAACGGCCACCCGGGGTGACCCGCGGGACAGTGCCACAGAAAACAGACCGCCCGGCGCTCAGGCGCCGGGTAAGGGTGAAACGGTGGTGTAAGAGACCACCAGTGCCCAGGGTGACCTGGGCAGCTAGGTAAACCCCACCCGGAGCAAGGTCAAGAGGGAGCCCTGGTGCTCCTGCGCGGACGTTCGAGGGCTGCCCGCCCGAGTCCGCGGGTAGACCGCACGAGGCCGACGGCAACGCCGGCTCTAGATGGATGGCCGTCTCCCCGGCCGCCGCGAGGCGACCGGGTGACAGAATCCGGCGTACAGCCCGACTCGTCTGCCGCTCTGCATTTCCGCAGATCAAAGGCCATGTTTTCTCGCTGAACAAACTCTCCGGGTCGAATCCGGGTGGCATTCGGGCCGGCGTATCGTCCGTCTTGTCTGACGCGCAGGTGGATAGACAAGGCATATCGGGCGCCCTGTTGGTGTGAGGTGTGGTCGAAGTCGGCGGACGACGAGTCCGGAGGTCCCGGACATACTCAAAAGTATCGTCCGGCGTGTCCCCCTGCGGTGACCAGGTAAACGAGCGCTGGTCTTGCGGCGACAAACGGAGCGTTGGCCCGTGTATGGTCCGAGTCATGGTCTCGAGTGAAGAGGCGCGCCGACCTAGGAGACGGACACACCGAGGCGGTCGCCCGCTGGCGTGACGGTGGACCCCAACGCCTCTGAGTGTTATCCGCGAGAGTTACCAGCCGAGTCGGTAGAATTCGAGCAGCATGCCGGGAAGTTAGGCGAGGCGCCCTCGATAGCCGATGGCGAGCATCTTCCAGCTCTTAAGGTGGGCGATGCATCGTTCGACCGGCGTATCGTACGGTGAATTCACCGCCCCCACACCGAGCAGAGTCAGCCGTGGCCTCGAGGTCATCCCGCGCACTGCCGCGATACGAATCTCACGCGCTCAGTCCTTCTGCACGAGGGCGGCAGAGCACCGCGCATGATGGAGCACGACTGCCGCCGGCACCACCCCGCGGAACGCGGCTGCCCACACCACGCCGCGAATCTATGCGCTGCGCGGGTTCATCCACTGCTCCCTGCGCGACCGCAAGACGCGGCGCACCTTCAACCACGGCTACCCCCACCACCGCTGCCCTTACGAAATACGCCGGCACTCTCAACCACCCGCTCAGCGTCTCCATGCGCATCGCGGCGTCGGAGTGCTCGCGGGTGCGTGAGTTGCGGGAGAAGCCGAGCATGCCGGTAAAGCCCTTCTGGAGCATTACGGGAACCGCGGGCTGTGGTCACCGGTTCTCGCCTTTCTCGTGCGGGCCGCCGAGGGCGGCGGCGAGCCCACCGCTTGCCCGGCTGCGCGGACGGCGCGCCGCTCTTGAGGCCGTGGAACTGAGGCTGGTGGGCCTGCGCCTGCACCACCGCATCGACGCCGCCACCTACCAGCAGCGCATGAGCGGCCTCGCCCGCGGACGGCGCCGCGCCGCCGTCCGGCCGTGCAGCCGCCGTCCGGCCGTGCACACGTCTGGGAGAACGCCGTGGCTGACGCCGCATACGGCCTGTGGCCGCTGGTCGTGCTCAACGCCTTGCTGTTCGTGGTGTTCGCCGCCAGCTTTTCCACCCGAAGAGCAAGCGGGACTGGCGGGTGATGGGCGGCTACAGTGCATTCCTGGTCGCGCTGTTCACCGAGATGTACGGCAGGCATCCCGCTGACCGTCTACATGCGGCTGGCCCGCACCGAGGAACGTGAACTGGCCAAGCGGTTCGGCGAGCAGTGGACGGCCTACGCCGCACAATCCCCGGCGTTCTGACCAAGGCCGCGCCAGAGAGTCACCCCCACGCCTGGGCCCCGATCCGGGTTCGCCGCCCCCTGCGGCGGGGCGCCGCGCGTGGCACGTTGGATACAGCGACATTCTGGGGAGAAGGCGGCGGTCATGAGAGCTCACGTCGGCGATCAGCTCGTCATCGAAAGCCCGACAACCGGCGCTGCCAGGCGCGACGGCGAGATAGTCGGACTCCATCATGCGGACGGAACACCTCCCTATGACGTGCGCTGGTCGGACACGGACGTGGTGACGCTGGTGTTCCCAGGGCCCGACGCGCATATCCGTCACCTCGAGGACAGGCCCGGGAGGCCCCGCGAGCCTGCCCAGCGGGGCACGGATGAGCCGGGTGCCGTGTCCGTAACGATTCCGCTGGATGAGGAGCCCAACCCCGGCGACATCGGCCGACGTGTGGCCAATGAACGCAAGCGACAGGGGCTCACCCGGGTAGAAGCCGCCCGCCGTGCCAGAATGGCGCCCGCTTACCTGGCGTACATCGAGGAGCGGCCGGCCGACCCGAGCCTGGCGAGTCTCATCAGACTGGCCGCAGCACTGGGCACCAGCGTCGAGGCCCTGCGCGGTGGCGGCATCGATCTGCCGCCAGGCCGGAGCCAGGCGCTCCTGCACCCTCAACTGCGGGACCTCAGCCCGAGTGAGTGCCGCGCTCGCCTCTCCACACACGGTGTGGGACGCGTCGCGGTGTCGACGCCCGACGGGCCTGCGGTCGTTCCGGTGAATTACGAGGTCGTCGACGACGCGATCGCCTTCAGGACCGCGCCTGACTCGGTGCCCGCGGCGGCCGTGGGGAGGGACGTGGCCTTCGAAGTCGACCATGTGGACGAGGCCATGAGCCAGGGCTGGAGCGTGCTCGTCGTCGGCCCCGCGCGGGCTGTCACAAAACCCGAGGCCGTGCGGCGGCTGGCCGATCGCGCCCACACCACACCATGGCCGGGGGGCGAGCGCGAGATGTGGGTGTCGATCCGGCTCACTCGCCTCACGGGCCGCCGCATCAGCCCGGCCGACCAGTGAGTGGCCACGGGCTGTCCCTCGTTCGGCGCGCATTCCACAATGAGGTCCCCGCGACACCCGAGGAGCGGTCCTGCCCGCTGGGGCCGCCGACTCGCGAAGGGAGACTCCGCAGATCCAACGGCGCGGTCGGCCACCGAGCGGCTGATGGCTTCTGAGAGCCGGTCCGTGTGTCGCGATGGACCCTGAGCGGTGCGACGGTATCCACAGGGGTGCTCAGCGGCTGGGAAGGAAGGCGGTGGGACGGTGGAAACCTCGATGGTGGTGGGCGTCGACGGGTCGGATTCCAGCTTGGAGGCAGTGGATTGGGCCATGGACGAGGCGGCACGCCACGGGCTGCCGCTCCGGCTTGTCCATGCCTCCCTATGGGAGCGTTATGAGGGAGGGCGTCCGTCCTTCGGCACTGATCGTCCCGCCGAAGAGATCATGGCGGAGCACATCATCGCCTCATGCGCGGAACGGGCCCGGCTTCGCAATCAAGAGGTGAAGGTGTCGGGCGAGGTGCTGCCCGACGATGCCGTGTCCGCGCTGCTGCGCGCGGGCCATGAGGCATGTGCCCTGATCACCGGCTCCCGCGGCCGTAGCGAGCTCGCCGGGCTGCTGCTGGGGTCGGTCAGCCTCACGGTGGCCGCCCGCGCCGAGTGCCCGGTCATCGTGGTCCGTGGCCCGGAGCGGAACCGGCAGGGAGCCTTCGGGCGGGTGGTGGTCGGAGTCGGCGACTCGGCCAAGGGCTCGGGCGCCGTAGGGTTCGCCCTGCGCGAGGCCGAGGCGCGCGGCTGTGTCCTGGAGGCCGTCCGGGCCTGGCGCTGTCCGGCCCATGAGCACGTGGATCACCCTCTGCTCGCGGACGATGCGGCTCGGGTGCATGGGGAACGGGCCTCCGCCGACCTCACCGACGCGCTGCGCGAGGCCGTACGGGACCATCCCCGGGTCGGAGTACATCGCAAGCCGGTCGAAGGCCCCGCCCACAAGGTCCTTCTGGAGGCGTCGTCCGGTGCCGACTTGATCGTCGTCGGCGCTCTGAGGCGGCACGGCCACTTCGGCTTGCAACTCGGCAGGGTCGCCCACACCCTGCTGCATCACTCCGAGTGCCCGGTCGCCGTCGTTCCACAGCGAGACTGACGGCACAGGGCCCTGGGAGACGTGCATGGGACGGCGCTGTGGAGGCTGGCCCGGCATTTCCGTGCGCGCAGGCGTGTGGTCGGCCTCGTGGGGCCGCTCGCCATGGTGACGGTCGTCGGCATGTGGGCCGGCGTCATCATCCTGGGCTGGGCCATCGTCTACTGGCCCCACATGCCAGGGGCCTTCACCTTCACGCCCGGTTCCGGGGCGGCGAACCAGCCGGCGCTGCTCGATTCCTTGTACCTGTCGCTCGTGACCGTCGCCACCCTGGGGCTGGGGGACGTCGTGCCCGCCGAAGGCTGGCTTCGTCTGGTCTCGCCGTTGGAGGCTCTCGTCGGCTTCGCCCTCCTGACCGCCACGGTCTCCTGGGTGCTCGAGATCTACCCGTCGCTGACCCGCAGGAGGGTCCTGGCCGTCCGGCTGGCGCTCCTGCGCGGCTCGGACCCGACAACCGGGCAGCTGGACTGCGCTGTGGGGGCGTTGCTGCTGGACAGCCTGGCCACCGAGGTCGTGCGCGTCCGTATCGACTTCACCCAGTACGCCGAGGCCTACTACTTCCATGACGGGGAGGACCACTCGTCTCTCGCGGCTGTGGTCGGCTATGCCGTCGCCCTCGCTGAGCGGGGGCAGGCAGCCCGGCGGCCGGATGCGCGTCTGGCCGGACACCTGCTCGCCGGAGCACTGGAAGACCTTGCCACCATCCTTGACCAGCGTTTTCTCCACACGGACGGAACACCGGCGCAGGTTTTCGCCGCGTACGCCGCTGACCACGGACGCAGCCTGACGCAGTCCTGATCAGCGCGTCCGGGCGGCCACCTCGGCGCCGCTCGGCGCGGATGGCCCACATGGACGATGGACGAGCGGGGCCCTCGGCCCGTCGTTCATCGGCGGGCGGCCTTGGCGGTGGCACCCTGAAAGCGGGTGCCGTCTTCCGCAGGCGGCGGCTGGAGACACGACGGGAGCGGTTGATGGCACACGGCGAGCAGCCCGGTCAGGTCGCCCCTGGCCGGGGAATCGTCCGGCGTCCTCGCTGCGCCGAGAAGGCGGTCATGAACCATCTCTCGCGCACGGTGACCAACTTCCGTATGGATCGGCGAATCCACGCCGCCGACATGGCCACCCAAGCGCACAGCGTCGAGCCGCGATCGGATCACGGAGCCTTCGCATGGTGCCCCGGCGACCTTCGGGGAGTTCGTGGTGCATGTGCGTACGCGGCTCCGGTACGGGCGTGAGCCGGCGAAGGGGTGGCCGGAGGCCTGGCGAGGACGTCGAAGAACTCCGGAGCACGACCCTCGCGGCGGCGGGCCTGTCGCTGGACGAGGCCGCGCGGCGACTGGAGCTGTGCGGGCCCAACGAGGTCCCGGCTAAGCCGCGGACCCCCGTGTGGTGGCGGGTTCTGCAGCAGCTGCGCGACCCGCTGATCCTGGTCCTGCTCTTGGCCGCCGCTCTGACCATCGCCACCGGTGATCTGTCGGATGCCGTCGTGATTCTGCTTGTGATCACTGTGAACACCGTGGTCGGCGTGGTGCAGGAGGTCCGGGCAGAACATGCGGTGATGGCCCTGTCCGCCATGAGTGCCCCCGCCGCCAGGGTGGTGCGGGACGGCGAGGAACGTTCCGTACCGGCTGCGGAGGTGGTACCCGGTGACCTGGTCCTGGTGGCCGAGGGGGACGTCGTTCCCGCGGACGGAGACGTGCTGGCCGCGGCGTTGTTGCTGGCGGATGAGTCCTCGCTGACGGGCGAGTCCGTTCCGGTGGAGAAGGCCCCGGACAGCGAGGCGTCGCGCGGCACGGTGTCGGCGGGCACGGTCATCGTCCGCGGCCGCGGACGCGTCCAGGTCACCGCCACCGGAGCCGAAAGCGCGCTCGGCCGGATCGCCTCCCTGATGGGCACCGCGCCCAGCCTGACCCCGCTGCAACGTCGGCTGGCGAGGTTCAGCAGGATTCTGGCAGCTGTCACCGTGGCGCTGTGCGCGGTGGTCCTCGCGCTCGGGCTGGTGCGCGGACAGCCCGTGGAGCTGATGGTCGTGGCGGCGATCAGCCTCGCCGTGGCCGCCGTTCCGGAGTCCCTTCCTGCTGTCGTGACGTTGGCGCTTGCGCTGGGAGCACGGCGGATGGCGCACCGTCAGGCCATCGTCCGCCGATTGCCCGCGGTGGAGACCCTGGGTTCGGTGACGGTGATCGCCACCGACAAAACCGGCACCCTGACGGAGGGCCGGATGGCCGCCGAGCGACTGTGGACGCCGCGCGGCGAGGCCACGGTCGTGGGTACAGGCTATGAATCCGAGGGCCGGGTCGTTCGTGACGGCGCGACGGTGACCGCGGGCGACGCGCCCGACCTGGCGGCATTGCTGCGAGTCGCGATGGTGTGCAATGACGCGAGACTGGAGGCTCCGTCGGATCGCTCCACGGAATGGCGCGCGCTGGGAGATCCCACGGAAGCCGCCCTGCTCGCGGCCGGAGCCCGCCTCGGTCTTGACCGGGCGGCGCTGGACCGCGAGCTGCCGCGCGTGGAGGAGATTCCATTCGACAGCGGCCGCAAACGCATGACGACCGTCCACCGTCGGCCGGAGGGCGGCCTGCGCATCGCGTGCAAAGGAGCGCCGGAATCGCTGCTCCGGCCGCAGGTCCTGGCCGACGCCCCTGACACGATCTCCCGTGCGGCGGTCCGGGCGGAGGCGCTGGCACGCGGCGGGTATCGCGTGCTCGCCGTCGCCTCGGCCGACCTGGAGGAGGCGGCGGAGCGGCCCCCGACATGGGAATCGGGACTGTCGCTTCTGGGCCTCGTCGGCATCCTGGACCCGCCCCGCAGCGCGTCGCGGACGACCGTGGCCGCCTGCAAACGGGCCGGCATCGTCCCCGTACTCATCACCGGCGATCACCCGCTGACCGCACGGGCCGTGGCCGAGCGCCTCGGCATCGCCTCCCGCGAGGAGGAGGTCACCACCGGCGAGCGGATCAGGGAAGGCACAGCGGGCGACCTGACGAGCGTACGCGTCTACGCCCGGACCACGCCCGAGCAGAAGCTGGACATCGTCCAGGCGTGGCGTGGGGCGGGAGATGTGGTGGCGATGACGGGAGACGGAGTCAACGACGGCCCGGCGCTGCGCCGGGCCGACATCGGCGTGGCCATGGGACGGCGCGGCACCGAGGTGGCACGCCAGGCGGCCGGCCTGGTGCTCGCCGACGACAACCCGGCCACGATCGTGGCGGCCGTCGAGGAGGGGCGCCGCGTCTACGCGAACGTGCGCCGGTTCCTCCTCTACGCGCTCGCCGGTGGCACCGCGGAGATCCTGGTCATGCTCCTCGGCCCCTTCTTCAGCATGCCGCTGCCGCTGCTGCCCGCGCAGATCCTGTGGATCAACCTGCTCACCCACGGCCTGCCCGGTGTCGCGCTCGGCGCCGAGCCCGTCGCCCCGGACACAATGCACCACCCGCCCCGGCCCCCCGAAGAGAGCGTCCTGGGTGCCGGCTTGTGGCCGCGGATCCTGTTCATGGGCGCTTTCGTCGCCACCGTGACCCTCGCGGCCGGAATCTGGGCCCGGGAGACCGGCCGTCCCTGGCAATCCATGATGTTCTTGATCCTCGGCGCCACGCAGCTCGGCGTGGCACTCGGATCCCGGGCTCGTCCGGGCAGCCTGGCCAACCCCTTCCTGCTGGTCGCCGTGGGCGCCGCACTGAGCCTCCAGGCAGCCGGTGTCTATCTGCCCGCCTTGCGGGGCCTGCTGGGTACGGAGCCGCTTCCGCCCACCGACCTGGCGATCGCGTGCGCGCTGTCCGGCCTCGGCCATGTCGTCATGCGTCTCCAGACGCGGCTGAAACCGGAACGCCCACCGCGTGAGGTCCAAGCGCCGTCACGGGGACGCTGAGACGTGCGCAGACCCGGCCATGGACGAACGCCATAGCGGTCACCTGGCCCGCCGACTCCCCGGCATGCGTACGGGACGCGGAGAATTCACACTGGCCTCAAGGAGTACCGGTCCGGGGCGCTTTTCTCGACCACTGTGGTGGGACGCATCCTGTTCCTGGGCGGCATCCAGGCCCTTGGCGTGTGCGCCGTGTTCTTCTGGCACATCCACGCCTC
Organism: Streptomyces sp. ME19-01-6; assembly: GCF_033793745.1. Lineage (NCBI taxonomy): Bacteria > Bacillati > Actinomycetota > Actinomycetes > Kitasatosporales > Streptomycetaceae > Streptomyces > Streptomyces sp. ME19-01-6. Next base: position 128,583 of record NZ_JARAXF010000025.1, on the reverse strand, counting down.
CGGAATCCCGTACTCCGACTTCACCGAGGACACCGCCGTCTATCGGCCGTTCGTGCCGGGAGCGCGGCGGCCGGTCCATGACGTCGGGTTCCGGCGGCTCGGCGCCGAGCGCCAGGGCGGGCAGCACGTCGGAGCCGAGGTCGATCGCGAGGATCTGTACGGCGGTGATCGGGACCAGCGGGAACCCGGCGAAGGTCGCCGCCAGGATCGGGACGAGCTCGGCGATGTTGTGGCTGAAGAGGTAGATCAGGAACTTGCGGATGTTCTGGTAGACCGACCGGCCCAGTCTCACCGCCGTGGTGATGGACGCGAACGAGTCGTCCAGCAGCACCATGACCGCGGCTTCCCGTGCGACATCCGTGCCGGAGGCGCCCATGGCCACGCCGATGTCGGCGCGTTTGAGGGCCGGGGCGTCGTTGGCGCCGTCGCCGGTGACCGCGACGACCTCGCCGCGCCGCTGCAGGGCGGTGACCACCCGCATCTTGTGTTCCGGGCTGACCCGGCACAGCAACAGCTCGCCCGACGCGGCGAGCAGGCCGTCCAGGCCGTCGTCGTCGAGGGCGTCCAGCCGGGCGCCGGTCACCACGGTGGGTCTGGGATGCCGCACGATCCCGACGCGCCGTGCGACGGCCTCCGCCGTCAGCGGATGGTCGCCGGTGACCATGACGATACGGATCCCGGCGCGTCGGCAGGCGGCGACGGCGTCGCCGACCTCCGGCCGTGGTGGGTCGAGCATGCCGACGAGGCCCAGTAGGGTGAGCCGCGATTCCACCTCGTCATGCGAGGGGTGCGCGTCCGCCAGGGGGCGCGATGCGGCCGCCAGCACACGTAGCCCTTGGGAGGCCAGTTGGTCGCCGGCAGCGGTCACCGCCGGGCGGAGGTCATCGGTCAGCGGCTGCCGCACACCGCCCCAGTCGATAGCCACACAGCGGGCCAGCAGCTCCTGCGGTGCGCCTTTGACGTAGGCGTGGTAGCGGCGACCGTCCGTGTCGGCATGCACGGTGCTCATCAGCTTGCGGGCCGAGTCGAACGGGTATTCCGCCACACGTGGCGCGGAGGCTTCCTCGGCAGGGAGGTCCAGGCCGGCCTTCGCCGCGGCGACGAGCAGAGCCCCCTCGGTGGTGTCGCCGAGCACCCGCCAGCCTTCGCGGCTCGGCGGGGGGCGCTTCCCGGCGTGAGCTGAGGGAGGGACCAGACGGGCGTCACAGCACATCCCCGCCGCCCGGAGCAGGCCACGTACCCGCTGTGGCTCGGCCACCTCGCCGACCGGCGCGTACCCCACCCCGGACACGGCGTGCGGAACTCCGCCGGCCCACACCTGCACCGCGGTCATCTGCGCCTGTGTGAGCGTCCCGGTCTTGTCCGTGCACACGACGGTGGTGGAGCCGAGCGCCTCGACCGCCAGCAACTGCTTGACCAGCGCGTGCCGCCGGGCCATGCGCCGTACGCCGATCGCCAGCGACACCGACAGCGTCGCGGGCAGTCCCTCGGGGACGAGCGCGACCATCACCCCGAGGGCGAACACGAAGGTCTCCACGAACGGCTGCCCGGTCGGCACCCGCACCGCGAACAGAGCCGCCCCGATGGCCAGCGCCGTGCCCGCCACCCTTCGGGCCATCAGGGCGACCTGGCGTTGGAGCGGGGTCTTCTGCCGGGGCGCCGCCGCGGCCAGCCGGAAGATGCCACCGAACTCCGTCGCCGCACCGGTGGCGAACACGACGGCCTTCGCGGAGCCGGCCACCACGTCGGTGCCCATGAAGACACAGTTGCGCGCCTGGAGTACCGGGCCCGCCGCCACCGGTTCCCCAGTCCGCCCCACCGCGTCGCTCTCCCCGGTCAGGGCCGCGTTGTTCACCGAGACCTCGTGCGCCTCGGTGAGACGGCAGTCCGCCGACACCGCGTCCCCGGCTTCCAGGACGACGACGTCTCCGGGCACCAGGTCACGCGCGGGCAGCTCCCGCCGCTCACCGTCACGGAGCACCCGGCAGGTGTGTGGCACCATCGCCTGCAGCGACTCCGCCGTCCGCTCGGCGGCGTACTCCTGCGCGAAGCCGATGGCCGCGTTCAGGACCACCACACCCACAATCGCCACGGCCAGCTGCAAGGTGCCCACGTCACGCGGCTCCTGAAGGCTGTAGACCAGGAACGTGACCGCCGACGCGACGAGCAGCACCACGGCGAACAGGTCGGTGAACTGTCCGACGAGGTCCCGCCACAGCGCCCTTTGCCCCGCTGGTGGCAGCTCATTGGGACCGAACCGGTCCCGCCGCGCCGCCGCGTCCGCTGACGCCAGCCCCCGCGGTGAGGTGTCCAGCGCGGTGAAGACCTCACCGGTCGTCAGGGTCTGCACCGCGAGGCCACGTGTCCTGCCGGGGGCGGTCGGCCCGTGGGCCCCGTCACCGGGCGTCAGTACGGGGGTTCCCATGGCCGGCCACTTCGGCGGGACACGGGTCACGGCGCGGACACGCGTACGGCCGTGACCTTGTATTCGGGACAGGACGTCACGGTGTCCGCATGGTCGGAGGTGAGGCGGTTCACCCCGCTCGCGGGGAAGTGGAAGGAACAGAAGACCTGGCCGGGGGCCGTCTGTTCGCTGACCCGGGCGATGAGCGTGGCCCTGCCGTGCCGGCTCTCCACGGTGAGCGGCACGCCGTCGTGCACCTCGTACCGGAGGGCGTCACCGGGGTTGAGGTCGAGGAAGTCGACCGGATCGAGTGTGAGGTTGCCGCCGCGACGGGTCATGCTCCCGGAGTTGTAGTGGGCCCAGCGCCGTCCGGTGACCAGGATCAGCGGATAGTCGTCGTCAGGCTGCTCTCCGGGTGGCAGATAGGGGGGTGCGGCGAGGCGCGCCCGCCCGTCCGGCGTGGCGAACCGTTCCTCGTACAGCTTGGCTTCCCCCGGGCGGTCGAGGGACGAGCAGGGCCACGGGATGGCGCCCTCGCGGTCCAGCCGTTCGTGGGAGAGACCGGCGAAGACGGGCGCGATCCGTCCGCACTCGGCCAGGGCTTCGGCCGGTGTGGGGCAGCCGATGTCGGTGCCCATGGCCGTCGCGACGGCGTGCACGATCTCGAAGTCGGTACATGCTTCGCCCGGTGGGGGCACGGCGGGTCTGACCCGCTGGAACCGTCGGTCGAAGTTGACGAAGGTGCCGTCCTTCTCCAGCCAGGACGCCGCCGGCAGCACGATGTCGGCGTGGCGGGCGGTCTCGGACAGGAACAGTTCGTTGCAGATGACGAGCGGGCAGGTGTCCAGGGCACGGGCCACCCGGTTCGCGTCGGGGTCGGTGGCGCAGACGTCCTCGCCGATGACCCACAGCGCCCGCAGATCCCCCGCCCGTGCGGCGGCGAACATGTCCGGGATCCGCAGGCCGGGCCGCTCTTGAACCGGTGCCCCCCATACCGCCTCGGCCCGGGACCGTACGGCGGGGTCGGTCACCTTGCCGTAGCCGGGCAGGACATCGGGCAGCGCGCCCATGTCCGAGGCGCCCTGGACGTTGTTCTGGCCGCGCAGCGGGCTGAGGCCGTGTCCGCGGTCGGTGCCCACGGCGCCGCGCAGGATCGCCAGGTTGGCCAGGGACCGGACCCCGTCGGTGCCGTGCAGGTGCTCGGTGACGCCCAGGCCGTAGACGATGGCGGGCTGTCGGGCACGGCCGTACAGCCGGGCGGCGGCTACCAGGTCCGCGGCGGGCACTCCGGTGATGTCCGCGACCCGGCCGGGCGGGTAGTCGTCCAGCAGCTCGGTGAGTTCCGGCAGGCCGGTGGCCCGCTCGCGCAGGAACTCCTCGTCGGCGAGGCCTTCGGCGAGCAGGAGGTGAGCGAGCCCGTGAAAGAGGGCGACGTTGGTGCCGGGGCGGGGGCGCAGATGCACGTCGGCGTGCAGGGCGAGACCGACGGCGCGGGGGTCTGCGACGACCAGGTCGGCCCCGTGCAGCACCTGCCGGAGCAGTCGCGCTCCGACCACCGGGTGGGCTTCGACGGGGTTGGCCCCGACCACCAGCAGGCAGTCGGACCGCTCGACGTCGTCGAAGCTGTCGGTGCCGCCGGAGAGGCCGAAGGAGGCGGTCAGGCCGGCGGCGGACGGGGAGTGGCACAGGCGGGAGCAGTTGTCGACGTTGTTCGTGCCGATGACGACCCGCATGAACTTCTGGACGAGGTAGTTCTCCTCGTTGGTGGCGCGGGCCGAGGAGATCGCCGCCACCGCGTCCGCGCCCCCGGCGCCGACGGCCGCACGCAGCCCGCGCGCGACCTCGCCGAGCGCCTCGTCCCAGCCGACGGCCTCCAGGCGGCCGTCGCGCCGCAGCAGGGGCCGGGTGAGCCGTTCGGGAGAGGTGAGATAGCCGTGGGCGAAGCGGCCCTTCACACATGCGTGCCCCTGGTTGACCGGGCCGTCCCGGGCGGGCAGGACCGCCGCGACCTCGCCGTCGCGGGTGACGACGTCCAGCGTGCAGCCGACACCGCAGTAGCCGCACGTGGTGCGCGTCCGTGCCGCCGCCGTCGGGCCGGCGGAGGTGAGCCCGCGCCCCGGCCCCGGCTCGGTGATCGCGCCGGTGGGGCAGGTGTCGACGCAGCCGCCGCAGGCCACGCAGTCCGACTCGATCCATGGCCCGCCGGTGCCGGGGGCGACCACGGTGTCGGCGCCCCGGCCGACCAGGGTGAGGGCGAAGGTGCCCTGGACCTCGGCACACATCCGGACGCACCGGCCGCAGGCGATGCACAGGTCCCGGTCCAGGTGGACGTACGGGTGGGAGTCGTCCCCGCCCCGCCCTCCGGCGCCCTGCGCCGTGTCGGGACCGATGTCCAGCGACCGGCAGACCTGCGCCAGTTCGCTGGGGTTGCCGACCGCGAGAGCGCGGGACGGCAGGGCGGAGGCGATGAGCTCCACCGCGTCCCGACGCAGCCGCCGAAGGTCGTCGCTGGCGGTTTCGACACGGACACCGGATGCGGCCGGGGTCACGCAGGCCGCCGCGATGTGTCCGTCGGCCCGCACCAGACAGGTACGGCAGGAGCCCGCGGGGCTGAGCCGGTCGTCGGAGCAGAGCGTGGGCAGCTCGATCCCCGCTGCCCGCACCGCCGCGAGCAGTGAGGTTCCCTCGGGGACTGCGACGTTCCTTCCGTCGACCTCGATCTCGATTCCGGTCATCGCGCCCATCCCGCCAGCCGGTCCCCGTAGGCGTGGGCGAGGCTGTGTACAGCGGGCGGGATCCGCCGGCCGAAGGCGCACAGGCTCGCCTCGGCCAGAACACGCGCGAGCCGTTCCCACTCAGGTCCGGGCGGAGTGTCGGCGGACGCCAGCTCCAGGCCGCGGCGCGAGCCCACACGGCAGGGCGAGCAGGCACCGCAACTCTCGGCCGCGGCGAACTGCCAGATGTGCCGCAGCACCTCCTCCGGTGACACGCGCTGGTCGAAGGCGACCAGTCCGGCATGGCCGAGAGCGGCACCGCGGGCCGTGAGATCGGCTGAGGTCAGCGGCACATCCAGCGCCTCGGGGGCGAGAAAACCACCCAGCGGCCCGCCGACCTGCAACGCGGTCAGCTCGCAACCGTCCTTGAGACCGCCGCCCAGCTCGGTGACGATCCGCAGCAGCGAGGTGCCGAGCTCGACCTCGTACGCCCCCGGCCGGGCGAACCGCTCCGACAGGCAGACCAGCTTCGTTCCGCTCTCGCCCCGGACCCCGCGTCGGGCGTACGCCTCGCCGCTCCGGGAGACGATCCACGGGACGGCCGCCAGTGTCTCGACGTTGTTCACCACCGTCGGCGCGCCCCACAGCCCGCGCCGGGTCGGGTAGGGCGGGCGGGGCCGGGCGCAGCCTCGGTCCCCTTCCAGGCTCGCGATCAGTGCGGTCTCCTCACCCGCGATGTAGGATCCGGCCCCCTCCACCACCTCGACGTCCAAGGCTGTGGCCGTGCCGTGAACGGAAGAGCCGAAGTGTCCGTCGGCGTAGGCCTGCCCGACCGCCTTGCGCACGCGTGCCAGCGCACGCGGATATTCCGAGCGCACCAGCACCACACCCCGGCGCGCCCCGCACGCGAAGCAGGCCAGCGCCAGGCCCTCCAGCACCCGCTGCGGATCCGTCTCCATCAGCAGCCGATCGGCAAAAGAGCCGGGATCCCCCTCGTCGCCGTTGACCACCACCACGGTGCCGGGTGCCCGGTCCGCCGTCTCCCACTTCGCGGCCACCCCGAACCCCGCCCCGCCACGCCCCCGCAGCCCGGACGCGGCCACTTCCCGCCGGACCTCGTCAGGGGTGCCCGTTGTCACCGTCCGAGGCCACACCTGCCAGGCGGGCTCGCCGGCCACCACACTGCCCAGCAGCACGGGGTCGCCCGTGGCGTCGGCCGCCGGAATCTCCGGCGCCCGAGGCGGCTCGCGCCCCGCGAGCTGACCGGCCAGCGTCGGGCCCGTGCGGGGCAGGTCACCGTCGAGCACGGCGGGACCCGCGTAGCAGTACCCCAGACAGTGGACCGCCTGCACTGACGTCTCGCCGTCCGGTGAGGTTGTGCCTGCGGGGACGCCCAGCTCGCGCTCCACATCGGTGAGATGCCGTCCGGCTTGGGCGGCGAAGCACGCGGTGGCCGCGCAGACCCGGACGTGGCGGCGGCCGTGGGGGGCGGCGAGGTCCGCGTAGTAACCGGCCGGTCCGAGCGCGGCGGCAGCGGGCAGACCGAAACCGGCGGCGATGTCCGGAGCCCAGAGCTCGGGGCTGTCCGCTGTTCCCGCCCTGGCCTCGGCCAGGGCGGTGATCAGCCGGTCTCCCGGCCGCCCGCGCCGGTCGGCCAGGGCCCGGAAGGCGTCGAAACGGTCCGCAGGACCCACGGGAGTCATGACCTCATCGTGGTAGCAGTCACATAAGGGTGCAAAGCGGGCGTGAGGGGTGCCGGCTACGGGCCGGGGCTGTCCCAGCCCCGGCGTAGCCCCCGCGACGGCGCCCCGACGGAGCGGGACCGGTAGACGATGTACGGCCGGAACAGGTAGCCGACAGGCGCGGTGAAGGCGTGGACGAGCCGGGTGAACGGCCAGAGGGCGAAGAGCAGCATGCCGATGAGGGTGTGCAACTGGAAGGAGAGCGGCGCGGCGGCCATGGTGTCGATGTCCGGGCGCAGCGTGAAGAGGGAGCGGAACCAGGGCGAAACTGTGCCGCGGTAGTTGTGCTCCTCGCCGACCGCACTCACGCCCAGCACGGTGGCGACGAGTCCGGCGACGATGGCCGCGACGAGGACGACGTACATCGTCTTGTCGTTGCGCGTGGTCGCCATGAACACCGGACCTGTGGTGCGTCGGCGGTAGAGAAGGATCGCCACCCCGGCGAGTGTGGCGAAGCCGGCGACGCCGCCGAGGACCAGCGCCTGCACGTGGTACGCCGTCTCGGACAGGCCGACGGCCGATGTCCAGCTCCGGGGAATGACCAGTCCGATCACATGGCCGATGACGACGACCAGGATGCCCACGTGAAAGAGCGGGCTGCCGATGCGCAGCAGCCGGGACTCGTAGAGCTCGGAGGACCGGGTGGTCCAGCCGAACTGGTCGTACCGATACCGCCACACCGTGCCGCCGACGGGGACCACGACGGCGACGTACGGCAGGCCGCCCCACAGCAGAACATCCAAACCACTCATCGCCGGACGCCCCCGACGGTGCCGGACCGAAGGGCTCGAGGCCGACGGTCTCCTGGGGCGGTCCGGTCCGGGCCAGCCGCTGGGCGGCGGCCCGGTCCCGCGGCGAGGGACCGGGCAGCAGCGCGCACACGGCCTCGACCACGGCGGCGTAGGGCGATCCCGCGTCCCCGAGGGCCAGCCTGAGCAGCTCGATCCCGGCACGGTGCTCCTGCAGCAGGGCCAGCCCGTCGGCCAGGTCGCCGGTCGCCGTGTACTCGAGCACGACCGGAAGATAGTCGGGCAGCTCGCTGCCGCCGAGTTCGAGGCCGTGGCGGCGGTAGCGGTCCTTGAGGGCAGCCAGGGCCTGGCCGCGGCGGCGCGTCTCCCCGTCGGTCCACCAGGTCAGATACAGGCAGCAGCGTCGGCGCCGGTCGAAGGTGGCGACGTAGCGCTCGGCGAGGTCGCGTGGGGATACGGTCGCGAGGTGGTCCAGGAAGCGGGCCAGTGCCGAGTGTGCCGTGCCGACAGGCAGCGCGGCCACGGCCTCGGCGACCAGAGGCACGCGGTCCCGCACGGTTTCATCGGGGTACTGCAGCAGGATCGCGGCCGCCTGACAGACCACCGCGGCATGGCGCTCGGCGATCACCGTTCCTCCTTCGGCCGCGGGCGCTTGGATGGGAAAAGGCCCTCGGGCCGGCCCTTGCCGTCCCAGTTCAGCAAATTCAGCCTGGCGCCCGGCTGCTCCGGATCGGCGAGGCCGCCGGTGGTCTGCCGTTGCCGGAGCGCGTGGAAGGTTTCGACGGATACGGGCACGGGACGCCCCGAGGCCTCGCCGAAGGGCCCGCTGCCGTACATCCCGGGGCCGCCCTCGTAGTCGAGACTGCACGCGGTCTCTTCGAGCCGCCGGCCTTCCGCTTCGTACGCGGTGGGGATGACATAGCGGTCGTGGTACTTGGCGATGGCGAGCAGCCGGTAGAGCGCGGTGACTTCCTGACCGGTCATCCCGGCCGTCGCGGCGATCCGTTCGTCGGGCGGGTCTTTGAGGTTGACGGCCCCCATGTAGGACCGCATGGCCGAGAGCCGTTGCAGTACCTGGCGCACGGGCCCGGTGTCGCCGGCGGTACGTACCAGACCATCGGCATCGTGCGGAACTCCGGATGCAGGGGGAGCGCCACCCGGTGGGTCTTGGCCAGGGCGTAGACGGGTGAACGGCGAGCCGCCCCCAGCCAGTCGTCGGGGATGCCGTCGCGGCGCGCCGCCGCGGTGACCTGCGGGTCGAAGGGGTCGAGGAGCAGGTCCAGTTGTGCCTGGTACAGGTCCTTCTCGTCGGCGACCGAAGCCGCGGCACCGACCTGGTCCGCGTCGTAGAGAACCAGACCGATGTAGCGCAGTCGCCCCACGCAGGTCTCGGAGCACACGGTGGGCAGGCCCACCTCGACGCGGGGGTAGCAGAACGTGCACTTCTCGGCCTTGCCGGTGCGGTGATTGAAGTAGACCTTCTTGTACGGGCAGCCGGTCACGCACATCCGCCAGCCCCGGCAGCGGTCCTGGTCGACGAGGACAATGCCGTCCTCGGACCGCTTGTACAAGGCCCCCGAGGGGCACGAAGCGACGCACGAGGGGTTCAGGCAGTGCTCGCAGATGCGCGGCAGATAGAACATGTACGCCTGCTCGTACTGGAAGCGCACCTTCTCTTCTGTCTCGCGGCGGATGCGTTCGATGATGGGATCGCGGTCGGCGATCTCGGCGCCGCCGCCGAGGCTGTCGTCCCAGTTGGCGCTCCACGATGGTGAGCAGCTTGCGCAGCCGCCCGCCGGCCTTCAGCTTGAGACGGCCGCTGCGGGTGCGGACCCAGCCGCCCTGCCACTTCTCCTGGTCCTCGTAGCGCCGTGGGTAGCCCTGGCCGGGGCGGGTCTCGACGTTGTTGAACCAGACGTACTCGACGCCGCTGCGGTTGGTCCAGGCCTGCTTGCAGGTGACCGAGCAGGTGTGGCAGCCGATGCACTTGTCGAGGTTCATCACCATGGCCAGCTGCGCCATACAGCGCCCGATCGGCTCATGCGCGGCCATCAGTACGTCACCTCCTGGGAGCGGCGGCGGATCACGGTGACCTCGTCGCGTTGGTTGCCCGTCGGGCCCAGGTAGTTGAAGACGAACGACAGCTGTGCGTAGCCGCCGATGAGGTGGGTGGGTTTGATCAGCACGCGGGTCAGGGAGTTGTGGATGCCGCCGCGCCGCCCGCTTGCCTCGGCCACGGGGACGTCCACCACCCGCTCCTGCGCGTGGTGGACGTACACGGTGCCGGTCGGCATGCGGTGAGAGACGATCGCGCGCAGCACCATCACGCCGTTGCGGTTGACTGCCTCGACCCAGTCGTTGTCACGCGCGCCGATCGCCTCGGCATCGGAGGGGCTCATCCACACGGTCGGGCCGCCGCGGGAGAGCGAGAGCATGAACAGGTTGTCCTGGTACTCGGAGTGAATCGACCACTTCGAGTGCGGGGTGAGGTAGCGGACGGTGACCTGCCGCGCGCCGTCCGGGCCGAGCCCGGGCTCCCCGAAGAGCCGGTGCATGTCCAGCGGCGGCCGGTAGATCGGCAGCGTCTCGCCGAACTCGTGCATCCAGTCGTGGTCGAGGAGGAAGTGCATCCGGCCGGTGAGGGTGTGCCAGGGCTTGAGCTCCTCCACGTTGGTCGTGAAGGCGGCGTAGCGCCGTCCTGCGGTCTCGCTGCCGGACCACTCGGGGCTGGTGATGACGGGGACAGGCCGGGCCTGGGTGTCGGCGAAGGTGATCCGTCGCTCCGCACTGCCCTCGGCGAGATGGGCGAGGGGGCGCCCGACGCGCCGCTCCATGGTGTGGAAGCCCTGGACCGCGAGCCGTCCATTGGTGGTGCCCGAGAGTGCCAGGACGGCCTCGGCCATTTTGGCGTCGGTGTCCAGGGCGGGCCGCCCTTCGCCCGCGCCGCCGAGCATCACCCCATTGACGCGGGCAAGGCGCTCCACCTCGTCGTCGGGGTAGAACGTCAGCCCTTTGACCGTCAGCCCCAGTTGTTCGGTGAGCGGGCCCAGCGTGGTGAGCTTGTCGGCGACCGCCCCGTAGTCCCGGGTGACCAGCGTCAGGGCCGGCATCGTCCGGCCGGGGACAGGAGTGACATCCCCGCCTCGCCAGTCACGGACGGCGCCCAGGGCCTGTGCGGTCTCGCCCGGGGTGTCGTGCTGCAGCGCTGTGGCGACGATGTCACGGCGCGCGCCGAGGTGCTCGCGCGCCATCTCACTGAACCGCTGGGCGATCTCGGTGAACGCGACGAAGTCGGAACGGGTCTCCCAGGGCGGGTCGATCGCCGGGGTGAAGGCATGTACGTACGGATGCATGTCCGTCGACGACAGGTCGTGCTTCTCGTACCAGGTCGCGGCGGGCAGGACGATGTCCGCGAGCAGCGTCGAACTCGTCATCCGGAAGTCCAGTGCCAGCAGCAGGTCCAGTTTTCCCTCCGGCGCGTCCGTCCGCCAGACGACGTCGTGGGGACGGCGGTCCGGGGGAGTCTGACGCGCCCGCAGACTGGAGTGCGTGCCGAGCAAATGCTTGAGGAAGTACTCGTTCCCCTTGCCGGACGAGCCGAGCAGGTTGGCCCGCCACAGGGTCAGGCAACGGGGCCAGTTCTCCTCGGCGTCCGGGTCCTCGCAGGCCCAGCCCAGCTCGCCCGAGGCCAGCTTGCGGGCCACGTACTCCGTGGGGACCTCGCCCGCCGCGGCGGCTTCCTCGGCCAGGTCGAGCGGGTTGCGGTCGAACTGCGGGTAGGAAGGCATCCAGCCCAGCCGGGCGGACAGCGCGAGCGTGTCGGCGGTGTGCATGCCGGCGAGGTCGCCGCGGGCCAGTGGTGAGGCGAGCGCGTCGGCGCGATATCCGTCGTAGCGCCACTGATCGGTGTGGGTGTACCAGTACGCCGTGCCGATCATCTGCCGGGGCGGGCGCTGCCAGTCCGTCGCCATCGCCAGCGTGGACCAGCCGGTGAAGGGACGGCACTTCTCCTGGCCCACGTAGTGTGCCCAGCCACCACCGTTGCGGCCCATGGCTCCGGTGAGCATGAGCAGCGCGAGGATCGCCCGGTACGTGGCATCCCCATGGAACCACTGGCAGATGCCGGCCCCCATGATGATCATGCTCCGGCCCCCGGACCGCTCGGAGTTGCGTGCCAGCTCGCGAGCCACCTGGACCACGGCCCGAGCCGGCACGGAGGTGTGCTCCTGCTGCCAAGCGGGCGTATAGGGCTGGTCGGCGTCGTCGTACCCTGTTGGCCAGGTGCCCGGCAGGCCGGCACGCCGTACGCCGTACTGCGCGAGCATCAGGTCGAAGACCGACGTCACCAGCCGCCCGCCGATCCGCCGGGCCGGGACGCCGCGGCGAAGTACGGTGCCGGTCTCCTTCGCCCGGGGCACCGTGTCGAAACGAGGCAGCAAGACCTCGACGGGCTGCGCCCGCCGTCCGAGCAGCGTCAACTGCGGGCTGAGGTCCCCGAGGTCGAGATTCCAGCGCCCCACGCCGGATTCCGTCCACCGCTCGCCCAGAGTGCCGCCCGGCACCACCGGCTCTCCTGTTCGGCCGTCGACGACAACGGTCTTCCACTCACTCCCCTCGGAGATCTCGCCGAGGTCGGACGCGCGCAGGAACTTCCCCGGGACGAAGGCGCCGTCGCGCTCCTCCAGCGTCACCAGGAACGGAAGATCGGTGTAGCGCCGTACATAGTCGACGAAGAACGGCACCCGGCGCTGGACGAAGCACTCGGTGAGGATCACATGCCCCATGGCCATCGCCAGGGCGCCGTCCGTGCCCGGCTGGGCGTGCAGCCACTGGTCCGCGAACTTGGTGTTGTCGGCGTAGTCCGGTGACACCACGACCACTTTCTGGCCGCGGTAGCGGGCCTCGGCCATCCAGTGCGCGTCCGGGGTCCGGGTGACGGGGACATTGGAGCCCCACATGATCAGGTAGGCGGCGTTCCACCAGTCACCGGACTCCGGCACATCGGTCTGATCCCCGAACACCTGCGGGGAGGCGACCGGCAGATCGGCGTACCAGTCGTAGAAGGAGGAGAAGCCCGATCCGGTCCGGGCCCCAGCGTTTGATCGTGTGCACATGCGCGGCCGCCACGATTTCGACCGCCTCATCCCACGAGACCCGCACGTGCCCGCCCTTGCCCCGGGCCTCCTGGTACCGGCGGCGCCGCCCCGGGTCGCCCACCACATCGGCCCACGCCAGCACAGGGTCACCCAGACGTGCCTTGGCCTCCCGGTACATCTCCACCAGGACTCCGCGCGCGTAGGGGAAGCGGACTCGGGTGGGCGAATAGGTGTACCAGGAGAACGCCGCGCCGCGCGGGCAGCCGCGCGGTTCGTACTCCGGGGAGTCCGGACCGACCGACGGATAGTCGGTCTGCTGGCTCTCCCAGGTGATGATCCCGTCTTTGACGTAGACCTTCCACGAGCACGAGCCGGTGCAGTTCACCCCCCCGTGTGTCGACCGTACGACCTTGTCGTGGCTCCACCGGTCGCGGTAGAAGGCATCGCCCTGCCGGCCGCCCTCCAGAAAGGCGGCCCGCCGATCGGATGAGACCGCGCGCCGAGAGAAGAAGCGCCCGGCACGCAGCAGGGCGTCCGCAGCCGGGCCGTCGTACGGGTGCCTGTCACGTCCGACGGGCACGCGAGGGGTACCGCTGTCCGCCACGATCGTCACCTCTCGCCTGCCACGTGGGCCGTGAGACACCTGGCCCTCCAACTTGAGTCGGAGAGCGAGGCAGCCCCCTCTCCGGAGCGGAAAGAGGAGGGTCCCCTGAGCCGCACTTCATCGCCGCGGGCCGGCGGGGCGGCGGCCACACAGCCGACGCGGATGCTCGCCCTGGCAACGGCCGGATTCATGCTCTGCTTCTGGGCGTGGGCGCTGCTGGCGCCCCTCGGCCCGACTCTCAGGGAGGACCTGGACCTCACCTCGTTCCAGCAGTCCCTGGTCGTGGCGGTTCCGGTGGTCGTCGGCTCGCTCGGCCGGATCTTCGCGGGCGCCCTCACCGACCGCGTGGGGGCACGCCGGATGTTTCCCCTCGTCGCCGGCCTCACCGTCCTGCCGGTGCTCTACCTCGGCCATGTGGCCGACTCCCTGCCCGCGGTGCTTGTGGGCGGCTTCTTCCTCGGTCTGGGCGGCACGACGTTCGCGATCGGTGTGCCGTTCGTCAATGCCTGGTATCCGCCCGAGCGGCGAGGGCTTGCGCTTGGGATCTTCGGCATCGGCACGGGCGGTACCGCTCTCTCGTCCTTCACCACCGTGCAGCTGGCTGACGCCGTCGGGTACGCGTTCCCCTTCGACGTGGTCGCCGGCCTCCTGGCCGGGTACGCGTTGGTGGCCGGACTCCTCCTGCGCGACAGGTCCGACCGCGCCGTACCGTCCGGTTCCTTGCTCGCCCGCACCACGGCGGCCCTGCGCATGCCCGTCACCATGCGGCTGGCCTTCCTCTACGCCGTGGCCTTCGGCGGTTTCGTCGCCTTCAGCGTCTACCTGCCCACCTACCTCACCACCGCCTACGGTCTCGGACGGTCCGACGCCGCCCTGCGCACCGCGGGTTTCGTCGTCCTCGCCGTCGCCATGCGCCCGGTCGGTGGATGGCTCTCCGACCGGTTGCACCCCGTGCCCGTGCTCATCGCCGCATACGTGGCGTTGGCGGCTCTCGCGCTCCTTGCCTCCGTGGAGCTGCTACTGGTCCCGCTCGGGACTCTCGCCTTCCTTGGTATGGCGGCCGCCGTCGGAGCGGCATCGGGTGCCGTGTTCGCACTGGTCGCCCGCCTCGTGTCCCCCGAGCGAGTCGGCTCGGGCACCGGCGTCGTGGGCGCTGCCGGGGGACTGGGCGGCTTCTTCCCACCTCTGATCATGGGTGCCATCTACGGGGCCACGGACGACTACACATGGGGATACGTGCTGCTGGCGATCACCGCAGGCGCTACCGCGGCGTTCACCGCCACCACCATGAGACACGAAGCCCGGCAAGCGTCGCACGCGGCGTAGGCCGTGACCACGACCGCCGCGGGCGCTCGCTCAGACCTTGCCTGACAGAGGGAGGCGCCGATGACGGTGGCGCTGCCGCCGGATGGTGACCGGCGGCGGGCGGGGTCAGGCTGGATGGTGAGAGCGCGGAAGGGGAGCGAGTTGCGAATCCCGGGAGGCGGCGATGACGAATCCGCTGGGGCATCGGCCGGTCGTGCTGGGCGTCGACCCCGACCCCGCCAAGCGGATGGCGCTTGCCTGGGCCGTGGACGAGGCAGCCCGGCGCCGGTTGCCGCTGCGGCTGGTGCACGCCCAGGGCGCTCCGACCGGGGGATACCGCTCGAGGGAGGTACGGCCGTCCTGGGAGGAGTGGAACCAGGCGCTGCACGTGGCGGGTGACCAGGTACTCAGGGAAGCGGTCACCTTCGCGGAATCCCGGCGTCCCGAGGTGGAGGTGTCCACGCTGCTGGCGGAGGGGGACCCGGCCTGGGTCCTACGCGAACAGGCGAGGGACGCCACAGCGATCGTGCTCGGCTCGTGGCACCTGAGCACCAAACAGGAACTGTTCACTTCCGCCTCAGTGGCGCTGCCGGTCATCGCCCACGCCCCCTGCCCGGTCATCGTGGTGCCGGAACCGGAGCACATCACACAGCATCCCCCGTACCTGGTGGTCGGCGTGGACGGGAGCGCGCACTCCGCCACGGCAGTCGACTTCGCGTTCGACGAAGCCGCCTTGCATGGTGCCGCCCTGCGGGCGATCTCTGTCTGGCACCCCCCACTGCTCGGCGCCCTGGACGAGCACGCGGCGCTGCAGGAATGCCGCCGTGTGCTCTCCGAGACGGTCGCCGGCCGCACCGCGACCCACCCGGAAGTGGAACCGCACCACGAGGTCGTCAAGGGCCACCCGGTGGAGGTGCTGACCGAAGCATCCGCCCACGCGGTCGGTCTGGTGGTGGGGACACGGGGGCATGGCGGGTTCGCGGGCATGCTGCTGGGTTCGGTGAGTCAGGGCGTGCTTCACCACGCGCGGTGCCCGGTCCTCGCTGTCCCGCTCCGCACCTGAGGGAGCGAGGTGGCGGGCGGTCGGACACTGGAGGTGGTGGGGTGGCCGGTACGACGAATGAGGCAGTCGCGGAATGAGGAGGTCCCCGGTGTCTGAGACTCCGCACCAGGTGAGTGACGTGATGACGCGTACGGTGGTCGCTGTCGGGCGCGACGCGTCGTTCAAGGAAATGGTCAGGACCATGGGGCAGTGGAGGGTGAGTGCCATGCCGGTCCTGGAGGGCGAGGGGCGGGTGGTCGGTGTGGTCTCCGAGGCGGATCTGCTGCCCAAGGAGGAGTTCCGGGACAGCGACCCGGATCGCTTCGAGCAGTTGCGGCGCCTCCCCGACATGGCGAAGGCGGGGGCGGTGACGGCGGAGGAGCTGATGAGCGCCCCGGCGGTCACGGTCCACGCGGACGCCACCCTGGCCGAGGCGGCCCGGATCATGGCCGTTCGGCGGGTCAAACGGCTTCCCGTGGTCGACGATGAGGGGATGCTGCGGGGCATCGTCAGCCGGGGCGATCTTCTGAAGGTCTTTCTCCGGCCGGACGAGGACATTGAGGAGGAGGTTCGCCGTACGGTGATTTCCTATCTCTTCCCGGAGGCCGGCCATGCCGTGCGCGTGCGGGTGGACGAGGGTGTCGTCACTCTTGGTGGCCAGATTCCGAACGCCGCGATGATTCCCGTGGCCGCGCGTCTCATTCGGGCGGTGGAGGGGGTTGTGGACGTCGAATGCCACTTCACCGCTGCCGGACAAGCTCAGGGGGCACGCGGCTCCTGACAACACACTCCGGGCAGGCAGGCCCTGTGTCCCCGAGCTCCGTGGGCGCGTGGCGCCTGGCGCACACCTGGTCAGGGCTGGATGTCGAGTGTGTGGCGGGTGGGGCGCCGTGGTGTTCTGGGGCCTGGTGGGCCGTAGCCGAGGCGCAGCACCATGTGTACGTGTCCCGCCCCCGCCACGGGGTCGCGCAGTGGCCAGCGCAGGTCGGGCCATTCGAGGGCCTGGGTGATGAAGGAGCTGGAGAGTTCTTCGAGGGTGGCGGTCAGCAGGACGCGTTCCATGGCCTGGCCCGCGCGCAGCCAGTCATTCGGGTTGTCGCCAGGGGTGGCCAGCAGCGCCAGCTGAGGGGAGCTTTCGAAGTCGGCGGTTTCGCGGCCGGGTACCGGTCTGCCGCCCGCGAAGTCCCGTACGGGGGCTTTGCCGCCGTGCCGGCGGGGGCCGAAGGCGTATGGCGGCACACCTTCGGTGGCGGATCGTGGCGTCTGGTCGGGGAGCTGGGTCCAGTGGGTGAGGTCCGCAGCGCTGCCCTGGTCGGTGAGGTTGCGCGCCTCGGCTTCCAGGGTCAGGTCCAGGACCGTCTGCAGGTGCCATCCGGAGGCGAAGGACAACGAGACGCCTTCCGCTCCGGCCGCCTCCCGGAGGGTGGTGCGCACGGACTCGGGGATCTCGGTGTCGGCGAACGGGGACCGGCTGGTGTGGCGGGCGTGGATGGCCGGGTACAGGCCGCAAAGGTCGTCTTCGTCGCCGAGCGGGCTGGTCAGCGCTACGGTGGCGAGCAGCGTGGGATCCCCGGGATCGGGCAGGAGCCGGGTCGTCGGTTGCCGGCCCGTGTGAGCGGCCGCGACGCGCAGGTTCATCAGGGCGGCGCCGCAGCCCAGGTGGAGGGCGCGGAGGTCCGCGTCGGAGTGCGGCAGAGTTCTCGCCAGATCCGCGGTGACGTGGAACAGGCGCTCGCCCCGGAAGTACCGGAACCGCCAGGGCTGTGCGTTGTGCATCGACGGGGCGGCCGAGGCATCCCGCACCAGCGCCGCAACCTCCACGTCGGAGAGCGGCCGTGCGCCCGCCCCCGCTGCCGTTCCGGCCGGGTGGCCGGTGTGGTGAATATGGGCGTCCGGTCCGGGGAATACGAGGGAGACCCGTCCGGAATCCGACCAGCGCACGTCGTACGGAGGCGTCCCGTCGTTGTGGTGGACTCCGACGATTTCGCCGTTGCGCCTGGTCGCACCCGTGGTCGGGCTTTCGACAATCAGGTGGTCGCCGACATGAGCACGCATCGGCATCCCCGCCTCTCTGCCGGTCTTCTTCGTCCAGCGTTTCACGGTTGGCGAGCGATGGCATGGGCGGAAGGTCCTCGCGGGGGTACTCGATGGCCCTCGCGCCGGGCCGGGTGGCCGGTGAGCGGGGCCAGGCGGCTCATGTGGTGGCAGGCGCGGGCTGCGAGGCTGGCAATGCCCATGTGCGGCTCCGCCGCGTGGCGGACACGGGCAGGCCGAAGAGCGAATGTCCGAAGGGAGTCGGGACATGCAGCACAGGACGGTCGGGGAGCTCATGACCCGCAACGTGGTCCGGGCGCCGCGCGAGATGCCGTTCAAGGAGATCGTGGAGCTGCTGGCGGAGAACGATGTCACCGCCGTGCCGGTCGTGGACGCCTCCGGCCACCCCATCGGTGTGGTGTCCGAGGCGGATCTGCTGCGCAAGTCCTCCGGCCAGGCCGATCCGTCCGGCCGGGTGCCGATCCCGCACCTGGAGGCATGGGAGCGCGCGAAGACAGAAGGCACGAGGGCGGAGGAGCTGATGTCGGCCCCCGCGGTGTGCGCGCGACCGGAGTGGTCCGCGGTCGAGGCGGCCCGACTGATGGCGGTCCAGGGCGTCAAGCGGCTTCCCGTGGTCGACGAGACCGACAAGCTGCTGGGCATCATCAGCCGCGGCGACCTGCTGCGGATCTTCCTGCGCCATGACGACGCGATCCGCGAGGAGATCGAACGGGATGTGCTGCGCCGGACGATGCGCATGGCTCCCTCGGCGGTGACGGTCGAGGTACGCGAGGGCGAGGTCACCCTGCGCGGCTCGGTGGAGGCCCAGAGCGTGGTCCCGATCATCGAGCGGCTGTGCCGGAGCGTGGACGGGGTGGTCTCCGTCACCGAACACATCGCCTACGGAACCGATGACACCGGAAGCTGACGCCGAAGGGTCTGCCACCGTCACACCGGACGCAGGACACGTGGCATCGAGAGGCTACGCGCGAGACGGAGCACCGCCATGGAGGAACAAGTCGTCACCGTGGGCCTCGACGGCTCACCGGAGAGCCTTGCCGCGGCCCGCTGGGCCGCCGGCGAGGCGAAGCGGCGCGAACTCGCGCTGCGCCTGCTGCACGCGTGGGTCCTGCTGTCCCCGCCCACTCCCGACAGTCCTTCGGCCGACGACCAGAACTACTGGGCGAAGCGGATCGTGCACGACGCGCGCACTGAGCTCAGCCGTCGCTACCCGGGCCTGCCCATTACCGAGGAGCTGGTCGCGGAGGAGGCTGAGACCGCCCTGATCGGCGCGGCGGCGCGGTCCCGGATGCTGGTGCTCGGATCGCGGGGCATGGAGCCCTTGGCGAGCTTCTTCTTCGGCGACATCAGCCTGTACGTCGTCGGCCGGGCCGAACGGCCCGTGGTCCTGGTGCGTGCCGGTGAGACGGAGGAGGAACGGGCGCCCGGGGCCCGCGAGCGGGACGTGGTGGTCGGACTGAGCCTGCACGGCCCCCAGGACAACCTCCTGGAATTCGCCTACGTCACCGCCTTCACCCGCGGTGTGCCGCTGCGCGCCGTCCACGGCAGGAGCCTGCCGGTCCAGGCGTACGTTCCGTGGGGGGTGGACCCCGGCATCGCCAGGGAGGTCGCCGACAAGGCGCAGAGGGAGCTGGATGGGGTGCTGCGGCCGTGGCGGGAGAAGTTTCCCCGCGTGCGGGTCATCGACGAGGTGCGGCTTGAGAGCCCCGCGCAAGCCGTCGTACGGGGGGCCTCCGGCAGCGGGCTGCTGATGATCGGCCGCCGCAAGCACCGGGCCGCCCTGGCGCCCCGGATCGGCCCCGTGGTGCAGGCGGCCGTGCACCACGCGATGTGTCCGGTCGCTGTGGTCCCCCACGAATGACCCGCGTATGAGGCGGGCACATGCCGGAACGAACCCCCATGGCCTGGGAGACGATCCGTAAGGACGCCGCACTGCGCGTCCGACTGAACCTCCCGTGCACGCACTCGGTCTTGATCGGCCAATGCCGCGAAGTTAAGGCGCCGTCGCCGGTGTCAAGGCATGGGAGCGCGATCTTGTAGGTGCTGGGGCGGTGCGGGCCAGGATGCCGGAGCGGTCCAGCGGGCGAGTTGGTTGCTGAGACTCTTGATCTTCATGCCGGTGAGGCCGAGGGCGGCGGCGAGTTCCTGGAGGTGCCATGCTCGGCCCGGGTCCGGTACCAGGACCGTGATACCAGTGTCCAGCGGCCTGGGCGGCTGGTGCGGGCGCTGTCGGTGTGGCGGCGGCGAGCAGGGCGGGCGGGTGGGGGTGATGTCGATGACGGGGACGCTGCTGGTGGGCCGTCCGTCGCGGTTCCAGGTGTGGTACCGGGAGATCCCGCACTTGACGATGCGTGCGGAGATGCGTGGCCTGCGCCGGGGCAGCAGGTTCCGCAAAACCGCCGCCCCGATGCGGCCGACCAGATCGGCGCTGCGTCCGCGGTATGAGTGATCGTCAAGCCCTCGGCGCGAGTGACGGTGTCGCGTGCGGCCTCCACCGCGGTGGTGAAACCGGCGCGGTCCGGGTCGCGTCCGGGGACGGAAGGCATGTTTTGGCCTGGTCAGATAAACGACTTCCCAATCAGGAAGTCAAGCGGCCATCGTGACTGATGGTGGATTTTGATAGCACGCTTCGTCGCGGATCATGACGCCCGCGACGCGGGACACGATCGCAGGCTGGCCATGGAGGAAAGGTAGAAGGCCCGGCGCGGGCCGGTCTTGGCCGCTCGGCGTCTCACAGCCGCTCCGGCACGACGGCGACCGGACATGCGCAGTGGTGCAGTACGGCGTGGCTGACCCGGCCGAGCTGCAGACCGGTGTGGTCAGGGCGGCGGAGGGCTCCGACCACCAGCAGATCGGCACGCTCCGACAGGTCCAGCAGAACCTGGTACGCACGCCCCTCGACCACATCGCGGTGGCATGTGATCGCGTCGTGTTCGCGCTCGATCCGGTCCACCACCTCGCTGAGGATGCTCGCTGCCTGCTCCTCGTAGAGCAGGGTGGTGGCCGCGTGCTCGAGCAGCGGCCGGCCCGCGTGCCGCTCCGCCGGGCACAGCCAGGTCCGTACGGCCTGCACTTCGGCGTTCCGTGCCTGTGCCTCATGGAAGGCGAACCGCGCCGCCGCCAACCCCTCCGCAGGGTCGCCGACCGCGAGGACGACGCGCCCGAAGGCCCCCTCGCGGTTCCGCTCGCCGCCACGGACCACGACCACCGGACACACGGCACGGGCCGCCACCGCCAGGCTGACCGACCCCAGGAGCGAACCGGCGAGCTCGCCTCTGCCGCGGGAGCCCGTGACCACGGCGAACGCCTCACGGCTCTCGGCCAGCAGGGCCGTCACGGTGTCATCGGCCAGCGCTTCGCCGCAGGCCTTGACGTCCGGGTTGCGCAGTGTCGCGCGTTCCGTGGCGGACGCCGCGATGCGTTCGGCCAGGATCTCCCCCGAGGGCGGGCGGCCGGTGTCGAAGAAGGGGAGACCTCCTTCGTACCGCTCCCAACGAGAGGCGTGGACCAGACGCAGGGGCAGCCCATGGCGTGCCGCTTCGTCGACGGCCCAGTCCACCGCCTGCAGACTCGACTCTGATCCGTCGACCCCCACGACCAGCGAGAGTGACATCATCCCCACCGCCTTCCTGCGGGGCTCGTCCCCTGGGTACCCACATCTCCACAGTGGCACCGACCGGGCTCATCAGCTTTGGCAGGCGAGGGGCCGGCTCCGCACGCTTGATGTCCGCAACAGCAGCCGGACACCGCAGGAGATCCGGACACCGCAGGAGATGTCGAATCCCACCCCCGGCGAGACCACGCCTCCGGCGTCGATGTCCGTGGCGGCGACCCCGCCGATCGGGAAGCCGTAACCCCCGTGCACATCGGGCATGGCGAAGAAGGAGGCACGGACGACGCCGGGCAGCATCGCCACGTTCACCACCTGCTCCAGCGCCTTGTCCCCAACCGCCTGCGGCAGCAGCTCTCGGCTGGCGAAGACGATCCCGGGAACGCTCATCCGGTCCTGCCGGTCGATGCGGAAGCGAAACGGGCTCTCCTCCACGCATTCCAGGCCGTGGAGGGTGACCGCTTTCGGCGCGGCCCCGTCGCCGGGAGCGACCCGGTGTCCGTCGCCATGTGCAGGCAGGCCCGCAGACCACCCGGGTCGGCGGTTCCATGGCGACTGGGATCTCGTCCGCGGTGTCGAGCCAGTAGACGACCTCTTCCAGCAGGGCCGCCAACAGGTCCTCGTCCGTGTCTGCCCGCACCACGAAATCCCGTCTGCGGACCCCTGCCGCGTCCGCCAGGTCCAGGAACGATGTGCAGGCCCTTCGCACCGCCTGCGCCCGTATCCCCATCATGGCGTGTCGGGGACAAGTTCGCGCTGTCGGTCGCGGTCACTCGCCCGGCAGGGTCAGCAGGCAGGTCTCGCCCGGAGCCACGGAGACCGTGCGGTCGGCCAGTGCCACGTCGATCGGTTCGCGGTCGGAGGCGGGTACGGTGATCCGCAGCTGTCCGGTGCTCAGTCGCAGGCGTACGCCCCAGTGGCCCCGGTAGCGGATCGACAGCTCGAACCGGGACAGCTGGGGCAGCGGCACGGGGTCCAGCCGCAAGGTCCCGCCCCGGGGCTCGAGGCCGGTCAGGCCGCGCTGTACGAGGTCGAGGGTGCCGGCCATGGCGCCGAGGTGGATGCCCTCCCCGGTGGTGCCACCCTGCAGGTCGGCGATGTCGCCGGTGAGCGCCTCCTGGCAGAACCGCCAGGCCTCCGCCCGTCGCACCCGGGGCAGGACCCAGGCGTGGACGAGGCTGCTGAGGGTGGAGCCGTGGCTGGTGCGGCGCAGGTAGTAGTCGACGGTACGTCTCCAGGCGGTGTCGTCCAGCTCGTAGCCGAGCCGGCGGAAGAGACCGCGCAGCTCGGCAGGGGCGAAGAGGTAGCCGAGCATCAGCGCATCGGCCTGTTTGGAGGCCTGGTAGCGGTTGACCGTGTCGCCTTCGGCCTCCAGGATCCGGTCCAGGCGCCGGATGTCGCCGTAGCGCTCGCGGTAGCGGTCCCACTCGAGTTCGGCGAGCTCGCCGTAGCCGTCGAACTGGCTGACGACCCCTTGGTGCCAGGGGATCAGCAGTCTTCGGGACACGTCCTGCCAGACGTCGAGCTCGGTGTCGGCGAGAGCGGTGCGTTCGAACAGGTCCCGGCGGCGCGGCTCGGGCAGGGAGCGCAGCAGGTCGAGGGCGCGGGTGAGCACCCACGCGGCGGTGACGTTGGTGTACGTGTTGTCGTCGATGCCTGGGCGAAGGGCGCCGGGGTAGGCGTCGTGATACTCATCGGGGCCGACCACGCCGAGGATCCGGTACCGTCCCCGGGCGCTGTCCCAGGTGGCCGCGTCGGCCCAGAACCGGGCGGTCTGCAGCAGCATCTCGGCGCCCTTGGTGTGCATGAACTCCACGTCACCGGTGGCCTCACCGTACTGCCACACGTTGTACGCGATGGCCGACCCGACGTGGTGCTGGAGGTGGGAGTGGTCGGGCAGCCAGCGTCCCGAGCGCGGATTGAGATGCAGCCGCTGGGTCTCTTCACGGCCGTCGCTGCCGCTCTGCCACGGGTACATCGCGCCCGCCCGCCCGGCGTCGCGGGCCGCGAAACACGCCTGCTCCAGCCGCCGGTGGCGATAGTCAAGCAGCGCCCGGGAGACCTCGGGCAGGTGCAGGTTCAGATAGGGCAGCACGAACAGCTCGTCCCAGAACACATGGCCCCGGTACGCCTCGCCGTGCAGCCCCCGCGCGGGCACCCCGACGTCCAGGTCCGCGGTGTGCGGGGAGAGTGTCTGGAGCAGGTGGAACAGGTGCAGCCGCAGGATCCGCCCCGCCTGGCCGGGAACGTCCATCTCACACGCGCGCCACAGCTGCTCCCACGCCGCACGGTGTGTGTGGGCCAGTGCCGTGAAGCCCGGTGCACGGCCCACGCGGTCCACGGCGGCGTGCAGGGGATCACTGATCGCCGGGTCGCGGGAGGTGTGCAGGGCGACGCACTTGTCGACGGTCACCGTCCGGCCCGGCTCCATGAGCGGCCGCAGCAGGAGGCAGGCGCGCTCCGGCCGGTGGGTGGTGGCCGTGTCGGTGTCGCCGTCGGTGGTGGTGCGGGCGGCCATGCCGACGCGGATGTCGGAGGTGCCGGTGCGGCAGCGCAGCCAGACCACGTCACCACCGGGTGCGGTACCCGTATGCATGTGGGTGAGGTGCCGGTTGGCCAGCTGCCGGTACCGGGCCACGCCGGTGTTGGCCACCGCCCCGTCCAGCGCCGACTCGACCTCCAGCCGTCCCGACCAGTCCTCCGCCGTGAACTCGGTCCGCAGCGCCGCCAGGTGCGGGTCGCCCATGTGGACGAGGCTCAGCTGCCGCACGGCCAGGTGCCGGCCGGTGTCGTCCACGTAGCGCGCGGTGCGTTCCAGGACGCCCGCGCGCAGGTCAAGGGTCAGCCGGTGGTCGAGCGGGGGGTGGGTGTCCGGCGAGAACCACGGTGTCGGGGCCTCGTCGGCGGTGTCCTCGCCCCGGTGCCGGAAGCGCAGCGGCAGCCAGTTGGGCAGGTTGACCAGGTCCTCGTTCTCCACGCGAAGGCCCGCCACCTTGGACTCCAGCCGGTTGTAGCAGCCGGCGGCGTAGGTGCCGGGGCTGTGAACGGTGTCCGCGCCGCACTCCGGGACGGCGCCCCGGGTCGCAAAGTAGCCGTTGCCGAGGGTGCACAGGGACTCCCTCAGCCGCTCCCCGGCCGGGTCGTAGCCCTCGTACACCCAGGTCCATTTGGGCATCGGCGAACCCACGGGTCACCCCCGCTGCGGCACCACGGCGACGGGGCAGGCGGCGTGGTGGAGAGCCGTGTGGGCCACTCGACCGAGTTGCAGCCCCGTGTACCCGTGTGCGCGCCGGGCGCCGACCACCAGCAGGCCGGCCCCGCGGGAAGCGTCCAGAAGCACCTGCCCGGCCCGGCCTTCGGTCACCTGTGGCCGGATCTCCACCCGCGGATGGTCGCGCAGGGACTCGGCCAGCGCATCCTCGAGGACCTCGGCCGCCTGCTCCCGATGGCGGCGGGCCAGATCCCTGGCGAACGGTGGACGGTCGGCGGTGTCCTGCGCCGGGCGGCGCCAGGCCCGTACGGCATACAGCGCCCAGCGGCGGGCTTCGGCCTCCCGGAAGGCGAAACGCACGGCCTGCGGTCCGGTGTCCGGTCGGCCCACGCCGAGCACAACCCGTGGCCGTGTCCCGAAGGCGTCGTTCCCCTCGTCGTGCAGGACCACGACGGGACAGTCGGCGCGTGCGGCTACGGCCAGGCTGACCGAGCCGAGGAGCAGCCCGGTCAGTCGGCTGTGGCCCCGCGACCCGAGCACCACCATCGACGCGTTACGGGCCTCGCCCAGCAGCGCCCGCACCGGGTCCTCAGGCAACACAAGAGCCGAGATCTCCACCTCATGGGCTCGGCGCCGGGCGTGTCCCGCGGCAGTGTCCACGATGTTCTCGGCGACCGCCCGTGCGGAGCGGCGGCCCGAGGCGATGGCCGGTTCCGTGGCCTCGTATCGCTCCCACAGGAAGGCGTGGACCAGGCGCAGTGACACACCGTGGACCACCGCCGTGTCCACCGCCCAGTCCACGGCGCGGAGGCTGGAACGCGACCCGTCGACGCCGACGACCAAGGGCAGCCCCACGACGACCACCACCCTTCCCATGTGCTGCCGTGTTTCCACCCTGCCTCCGCCTTCGCGTGGTGTCAGCTCGGGGCGTGGTGGCGGGGCGGCGGAGCGGTCTGTCCGATGCGACACTGGCCCCATGGGCGAGCGCGGCTCCGGCCGACTGCCCCGGGCCCGGTACAAGCAGGAGCTGCGCCGACTGCAGATCGAGCTGGTGAGGCTCCAGGAGTGGGTGCGGGCCGAGGGGCGGCGGCTGGTGGTGGTCTTCGAGGGGCGGGACGCGGCCGGCAAGGGCGGCGCGATCAAACGGGTCACCGAGAGCCTGAACCCGCGTATCGCGCGGGTTGTCGCCCTGCCGGTGCCGACCGAGCGGGAACGCACCCAGTGGTACTTCCAGCGCTATGCCGCGCAGCTTCCGGCCGCGGGTGAGATCGTGCTCTTCGACCGCAGTTGGTACAACAGGGCCGGCGTCGAACGCGTCATGGGTTTTTGCACCGAGGAGGAGCACCAGCGCTTCCTGCGCCAGTGTCCGGTCTTCGAACGGATGCTGGTCGAGGACGGGATCCTGCTGCGCAAGTACTGGTTCTCGGTGAGCGACTCCGAGCAGGAGCGACGGTTCCGCAGACGGCTGAGCGATCCGACCCGGCGCTGGAAGATCTCGGCGATGGACCTGGAGTCCATCACGCGCTGGGAGGCGTACTCCCAGGCCAAGGACGAGATGTTCGCGCGCACCGACATCCCCGCGGCACCCTGGTATGTCGTCGAGGCCGACGACAAACGCGCGGCCCGCATCAACATGATCGCTCACCTGCTGTCCACCGTGCCGTACGGCGACGTCCGGCTGCCGGACCTGCGCCTGCCGCCGCGTCCCGCGCCCACCGGCTACGAGCGGCCGCCCAGGCAGCTGCAGACCTATGTGCCCGACCACGCCGCCTCGCTCCGGGCACCGGATCGCGAAACCCGTGGCGAAAGGGCTCACGGATGACGGACCCGGCACACCGCCCCGACACGGTTCACGCGCTGCTCGCCGACGGCAGCACCGTCGAGATACGCGCCGCCGGACCGCAGGACCGAGACGAAGTGCTGCGCATGCACCGGGAGATGTCACCGGAGGACCTGCGGCTGCGGTTCTTCGCGGCCAATCCGAGCTACGCGAGCGAGGCGGCGGCACGCATCTGCGCACCCGCGCACTCCGGCTACCGAGCCCTGCTCGCGGTGGCGCGAGGGCGGGTGGTCGGTGCGGCGGAGTACACGACCCTTCCCGCGACCCCTGGTGAGCCGGTGTCGGCCGACATGGCCCTGGCCGTCGCGGAGGGCCGCCACGGGCAGGGCATCGGCACGCTGCTGCTTGAACACTTGGTTCACGCGGCCAGGGACGCGGGGGTCTCGACCTTCACTGCCGAGGCGCTCGCCGAGAACCACGCAGTCCTGAAGGTCTTCGCCGATCTGGGCCTGCGCACCTCCCGCCACTTCGACGGCACCGACGTGCGCTGCACCGTGCACCTGGAGGAGGACGAACACTATCTGTCGGCGGTGGACCAGCGTGGCCGGATCGCCGATGTGGCGAGCTTGAGGCCACTGCTGCGGCCCCGCTCGGTGGCCGTCGTCGGCGCGGGCCGACGCCCTGGGTCGGTGGGGCGCGCGGTGCTCGGCAACCTCCGCTCCGGAGGATTCGACGGGCCCCTGTACGCGGTCAACCCGCACGCCGATGTCATCGAGGGAACGCCTGCCCACCCGTCGGTGGCGGCCCTTCCCCTCGTCCCAGAGCTCGTCGTGGTTGCGGTACCCGCGCCCGACGTCCCCAAGACGGCCGAGGAGTGCGGCGCCCGGGGGGTCGGCGCGCTGGTCGTCCTGACGGCGGGCCTCGACGCGGCCCAGGCCGAGGCGCTGTTCACCACCTGCCGCCGGTACGGGATGCGGCTGGTGGGCCCCAACTGCCTGGGCGTCGCCAACACGGCCGACGAGGCGCGCCTGAACGCAACCTTCGCCGCGCATCCGCCGCTGCCGGGACGGGCAGGGGTCGCCGTGCAGTCCGGAGGGGTGGGCATCGCGCTGCTCGAGCGGCTCGGCCGCCTGGGCGTGGGCATCTCCAGCTTCGTCTCACTCGGCGACAAGTACGACGTCAGCGGCAACGACATGCTGCAGTGGTGGGAATCCGACCACGGCACCCGTCTCGCCGTCCTCCATCTGGAGTCCTTCGGTAACCCCCGAGCCTTCTCCCGCACCGCCCGACGGGTCGCCCGCGGCATGCCGGTCCTCACGGTGGACGCGGGCCGATCGGACGCCGGACGGCGCGCCGCGGCCTCTCACACCGCCGCCGCGGCCACCCCCACCATGACCCGCCGGGCCCTGTTCACCCAGGCCGGGATCATCGCCACCCACAGCATCGCCGAACTGGTCGACACCGCGGCCCTGCTGTACACCCAGCCACCGCCGGCCGGAGCCGATGTCGCGGTGATCAGCAACGCGGGAGGCGCCGCAGTGCTCGCCGCCGACGCCTGCGTCGAGGCGGGGCTGAACGTCCCCGCCCTCGACACCGCCCTGGTCGATGAACTCCGCACGCTCCTGCCGCCCGGGGCGGCCACCGCCAACCCCGTGGACACCACGGCCGCGGTGACCGCCGACCGGCTGCGCGCCTGCGTGGACCGGCTCGCCGCACACGGCGCCGTCGACGCGGTGCTGGTGGCCCTGGTCCCCACCGCGCTGGCCAGCGGAACCGACCAGGACCCGCTGCTCGCCCTCACCGGCACACCGGGCCGGCGCCCCCGGCCGGTCCTCGCGGTCCTCCTCGACCAGGAGGCCCCCGTACGACTGCTCACGAGCACCGACGACCGCGCCATCCCGGCCTACGGCGAGCCCCAGTCCGCCGCCCGCGCCCTCGCCCACGCCGTCCGCCACGCCCGCTGGCGCGCCGAGCCGCCGGGCACCATCCCCCCGCTGTCCGGAATCGACACCGCCGGCGCCACGGCCATGGTGGAGGAATACCTCACCCACCACCCCGACGGAGGCTGGCTCGACCCCCGCGCCTGTGCCGCCCTCCTCGACCGCTACCACATCCCCCAACTCCCCTGGGCCTGGGCCGAGGACGAGGACAGCGCCGCCGAAGCCGTCCGCCACCTCACCGAAGAGAACACCAGGATGGCCCTCAAGGCATACTGGCCCGGACTGGTGCACAAGAGCGACCAAGGAGCACTGCGGCTCGACCTGGAGGGAGCGGAAGAGGTCCGCACCGCCTACCGGGAGCTACGGGAACGCTTCCCAGGCCGCATGACCGCAGCGCTGGTGCAGCCGATGGCGCGCCGTGGCACCGAGCTGTTCGCCGGCGTGGTCCAGGACGAGGTGTTCGGCCCCCTGGTGCTCTTCGGCCTCGGGGGCACCGCCACCGAACTGCTCGCCGACCATGCCGCCCGGCTCGCCCCGCTCACCGACCGCGATGTGCACACCCTCATCACCTCCCCGCGCTGCGCCCCCCTGCTCTTCGGCTACCGGGGCGGCCAGGCCGTGGACCTGGAGGGCCTGGAGCAAGTGCTGCTGCGGCTCTCCCGGATGGCCTGCGACCTCCCGCAACTCGCCGAGGCCGACCTCAACCCGGTGATCGCCCGGCCCGACGGCGTGGTGGCGCTCGACGTCAGGCTGCGCATCCTGCCCCGCCAGGCCCACGACCCCTACCTGCGCCGACTGCGTGCCGCGACACGCCGACAAGGGGCCTGAAGAAGCCAGCGGCCTCCGCGGTCACGACTGCTGCGGGACCACGGCGACCGGGCAGCTGGCGTGGTGAAGGAGGGAGTGGCTGACTGTCAACGGCCTTCGAAGACCTCGCCCTGGCGTAGCCCGGCACAGGCTCCGAGCCAGATCAGGACCTCATAGCGGGGCGCTACCCTCCGCATGGCCGCTGCGACTGCCGCGACCTGTCCCGGTGACAGAGCGACCTTGACGCGTGGTGTGACGTCAGGGAGTTCGATCCGGGCCACGATGTTGGGAGGGAGCGAGACATCCTCGTCCAGCATGTAATGCACGAGGATGCGCCAGATCCAGAAGATCTGGACGACGGTGCAGGCCGAGTCGATGCCTTGCTTGTCGGTGCGATCGCGGTGAAGTCGCGCCGCAGCAGGTCCGGCACCGGCGTCGCCGCTGGCTCGGGGATGGTGGTGCGGACCTTCTTGCGCAGGTGCCGTCCGACAATGTTGAACTTCCGCATGACGCGTGCCACCCGCTTGTGGTTGACCCGCTCACCCTCGTCACGGAGCTCGGCTGTCACGCGTGGAGCCCCGTAGGTGCCGTCGGACTCGGTGTGGATCTCGGTGATGCGCTCGGCGAGTTCGGCATCGGCCCGGGCCCGCTCGGCCCGCGCGTCCGCGCCGGCCAGCCACCGGTAGAACCCGGACCGGGAGACGGCCAGAACCTGGCACAGCCGCTTGACACCGAAGGCGCCACGGTGATCGTCGACGAACTGGAAGCGGCTGCTCACCAGCTGGTCTCGCCCGCAAAATACTTCGCGGCCCTCCGCAAGACTGGCGTGGTACAGCGCGACGGCATCCGCCCGGAACTCAGGCGAGTACTTCGACGTCCCCAACGGGAACTCCTGTTCTTCGGATCCTCACGATCCAATGATCAGGGTGTCCACGATCAAGGGGTAACGCCCCAACGGGCATATCCCACCCTCATGGGCTTCGTTGCGGCCTCGGGTACCGCGGCGTCGATCGCCGGGCCCATCTCCCACGCGCGGCCGGGGCCGCGGCCGGCGGGGGTCTTACCTCCAGCTCGGCGCGGAGCTGGGGGACGAGCATGAAGCGCGGGGTGTGGTACTTCGGGGCGACCTTGCCGCCGCGGGTGCGGCAGGCGCTTCCCGCAGGGGCGGAACAGGTGGGGCAGTCGAACTGTGCGACGGCGGCCGGTTCGGTGAGCTGGGGCACGTCGTGCGAGGGGCATGGTGCGAATGCCGTTTTGCGAGGGTTGCGAGAACGGAGATCAGGGGCAAACCGGACACGGCCCGACGGGGGTCCGCGATCTCTCAAGAAGTACTCATTTCTGCGAACACTGAGCGTGCATCCATGGCCTGGGATGCGGGTCGGCGGCCGGACCGGGGCTCACGTATCGTCTGCCGATATCGAAGTGCGTAACGTCTGCGGCTGTGCCGCCGAGGGAGTAGGCCATGAGCAAGCCATCGACCGCCGCCGGGATGCCGGACGAGCTGAGCCGTCGGCTTGGAGTGCCGGATGCCGTGGTGATCGGTCTGGGGTCGATGATCGGCGCGGGGATCTTCGCCGCACTTGCCCCGGCCGCGCGGTCGGCCGGCTCCGGGCTGCTGATCGGCCTGGCGCTCGCCGCGGTGGTCGCCTACTGCAACGCCACCTCCTCCGCACGGCTCGCGGCCCGGTATCCGGCGTCGGGCGGTACCTACGTCTACGGCCGTGAACGTCTCGGCGACTTCTGGGGCTACCTGGCGGGCTGGGGATTCGTGGTGGGCAAGACCGCCTCCTGTGCGGCGATGGCACTCACCGTCGGGACGTACGTGTGGCCGGGCCAGGCCCACGCGGTCGCGGTCGCGGCGGTGGTGGCGCTGACCGCGGTGAACTACGCCGGGGTGCAGAAGTCCGCACTGCTGACCCGGGTCATCGTGGCCGTGGTCCTGGCGGTGCTCGCCGCCGTGGTGGTCGCCGCGCTCACCTCCTCGGCCTCGGACGCGGCCCGGCTCGACGTCGGGGACGACGCGACCTTCGGCGGGGTGCTCCAGGCGGCGGGCCTGTTGTTCTTTGCCTTCGCCGGGTACGCGCGTATCGCCACCCTGGGCGAGGAGGTCCGCGATCCCGAGCGCACCATCCCCCGGGCCATCCCGCTCGCGCTCGGCATCACCCTGGTCGTCTACGCCGTCGTCGCCGTCTCCGCACTGACGGTCCTCGGTCCGCAGGGGCTGGCAGAGGCTGCCGCGCCGCTGTCGGACGCGGCCCGGGCGGCAGGAGCCGACTGGCTGGCTCCCGTTGTGCGCGTCGGCGCTGCCGTTGCCGCGCTCGGTTCGCTGCTCGCGCTGATCCTCGGAGTCTCCCGCACCACGCTGGCCATGGCCCGCGACCGGCACCTGCCGCACGCCCTGGCGGTCGTCCACCCGAAGTTCAGGGTGCCGCACCGCGCCGAGCTGCTGGTCGGCGCGGTGGTGGCGATGCTCGCCGCAACCGCCGACGTGCGCGGCGCGATCGGATTCTCATCCTTCGGCGTCCTTGCTTACTACGCCGTGGCCAACGCCTCCGCCTGGACTCTGCGGCCGCACGAGGGTCGTCCCGTGCGGATCATCCCCGTGGTAGGGCTGGTCGGCTGCCTCATCCTTGCCTTTGCCCTGCCGTTGTCCTCGGTGGTCGCCGGGGCCGCGGTGCTGGCTGTCGGTGCCGCCGCCTACGGGGCCCGGCGCGTGGTGGCCACACGCACGCCGTGACCCGGTGGCGGTCAGGCGGGCACCCGGTCGGCTGCCCTGTTGGTGTGGCGGCAGCGGGTCAGCGCCCGGCGGCCGAGGAGTACGGCGCCCAGCCCCAGCGGAATGGCCACGATGGCGCCGACGAGCCCGTTGCCGGTGCCGGGGCCGCCGCTGGAGGTGGCCAGGTGCAGCACCGCGAGGACTGTGCCGACCGTTCCCACCGCGATGGCCGACATCCCGCCGGTGCGTGCGTTACCGGTACTGATCCGGCCGCGGGCGCGGGCCAGGGCGAGCCAGCCGACGGCCAGGCCGAGCAGCCCTACCCCGAGGGCAAGGTTGGCCCCGGTCCGCCCGTCGCCGATGATCCCGCCTTCGGCGGCTGCCACCAGTACTGAAGCATTCATGCCTCTTTCCCTCCGTGTCTGTCACTGATTCCGAGGTTTCCGATGTGCCTTGAGCATGCGCGCCGGGCCCTTGCCGGTCGTCCAGCAGGCGCAGGCACTATCCGCTACTGCCGCGGCGGCATCCCGATACTGCGTACGCGGCAGGCCGCGCGCGGGTACCGCGCACGCGGTAGCCGGCCGCTCGTCCACGAGCGGGACTCGCCCGCAACCGCATGCGGCTATGGTGCCCGCATGGACAAATGGCGGTTCGCTGTCCCGGCCGGGGTCACTGACTGGGCGATCGCCGTGGGCGTGGCGGCGCTGCAGCTGGGCACCGGGCTGTCCGGGCCACACCCGGCCGGGGGGCGCGAGTTGCTCGGCTCCGCGCTGCTGGCGGTCGGCGGGCTGGCGCTGGCCGCGCGCCGGCGGTCACCGCTCGTGGTCCTGGCCGTCACCGGGCTGTCCGCAGTGGGCTACCTGGGGGCCGGGTTCGAGGTGCTCGCCGTCTCCTATCTGGTCGCGGTCTACGGCGCGGTCTGCGCCGGGCACCGCGCCGTCACACTGGCCGCATCCATGGGCCTGCTGGCGGTGCTCCACCTCACCGCCCTGATGTCCCGTGACGGTCCCGCGCGCGAAATCGTGACGCAGGCCCGGAACACCCTTGAGATCGCCTGGCTCATCGCCGCGTTCGCCGCCGGGGAGGCGGTGCGGCAGGCCGAACGGCGGGCGGACGAAGCAGAGCACACCCGCGAGGAGACCGCGCGCCGCCGGGCCGACGAGGAGCGGCTGCGCATCGCGCGGGAGTTGCACGACTCCCTCACCCACCAGATCTCGGTCATCAAAGTGCAGTCCGAGGTCGCCGTCCACGTGGCCCGGAGGCGAGGCGAGCAGGTGCCCGAGGCCCTGCTGGCGATCCAGGAAGCCGGCCGGGAGGCGAGCCGGGAGCTGCGCGCGACCCTGGAGGCACTGCGCGACGACGACACCACTCCGCCGCCCGGACTCGACCACATCCCGAACCTTGTGAAACGGTTCCAAACGACCGGTCTGGAAACGACGCTCACGATAGAAGGACAGCCGCAGCCCGTGCCAGCAGCGGTAGGCCGTACCGCATACCGGATCGTTCAGGAATCGCTCACCAACGTCGCCCGGCACGCCGCCGCCACCGCCGCATCGGTGCTCATCGACTACCGGCCAGACGCCCTCGCCATCCGCGTCGACGACAACGGAAAGGCCACCTTGCACCCCGCGCCGACGCCCGGCCTCGGTCTGCTCGGCATGCGCGAACGCGTCACGGCCCTGGGCGGTGGGCTGCGTACCGAGCCGCGCAGCACAGGCGGCTTCACTGTCCAGGCTGAACTTCCCACGAACGGAGCGTCGTGATCCGTGTCCTGCTGGTCGATGACCAGCCGCTCATCCGCAGCGGCTTTCGCGCGCTGCTCGACCTCGAAGACGACATCGAGGTGGTGGCCGAGGCCGCCAACGGCCAAGAGGGCCTGGCGCTCGTCAAGGAGCAACTGCCCGACGTCGCGCTCATCGACATCCAGATGCCCGTGATGGACGGCATCCAAGCAACCCGGCACATCGCCGCGGACCCGGCCCTGGCGGGCGTACACGTCGTCATGCTGACCAACTACGGCATGGACGAGTACGTCTTCGACGCGCTGCGCGCCGGCGCCGCCGGCTTCCTCGTCAAGGACATCGTGCCGGAAGACTTCCTGCACGCCGTACGCGTCGCCGCCCGCGGCGACGCCCTGCTCGCGCCCGCGATCACCCGAAAGCTCATCGACCGGTACGTCACCCAGCCCCCTGCCCGCACAGGCAGCGGCCTTAAGGAGCTGACCAGCCGCGAACGCGAGGCAGTCGCCCTGGCCGCCCAGGGCTTGTCCAACGACGAGATCGCCGACCGCTTGGTCATCAGCCCGCTGACTGCCAAGACCCACATCAACCGGGCCATGGGCAAGCTGCACGCGCGCGACCGCGCCCAGCTCGTCGTCCTGGCCTATGAATCCGGCCTGGTAGCCCCGCGCAACTCCTGACCCCGCACCGTTGACTGGCCAGGGCGCTACGGCGCCTCGTCGCCCAAGACCTCGCGGGCGAGCTCCTTCAGCGCCTTCCGGTCCTCCGCCAGAGCCTTCTTCCCGGCCTCGGTCGCCTTGTACACCCGCCGGGTACGGCCGTCGACCACCCGCTGCTCCGAGGTGAGCAGTCCGTCGGCCTCCAGCCGGTGCAGCGTCGGATACAGGGTGCCGGGGCTGATCTGGTAGCCGTGGGAGGCCAGCTCCTCGGTCATCCACGCACCGTGGATCTCCTCCTCGGCCGCGTGATGCAGGATGTGCAGCCGCACCGCCCCCCGCTGGAACTCCCGCACCCTGGCCACCTCCGGCAGTGATGAAACCGATATCGGCATCCGATCCTACGCCCGCACCGGACTTCGTCCGATGCCTCCGGGAACCACCTCGGGCACGGATATCGCGAGACGACATCGGATTTCGATGCCTGAGAGACGGGCCCTTCATGGACAGGGAGCACTCCCTCGACCGCGTCATCGAGCACCTCGCCGCCCGCTTCCCTCACCACGACGAACAGACCGTCGCCGAGACCGTGTACGCCACCCACGCCCGGCTGCGGCAGGGCGCCACGGTCAGCACACACCTGGCGGCGCTCACTCAGCGGCCGGCCGGGAACGCGCCTCGCCCGCACGCTGCCCAAGCGCCCCGTCCAGCAGGCGTAACCCCCACGGCCGGCGGGTCAGGCGGCCGCGGTGAAGCCGGCGGCGGCCAGATCCTGGTCGCGCAGGGGGGTGAAGCCGACGTCCAGCTTGGGGTCGTACGCGTCGGGCTGGATGCCGAGCTCGTGCGTGGAGTACTCGCCGAACCGGTTGATGTGCTCGGTCAGGTACGGCGAGATATGGGCCAGGTCCTCCGGCTCGATCGTCCAGCCCTCCTCCAGCAGTTGGCGGACGATCTCGGTGATGTCCAGGGCGTTGTGGAAGATCACCGCGTTGGTGAGCAGGGCGTTGAATTTCATCGCCTTCTCCTGCTCGACAAGGTCGTTGTCGGCGATGACGCCGCGGTTGCCGAAGCCGAGCCACTGGGAGAAGCCGTTGAACGCCTCGACCTTGTTGGCCGTCGCGGTCACCCGCCGCCGCAGCGGGGGCGTCGGAGAGGTAGCGCAGCAGCTGCACGGTGCGGATCACGCGGCCGACCTCGCGGAACGCCGCATAGGCGAAAAGTTGACGCATCCACAAAGTGTACGTTTCAATACAACGATATTGGAGACTATCTCAGCCGTGAAGATAAGCTTCGCGTCATCGGTTCGCAGAGCCTGAATGACGTCATCTGGGAACATGTGCTGCCGGATAATGACGGAGACTGGATCAACCAGCGTGACGAAAGCTTACGGAATTTCAACAGATCGGCGATAAGCTCCGCAAGGGCAACTCGCGCCCCGTCTTCGAGACTTACTCAGCAGGGTTGCAAACAAACCGTGACGTGTGGGTTTATAACTACTCGGCTAATCGTCTGCGCGGATACAGTTATCTCGATGATTGACTTCTTTAACTCGCAAGTCGATGATTTCGGTGCCTACTGCATTGATAGCAAGGTTGTGCGCCCGCGTGAACATGTAGACGGCTTTATTGAATTGAACCCAAAGAAAATCAGCTGGTCGCGTAGTCTGCAGGGGTACCTAGCCAATTCGGAAAAGATTCAGTTTGATTCCTCCCGGATGGTTCGATGCATGTACCGGCCGTTCGCGAAGCAGATTGTCTATTTTGATAGCCATGCTAATCATGAGCGCTCCCAGCTCCCTCGGGTTTTCCCTACGTCGGAACATGCGAACTTCGGATTCTACGTGACAGGCGTCGGTGCCGCTATGAAATTCACCGCCCTCGCCGCTGGTAATATTCCTGATCTCTCCGAATTCGGCGGGCAGACGAACGGTCAGTTCTTCCCTCGCTATACATATCGAGAACTAGCCGTCGAGGGAGGATTCGACTTCGGTGAAAGTGGCGGTGGTGGGTACGAGCGCGTCGATAACATCACCGATTCTGCACTGGTGGACTACCGCAAGACGTGCACTGACCCCACCATCACCAAGGACGACATCTTTTACTACACCTACGGTCTGCTCCACTCCCTGGAGTACTGCGAGCTCTTCAAGGCCGACTTGAAGAAACCCTTGTCTCGAATCCCGAGGGTGCGCGACTTCCACAGCTTCACCGAGGCCGGACGCAAGCTCGCCGACCTGCACATCAACTATGAGCAAGCCGAGCCGTACAAGGGGCTCGTCGAGACGCCGACCGGCGAAATCTCGGCAACTCCGCCGAGCGAGTTGTACCGCGTCGCCAAGATGAAGATCCCGAAGACCAAGGGGCAGCCTGACCGGTCGACGATCATCTACAGCAAACCGGATGGTGTCGGTGTCCGTGTAGCGGAGCAGCTGATCAAGTGCATCGGTGAGGGCCTTGGGGCCGCGCCAGATCTTGCACTCGCACATAACGATATTGCGGTTTTTGATACGGATGAACCTACCGGCGTCCACTCCCACAAGTGACAACAAGCCTGCCGCTGTGACAGCTATCGTGCTTCGGCTCAGCTGCCATGGGACACGGAAACACTTGGGTTAGTGGACCTGTACCCCCCGTCGACCGATGCATCGCGGCGCAGGATGGACGCTGCCGTTGGTGCTATGGCCAGGGAGCCCGGTCGTGTCAAAAGTGGTTTGGATCCCCACCGTGGTTCAGCGGCTTCAACCTGTGGAATCGATTTTCCTTATCGATTTTTCCTGTTTGAGCCGTTAAGGCTTCGATTGGTGAACGAACAAGGAGCGCAAAGCCATGCGGTCTACTTTTCTGGCGGGGGTGTATGGAATCTCGTCCAATACTATAATGCGAGTCGGCCGCTTGTATCTGGCGAGGTGTTCGGCGCAATGCCGATGAATATTCTCCAAGTCCAGAGACTTTCCTGTAACGGGTACGATGAATGATATCGGCTGCTCGCCTTTTCGCTGATCAGGTACTCCAATGGTGACGGAGTGAGCAACGTGGGGATGTGAGACAATGACCTCGTCTATCTCGCGCGGGAAAACGTTGAACCCGCCTACAAGAATCATGTCCTTCGCGCGGTCGACGATATACAGGTACCCCTCTGTGTCAAGTCGACCGATGTCACCTGTTCGCAACCAGCCGCCTGTAAGTGCCGTTGCCGTATCATCCGGCCTTCGATGATAACCCAGGAACATGCGCTGAGGGCAGCGCACCAAAATTTCCCCCACAACGCCGATGGGCTGCGGATCCTGGCTTCCGTCTGCAGCGATTCGAACTTCAATCTGGGGCGCAGGGCGACCTACGGAGCCAGCCAGCGCTTTCTTTCCCGGCACCTGGCTGGTGATGGGCGCTACCTCAGTCATGCCATATGCCTCACGAACCTCCAGGCCAGTAGCATCTTTCCATTGGTGGAGCACCGAGGCAGGGAAAGGAGAGCCGCCTCCTGGGCAGACACGCAGTTGCCGGAGATCTGCCGAGGAGAGATTTGGGGCAGCCAATAGACCGCTGTAGATCGCCGCAGGGCCACCAGAAAAAATGTTCCTGGACAACGACCCAGGAGGAACGGAGTTCCTTCCCGGATCCATCCGCTCTGAAATATCCTGTAACTACAAAATTCCCGCCGAGAACTTCGCGAGCGATGCTCTTCACGC
The DNA here is from genome assembly GCF_033793745.1 of Streptomyces sp. ME19-01-6. NCBI lineage: Bacteria > Bacillati > Actinomycetota > Actinomycetes > Kitasatosporales > Streptomycetaceae > Streptomyces > Streptomyces sp. ME19-01-6. The sequence goes on along the minus strand of NZ_JARAXF010000025.1, from coordinate 90,728 downwards.
CCGGTATACCCATGCGTCCGGTGCGCAAGTGATGCTAGGGCGTCAAGTTCCACTTCTCGGAGGTCCTGACGCCGAAAGCTTTCAAATCAATGCAAATGGGCATTGCTGGGAATTTAATCTCGATAAGCGCGGTAACGCTGCCACTCTTGGGCAACCGCTCGTCAAAGATTATTTGCGAGAGCACGAGCAACAGTTCGTTGAGCGACTCGGATGGCCTCGCGCTTGGGCGGTCGGCTCCACCAGCTCAGTTACGGTCTTCCCGAATTTCTCGTTCCTTCCCGGGCAGAATACTTTCCGTGTCTGGCGGCCAGTGAGCCCCAGCCAAACGGTTCTGCACACCTATGTCCTGGTCAACAAGAATGCTCCTGAAGAAGTGAAGCGTGCATGGCGCGTAGGGGCGATGCATACATTTTCCCCGGCCGGGGTATTCGAGACTGATGATGTGCCGCCCTGGCAAGGTGCGACCGCGTCCCACCAGGGTACAGCCACCCGGAAACATCATTTGTACAGTGCGCTGGGTAAGGGCAGTCGCGTATCGCTCCCGGGACTTCCTGAAGGGCTCAACGTCTCCAAGGGGCAGGTAAGCGAGGAGAATGCGCGAGCCTACTATAAACGGTGGCGCGCTCTCATGCTCGCCCCCACTTGGGGTGACGTCATCAGCGACTCAACGTCTACGGAGATGCCATGAACGAATCTCCTTTTAATCCGCCGCAATCTTCTTCAGGATTCCTGGGTTTCCAGTTGTCGCAGCCGCTCATGGAGGTACTTGAACCGTTAGCCCTTCAACGAGAGGTGGAAGACTTCCTCTACAAAGAGGCTCGGCTCCTCGACAACGGAAAATATCTTCAATGGTTGGAGCTGTGCACCGACGACATCCATTATTGGATGCCCGGAATTGAAGACCGTCAGCGCCGGGACCCGGCGGGAACGTACGGTCCTGAACGGATGGCCTACTTCGATCATGACAAGAGATTGCTCAAGGAGCGTGCGCAGCACCTTGAACATCCGGCTGCGTGGTCCCAGGATCCCCCGGTCCGCCACTTGCACGTCATCAGTAACATTGAGGTCATACCCGCCGACGCTCTGAGGAACCTGGACGTTCACTCGGTGCTGATCCTTTACTCCAGTCGATTTGAGAACGAGAGGCACACGTTGTATGCGCGCCGCGAAGATAGGCTGCGACGTCTGAAGGATGGCTCTCTCCGTATTGCGCGCCGCACCATCCTGCTGCAGGACAGTACTTTGCCGGCGCCGTCTATCAACACGTTTCTATAATCGAGCGGAGGAGCCACATGACAAGTAACCATCCTGCTGCCGGGACCGAGGATCTGCCACAGATCACGGTGGGATTGGGACTCTGGAAGGACCGCCCTGCGCATGAAGCGCTTGAGACGGCAAAACTCGCTGACGAGCACAACTTTCCCGAGTTATGGATCGGCGAGAGAGAAACCTACGACACCTTCGCCCTGGCCACAGCTATCGGAAGCTGCACGCAGAGAATTCCATTGACTCTGGGGCCGCTTCCTGTCGCAGTTCGGGACCCCGCAATGATCGCAAGAGGTGCGGCCAGCGTCGCCGCTCTTTCCGGCGGCAGGAAGGTGCGCATCGCAGTGGGGCCATCCAGCCCCATCATCGTCACAGGTTGGCACGGGCGTGACCACAGGCGACCGGCCAGAGCCATGAGTGAATCCGTGCAGGCCCTAAGGCATTTTCTTGCCCAAGAGAGGGCGGTAGTTGACGGTCAGGTGATCAGGACCCGCGGATACCGATTGCGTCTTCCCGCGCCCACTGGATATCTCACGATGGCCGCCTTCGGGACGCACGCCATCCGCACGGCAGCCCGCCAGGCCGACCGAATGGCGGTGGCTCTCGTCACCGCTGAGACGGCAGCGGAGTTGGCCAAGCAACTCGCCAAGGAGTCAGAGGCTGCCCTGCGCCCCCGGCCGCCAGTCGCTGCTTGGGTGCCGGTAGCTGCTACCGCGGAGGCAGCGGCCCTGCAACAAGTGCGAAACATGCTGGCCGATTACCTTAACGCACCTGGATATAGCCAGATGTTCGCGCGTGCTGGGTACGGTGATGTGGTTGACTTCGCCCGGAGTTCACCCCGGCCTTATCGTTCTCAATTGATTGAGGCGGTGCCGTTCGAACTGGTCAAAAAGATCGGAATATTCGGTGACAAGGATGCTGTTCGGCAAGGTCTGCTCACCTACGGTGCGGCAGTTGACGAAGTAGTTGCGCTGCCTTGTTCTACACCGGATGACCCAGCTGGCGCGTACACTCTGCAGGTTCTCCAGGCCATTCGGCAGGGAAAGGGGGATCTTCGAGGCCCTGGATCCCGGCCAGCTGTGTGCTGAAGACGTGTGACCTCGTCCATCATGCGCGTGGATCATGGGCGGATGGCACGACTCGATGACATCGTCTTTGACCGCGCTCACCCTGCGGCCGTGCTCCACTTCCGGGCTGCAAGGGACGGCCGTGGGCCCTGGCGCTGGAGGACCGGGCCTTGCTCGTCGCCGCGTACTGGCGGACCTGCCCTGCGGCAGTTCGCGCCGCAGTTCGGGGTGGCGAAGTCGGCCGCTGGCGGCATCATCGATCGCCTTGGGACGTTACTCGTTCTCCAGCCTCGCCCCGGCCGATCGTCGTCGGTGGGCCGACGCCGGCTTTCCCTTAGAAAGGGCCTCTGCGATCTTCCCCGTTGCGCGCGGGCGGTGCCTGGGTGTCCTCGGCCGTGTGCGTCGGGCTATTTGGTCGGCGCGGCCGGGGTCGGGTCGGTGGGCCGTGGCAGCAGCGTGCCGTCGACGTACAGGTCGACGTGCTCGTTGTAGAACGCGACCATGCCCGCGATGCGGTTGGCGTGGATCGTTGGGAGGCCGTAGGCCCAGGCGATGTCCTCGTGGGTGGCGACGTCGCTGTCGAACGTCCAGTAGTCGCCCGTCGTCCCCTTGTACGGGCAGCTGGTCACCGTGTCGGTGGGGCGCAGCCGGGGCCAGTGGATGTGGGTGCGGTCGAGGTAGTAGCGGGTCGGCAGGCCGGTCTTGAACAGCTTTACGCAGTGCGGCGCGTCGGCCAGCGCGACCCTGTCGAGCTCCACGCGGACGCTGCTGGAGGAGCGGAGCGCGTCCACTTGGGAGTAGGGGCTCCTCGGGTGGACGAAGACCGGCTCGTCCTTCTCGAACCAGGACTCCAGGGCCTCCCACTCGAAACGGACGGTGCCGCGCAGGGGCTCGGGGCGCCGTCGGCCCAGGCCCATGCGGCACCCGGGCGGACCTCGGATCCGGTGTGGAGGGAGTGGCGCCGCGCGGGGCCGGCGCCCAGGGATTCGGTGTAGTGGTCATCGGTCAGCACACCTTCGACCATGTCCTCGATCGGGATGCTGAACCGGGGATAGACGGGCCGCTCCCATACGTACAGGGCGCGCCGGGTGTCGAAGACGACGTGGCCGCCGATCGGCCCCGGATGCGTCGCGGCACGGGTTCGACGTGGCCGACCGGGACGATCAGGCTTGGGTGTTTCACGCTCTCGTCGGCCATCGATGGCTACCGGCCGTGCCGGAACCCCCCGGAGCGACTTCGAGACAGGGTGCCGTTTAGGGTGGCGTGAGCTCGTCAAAGCCGTGAATCGGCTGTTCGTCCCACGGGGGTAATGCATGCATCGCCGTTCCATGCGCTTCGTCGCCGTCGCCGCGGTCGGGCTGTTGGCCCTGACCGGTTGCGGGAAGAAGGACAAGGGCAGCAGCGGGCTCGGGGGCGGTGGCTTCGTCTCCGGCGGCGGCAGCGGCGGTGTGTCGTCCGGTGCCAGCGGGGTCCCGACCGATCTGCCCACGGATCTGCCCTCGGGCGTCCCCTCGTCCGCGCCGTCGTACGGGACCCCGTCGGACTCCCCCTCCACGCCGTCCACCTACGACCCGGAAGGGCTCGACGAGGTCGACGGCAGCAACTGCAACTTCACCCTGTCGGCCGGCCAGCTCACGTACGACGTCACCATCACCAACGCCGACACGACGCGGGGCTACCGCTACAGCATCGCGGTGAGCTGGAACGATCCATCAGGCGGCCTCATCGGGTACCGCCACAAGTACTTCACGGTGCTCGCGAACTCCACCAGGACCGTCACCATGGCGGACACCACCAGCTATACCAAGCGGACGTCCATCACCTGTCAGATCACCGCGGCGGACAAAACCCCGGCGTCCTGAGTCCCGTCGCGCCGAGTTCCTGCCGTCTCCCGGCCGCCGAGGCGGCCAAGCGTGCTCAGGGCTGACCACACCCCCGGCCGCTTCATGGTCAAGGTCACCCTCTGCGCGACGAAGGAGGCAGAGCGGTTCATGCTCAGGTGGTGTTCCATCGCATGCATCACCTGTCGAAGAGGTGGCGCAGCTAGGTGAGTCAGGGGCGGACCGACAGTGCGTGGCGGAAGGTGTCGCGCGGGTCCCAGCGGGTCTTGGCCGCGCGCAGCCGGGGGTGGTTGGCCTTGTAGTAGAGGGTCTGCCAGGGCGTGTCCGAGGTGTTCCAGCGCGGATCGGCGAGGTCGGTGTCCGGGTAGTTGATGAAGGCGCCGTCGGCGGCCCGGCCGGGTACGGGGACGCCGTCCGTGTCGGTGAACAGGTCTCGGTAGCAGGCGCGGATCCAGGCCAGGTATTCGGGCGCCCGCTCGGGCTCGGCCCAGGACGCGAGGCAGGAGAGCTTCAGTACGGAATCGCGGTGCGGCATGGCCGTAGCGGCGGGGGACAGGGTGTTGACGGCGCCCCCGCAGGTGTTGAGGACGACGCTCCCGGCGACCACATCGGTGTCCGCGCGGGTGAGGTGGCGGTGTACGACGGCGATCTGGGGGTCCGTGAGGCGGCGGCGCAGAAAGGCCGACTTGATCTTGATGTGCCAGTCGCCCACCGCCTCTCCCGAGCCGTGGAGCGCGGCGGTGAGCCAGGGCAGCCGGCGGACCTTCAGGTTGCCGGGCCGGGTGGTGCCCGCGCTCACCGCGCCGAGGAAGCCGTCCAGGAGCCGGCGGTCCGCGCCGGGCTCCGCCGTGACCTGGCCGAGGAGCAGATAAGCGCCCGCCGCGCGGCGGGTCAGGGCGAACTCGGCGTAGAGCGCGGCGTTCTCGTCACCGGCGGCGCCGTGCCGCTCGGCCCACTGCCCGTGGTTGCGCACCATGCGGGTGAAGCGTTCCTTCTCCATCCCCTCCCAGCTCCAGTCCGCGGTGAAGGTGAGCGCGGTCCTGGTGGGGGCGGGCAGCATGCGGGCCGGGTCGGTGTCCTTCGTGGCCTCGGGGGAACGGAACCAGAAGCGGGTCACGACGCCGAAGTTGCCGCCCCCGCCGCCCGTGTGGGCCCACCACAGCTCGTGCTGGGGATCGTCCTCCTCCCGGGTGGCCACGACGGCGCGCACCTCGCCCGTGCGGTCCACGACGACGACCTCCACCGCGTAGAGGTAGTCGCTGACGAGCCCGAACAGCCGGCTCAGCGGCCCGTATCCGCCGCCGGGCACATGCCCGCCCGCGCCCACCTCGGCGTGGTAACCGGCCGGTAAGGTCACGCCCCAGCCGAGGTACAGCTTCCGGTACACCTCGCCGAGGGCGGCCCCCGCCTCGACGACGAACGCCCGGCGGCGTTCGTCGAAGGAGACCTCCCCCATGGGCGACATGTCGATGACGGCCTTGACCTCGGGGTTGTCGACGAAGTCCTCGAAGCAGTGCCCACCGCTGCGGACGGCGAGCCGCGCCCCGGACCGCACCGCCTCCCGTACGGCCCGTACGACGTGATCCGTCGAGCCGACCAGGTAGACGCGGTCGGGCCTGCCCCGGAAGCGGTTGCCGGCGCCCCTCGCGCTCAGATGGGCGTAGCGGGGTCGGCGGGGGATACGCGCAGCGGGCCTTCGGGCAGCCAGCCCGACGCTCCCGCGCCGGAGCCGGTGGCGGCGCCGCCCTCCGGGGAGGCCGCCCGCGCCGCCGACGGGGTCAGCGCCACCCCCGCGCCCGCCGCTGACACGGCCCGCAGGACGGTGCGCCGCGCGTGCTTGTCGTCCGAACCCATGGCCGGCTCCTCGCTGTTCGGCGGAGGTGGTGCGCGCGCCGCGCGGCGGCGCACCTTCGACGGTAGGGAGATCCGGCGGCCCTGAGAGGAGTGCTACCCAGCGCATCCGGGGTATATCAGGCACCACCACGCCAAGGGGGTTTCCACCTCCGGGCTGCCGCCCGGAGTCCCCCTGCGGCACAGTCGCCCGCCTCCACCCCCTGAGGTTGATCCGGTGTGCCGCGGAAGGTTGACGCCCGGACTTCCGCCCGGGTTGCAGCATGACTACATCGGGTGCCGGATTCCCCGCGGTGCGAGCCTCGGTAGTTTCTTGCCGTGTCGTACGGCGCCGGGGACCGAAATCGCGGCCCGGCAAAACGATGCCCCCTTGCCATGGAGTGTACGTGCACGCGGAGGTTTCCAGTACGTGAGCTTTTCTCGTGTCATCGCTCGGTTGTCATCAACCTCCCGGGGGTTCACCTTCATCTCCGGGGATTTCACCGACTTTCTCAGCTTCGCGGAGCTGAAGGCCGCCGGTGAGGACTTCGGTAGAAGGCTCGCCTCCGCGGGTTTTCAACGAGGTGACCGTGGCATTCTGATGCTCTCCGGTCAGCGTGAGTTCATCGTCGCCTTTATCGGTATGGTGCGGGCCGGCGTCATCCCCGTACCGGTGTTCCCGCCGGCCATGCTGACCCGGATCGAGGCCTACCGGGAACGCCTGCTCTCGATCCATTCGTCATGCGAGCCGCGGCACATCATCGCCGACGAGACGCTCTTCGACATCTGCGTCGAGGCGGTGGGGGCGAAGCCCGTCAGCTACGCGGAACTCGCCGCCGGGGAGCCCACCGGAGAGCTCGTGGAGGCGGAGGGCGGGGAGCCGCTCTTCCTGCAGTACACCTCCGGCTCCACCGCCAGCCCCAAGGGCGTCGTCGTCACCCACGACAACCTCTTGGAGAACGCGCGGGCCATGGACGAGGCGCTGGGGACGTCCGGCGAGCGCGACCGGTTCGTCAGCTGGCTTCCGCTGTACCACGACATGGGGCTCATCGGCTGCATGCTCGGGCCGCTGGTGTACGAGGTCCCCGTCTGGTTCATCCCGCCCTACGAATTCGCGCGCCGCCCCACCACCTGGCTCGACTGGATGTCCCGGGTCAAGAGCACCTTCAGCTACGCGCCCAACTTCGCCTATGAGCTGGTCACCCGCCGGGCGACCGACAAGCAGATGGCCGACTGGGACCTGTCCGCGTGGCGGGTGGCGGGGGTCGGCGCGGAGCCGGTCCGGCCGCGGACCATGCGGGAGTTCGGCGAACGCTTCGCCTCGGCCGGGTTCGACGCGAAGGCGATCACCCCCTCCTACGGGATGGCGGAAGCCACCCTGGGCGTGGCCTTCACCACGATCGGCGAGGGGCTTCGCACCCTGTCGGTGGACGCCGCCGCCTTGAGCGAGCAGGGCGTGGTCCGCCCGGTGGACGCCGGGCCCGGGGCCGAGGAGACGGGGACCCGCGAGATCGTCTCGTGCGGACCGCTGCTGAGCGGCTGGGACATCCGTATCCGCGCCGCCTCGGGCGAGCTCGCCGAAGAGTCGGCCGGAGAGTTCACCGAGGGGCAGATCGAGATCCGCGGGGGCAGCGTCGCGCGTGGCTACTGGGGAGCGCCCGAGCTGACCGAGGAGGCCTTCCAGGACGGCTGGCTGCGCACCGGAGACCTCGGCTTTCTGCGCGAGGGCGAGCTGTATGTCACCGGCCGGACGAAGGACCTGGTCATCCACCACGGCCGCAAGTACCACCCGACGGACATCGAATGGGCCGCCCTGGGGCTCCCGGGGATCCGCCCGGACCATGTGATCGCGTTCTCCACCCCGGACGAGCGCCTGGTGGTGGTGGCCGAGCACAAGCCGGCGAGCTCGCCCCCGGACCTCGCGAAGCAGATCGCCACCCGGGTCCGCGGCTCGGTCGGGGTGACGCCCGACGACGTGGTGCTGGTGAAGCCCGGCACGCTGCCCAAGACCAGCAGCGGCAAACTGCGGCGCGCAGCGTGCCGTGACGCGTATGCAAACAACGCCCTGGCGGGCCATGGAGGAGCTCATTGAACCCTCCCCCTCGCGAACGAGAGGGATTCCTGGCTCACGCTGCTCGGTTGCTCGGCGAGCGATCGAGTCTTGTGCGATCAACACCAGCCGGGTTGGAACCAGCCCGGTTTCCCCAAAGATTGGAGGTTGCTGTGCTGGCTTGGCTCTCGCTCAGCACGTCGAAGCTGCTACCAGCCGTGCCTGAAGGCAGGCGCCTCTCTCGGGAGGTTCGGTGATGGCCGATCTGACGGAAGAAGAAGCGCTCAGCATCGTCGCCAAGGCCGCGGCAGAGGTGGACGCCCGGCTGGCCGCGCGGACGTTCACGCTGGCGGACGACATCGGGGAGATCGGCCTCGACTCGGTGGCCACCCTCGAGCTGATCGTCTCCATCGAGGACCAGACCGGGCTCAGCTTCGACGACGACGTGCTGTTCGGGGTCAGCACCGTCGGCGATGTCGTCGAACTGATCCGGACCGGAACGCCCGCGGTCCGGGAGGGCTGAGCCGTGGACCTCCTCTCAGAGGAATCTCTGTACCGGCAGTACATGGAGTTCTTCGAACTCGCCGAGCGCCGCCGCCGCTGGAGCGTCTTCGACGACATCCCGTGGGACAAATGGCAGGAGCAGAGCCGGGACGAGAGCCTGGCCCAGTGCGCGGAGACCTTCCTCGGCGTCGAGATGTATCTCCCGGACTATGTGGCCGAGGGGCTCAACCTCGTACGGGAATCGTTCGGGCAGGCCTGGTTCCAGGTCAACTGGGGCTATGAGGAATCCAAGCACGCGCTCGCCCTGAAGGAATTCCTGCTGCGCAGCGGACAGCGCACCGAGGAGCAGATCCGGGAATTCGAGAGCAAGGTTCTGAGCCGGCGGTGGAAGATGCCGTTCGCCACGCCGCGCAGAATGTTCGTGTACGGCGCCATCCAGGAGAAGACGACCTGGATGAGCTATCGGCAACAGCTGAACCGGGCCCGTGACCTCGGCGACCCCGTGATGGCCGAGATCTGCCGCTACATCGCGCGGGACGAGGCCGCGCACGCGGATTTCTACCGGCGCACTCTCCAGGCCTGCCTTCAGGAGGACTACGAGGGCACGCTCAAGGACATCGCGCACGTGGTCAAGGAATTCAAGATGCCGGCCTACGACCTGCTGCCGGACTACGACAAGCGGCTGGCCGTCATGCAGGTCATCGGGATCGACCGCGAGGTGTTCTTCCGCGACGTCCTGATGCCGACCCTCAAGAAGGTCGGCGTCAGCCGTCGCGATCTGGTCAGGGCCCGGGGACAACTGCGCCGGGAAGACCAAGGCCGCCAAGAACACGGGGAACGCCAGGAGCAGGGAGAGGACGAGTGATGGCAGAGCAGTCGACCCGGGTGACGAATGACGAGGTCATGAAGGTGATCGAGGACCACTTGGTGGTCCGCGGGGTGTCCGCCGAGCGCATCGTGCGCGGCGCGACCTGGAAGGCCGACCTCGGCATCGACTCGCTCGACATCCTCACCCTCACCCAGGAGCTCGAGGACACCTTCCACGTGAAGATCGGCGAAGAGGACGCGATCGACCTCCGCACCGTGGGGGACGCCATCGACTACATCGTGCGCGTGTCCGGCGCCAAGACCGACAGCGAGGGGGCCCACGATGCCTGAGTACACAGCGAGTTGGCTCAAGGACCTGCAGGCGTCGGAGTTCGTGACGGCGTACCACCGCGGCGTCGCCAACGGAAACCTGCCGTTCTTCCGGAACGCGGAATCCCTGCTCGACCCGGTTGTCACCATGGAGGGCACACCGCGGCTGATGCTGGGCTCGCCCAACTACCTGGGCCTGGCCAGCCACCCCCGTGTGCTGGCCGGCGCCAAGGCCGCGGTGGACCGCTACGGCACCTCGCTCACCGGCTCCCGGATCCTCAACGGCACCACGGCCCTGCACCGGGAGCTGGAGGAGGAGCTGGCGGACTGGCTGGGGGTCGAGTCCACCCTGCTGTTCACCACCGGCTTCCAGACCAACATCGGCACCATCAGCGCCCTGGTGGGCGTGGGCGACACCGTGGTGTCCGACTCCTTCGCACACGCCTCGATGCTCGACGGGGCCGGGCTCTCCCGGGCCAAGCTGCGCGGCTTCCGGCACAACCGGATGGACCTGTTCGCCGACAGCGTCCGCCGGGCCAAGTCCGACGGCGGCCGGATCCTGGTCATCCTCGACGGGCTGTACTCGATGGAGGGGGACCTGCCGCCGCTGGACGAGATGCTGGACATCTGCCGCGAGAACGACGCGGCCGTGATGCTGGACGAGGCGCACTCCCTCGGTGTGCTCGGCGAGCACGGCACCGGCGCGGCCGAGGTCTTCGGCGTCCAGGACCAGATCGACATCCGGATGGGCGCCCTGTCCAAGGCGCTGGCCGGCGTCGGCGGGTTCATCGCCGGCAGCCGTGAGCTGATCGACTACCTGCAGATCACCGCGCGCGCCTTCGTGTTCACCACGGTCGGCGTCCCGGCGGCCCTGGGCGGCTCGCTGGAAGCCGTACGTATCCGCCGCTCGGCCGAAGGCGCCCAGCTCGCCGAGCAGCTGCGCCTCAACTCCCGCTTTCTGCGCACCGAACTCAAGGGCCTGGGCCTGCCGATGGGGCCCGACTCGGACCTTCCCGAGCGGACGACCCCCATCATCCCGGTCATCCTCGGCGACGACGACCTGGCCATGGAGTGGTGGCGGCAGCTGTACGACCGCGGGGTGTTCACCGGTGTGGCGCTGTACCCCGGTGTCCCGCCGACGGGGGCCATGCTGCGGATCTGCCCGATGGCCACCCACACCCGCGCGCAGCTGGAACAGGCCCTCGAGGTGTTCGCCGAGGTGCAGAAGGTGATGAAGCGGAAGGTGGGCACCCCGTGACCGGTGCGCCCGGCGCCGCTCCCTCACCGCTGCTTTCCTGGCTGGTCGCCCCGCGCACCGACCGCGGTATGCGCTTCGCGCGGGGCTCGGGCGGCTGGGACCGCTACAGCTACGCCGACCTGGCGCACCTGGTCTCCCTGGCCAGTGCGGCCTTCCGGGCCCGGGCGTTGCCGGACCGCCCGGGCGTGGTGCTGGCCACGCCCAACAGCGTCGGCTTCGTCACCGGTTACTTCGGTGCCGTGAACGCGGGTCTGGTCCCCACCGCCATCGCGCCGCCCGCCCGCTTCGGCGGCCGCGAGGACTACGTACGCCATGTCGCCCGCGTCCTGCGGCTGACCCGGGCCTCGGCGGTGGTCGGCGACCCAGTGCACCTGTCGATACTCCAAGACGCCGCCGACGCCGCCGAGGCGGCGGGCGAGGACGGCGGCGGCCCGGTCGCCGTGCTGTCCAGCGACTTCTCCACCGGGACCGAGACCGACCGGCTCAGCGCGGTCCCCACCGCCGAGCTGGCCACCCTCCAGTTCACCTCCGGCTCGACCAGTAGCCCCCGCGGGGTCCGCATCACCTGGGCGAACATGGAGGCCAACGCCCGCGGCAACGGCCGCCTGATCGACTACGACGGCGCGCAGCAGACCGTGAGCTGGGTGCCGATGTACCACGACCTGGGGCTCGTCGGCTGTCTGATGACCATCGTGGCCCAGCAGGGGGACCTCTCCCTGATGCGCCCGGAGCAGTTCATCTACGACCCCCGGCGCTGGATCGACTGCATCGCCCGCGAAGGCATGGCGTACACCGCGGCGCCGTCGTTCGGATTCGCGTACGCGGCCCGTCGGCTCAAGCCCAAGGACCTGGAGGGCGCCGACTTCTCCACCCTGCGCTCGGCCACTCTTGGGGCGGAGCGGCACGATCCGCGCGGGCTGTGGGAGTTCACCGAGCTGTGCGAGCCGTACGGCTTCGACCCCGCTGTGTTCACGCCCTGCTACGGCATGGCCGAGATGACGCTCGGCATCACCGGACACCCTCCGGGCACCGTGCCGCAGGCCGTCCACCTCGACTGGGAGTCGCTCGCCCCGGAGCAGCCGGTCAAGCTCCTCGCCCGCGGCACGCTGCGGGACGCGGGCGCCGCCGACAGCCCGGCCCAGTGGCTGGTCAGCTCGGGGACCACGATCGAGGGCGTCTCGGTGACCCCGGTCGACCCCGAGGGCCGGCCGCTGCCCGACGGCTACCTCGGCGAGCTCCTCCTCTCCGGCGACAGCGTGGCCGCCGGGTACGAGCCGCCGGACGCCGAGAGCTCGTCCCGCTTCGTGGACGGCAGCGTGTACTCCGGCGACGCCGGGTTCCTGCTGGACGGCCAGACGTACGTCATCGGGCGGCTGGGCGACGCCCTGAGCGTCAGGGGCCGCAACATCTACGCCGAGGACCTGGACGCCCGGCTCGGGGACACCCCCGGCGTGGACCGATACCGCTGCGCCACCCTGGTCGACGCCCGCCGGATCGTGGTGCTCGCCGAACTGGAGCCGGGGGAGTGGGCCGAGCGGCTGGCCGAGGCGCTGTCCCTCTACATCGGCGGTGTCGTCGATGTCACCGTCTTCAGCTGCCGGCGCGGCACCATCCAGCGCACGTCCAGCGGCAAGCCCCGGCGCCGTCTGATGCTGACCCAGTACCTGGAACAGAAACTGCCCGGCGAAGTGGTCGCCCACCGCCCGCAGCGCCCCGAGGAAGGACGAGTATGACCGAGCACGCCGAATCCTCCGACGACCAGCAGCTGAAACCGGTCGACGTCATAGCGCACTCCGTGCTGCCGGTCGCCGGCCTCATGCAGCTCATCCTGGGCCACTGGGGCACCCAGGTCGTCGGCACGCTCGCCACCCTGGGGATCCCCGACTCGCTCGCCGACGGCCCGCGCAGCGCCGAGGACCTCGCCAAGCAGCACGAGACGGACCCGCGGGCGCTGTACCGGGTGCTGCGGGCGGCGGCCACGCTGCGGGTGCTGGACCACGCTGAGGACGAGACGTTCTCGCTGACCGAGGCCGGACACTTCCTGCGCACCGACTACCCGTTCTCGATGCGCTACAACGCCATGCTGCACAGCTCGCGCTGGCACTGGGACCCGTGGTCGCTGACCCCGGAGGCGGTCCGCAAGGGCGGCGAGGCCTTCTCCGACCACCACGGCCTGCCCTACTACGCGTACATCGACAAGCACCCCGAGGAGGGCGACCTCTTCGACCACGCGATGACGGCCATGGCCTCCCAGGCCCAGCTGCTGGCCGTGCCGCTGCACGACTTCGGCAAGCACAAGGTGGTCGTGGACGTCGGCGGCGGCGCGGGCGTGGTGCTGTCCAACCTGCTGGAGACCCACGCCGATCTGCGCGGTGTGCTGTTCGACCGCGAGCGGGTGGTGGGCAACGCCAAGGAGCTGCTGAGCGAGACCGGGTTGGCCGAGCGCGTCGACTTCGTGCCCGGGGACATGTTCGACTCGGTGCCCAAGGGCGGCGACTGCTATCTGCTGTCGATGGTCGTCAACGACTACAACGACGACAAGGCCCGCAAGCTGCTGGAGAACTGCCGGGCCGCCATGGACGAGGACGCCACTCTGGTCCTGTTCGACATGGTGATCCCGGGCAACGGCACCCCCTCCTTCGCCACCCTCGGCGACATCGAGTGCCTGGTCGTCAGCGGCGGTGAGCTGCGTACCGAGCCGGAGCTGAAGACCCTGCTCGCGTCCGCCGGATTCCGCCTCGAAGCCGTCCACCGCGGCTTCTCCCCTGTCTGTGCCGTCGTAGCGAAGCCGGAGTAGTTCACCATGACCGACACCCACACGTCCGCAGCGGGCCGCCTCGGGGCGCGGGAGCGCGCGGTGCTGGAGCGGCTGCTCCCCGGGCTCGACGAGAAGCTGGCGAAGCATTCGCTGGCGGAGCTGGAGAAGCGGGGCGGACCGGCCATCCCGGCGTTCCGGGAGGCCGGCGGGGCGGGGCTGCTGGTGCCCGCCGAGCACGACGGGCTGGGCGCCGAGCCGCTGGAGGCGGTCCGCGTCCAGCGGGCCCTGGCCATGCGCTCGCCCTCGCTGGCGGTCGCCGCGATGATGCACCAGCTCTCGCTGGCCACCTTCACGGAGTATCTGACTGAGCACTGCGCCCCCGACGCCTTCGAGTGGATCCTGCTGAAGTCCATCGCGGGGGAGAAGCAGCTGGTCGCCTCGGCCTCCGCCGAGGCCAAGCGCGGCGGCAGCATGCTGGAGCCGACCATGCGCGCCCGCCGGGACGGCAAGAACTTCATCATCAGCGGCAGCAAGAAGCCGTGCAGCCTGTCGGCGTCGATGGACTGGTTCACCGCCAGCGTGCTGGTGGAGGGCGATGAGAAGTACGACGGCCATCTGGCCATGGCCCTGATCCCGGCCGCCACCGAGGGCCTGGTCCGGCGCCCGTTCTGGGAGAGCGAGGTGCTGGCCGGCGCGGAGAGCGACGAGGTCATCCTGGAGGACCTGGTCCTGGACGAGTCGCTGATGGTCTTCACCGACCAGCGCCCCGGCACCCGGATGGACACCCTCCAGATCCGCGGCTGGACCTGGTTCGAGCTGCTGGCCGCGGCCTCGTACGTGGGCGTGGCGAGCACGCTCGTGGAGAAGGCGATGGCCTCCCCGCGAGTCTCCCGCGCCGAACTGGGCGCCCTGCTGGTGAAGCTGGAGAGCGCCATGGGCGCCGTGGAGAACGTGGCGCGGGACATGGCCGAGTCCATCGAGGACCCGGGCGGCCAGCTGGCCCGCTCGCTGCTGGCCCGCTTCCAGGTCCAGGAGTCGGTGATGGAGGTGTCCACGGCCGCGAGCGAGCTGGCGGGCGGCATCTCCTTCATCCGCGACACCGAGGTCGGCTATCTCCTGCAGGCCACGCGAGCCCTGGCGTTCCACCCGCCGGCGCGGGCCAAGGCGCTGCCCGCCCTGGCCGGTTACTTCCTGGGCGAGGACCTGGACACCACGGTCTACTGACCGCAGTCCGCCGACCGCAGATGGGGAGAAGCCGGGGAGAGGCCACGTGACGGAGCGGTTCGTAGCGTTCATCGGCCGGGTGCGATGGCCGTTGCTGGGGGTGTGGGGCGCGCTGCTGGTGATCAGCGGGCTGCTCGCGCTGTCGCTGCCGGACAAGCTGAGCGGCGGCGGCTGGTATGTCCCCGGCTCGCAGTCCACCTGGGTGGCGCAGCAGCAGAAGGACGGGTTCACCGGCCGCGGCCGGACGAGCGTCACCCTGGTCGTCCACGACCAGCGGAACGCCACCGGCACGCCCGCTTTCGAGCGTCGGGTTCGCCAGGTCATGGCCGACATCGAGGGCGACAAACGGCTCAAAGCCGCCTCGCACTACGGGTGGTCCACCTTCCAGGGCGCGCCGAAGAACGCGTTCGTCGGCCGGGACGGCCACACCGCGATCGAGATGTTCGGCCTCGACGTGGACGACGGCACCGCCCGGCGGATCCTCCCCGACATCCAGCGGGAGTTCGACAAGCGGTACGAGGCGCGGGGCCTGACCGTCGGCATGGTGGGCACGGCCCCGTTCTTCGGCGAGATCAACGTGTTGAGCGAAGAGGGCCTGGTCAAGGCGGAGATCATCGTACTGCCGCTGATCACCCTGATTCTGCTGCTGCTGTTCCGCAGCGTGGTCTCCGCGGTGGTCGCCATGATCACCGCGGGCACGGCCGCGGTGGTCACCTTCGCGATCCTGTCCGTGCTCGCGGACTCCTACGACCTGTCGGTGTTCGTCCAGAACACCGCCACCATGCTGGGTCTCGGCGTCGGTATCGACTACTCGATGTTCATGATCCGCCGCTTCCGGGACGAGCTGGAGGGCGGCGAGCCCGTGCCGCGCGCCCTGCGGATCGCGCTGGCCACCTCCGGGGAGACCGTGGTCGCCTCGGGCGTGACCGTCATCGTGTCCATGGCCACACTGGCCTTCGTCGACCTCCCGGTGATCCAGTCGATCGCCCTCGGCGCCGCGCTGGTCGTCGCGGTGTCGGTGCTCACCAGCGTCCTGCTGTTGCCGGTGCTGCTGTACGTGGTCGGCGCCCGGATCGGGCGGTGGGACCTGTTCGCCAAGCTGCGCCCGGCGAACGCCGCCGCGGACCCGCGCGAGCGCGGCTGGTACCGCTTCGCCCACGCGGTGCTGCGCCGGCCGGTGCTCGCCCTGCTGGGCGGCAGCGCGCTGCTGGCGGTGGGCGCCGTCCCGGCGCTGGCCCTGGACACCTTCACCCCGGACGCCAAGATCACCCCCACCTCCTCGACCGTGCGTCAGTCCTACGACCGGGTGGAGGAGCAGTTCGGGAAGGGCGACGCCTCCCCGATGGTGGTGCTGATCCGCTCCGACACCCCGCTGCGCGGCGCGGGCGGGCGGATCGCCGCGCTGCGGGACGAGCTGCGGGACCTGAAGCACGTCCGGCGGGTGGACTCCGCGCTGGACGCCCTGGAGCAGGCGGCTCCCGGGCGCCCGTTCGACGCGCTCGAGCCCGGCGTACGCGACCGGCTGCCGGCCCCCGTCCGCGCCTCGGTGGGGTACTTCGTCTCCAAGGACCGCACCGAGTTCATCGCGCAGGTGATCCCCGAGGAGCACGCCTCCTCGCCCGAGACGCGCCGGCTGCTCGTGGACGTGCGGCGGGCGGCGGCACGGGCCGACGGGAAGGGCTTGCGCATCGAGGTCGGCGGCCAGACCGCCGAGGGCGTGGACGCCAACAAGGTGATCGCCGACGGACTGCCCACGGTCGTCGGGGTGATGCTGCTCGCGATCTTCGTCATCCTGATGCTGTCGTTCCGCTCGGTGCTGCTGCCGCTGAAGGCCATCGCGGTCAATGTGCTGTCGGTGTCCGTGGCGTTCGGCATGCTGGCCCTCGCCTTCAAGGAGGGCAGCCCGGTGGCGGAAGCGCTCGGCTTCGACGCGTCCGGCCGGGTCACCAACTTCGTACCGGTGCTCCTGCTCGCCCTGCTGTTCAGCCTGAGCACGGACTACGAGGTGTTCGTACTGGGTCGGGTGCGCGAGTACTACAAGGCGGGATACGGCAATACCGAGAGCGTGGCGCTCGGCATCTCCGCCACGGGCCCGCTGATCACCGGGGCGGCGGTGCTGATGGTGGCGGTGTTCGGCGGTTTCACCCTCTCCGGGATCCAGCCCATCGGCGAGCTGGGCTTCGGCATGGCGGTGGCGATCGCCGTGGACGCCACGCTGGTGCGGATGTTCGTCGTTCCGGCCGCCATGAAGCTCATGGGCTCGGCGAACTGGTGGTTTCCCGGCCACCGTGGCGCATTGTCCGTAGCCGATAACTCGAGAACCTCAAGAAACGGGAGCACGCAACAGCATGACAGCGAGCGACACTTGGCAGAGCTTTCCGCTGATCGAGGGCCTGAAGTCCCGCCGGGCCCGTAGATTCGGCATGGGGATGACGGTCCCCGGCGGGCCGCTGGAGTACCGCAGCAAGCACGAGCCGGTGCCGCTGACGGAGGAGGAGCAGGCGATCCTCACCTTCGCCGCCTGCGGCATCACCGGCCCCGCGCTGAACGACTGGAACTGGGAGAAGGGCAAGGGCGGAAATGTGATGGCCGGCGTGGTCGGCCGCACCGTCTCCAGTTCGGACGCGCTCCAGAGCGGGGCGATGGTGGTCATGGACGACGAGGCCACCTATCTGATCCGCCGGCCCGGCGATCTGTCCACGGCGGAGCTCAACGAGGTCAAGGAGCTGGTCGCCAAGGACGACTTCGTCGGGGCGTACCGGGCCACCCGGATCAAGATCGGGACCGAGCGCCGCCATCCGCCGGTGGCGTCCCCGTACAACCTGACCGGCAACGAGTGGTCGCTGCACACCCCCGGGTCCACCTACTTCCTGCCGATCGAGGACCTGACCTACCTCTACATCAACATCCTGCTGGAGTTCTTCAACGAGGAGATGGCGGCCTTCTGCCTGGACGAGCGGCGGTTCTTCCTGCCGGCCGGCCTCGGCAAGTTCGGCAAGTCCAAGGGCGGCCACCTGGACGACGATCCCCGGAAGCTGAAGTCCATGCCGATGGAGTACGCCGAGCGGCTCCTGGTGGAGACGGCATGCATCGAGATGGGCATGATGCTGCAGAACCTGGGCCTGGTCAGCCAGGCGCTGGGGCTGGGCGGCTTCCCGCACTACACCGGCCACGACGGCGGGTGGTTCGAGGCGCTGGACTTCCGGATGGCCGAAATGCCGATCAGCCAGTACTTCCGGGTGCCCACGCTGGCCAAGGCGGTCCTCAAACTCCGCCGCCAGGACGCGAACTTCGCCTATCCGCTGGGCCTGGAGCGGGACGGCGAGGTGCTGCTCAAGCCCTACTGCCCGCCGTACTTCGAGTCGATGGAGGCGGCGGTGTACGCCGTCGTCGAGCGCAAGTTCGGCGAGAACGGCATCTACCGCGGCGGCATCGGCCGGGGCGGCTGGCGGGAGCCGGAGAAGGTGGCGGCGGGGATCAGCGGGATCAGTCAGAAGGCGATCGACGCCACGGTGGCGTTCTGCGAGTACACCTACAAGAAGTCCGGCCGGTTCCCCTCGTATCTGCCCGCGTACCACACGCAGATGGGCTTTCAGTCCGTCCATCTGGACGTCGACTTCTACGATGAGTTCTACGACCCGGCCGTGGTGCCCGAGGTGCACCGGTCCCATATGCGGGACTGGCACGGCCGCTGACCGGAAGGCGGACGAGCAATGGACGAGGTCTCGATCTCCATCGCCGCCCCACCCGAGCGGGTGTGGCGACTGGTCTCCGATGTCACCGGCATGGGCCGGTTCAGCCCCGAGTGCAAGGGCGGGAGCTGGGTGGCCCCGGCGACGGCGCCCGCCGTCGGGGCCCGGTTCCGCGGCCGCAACAGGCACGGGCTCATGTCATGGACCACCGACTGCACGGTCGTCGAGTGCGAGGAAGGCAAGGTGTTCGCGTTCGAGGTCGCCCAGTCGAAGGTGCGCTGGGGCTACCGCATCGAGCCCGACGGCGACGGCGTCGTGCTGACCGAGTGGCGGGAGCATTTCGGGCGCCCCAACGTGCTGATCCGGGCCTTTGACGCCAGCGGCCTCGTGGGGTTCCGGCGGGAGCGGCTGATGGTCGAGGGGATGCGTACGACCCTGACCCGGATCAAGGAGGTGGCGGAGCGGGAGTGAGCCTTACGTCCGCGCGGGAAGGCGCCGCGCTGCCCCGGCGGCCCCAAACGCCGTCGTCGTCACCGGTCGCCGGTCGGTCCGCCGGGGCAGGCCCGTCGTCAGGAGTGAGAAGTGAGAAGGGATGGGGCGCGGAACTCTCAGGCGACCCGCTCGGCCTGCGAGGGAACGACCAGGCCGCACTCGTAGCCCAGCGCCACGGCCTGGGCCCGGCTGGTGATGCCCAGCTTGGTCATCGCCCGGTTCAGATGGGTCTTCACGGTCGCCTCACTGATCTTCAGCTCCCGCGCGATGGCGGAGTTGCTGAGGCCCTTGGCGACATGCCGCAGCACCTCGGTCTCCCGCATGGTCAGCATGGCCAGGGTGGACCCCGCGGTCTCGGTGGCCGTCGCGCGGTAGGTGTACGCGTCGATCAGCCGCTCCATCACGCTGGGCGAGAAGGCCATGTCGCCGGTGGCGACCGCGCTGATGGAGGCGATCATCTTCTGCGGTGAGGTGTCCTTGAGCAGGATCCCGGCGGCGCCCACGCGCAGTGCGGACTGGATTTCCTCGTCGTTGACCTCCGAGGCGGTGATGATGACGCGGGGCGGCCGGGCGGGCATGGCCTCCAGGATGCGCTGGGTGGTGGTGATCCCGCCGAGATGTGGCAGGGAGATGTCCATGAGCATGACGTCCGGGCTGTGCGCGGCGGCCTGGGCGCGGGCGCCGTCGCTGTCGGCGGCCTCGCCGACGGCGCGCAGCCCGGGAACCGAGCTCAGCAGGGTTAACAGCCCCAGTCTCGCAAGGGCGTGTCCATCGGCGATCAGGACCTTGATCTGCATGGCGTCCTCCCCCGTTACGATCACCTTTGAGCTCCTTTCATCCACACCGGCTCCGAAAGGTGCCCAAACGACACCCAAAGGCGTCCAGCTGGGCAGAGATCGGCACCCCTAAGGGCGCCCGGGTGGGGCTAGTTGTCACTTCTGCGCTGTTCAGGGCGGTTCCGGTGGTGCTGGAGTTACCACTGGTAGGCGATCGTCGCGCATGGGGGGGCGCGGTCTCAAGCGCATGGGAACTTCATGCCACCTTCTGTTCCATGGGCTTGCGGATGGCGCCGCGATGCGGTCCCATGACCGAGGTGATGGGCTGCTCCGGGACGGGTCAGCCGTCCAGTGCGGCGAGGGCCGTCTTCGCGGCGGTGATCGCGCCCTGGCGTATCTCGTCGGCGCCCGCCGCCTCGTGCGTCTCGAAGTCGCCGCCGTTGTAGGTCACGGTGACCACCGCGTTGGCCTCGCGCGCGACCACGACCGCCTCTCGTATGCGCTGCTGGTCGTCGGTCGTGACGTTCATGCTGACCGACACCTGGTCACCGATGCCGGGCACGGTGGTGCTCGGGCCGCTGCCCTGCGCCGACCGGGCGCGCGCGGCCGCGGAGTCCGACACATCGTAGGTGACATCCAGCCAGCGGTAGTCGAATCCGCTCAGCGCATGCCAGGAGCAGCCCGAGCGGTGGGTCGCGTCGCTCGTCTTGAGCCGGGTGCCGGCCGTCGCGGCGGCCGGCACCAGGTCCTTGACGGTGCTCGCCGGGAAGGTGTCGCAGGGCTTGGCCGGGGGCTCGGGGTAGCGCGGCGCGGCGGTGCCGGTGCCCCGCCCGTCCGAGGTCGGTGCGGACGTGGGACCGGAGGGGGCGGTCGCGGTCGCGGACGGGTGCGGCGAGGTGGCGGAGGGCTTGGGGTGCGCGTTTGAGTCGGCGGTGGTCGTCATGGCCACGCCCGCGGCGGCGAGTACGGCGACCGGCAGCAGGCGGGCGACCAGCGTGAGCGGCAGAGAACGCATGGCGGTCTCTCTTCGGTCGTGAGCGGCATGGTAGGCGGCGCGGGTAGGAGGACGACCATGCCATACGAACGTGTCTGCGAACAGCCCGGGGCGGCCCGTGGGCCGCGGTCGGCTGGCCCTATGGGGTGAAAACAGCACGTGATCGAATTATCTGATCAAGTGACTGGTTAAGTACGCGTAGTGACGATCCTTCGCCCGTCAGCCCCGCCCGATGAACGGCATCGCCGTCGCCATCACGGTCGCGAACTGTACGTTGGCCTCCAGTGGCAGCGACGCCATGTGCCGCACCGTACGCGCCACGTCGGCGACGTCCATCACCGGCTCGACCGCCGTCTCCCCGTTCGCCTGCGGGACACCGGCGCTCATCCTCTCGGTCATCTCGGTGGCCGCGTTGCCGATGTCGATCTGCCCGCAGGCGATGTTGTACGGGCGCCCGTCCAGCGACAGCGACTTGGTCAGCCCGGTCAGGGCGTGTTTGGTCGCCGTGTAGGCGATGCTCCGCGGCCGCGGGGCGTGCGCCGAGACCGAGCCGTTGTTGATGATCCGGCCGCCGCGCGGGTCCTGGACGCGCATCAGGCGGAACGCGGCCTGCGCGCACAGGAACGCGCCCGTCAGATTGGTGTCGACCACCGCCTGCCAGTCCTCGTGGCTCAGCTCGTCCAGCGGCACATTCCGCGGCCCGAAGCTACCGGCGTTGTTGAACAGCAGATCCAGTCGGCCGAAGCGGTCCCGCACCGCCGCGAAAAGCGCGTCGACCTGCTCGGGGCGGGTCACATCGGCGGGTACGGCGACCACCGCCCCGTCCCGGCCCGCCAGCCGCTCCGTCTCCGCGAGGGCCTCCCGGCGGCGTCCGGCCAGGGCCACCGACCAGCCCGCGTCGGCGAGCTCGAGGGCCACCGCCCGGCCGATCCCGGAACCCGCGCCGGTCACCACCGCGACCTTCGACACGACCGACACTCCCGACACGCCCGCGGCGCCTCCGCTCTCGCTCATGGGGACGCAGCGTACGCGACGTCATATGGCCGCACCGCGACCGCATATCGCGCCAAACGTCCTGTCCCGACGTGGAACTCACCCGTCCGACATCTGGATGACGTGTACAGGCTAGCGCGGGGCCGCTCTCTGCCCGTCCAATTCCTCTGACGTCACGAGCCAGGGGAGAGCACATGACACACCACCCGCATCAGCAGGCCCTCCGAGCCGCGGCAGCGCGCCTCGGCCGCCGCCGCTTCCTCACCGTCACCGGTGCCGCCGCGGCCATCGCCTTCACCACCAACCTGCCCAGCGCCCACGCCACCGAGCTGACCTCGCACTCCCTCACCGAAAACCCCTTCACGCTCGGCGTGGCCTCCGGCGATCCGCTGCCGGACGCCGTCGTGCTGTGGACCAGACTCGCCCCGCGCCCGTACGAGCCGGGCAACGGACTGCCCGACGAGGGCTTCGTACGCGTCGGCTGGGAGATCGCCCACGACGAGCGCTTCAGACGCGTGGTCCGCAAGGGCACGGCCACCGCACACGCCGAGTTCAACTACACCGTGCACATCGACGCCAAGGGCCTCGACGCTGACCGCGGCTACTGGTACCGCTTCCGCGCCGGCCGCTTCACCAGCCCCACCGGCCGCACCCGCACCGCCCCCGCCACCGGCGCCCACGTCCGCGAAGGCCGCTTCGGCCTGGTCTCCTGCCAGGCGTACCACGACGGCTACTTCACCGCCTACGGCCACCTCGCCAACGAGGACCTGGACGCCGTCTTCCACGTCGGCGACTACCAGTACGAGTACGCCGTGAGCCCGGTCGGCGGCGCGCGCAACTACACCGACCGCACCCTGCCCTCCCTCTTCAACACCGAGACCCTCACCCTCGACGAGTACCGGCTGCGCTACGCCCTCTACAAGACCGACGAGGACCTGCAGGCCGCACACGCCGCCTTCCCCTGGTACGTCACCTGGGACGACCACGAGACCGAGAACAACTACGCGGGCGACGTCGACGAGAACGGGAACCCGCCGGAGGAGTTCCTGATCCGCCGGGCCGCCGCCTACCGCGCGTACTGGGAGAACATGCCGCTCCGCATGCCCCAGCGGCCCGCCGGCCCCGACATGCGGCTCTACCGCCGCTTCCACTACGGCAGGCTCGCCCAGTTCGACATCCTCGACACCCGCCAGTACCGCTCCAACCAGGCGTACGGGGACGGCTGGCAGTACCCGGGGCCCGAGTCCGAGGACCCCTCGCGCACCCTCACCGGCACCGCCCAGGAACGCTGGCTGCTCGACGGCTTCCAGCGCTCCAGGGCCACCTGGAACGTCCTCCCGCAGCAGGTCACCTTCTCGCAGCGGAAGAACACCACCGCCGCCCGCTCCAAGCTCAGCATGGACTCCTGGGACGGCTACCCCGCCTCCCGCGCGCGCATCCTCGCGGGCGTCGAAGCGGCCGGGCTCGAGAACTTCGTCGTCCTCACCGGCGACGTCCACGTCCACTACGCCTTCGACATCAAGAAGGACTTCGACGACCCCACGTCCCGCACCCTGGGCGTGGAGTTCGTCGGCACCTCCATCACCAGCGGCAAGGACGGCGCCGAAAAGCCCGCCAACTGGGCCACGTACATGGCGGCCAACCCGCACATGAAGTTCTACGACGGCCGCCGCGGCTATGTGACGTTCACCCTGGACGGCGAAGCGGCCCGGGCCGACTACAAGACGGTCCCCGCGGTCACCACGCCGGGCGCACCGCTCACCACGGCGGCGTCGTTCATCAGCGAGGCCGGCAACCCCGGCCTCCAGGACGTCTGACGGCCGCCTGACCCGGGCGGCGAAGCCGGACCACCCCACGGGAGCGAGCGGCCGAAGGCTGCGCCGTGCGTATCGCGGTCGGCGACGCAGACAGCGAGGTCCGGACCCACGGCACCACTCTCTACAACTCGCTCTACCGCGCGGACGATCAAGTCATGGTGAACGCCCATGTCTGGGGCGTGAACGCGTACGGCGCACCCGTCTGGCACCTCCGCCGACACGCCGAAGGCGGCATGTTCGACACCTACGCCCGAAGCTTCGACGTCGTATGGGTGACAACGACGCCGGTACAAGAAAGGTGACGATGACGCGGACCGAGTACTACGACGATCCGAACGCGCCCGAGCCGAACAGCTTGGTCGTCGCCGCCTCCGCTGTCATCACCGACGAGACCGGTCGCATCCTGCTCCAGCGCCGCCGGGACAACGATCTTTGGGCGCTCCCCGGCGGCGGCATGGAGATGACGGACTCCCTCCCGGGAACGGCGGTCCGCGAGGTCAAGGAGGAGACCGGACTTGACGTGGAGATCACCGGACTCGTCGGCACGTACACCGACCCGCGTCACGTCATCGCCTACACGGACGGCGAGGTCCGCCGACAGTTCAACGTCTGCTTCACCGCCCGCATCGTCGGCGGCCGACTCGCGATCTCCGACGAGTCCACAGAACTACGCTTCGTCCCACCAGAGGAACTTGCGGAGCTGCCCATGCACCACACACAGCGGCTCCGACTCCGCCACTTCCTGGAGCACCACGACCGACCGTACCTCGGCTGACCCCGTGAACACCGGGGCAGGTCCCTCACCGCAGGCCAGCGCGCCGTCCAAGGCTCCGGCCGGGAGATTGAGGGGCCGGTACGCACTCAGGGCCGGGCGAGCACCATGCGCGGTCCAGAGCCCTCCAGCGGCGACCCCGGCGGCGGGCTGGTGCCCAGAGTCTGATCCGTCGCGGTGTCAGCGCAACGCTGTGCTGAACACCCTGCGGTGGGTGGTTGTGAAGGCGTGCTCGCGGCGGGACCAGGCGATTCGCTCAGCGATCTGATCCTCGGTGGCGATCCGGGGTGCCGGGGCGAGGAGGTGCGCGTGCCACCAGTCGGCATTCCGGGCCTGGCGGTCGAGGATCGCGTCGAGGAGGCGGGCGCGGCCGTGATCGGAGAGTCCGTAGGCGTCGGCCAGGACCCGCACCCGGGCAGCCTGCGCGTCAACGGGTGGCGCCTCGGCCTTGGAAGCGATGCACCAGGTCCAGGCCATGTATCCGAGGTCTTCGAGCGGGTCTCCCGGGGCGGCGGTGTCAAAGTCGATGAGGGCGACCGGGCGGCCGTCACGGAAGACGGTGTTGTTGGGCCCGGGGTCGTGGTGACAGACGACCGGGTGCGGCCCGGCGAGTGCGCTGCCGCGGGTGGCGTCATGCAGCGCCCGTAGCAGAGCGCCGGCTGCGGCGACTTGTGAGTCGGTCCAACACTGGAATCTGGGCGGAACCCAGCCGGGAAGGTAGGTGAAAGTGTCGCGTCCCGCAGGGTCACGGCCGAGATAGCGCGGTGAGCCGGTGAAGCCCTGTGTCGTCAGGTGTCGCAGCAGATCGGCCACATACGACGACGCGGCGCTGGCGGGGCGCCGGACGGTGCCGCCGATCCGGACAACGCCCTGGGTGATTCGACCGCCGGGTAGCGGCACTTCAGCCTCCACGGGTGCCATCCTGCCCACCTTACGAAATCACGATGGGCTGCGCCTCGGCCTCGTCCTGGGCTGAGACCGGCCGGCACAGGCGTTGAGGACCGCGGCGGTGTCCACCGCCGTGGTCCTCACCCGCGGGCCTCATCCCTCGTCGGCGGCGTACCGCACACCGATCCGCTCGCGCACCGCGTCCAGCGTGCGCATCACCGCGAGGCTGCCGTCCAGCGGCACCAGCGGGGACTCCGTCTCGCCCGCCCTCAGGCAGCGCATCACCTCCGCCGCCTCGTGCTGCAAGCCGTGCAGACCGGCCGCCGGGCCCTCGGCCGTGAACACCTCCGGGTCCCGCCCCGGCCGGTGCAGGACGAACTGCTCCGGGTGGAAGAAGCCGCGCGGGAACTCGATCCGGCCCGCCGACCCGGTCACCGACGCGGTCTGCGGCGTATCCGCGTTGAGCGAGCAGCTCAGCAGCGCCACCGCGCCGCTGTCCCAGCCCAGCAGGACCCCGGTGGTCTCGTCCACGCCCTCCGGCGTCAGCCGCGCCGTGGCCTGGATGTCATCGGGCTCGCCCAGCAGCAGCTGCGCGAAGGACACGGGATACACCCCGAGGTCGAGCAGCGCGCCGCCGCCCTGGGCCGGGTCGCGCAGCCGGTGCCCGGCGTCGAACGGCCCGGCCAGGCCGAAGTCCGCGTGCACCACCCGCACCCCGCCGATCGCGCCGTCGCGGACCAGCTCGACCATCCGCCGGACGACGGGGTTGCAGTACGTCCACATCGCCTCCATCAGGAAGCGGCCACGGGCCCGGGCGAGCCCGACCAGCTCGACCGCCTCCCGCGCATTGAGCGTGAACGCCTTCTCGCACAGCACCGCCCGCCCCGCCTCCAGGCACAGCCCGGCCGCCTCGCGGTGCGACGAGTGCGGGGTGGCGACGTACACCACGTCCACCTCCTCGTCGGCGGCGAGCTCGGCCCAACTGCCGTGAGCGCGCGGTATCCCGAACCGCTCGGCGAAGCGCTTCGCGGACTCCGGGCTGCGGGAGCCGACCGCCACCACCCGCGCGTCCGCCATCTCCAGCAGATCCGCCGTGAAGGACGCGGCGATCCCGCCCGTCGCCAGGATCCCCCACCGCACGGTCTCGCCCATCTCCACACTCACTCCGCTCTCCCACCGGACACACCGGTCATGACCACAACGAATTGCTGAGAGCATAGAGAAGACTCAACGACTCACGGAGAGCTGAATGCCGCCGTCCGGCCATCCGACCGCGCCCGACCACAGACCCATATCCCTACCCGAGTCCGCCCCCTCCGCTCCCTCCGCCACCTCCCCGATCCCCGCGCCGCAGCACCGCGCCCGCCGCGCCGGCCTGCTGGTCACCCTCGTCCTCGGCGGGCTCAACGCCCTCCCGGCGCTGTCCATGGACATGTACCTCCCGGCCCTGCCCGAGGTCACCGGCGCGCTGCACAGCCCCGCCGCCACCGTCCAGCTCACCCTCACCGCCTGCCTGGCGGGCATGGCGCTCGGCCAGTTGGTCGTGGGTCCCATGAGCGACAAGTGGGGACGCCGCCGTCCCCTGCTCATCGGCATGGTGGTCTACATCGTCGCCACCGCCATCTGTGCCGTCGCGCCCACCGTCGAGCTGCTGATCGCCTTCCGGCTGCTGCAGGGGCTGGCCGGGGCCGCGGGCATCGTGATCTCCCGTGCCGTCGTCCGCGACCTGTACGACGGCGCCGAGATGGCCCGCTTCTTCTCCACCCTCATGCTGATCTCCGGCGTCGCGCCCATCGCCGCGCCCCTCATCGGTGGTCAGATCCTCCGCCTCACCGACTGGCGCGGCGTCTTCGTCGTGCTGGCCGTCGTCGGCGTGCTGCTCACCCTCGTCGTCTGGCGCTGGCTGCACGAGACGCTGCCGCCCGAGCGGCGCCATGGCGGCGGCCTCGGCCAGGCGCTGCACACCATGCGCGGCCTGCTCGCCGACCGCGTCTTCACCGGCTATATGCTCGCGGGCAGCTTCGCCTTCGCCGCGCTCTTCGCCTATGTCTCCGGGTCCTCCTTCGTCATCCAGGAGATCTACGGCGCCTCCCCGCAGACCTTCAGCCTGCTCTTCGGGATCAACTCGATCGGCCTGGTCGCCGTCGGACAGCTCAACGGAAAGGTGCTGGCCGGGCGCGTCAACCTGGACGCGGCCCTGTTCGTCGGCCTCGCCGCGATCACCCTGTCGGCCACCGCGCTGTGCCTGATGGCCACCGGGGTCTTCGGCGACGTCGGCCTCGTACCGATGGCCGCCGGGCTGTTCGTGCTGATGTCCGCGATGGGCCTGGCCATGCCCAACACCAACACCCAGGCGCTGATGCGCACCAAGCGCGCCGCGGGCTCCGCGTCCGCGCTGCTGGGCACCTCCTCCTTCCTCGTCGGCGCGATCGCCTCGCCGCTGGTGGGCATCGCGGGAGAGCACACGGCCGTGCCGATGACCGTGGTCCAGCTGGTGTGTGCGCTCGCGGCCATGGCCGCCTTCGTGGGACTCTGCCGTCCGTGGCAGCAGCGCAAGACGGTCTGAACCAGCTGATACGAGAGGTAGGGGCGCTCCCCGAGGGGGAGCGCCCCTGGTGCGCCGGGGTGGTCGTGGCCGCCGGGCGGGGGCAGGACGTCCTCGTCGAGCAGGCCTTCGGCTGGGCGGTGCGGTACGCGGCGTACGACGAGGCCACGGACCGCGGCGTGGAGCTGCCGCGTGAGCGGTGGGTGCCGATGCGCGCCGGGCGGGGCGCGGGGCCGGGCCGGGACCGGGGGCAGGACACCGTCTTCGACCTCGCCTCGCTGACCAAGCTGTTCACGGCGATCATCGCGGTGCGGTGCGTCGAGCGCGGCGAGATCGACCTGGACGGCCGGGTCGCCGCGTACGCCCCCGAGTTCACGGCCGCCGCCGAACACGGGATCACCGTGCGGCAGCTGCTCACCCACACCTCCGGGCTGCTGCCCGAACTCCCGCTGTACGACTACGACGCGTACGAACAGCGGCTGGCGAGGCTGCACGCCGAACCGCCGACCACCGCCCCCGGCACCACCCGCCGCTACTCCGACCTCAACTTCCTGCTGCTGCAGCGAGTCGTCGAGCGGGTGACCGGCCGCTCCCTGGCTCATCTCGTACGCGACGGCATCACCCGCCCCCTCGGCATGACCGCCACCCGCTACTGCCCGCCCCGCGCCTGGCTGCCCCGCATCGCCGCCACCGAGGACCAGCGGCGCCCCTGGGCGAAGCTCGACCGCGGCATGCTGCGCGGCGTCGTCCACGACGAGAACGCCTACGCGCTGGGCGGCGTCGCGGGCCACGCCGGGCTCTTCTCCACCGCCGCGGACCTGACCCTGCTGTGCCGCGCCCTGCTGGGCCAGGGCCCGCCCGTGCTGCGCCCGGAGTCCGTAGAGCTGCTGCTGGCCGCGCCCGGGCTGGGGTTCGAGGTCGATCAGCCCTGGTTCATGGGCGAGCTGGCGGGCCGGGGCGCGGCGGGCCACACCGGCTTCACGGGCACCAGCCTGGTGCTCGACCGGGCCACGTCCTCGTTTCTGGTGCTGCTGGCCAACACCGTGCACCCGCGCCGCCGCCCGGCCGACAGCGCCCCGCGCGCGGCGGCGGGGACGGCGCTGGCGCGGGCGCTGCGACCCGGAACGCCGGGCCCCTGAGCGGGGCCCGCCCCAGGGCTTACTTCTTGAGCGGCTGGGTGAAGCGCAGCAGGTTGCCGGACGGGTCGCGGAACGCGCAGTCGCGGAGGCCGTAGAACTGGTCCATGGGCTCCTGCAGCACCTCGGCCCCCGCGGCGCTGACGCGCTCGAAGGTGGCGTCGCAGTCGTCCGTCGAGAAGATGACACCGCGCAGCAGGCCCTTGGCCATCAGCTCGGCCATGGTCTGTCTGTCGGCCGGCGAGGCGTTCGGGTCGGCCAGGGGCGGCTCCAGGACGATGCTCACGTCCGGCTGCGAGGGAGCCCCGACGGTCACCCAGCGCATCCGCTCGAACTCGACGTCGTTGCGTACCTCGAGACCGAGCACATCGCGGTAGAAGGCGATCGCCTTGTCGGGGTCGTCGACGGCGATGAAGCATGTGGAAAGCCTGATGTCCATGCTGTTCACGCTACGGCCGAGGGGCGGGCCTCGCCTCTCCGTTTCTCACCGGCCGCGTGTGGATCTTGGCGATGCACGCCGGGATGGCGGCGCCGTGGTCATGGCTCCGGGCCCGGTAGGCGCTCGGGCTCTCGCCGACCAGCTCGGTGAAGCGCGAGCTGAACGACCCCAGCGACGTACAGCCGACCGCGAAGCAGACCTCGGTCACCGTCAGGTCGCCGCGCCGCAGCAGCGCCTTGGCCCGCTCGATGCGGCGGGTCATCAGGTAGCTGTAGGGCGTCTCGCCGAAGGCGGCGCGGAAGCTGCGGGAGAAATGGCCCGGCGACATCAGGGCGCCCTGCGCCAGCGCCGGGACGTCGAGCGGCTCGGCGTAGTCACGGTCCATCCGGTCGCGGGCCTGCCGCAGCCGTACGAGGTCGTCGAGGTCCTGCCGTTTCATTCGAGGAGTTTCGCACAGCAAGACCGCTCAGCAAGACCGCTCAGGAAGACCGCTCAGGAAGACCGCTCAGGAACCGATCAGGAATGGAGAAGCCCGGGTCACGGAGGCGTGGCTAGCGTGAATGCCATGAACAACGCCACGAACAACGCCATGGACATCACCATTCACTGGACCTTCCTCCCGCATGACGACCCCGACGCCTCCCTGGCCTTCTACCGCGACACCCTCGGCTTCGAGGTCCGCAACGACGTCGGACAGGGCAAGATGCGCTGGATCACGGTCGGCCCCGCCGGCCGGCCCGGCACGTCCATCGTGCTGGAGCCCCCGGCCATGGACCCCAGCACCACCGACGAGGAGCGCGGCACCATCGCCGGGATGATGGCCAAGGGCACCTACGCCCGCCTCACCCTGGCCACCCCCGACCTCGACGACGTCTTCACACGGCTGCAGGCAAGCGATGCCGAGGTCGTCCAGGAGCCGATCGAGCAGCCGTACGGTGTTCGTGACTGCGCCTTCCGCGACCCCGCGGGCAACCTGATCCGCATCAACGAACTGCGCTGACCCCGCTCCTTGCCGAGCACGACCCCGTCCGGCGTCAATGGGACGGGGTCGCGTCGACCGCGAAGGCGCCCCCGCGCAACACACAGACGGAGACACGATGAGCATGGCCAAGAAGCCGGACCCGCAGTCGCCCGCGCCGCACGATGCCGACAGCCACGACCTGATCCGCGTGCACGGCGCGCGCGAGAACAACCTCAAGGACGTCAGCATCGAGATCCCGAAGCGCCGGCTGACGGTGTTCACCGGCGTCTCCGGCTCGGGCAAGAGCTCGCTGGTGTTCAACACGATCGCCGCGGAGTCGCAGCGGTTGATCAACGAGACCTACAGCGCCTTCGTCCAGGGCTTCATGCCGACGCTGGCACGGCCCGAGGTCGACGTCCTCGACGGGCTGACCACGGTGATCACCGTCGATCAGCAGCGGATGGGCGCCGACCCCCGCTCCACGGTCGGCACCGCCACCGACGCCAACGCGATGCTGCGCATCCTCTTCAGCCGGCTCGGGAAACCGCACATCGGCCCGCCCAGCGCGTACGCCTTCAACGTCCCCTCGGTCCGGGCGAGCGGTGCGATCACCGTCGAGCGCGGTGCCAAGAAGGCGGTGAAAGCGACCTTCACCCGTACCGGCGGCATGTGCACACGCTGCGAAGGCCGGGGCTCGGTCACCGATCTCGACCTCACCCAGCTCTACGACGACTCCCAGTCGCTCGCCGAAGGCGCGATCACCGTCCCCGGCTACAAGGGGGGCGGCTGGAACTCCCGTCTCTACATCGAGTCGGGCTTCTTCGACGCGGACAAGCCCATCCGCAGGTTCACGAAGAAGGAACTGCACGACTTCCTTCACCGCGAGCCGACCAGGATGAAGATCGCGGGCATCAACATGACCTACGAGGGGCTGATCCCGCGGATCCAGAAGTCCATGCTCTCCAAGGACAAGGAGGGGATGCAGCCGCACATCCGGGAGTTCGTGGAACGGGCGGTCACCTTCACCACCTGCCCCGAGTGCGACGGCACCCGGCTCAGCGAGGGTGCCCGGTCGTCGAAGATCAAGAAGATCAGCATCGCCGACGCCTGCGCGATGCAGATCAGCGACCTGGCCGCATGGGTCCGCGGCATCGCGGAGCCGTCAGTGGCACCGCTGCTCACCGCGCTGCAGCAGACCCTCGACTCATTCGTGGAGATCGGCCTCGGCTATCTCTCGCTCGACCGGCCCGCGGGCACGCTCTCGGGCGGTGAGGCACAGCGCACCAAGATGATCCGCCACCTCGGCTCCTCGCTCACCGACGTCACCTACGTCTTCGACGAGCCCACCACGGGTCTGCACCCCCATGACATCCAGCGGATGAACGGCCTGCTGCTGCGGCTGCGGAACAAGGGCAACACGGTGCTCGTCGTGGAGCACAAGCCGGAGGTGATCGCGATCGCCGACCACATCGTCGACCTCGGCCCCGGCGCCGGAACGGCGGGCGGCACCGTCTGCTTCGAGGGCACCGTCGAGGGGCTGCGGGCCGGTGGCACCATCACCGGCCGCCACTTCGACGACCGGGCCTCGCTCAAGGAGACGGTGCGCAAGCCCACCGGCACGCTTCCGATCCGCGGCGCGCGGACACACAACCTGCGGGGCGTCGACGTCGACATCCCGCTCGGGGTGCTCTGCGTGGTCACCGGAGTGGCGGGCTCCGGCAAGAGCTCCCTCGTGCACGGGTCGCTGTGCCAGCAGCCGGGGGCCACCGACGAAGGCGTGGTGTCGATCGACCAGGGCGCGATCCGCGGCTCCAGACGGAGCAACCCGGCGACGTACACCGGACTGCTCGACCCGATCCGCAAGGCCTTCGCGACGGCCAACGGCGTGAAGCCGGCTCTGTTCAGTGCCAACTCCGAGGGCGCCTGCCCCACCTGCGGCGGCGTCGGCGTCGTCTACACGGACCTGGCGATGATGGCGGGCACCGCCACCACCTGCGAGGACTGCGAGGGTAAGCGGTTCGATGCCTCGGTGCTGGAGTACCACCTCGGCGGCCGCGACATCAGCGAGGTGCTCGCGATGTCGGTGACCGAGGCCGAGGAGTTCTTCGGCGCGGGCGAGGCGCGCACTCCGGCCGCGCACCGTGTCCTTGAGCGGCTCGCCGACGTCGGGCTCGGCTACCTCACCATCGGCCAGCCGCTCACCACGCTCTCCGGCGGCGAGCGGCAGCGGCTCAAGCTGGCCACCCACATGGGCGAGAAGGGCGGTGTCTACGTCCTCGACGAGCCGACCGCCGGCCTCCACCTCGCCGATGTCGAGCACCTGCTCGGCCTGCTCGACCGGCTCGTCGACTCCGGCAAGTCGGTCATCGTCGTCGAGCACCACCAAGCGGTCATGGCGCACGCCGACTGGATCATCGACCTCGGCCCCGGCGCCGGCCACGACGGCGGCCAGATCGTGTTCGAGGGCACACCCGCCGACCTCGTCGCCGCCCGCTCCACCCTCACCGGCGAGCACCTGGCGGCCTACGTCGGCGCATGATCGGCAGCGGGACGATCAGTCGGCCGGGCCCGTGGCGGCGCCCGGCCGACAGCGCCCCGCGCGGGGCGCTGTCAGGGGCCCCGGGGCGGGGACGGCGCCGGCGCGGGCGCCGGGGACAGGTCACTTCTTCGTGGCCTTGGTGGGGACGAGGGTCAGGTGGTCGAGCTTCTTCGGCAAGCCGCTTTCCTTGAGGCAGCCCATCTCCTCGGCCATTTTTACGGATACGGAGTGCAGGATGTAAGCAGCTTCTTTGTGCTCTTTAGCTGACTTGGAAAACAAAGCACCCGCTACCACCTGCAAAAGGGCCCCGTCGTTCTGGCTGGACGCTTTACCGTCGACCGGGCATGGGAATCCAGTCCTGGCATCGTACTCGAAGATCAAGGCGTCGAACTCCTTGAATTGCATCGGTTCGCCCTGCGTTGGGAACGATTCCAATGACTTACTCTTTCCCCATGCGAAATCGATGGTAAGAAGGGCGTTGCTCCCTCCGGGAGACTCCGCATCGCACAGTCGGTGTACCGTCCGCCTGCCGACCTTTCCCGCGTCTCTGGCGAGGGCATCGGCAACTTTGGAAAAAGAATGGAGAGCTGAGTCGTCCACGATGGAATCCTTGAATATGTTGGACCCAAAGCTCCTGGCGGCCTGCTTGTTCAGTGCGCTGTCGCACACAGTGTCCGGCGTAAGGAACGTCTCCTTATCGGGGGAGTTCTTGGCTGACTGTACGAGGACTGTGGCCACCAACATTCCTGCCGTGAAGAGAAACAGCAGCAGTTGGTTCCGC
The DNA here is from genome assembly GCF_033793745.1 of Streptomyces sp. ME19-01-6. NCBI lineage: Bacteria > Bacillati > Actinomycetota > Actinomycetes > Kitasatosporales > Streptomycetaceae > Streptomyces > Streptomyces sp. ME19-01-6. The sequence continues at coordinate 56,968 of NZ_JARAXF010000025.1, read as the reverse complement.
CTCATCTTGCGTTTGTTCATCGCGAGAACTCGTCTCAGTCCGTCACCGGTAGATTGCCGCCAAACCCTTGACTGTCGATTCCCTTCCCGTAGCCGGTATTTTGCGCTATTGTGAAACTGTTCTTCAGGTCACGGTATTGCTTGCCGGAAAGATTTCCGTCCGCCTTGATTTCTTCCAGTACGCTGCGCCCAGGCTTCCAAGACGCCTCGACCCCCATGTCATAGAGTCGGCTGACGTCGCCCTGGTAGACGGCGGAAAGGTCGCGGTGCTGGGATTTTGCGTAGCCGTCCAGATTGTTGAGCATGTTTTGGTTGATGGTGTGTTCGGTAGCCGTGAAACCAAGAGGGATCAGAAGCTTGGCAACTCCCTCGTCCGGCTTGGGTATCAGGCCGAGGGCGCCGCCCGTGATCGCTCGGTAGACCGCCTTCTCGTTCCCGACCCGGCGGTCGACCGCGGCGTTGTACGCCTCGTCCCGTGCCGCCCCCTCGGCCTTGATCTGGTCACCACGCCCCTTGTCGATGTTTCCCTGGACTTCCGCACCCGTTCGGATCGCTGTTTCCGCGTCGCCGGAAGAGATATCACCGTCGGCTTCGAGGGTTGGCGGGTGTGCATCCAGTACCGAGGTGGTGTACGCCTGCTGCGCCGCACCTATGTCGGCGTAGGCGTCCGGATCCTGGCCGACCGTGCCCAGGAATCCACTGGCGTCTTCCCAGCTGAAGTGTGCGCGGTCCCCAGGAGAACGCCCCGTCCCGTCCTGGGCGAACAGGGATTGATCGTCATCGCTTCCGTCCAGTCCCCAGTTGAGATCATCGATATACGCGGCGCCGATACGGCCGAGGCTCTTCCCGATTCCGTCTTGGTGGTGCATGAGTTGGGCGCCGTCCGCCAGTGTCTGCTTGTCGTCGTTGCCATCGGCCTCCCGGCCGTACAGCTCGATGACCTTCTCCGCCACCGCCGCCGTGTCCGCGTCGCGGTGGAGCTGTGGGTGGGGATCGTCGTAGGCCACGCCCATCGTGCCGGATTCCAGTGCGTGTCCCAGCGCCGTGTACCCGGCGACTTTCTTGGCGTCCAGATCCGCGTGGTCCTCGGGCCACTTCCGGTCCTCGGTGAAGTAGTCGAAGTTGCTGTCGTCCTTGAAGAACTCCGTGGAGGCGTCGGGATTGTGGCCGAGGGCTTCCATGAAGCCCGTCATCGGATCCGTGCCGGCGTCGTTCGCCGCGCCGTAGTGCAGCTGGAAGGGATCGCTGTCCCTCTCCCACGGGAGCACGTCTTCACGAAGTGTGCGGGGATTGCGCTGGCCGCTGTACTTGTCCTGCGTGTGCTCCTTCTCGAAACTGGTGAGTTCCTTCCCGTACTGCAGCAGGAAGTCCGACTCGAACCTGCCGTGCCGCAGCAGATTGCTCATGGCCTGGAAGCCGTAGACGCCCTGACCGGTGTGGCCCACGGTCTTCCCGCCGGCCGCGATGATGCCGTCCTCCCACTTCTCCATCGCGGGGCTTCCCGACCGGGTCGCCGTGGCGAGGGTGATGCCCAGGCTGTCCTCGAGCCCGCCGAGGAGCTTCATGCGCTCCTTGAGGTCCTTGGGCAGCCCGCCCCGGTCCCTGGGGTCGCGGCTGAACTGCTGTGAATTGGCCACGTCGGTGTAGAAGTCCAACGTGCCCTTGGGGCCGAGCTTGGTCGCGAAGCGCTCCGCGAACAGCGGGTCGTCACCGTTGTTGCGAAACAGCTTGTTGAGGTTCGCCAGCTCCTTGTTGGAGAGCTTGTCCCCTTTTTCTGCCAGCTTGAGGGCCGCGTCGGCCTTCTTGAGCGCGTTTTCGGCCTGGTCCAGCGACGTGTACTTCGCGTCGGCGAAGCCGTACGGGGTGCTGTCCACCAGCGTGCGGAGCGCTGTGGCGGCGGCGTTGTCCACCTCGGTGGCATTCTTGAGGATCCGCTTGATGTCCGCGCTCAGGGCATCGACGTCGCCCTGAGCGTGTTCCGGCAGCTGAGCGCCCTTTGCGGCCCGGTCGGGGTGGATGTTCATGCTGACGATCCAACCGTCACCGGAGGGCTTCACGGTGAGGTTGCGCTCGCGCTGAGCGGTGTCGATCCGCGTCTTGAGCTCTTCCCGGTACTTGATGAGATCGTCGCGGGCGTCCCGGAGGATGCTGTGGATGCTGGTGGCTTCCTTGACCGCGTCCTGGAACTCCTTCGCGGTCTTCGCCACGAAAACCCGGGAGACCGCGGCGTTCTCACCGGCCCAGTCGGCCTTCTCCGCCCGCTTGCTGAGCTGGGTGTCCGCGTCGTCGGCCAGGTCGGTGAGCTTGGTGAGCATCTGTCCCCAGTCGGTGACAGCCTCCCCGAGGCTCGCGAAATTACCTGACAACAGGGCCTCGAACTTCATGCGCGGCGCCCCTAGCGGAAGTTCTCGTCGATTTTGGAGATGCTCAGTGAGGTGGCGATGTGGTACTCGTCCCCCGCATGCGCCTTTTGTGTGTAGTCGAGGTGGTTCGAGATATGGGCGCACGCCTCCAGAAGGGAATCGACCTGCTTCTTCCACTTCTCGACGACATCGGTGAGCGCTGATCCGACGGCGAAGTCGTCCGTCAGGTCCTTGGCCGCCTTGCCGCTGGCCACCTTCGCGTGCTCGCCGTCCTTTTCGAGGCGCCCGTACAGCGTGAAGGCGGCGTCTCCGATGGCGGCCAGGTCCTTCGCGTGCACGCTGAGGTCGCCCCGGCCGCCGCTCGTCGGGCGGCTGTGCAGTTGGTTGAGACGCATGTGGGTGTCTGACTGCTGTATCGCGTCGGACCGCAGTTGAGCCCATTCCTCTTTGAATGACACATTTCCCCCCGGAAGGCATTCGACTGTTGTGGTGTACACGCCGTCTTCGGGGGAGGTTAATGGTCCGGCAGGTTCGGCCGCACCCCGGTTCCATTTCCGTGCGTGTCTGGTCGATTGCGGTAGGTGTGCCTCGGAGGTGAGGTTATTCCGGCAAATGGGTCATTGGGTCGGGCTGGCGGTGTCCCCCTCGCCCGTGGCAGCCGGCCAGGCGTCGCCCCAGTCGGCGTCGCGGGCCGCGCGGTAGCGGGGGCCCTGGCGCTTGGTGACGGTCTCGCGGCGCAGCCCCTCCGGGGCGCACAGGTCGAGCAGCACCTGGCCCTTGCGGAGCTGCGGGCGACGCACCACGCGGGCGTCCGCGAGCGCGGTGGGGAAGCGGGCCGCCGCGACGTACGCGAACTTCTCGTCCTCGTACGGCAGCGAACCGCCCTTCACCTGCCGGTGCAGCGATGACCGGCTGACCCGGGCCGCGAAGTGGCACCAGTCCGCGCCCGGCTCGATCGGGCACTGTGCGCTGTGCGGGCACGGGGCCACCACGCGCAGCCCCGCCGCCAGCAGCCGATCCCGCGCCTCGCGGATGCGGAGGTAGCCGTCCGGGGTGCCGGGCTCGATCAGCACCACGGCCTGAGCGGCCCGGGCCGCCGCGTCGACGACGGCGCGGCGGTCGGCGGCGGTGAGCTCGCCGAGCACATAGGAGACGGTGACCAGGTCGGTCCCATCGGGGAGGAACAGCCCGTCGCCGATCGCCTGCCGCTGCCAGCGCACCTCCCGCAGCGCCTCGACGCCCCCGCCACGGGCCAGCTCTTGGCCGAGCGCCAGCGCGGGCTCGGCCCAGTCCAGCACGGTGGTGGCCCGGCCGCCGTCCGGCCAAGCCGCGGCGGTCGCCCAGGTGGCCGCGCCGGTGCCACCGCCGATGTCGACATGGGAGGCCGGACTCCACCCCGGCGCCCCCGCCCGGAAAGCGGCCAGCGCGGAGCGCACGGCCTCGAAGGTCGCGGGCATCCGATACGCCGCGTAGGCGACGACGTCGGACCGGTCGCGCAGCACAGGCGCGTCGGTCGGCGTCCGCCCCCGGTAGTTCTCGATCAGCCGCCCCGTGGCCTGGGCGGCCTGCCGGGCCGGCAGCCCATCGAGCAGACCAGCGAGCGCGGCGCGCAACGTCTCGCCCGTGCGGGCGTCTTCGGCGGCGGGGGCGTGCATCCGCCAAAGTTTACCGCCCACGCGGCAGGCCCTTAGCGGCCCGGAGCACCCGAAGGCCCGGCCGCGCCCCGTCCGCGCGGGCGCGGCGGTGTGCTCCTGCGCTGTGCGGTCGGCAGTGCCCTGGCTCGCGCCAGCGGGTTGGTCCCGCCGCTGCGGAAGCGGTGTACCGGGTGCCCGCCCCGTCACCTGCTTCCGTAACCCGCCGCCGGGTTCGGCCGCTCCGGCCGCCTGGGCCTCCGGCCCGGCGCCGGGTTCTGGGGGTGGCGCCAGCGCTCCGGGCGGGGGTTTCGGCCGCCCCAGCGGGGCCCGATCGACGAACCGTCCCGGCGATCCGGGCCTTGGGCCGCCGCCCGCGCCGGACCTGCTGCCGGGCCCGGCCCAAACCCGGCTGCCTGGGCCTGCGGGCCACCGCCCGGTTCGGCGGTGGTCTTCCCGGGCCCGGGCGCTGGGCGTGGCGCCAGCGCTCCGGCAGGGGCTCCGGCCGCCCCGGTGGGGGACGGGCGGCCAGCGCCGGGGAAGGGCGGCCGGTGCCCGGTCGACGCCCCGCCCCGGCGACCCGGGCCTTGGGCCGCTGCCCGCTGCCGGGCCCGCTGCCGGGCCCGGCCCAGCCCTGGCCGCGCGGGCCTCCGGCCCAGCGCGGGCGGCGGCCCGGGCGCTGGTGCGGCGGCAGCACTCCGGCGGGGGCCGGGCGCGCGGGCCACCCGGGCTAGCGGCCCGGATCTCGGAGTTCCTGCGTGCAGCACTTCACACTGCCGCCGCCCTTGAGCAGCTCGCTCAGGTCCATCGCGATCGGCTCGTAGCCCCGCTCGCGCAGGGGGCCGAAGAGTCCGGCCGCTGCCTGGGGGAGTACGACATGGTGGCCGTCGCTGACCGCGTTGAGCCCGAGGGCCGAGGCGTCCGGCTCCGTGGCGATGATCGCGTCGGGGAAGAGGCGGCCGAGCGCGGCCCGGCTGCCCGGGGAGAAGGCGCCGGGGTAGTACATGATCTCCGTGTCCGTCGTGTCGTCGAGCACGCACAGCGCCGTGTCGAGGTGGTAGTAGCGCGGATCGACGAGATCTAGGCCGATCACCGGGCGGCCGAAGAACTCCTGCGCCTCGAGGTGCGAAAGCGGGCTGCTGCGGAAGCCGCGGCCCGCCAGCAGCCAGGACGCGGTCACGGCGAAGTCGCCCTCGCCCTCGTTGACGTGCTCGGGCTCGCCCACCGCCGCGTAGCCGTGGGCGCGGAACCACTCCAGGTGGGCCGCCGCCTCGCCGGTGCGTTCGGGGTGGGCGAAGCGGGCGCCGAGGACGCGGCCGTCGACGACGGTGGCGCCGTTCGCCGCGTACACCATGTCGGGGAGGTCGGGCCGGGGCGCGAGTTCCTCGACGGTGTGGCCGAGGGAGCGGTAGCGGTCGCGCAGGTCCTCCCATTGGGCGAGCGCGAGCGGGAGGTCCACGGGCTTGGCCGGGTCCATCCAGGGGTTGATGGAGTAGGTGACCCGGAAGTGGGTCGGCGGACACATCAGATAGCGGCGCGCGGTGGCGCGGCGCTCAGGGGTACGCAAGGACAAGGATGGCTCCTCACGGGATTGCAGGCCCGTACGGATCGTCGTACGCGGTCCTGGACATATGGTGCGCCCCGGCGCCCGCGCGGGGCATGAGCCGAATGGATGGTTTCGGGGTCGATAGGTTGTCCGCCATGGCCGACAAAGCAGCGCCCGACTCCGCCCGCCGCAGCGAACGCTCACGCCGGGCGATCCTCGGCGCCGCCCTGGAGCTCATCGGCGAGATGGGCTACCCCCGGCTCACCGTCGAGGCCATCGCGGCCCGCGCCGGGGTCGGCAAGCAGACGATCTACCGCTGGTGGCCCTCCAAGGCCGCGGTGCTGCTCGACGCCTTCACCGCCCAGGGGGAGACGCCCGAGGGCGGCGAGCCCGCGCTGCCGGATACGGGGGACCTCGAGGCGGACCTCAAGCTCGTGCTGCGGGCGGCCGTCGACCAGATGAACGCGCCCGCGTACGACCTGCCGGCCCGCGCGCTGACCGCCGAGGGCCTGGTGAACCCCGAGCTCGGCGCCCACTTCGTCGCCCGGGTCCTGGAGCCGGGGCTGCGGCTGCTCGCCGAGCGGCTGCGGGCCGCCCAGGACGCAGGGCAGGTCGCGCGGGACGTCGACCCGAGCGTCGTCGTCGAGCTGGTGTGCGGCCCGCTGACCCACTGCTGGCTGCTGCGCACCCGTCCGCTCACCCATGAGTACGCGGACGCGGTGGTGGAGACGGCGCTGCGGGGGATTCTCAAGAGGTGATCAGCGAGAGCTGATCCGCAAGATCAGCGCGCGGTCCGCGTCAGCAGCGTCGGCGCGTCCGTGATGATGCCGCCGCAGCCCAGCCGCAGCATGCGGTCCCGCGCCTCGGGCGTGTTCACGGTGTGGGCCCACACCCGGCGGATGCCGGAGGCCACCGCCCGCCGCAGGTCCTTCTTCCGCGCCTGGTAGTCCACGTCCAGCAGATCCACGAACCCCCGCCATGTGCGCGGCCGGTCCTTGCGCAGCTGCAGGGCCGAGCGCCACAGCTGTGTCAGCAGCCCCATCCGGTGGGCCTGCCGGGCCACGCGGAGGTGGTTGGTGTTGACGAAGACGGAGCGGGTCAGGCCGCGCGCGTGGATCATCGCGGACAGGTGGGGCAGGCTGTCGGGGTCCTTCGCCTCCACCATCAGCACCCTGCGCCCGCCGAAGCGGTCCAGCGCCTCGCCGACGGTCGGCGGCGTCTCGGGCAGCCACAGGCCGGGCAGCCGGGAGCCCGGCCGTAGCCGTATGGTCCGCCACTGGGCGGCGGTGAGCGACTTCACGGGGCCGGTCGAGTACGTCGTACGGTCCAGCGTCGCGTCGTGCATCACCACGAGCGTGCCGTCCCGCAGCATCCTGGTGTCGAAGTCCAGGACCTGGGCGGCGGCGCGTTCGTAGGCGGTGGTCAGGCCGGACATGCTGTTCTCGGGGACTTCCAGGGCGCCGCCGCGGTGCGCCACGTAGGTGATCGGCGGGAGCGAATCGGCGGTCGGGGACCCGTCGCGCCGCCCGGCCGGGAGGGTCGGCACGGCGGTCGGCACGGCGGCCGGTGCGGTGGCCGGCACAGCGGCCGGCACGGACAGGGTGAGGACCGCTATACCGGTCAGTAGAGACCTCGTGACCATAAAGGGAACGCTAGGGGCGCCAGTTCGGTTATGCCTGATATCCGCACCCAGAGGGGGGTCCTGGGCACCCCGGATGCGGACACCGGCCACCTCCGGAGCAGGATGGTGGCAGCATTGGCTGGGTATCCGGCCGTACCGGTGGGGAAGCGAGGCGGTAGATGGAACGCAAGGGCAGGTTCTCCCAGTGGCTGCGCCGACCGCGGAGCGGAGCGGGCGGCGACACAGGCACGGGGACGGGCGCGGCCGATGCCCGCGAGGATCTGCTCATGGCCGCTGCCGCCGCCGGGTTCCCGCTCGCGCCTGCGGCCTACCCCTCCGGCTACGGCTGTTCCTGTGACCGCATCGGCTGTCCGACCCCGGCCCGGCACCCCGTCTCCTTCGCCTGGCAGACGCAGGCGACCACCGACCCGGAGAAGGTCGCGCGGTGGCTGCGGAGCGACTCCGAGGCGAACTTCATCACCGCCACGGGCATCGCCCATGACGTGCTGGATGTGCCCGTGGCCGCCGGCCGGCCGGCCCTGGAGCGGCTCGGCGAGGCCGGTGTCGAGGTCGGGCCGGTCGCCACCACCAGCGCCGACCATGCGCGGGGGCAGGGCCGCATGCTGTTCTTCACGGCCACCCGCGGCACGCCGGAGGACGAGGACGAGTGGTGGCCGTGCGAGCTGGACTGCCACCCCGAGACGATGGACGAGCATCCCGGGCTGCGCTGGCACTGCCGGGGCAGCTATGTGCTCCTGCCCCCCGCTCGGCTGCCGGGGGACGGCCGGGTGGCCTGGCTCCTCGGGCCGGAGCGGCCGCTGCCTGACCCGCTGTCACTGCTGGAGTCGCTGACCGACGCGTGCGCCCGGTTGGCGGACGAGGGGCACGAGCACGAGTCGCACGCCTGGCCGATAGGACGGTGAGGGGGCGGCACGCCGACCGTACGGTGACGCCGACCGTACGGTGACGCCGACCGTACGGTGACGGGGCCGTACGCCGACCGTACGGTGATGCCGACCCGACCGTGACGCCGGCCGGGGCCACGCTCACCACCGGCGGAGCGGGCCTTACTCGCCCTTCGCCGCCGTCACGCCCTCCAGCCGGTTGAGGAACACCACCTTCGGGTCCGCCGCGTCCTTCGCCGGGACCCGTACCGCCGACTCCGCCACCCGCGTCAAGGTCACCGACTTCTTCGCCTCGCCGGTCATCAGTGCCTTGATCTGCGGGGTGGGGTTGGGCCGGTAGCCCTTGGCCATGGTCTGCTTCTGCCGGTGGTGGGAGGTGAAGAAGACCAGCGCCCCGCCGTCGCTCAGGCGCAGCCCCACCGGGGCGTAGCGGGCGCCCGCCGCGGCTGTGTCGATGTACTCGGTCCAGAACTTCGGGGTGCGCAGGAACTTCTTCCGCGAGGTCCGCAGCCCCGACGTCGCCTGGCCGTCCGCGAAGACCTCACCCTTGCCGTTCATCAGATAGTCGGTGTACTCGGCGCTGAGCTTGTCCGGCTCGGCCGCCAGCTTGGGCGTGGCCCCCTCGGCCGGCACGGGCTTCGCCCAGCCGTCCTTGTCGACGTCGAAGTCGGGCACCTCGTCCTGGCTGAGGAGGGACAGATACGCGGCCTTCCACGGCTCGTCCGCGCCGCCTCGGGTGAAGACCAGCAGCCAGCGGTTGTCGTCGCGGTTGCTCTTGGTGTCCGCGACGAAGAACTTCGGCCAGCCGACCTGCTTGGGTATGACGTAGTGCGCGTCGTTGAGCTTCAGCGGCGGGTATTCGGGGTTCCCGCCGGGCTTGTCGGCGTGCTGTGCCTTCAGGTCGGCCGCGCTGATGTCCAGCAGCGGGCCGGTCTGGACCTGGTTCGCCAGCGCCGGATCCAGCTCGCGGTAGGACTTGTTGTAGGTGTCCAGGAACCGCTTGAGCGCCTTCGGCGCCTCATCCTTCGCGACGGACGGGATGTTCTCCCGCTCGCCGTGCACCGTCATGCAGCCTGTCAGCGTCATCGCCAGCGTGACCGCCACCGCCGCCGCTGCCGCGGCTTTCGGAACTGCGCTCTGCCGACGCTGTGACCTGCGCGTCCTGCGTGTCATGGGGCGTGGGCTCCTTCGGGACTGCTCTGGACGGCGCAACCCTACCGGGGACCAGGAAGAAGGCGAGCGTGGGGACCAGATACAGCAGCCACACCGAGACCTGGAGAACGGTCGGATCCGGCTGGAAGTTGAAGACGCCCTTGAGCAGGGTGCCGTACCAGGAGTCCGGCGGGATGGTCCCGCTGATGTCGAAGGCCAGGCTGTGCAGGCCGGGGACGAACTCCGCCTCCTGCAGGTCGTGGAAGCCGTACGCGAGCACGCCCGCCGCCACGACGACCAGCATGCCGCCGGTCCAGGTGAAGAACTTCGCCAGGTTGATCTTCAGCGCGCCGCGGTAGAACAGCCAGCCCAGCAGCACCGCGGTGAGCAGCCCCAGCGCCGCCCCGATCAGCGGCCGCGGTGTGCCGTCGTTGCCGGCCTGCACCGCCGCCCACACGAACAGCGCGGTCTCCAGGCCCTCGCGGCCCACCGCCAGGAAGGCGGTCACCACCAGCGCGCCGGTGCCCATCGCGAGCGCCGCGTCCAGCTTGCCGTGCAGTTCGGCCTTCAAGTGCCGGGCGGTGCGCCGCATCCAGAACACCATCCAGGTCACCAGGCCGACCGCGAGGATCGACAGCGAGCCGCCCAGCGCCTCCTGCGCCTCGAAGGTCAGCTCCTGCGAGCCGAACTGCAGCGCCGCGCCGAACGCCAGGCTCACCGTGACCGCGACGCCGATGCCCAGCCAGACCGGGCGCAGCGCCTTCTTGCGGTCGGTCTTGACCAGATACGCGACGAGGATGCAGACGACCAGGCTGGCTTCCAGCCCTTCGCGCAGCCCGACCAGGTAGTTGCCGAACACGAGGTTGGCCTCTCTCTTCTCTCCGCGGTTCGCTCAGCTGAACAGCGCCCGTCCCCACCAGTCGTCCGCGTCGCGGACGCCCGGCGGGACGGCGAACAGCGCCGAACCCACGTGCTGGATGTACTCGTTGAGCGCGTCGCTCTGCGCCAGTCGCTGCTGCACGGGCACGAACCCCTGCCGCACGTCCCGCTGGTACGCGAGGAAGAACAGCCCCGCTTCCAGCCGCCCCAGGCCGTCCGTACCGTCGGTGAAGGAGTAGCCGCGGCGCAGGATCCGCGCCCCGCTGTTGGAGTCCGGGTGGGCGAGGCGGACATGTGCGGTGGGCAGCATCGCCTTCAGGTTCGGCTCGTCGCGCTCGCGCGGCTTGCCGATGGGCGCGCCCTCGCCCTTGGTGCGCCCGAAGACGTCCTCCTGCTCCTTGAGGGAGGTGCGGTCCCAGGTCTCGATGTGCATCCGGATGCGGCGGGCGACCACGTACGAGCCGCCGGCCAGCCACTCGGGGCCCGTCTTGGCCCCCACCCACACATGCTTGTCCAGGGCCGCGGAGTCGGTGCCCGCGATGTTCCGGGTGCCGTCCTTGAACCCCATCATGTTGCGCGGGGTCTGCGCGTCCGGCGTGGTCGAGGACGTCTTGCCGAAGCCCAGCTGCGACCAGCGGATCGCGACCTTGCCCATGCCGATACGGGCCAGGTTGCGGATCGCGTGCACCGCCACCTGCGGGTCGTCCGCGCACGCCTGGACGCACAGGTCGCCGCCGCTGCGCGCCGCGTCCAGGTTGTCGCCGGGGAAGGCGGGCAGGTCGATCAGGGCCTCCGGGCGGCGCCCGGCGAGGCCGAAGCGGTCCTTGCCCTTCTTGTCCTTGAAGAGGGTCGGCCCGAAGCCCACGGTCAGGGTCAGCCGGGACGGCTTGAGCCCCAGCGCCTCGCCGGTGTCGTCCGGCGGGGCCTCGGCGAGCCCGCCGACGGCGCCGCCGCCGACCGCGTGGCCCTGCGTCATCCGGGCGGCCGCCTTGGTCCACTCCTTCAGGAGCGCGATCAGCTCGTCGCGGTCGTCGGTGGTGACGTCGAAGGCCGCGAAGTGCAGCCGGTCCTGCACGGCGGTGGCGATCCCGGCCTGGTGCGCGCCGTAGAAGGGCACCGCGGCCCCGCTGTCGGCCACCGGCTGGGCGGCCGCGTCGGAGCCGCCGAGGGCCACCGCGGCGCCCCCGCCGGCGGCGGCGCCGAGCGCGAGCCCGGCGCCGCCCCAGCCGAGCAGCGCGCGGCGCGAGGGGGCGGTACGGCGCGCGGAAGCGGGCTCGCCGGCCCGGGGTCCCTCGTCATCCATGGACGGTTCGGGCGTGGACTGGTCGCTCACGGATTGGTCGCTCACGGACTGGTCGGGCGTGGACTGGTCGGTCATGGTCGGCGCGCCCTTACTTCGCCACGGCCGCGGCGAGCTTGGACAGCGGCTCGGCCAGGGCGTTGACCGCGTCCGACAGCTCCTTGCGCTTGGCCTCGTCGACGGTGTCGTACGACACGAACCCGTCGCCCTCGCGGTACTTGTCGAGGAGCTTCTTCACCGCCGCGAACTGCTTGTCCAGGTCCTTGGTCAGGGCCGGGCTGTTCTGCGAGGCGACCGGCTTGAGCAGCTGGTATGACTTCTCGGCGCCATCGACATTGCCCTCGAAGTCGACCAGGTCTGTGTGGCTGTAGCGCTCCTCCTCGCCGGTGACCTTGCCGGTCTGTACCTCGTCGAGCAGTTCCTTGGCGCCGTTGGCCATGCCGGTGGGGGTGATCTCCGCCGTGCCGACCCGCTTCTGCCAGTCCTTGAGGTCCGCGATCAGCTGGTCCGCGAGGGTCTTGTCCTCGGCGGTGATCTTGTTGTCCTTCCACAGGGACTTCTCGAGCCGGTGCCAGCCGGTCCACTTCTGGCCCTTGGCCAGGCCGTCCTCGCGGATGTCGACCTTCGGGTCGATGTCGCCGAAGGACTCGGCGACCGGCTCGGTGCGCTCCCAGCCGACGCGTGAGGGCGCGTACGCCTTCCTGGCGGCGTCCAGGTCGCCCTTCTTGACCGCGTCCGCGAACGCCTGCGCCTTCGGCAGTGTCTCGTCGGCCTGCGCCTGGGCATAGGCGCGGTAGTCGGCCACCGCCTTGTCCAGCTTCGGATTCCGCTTGGCGACCTTGCCGCCGGTCACGGTCACCTTCTGCCGGATGCCGCGGCCCTTCATGCCGGGCTTGCAGGCGATCTCGTAGGTGCCCGCCTTGATCTCGGCGGTGATGTTGGCCTTGAGGCCGGAGCCGATGTTCTCCCGCTCGGTGACGATCCGGTCGCCGGGCGCGTAGACGTACACCTCGGTGACCTTGGAGCCCTTGTTCTCCACCGCCAGCTTGACGTGTCCGGCCGGGAACTTGGTCTTGGAGACCTCGCACTTGTCGTTGGACGCCGTGATCAGGATCGCGTCGGAGCCCTTGGCGTCGGACTTCTCGGCGCAGCCGGACACGGCGGCCAGCGAGGCCACCGCCGCGATGGCGGTGACGGCGGAAGAGCGGGCGGCTCTCATAAACGGACTCCAGTCGAGATCGGGCAGCATGCCGGCATGGCGACATGTCGAGACGGGGCTGGATAGGCCGCCCTAACTTAACTGAGGCTTACCTACCCGACTCCAGCTCAGCCCCAAGAATCCGTAAGCTAAGAGTAAAAAATCGGCAATACGGCCCTACGGGAGGGTCAGAATCTCCGCGCCGGTCTCGGTCACCACGAGCGTGTGTTCGAACTGGGCCGTCCGCTTCCGGTCCTTGGTCACGACCGTCCAGCCGTCGTCCCACATGTCGTACTCGTAGCTGCCCAGCGTCAGCATCGGCTCGATCGTGAAGGTCATCCCGGGCTTGATCTCGGTGGTGTGATGCGGGCTGTCGTAGTGCGGAACGATCAGGCCGGAGTGGAACGCCGAGTTGATGCCGTGGCCGGTGAAGTCGCGGACCACGCCGTAGCCGAAGCGCTTGGCGTACGACTCGATCACGCGGCCGATGATGTTGATGCGGCGGCCCGGCTTGACCGCCTTGATCGCGCGGTTGAGGGACTCCCGGGTGCGCTCCACGAGCAGCCGCGACTCCTCGTCCACCTCGCCGCACAGATACGTGGCGTTGGTGTCGCCGTGCACGCCGCCGATGTACGCGGTCACATCGAGGTTCACGATGTCGCCGTCGCGCAGCACGGTCGAGTCCGGGATCCCGTGGCAGATGACCTCGTTGACGGAGGAGCACAGCGACTTGGGGAAGCCGCGGTAGCCCAGCGTCGAGGGGTACGCGCCGTGGTCGCACAGGAACTCATGCGCCACCCGGTCCAGCTCGTCCGTGGTGACCCCCGGCGCGATCCGGCTCGCGGCCTCCGCCATCGCGCGCGCGGCGATCCGCCCCGCGATGCGCATCCGCTCGATCGTTTCGGCGTCCTGGACCTCGGACCCCGTATACGGCGTCGGGCCCTCTTTGCCGACGTACTCGGGGCGGGGGATGGAGGCGGGGACGGCGCGGGAGGGGGAAAGCTTTCCCGGGACAAGAAGCGACTGGCCAGACATGTCAGCGAGTGTATCGGCGGCGCATCGGGCAGCATGGCGGGAAAGTGGAGGGAACAGGGAGGGAGGCCGCGATGGCGCTGTTCAAGAAGCGGACCGTGGGGAAGCCGGGCGAGTGGTACTACTGCATCAGGCACCAGAAGGTCGAGGAGGGCCCGGAATGCCGGGCGGCCGACCGGCTGGGGCCGTACCCGAGCCGCACCGAGGCCGAACACGCGGTGGAGCTGACCGCGGAGCGGAACGCCGAGTGGGAGACCGACCCCCGATGGCGCGACGAGCCCACGCGGGGCGAGGGCACACGGGACAGCGGCTGACCACAGCGGGCCGACGGTGCGGCGGAGCCGCAACGCGGGCCCCGTTGGGGCCGTGCCCGGACGACCCGCGGGCCGCGCCGGACCCGCCGGAGCCGCGTACCCGTGCCCTGCCGCGGCGCACCGGGCCCCGCCGCGGCCCTGCTCCTGAGGCTGCCGAAGCCGCGCCGCGGGCTACGCCGCCGTCGCGGTCGGCGCCTCGCGCCGCTCGCGGACGCGCCGCGCGTGCTCGTCCGTCCTCGCGTCGTACGCCATGAGCTTCGGCAGGGCCAGCGCCAGCAGCCCGATCGACGCGACGCACGCCAGCCCGCCCGTCCACACCGAGGCCCGCACCCCCACCAGCCCGGCCATACCCCCGGCCCGGACCTGCCCCAGCTGCGGCCCCGTCGCGTACGACAGCAGCTCGATGCCCGCCAGCCGCCCCCGCAGCTCGTCGGGGATCGTCTGGTTCCACATCGTCGAGCGGAACAGCCCGCTGACCATGTCCGCCCCACCGGCCACCACCAGGCACAGCAGCACCAGCCATACGTTCGGCAGCCATCCCGCCACGGCCATCGCCGCGCCCCACAGTGCCGCGCTCAGCACGACCATCCGGCCGTGCCGGTGCACCCGGGAGGCCCAGCCGCTGGTCACGCTCACCATGATGGAGCCGACCGACCCGGCCGCGTACATCAGCCCGAGCGACCAGGGCGCGTCCAACTCGTCGGCGAGAAAGGGGAAGATCGCGTTCGGGAAGGCGAACAGCATGGCCGCCATGTCCACCGCGTACGTGCCCAGCAGCTCCTTGCGCCGCCAGGCGTAGCGCGCACCCTCGGCGATCGCCCGCAGCGACGGCTTCTCCGCGTCGTGGGCGGGCGCCGCAGGCGCGAGGCCGAGCCCGAGGAGGACCGAGACGGTGAAGGTCAGCAGGTCCAGGCCGTAGGCGAAGGGCAGCCCGGCGTACGCGACGACGATGCCCGCGAGCGAGGGGCCCGCGACGGCGGACAGCTGCCAGCGGAGCGAGCTCAGCGCGGCGGCCGCGGTGAGCTGGTCGTGCGGGACGATACGGACCGTGATCGAGTCGAGGGCCGGGCGCTGCAGCCCGGTGAGCGCGCTGGTCAGGGCGGCCACGACATACAGCGGCCACAGCATGGGGTCGGGCAGCAGGCTGTTGGCGAGCAGCAGCGCCGACAGCAGGCCGAGGCCCACCTCGGTGAGCAGGATCAGCTTCCGGCGGTCGACGGCGTCGGCGAGCGCCCCGCCGTACAGGCCGAAGACGATGAGCGGCACCAGCTCGACCGCGCCGATCGCGCCGACGGCGAGGGCCGACCCCGTCAACTCCTTGATCTGCAGCGGCAGCGCCACCATGGTCAGGAAGCTGCCGAAGGAGGTCACCAGGCCCGCGGTCCAGATCAGGCGGAAGTCGCGGGAGGAGCGCCAGGGCGCGAGATCGGGCAGCAGGGCGCGCCGCCGCGCCCCCGGAGGAGGGGGATGCTGATCGTCGGTCACAAGGGGACATGGTCAGGCGCCGCGAGAGCCGCCGACAACCGATTTCTTCGCAACTGATTTCTTTGCGCCAGGGTCCGTACTCACCAGGGCGCCGGTGGCGGGGCCGTCAGCCGGTCGGCCAGTCGGGCGAGGCGGTCGTGGAAGCGGTGGCGGGTGCGGGGGGTGGGAAGGCCGGGATCTCCGGCGGCCGCGCTGACGAGGTGCTGGAGGGTGTCCAGGCCGACGTCCGCGTCGGTGGGGGCGGCCAGCGCGTCGTGGGCCAGGGCGTGGAGGTCGGCGTGGCCGGCGTCGAGGGCGAGCACGGTGGCCCCGCTTCGGCGGGCGTCGTGCACCCGCTCCAGCAGGCCGGGCCCCGGGTCGTCCGGGGCGACCACGAGCAGGGTCTCGCCGCGTCGGGCGCACTCCAGCCGGTCGAGGCCGACGGACAGGTGGGCGGGGGCCGCGCCGTGCGGGATCCGGTGGCGTACGAGGGTGGGGGAGAGCTCGGGCAGGCCGGACCAGGCGGCCTCGTCGTCGAGGTGCGCGGCCAGGTGCCAGGGTTCGTACTCCTCGCTGCCCACCAGCAGCAGCCCGCCCCCGCGGGGCCCGACCGAGGCCCGCAGGGAGCCGGCGAACCGGCGGGTGGCCCGGAGCCACTCGGTCCCGGCGAGCATGTCGCGCAGCAGCGCGACCCGTACGGCGTCCATGGCATCCGGATCCTGCCGTGGCGTGCGGGGCGGCGGGGGCGTATCGGGGCGGCCTCACTCCATTGAGGGGCTTCGAACGCCTCAGCTCTTCGAGCGTTGCCCGGCCAGGCCCAGGTACGAGCCGAAGAGCAGTTGGGCGCCGCCCCAGCACATCATCACGACCCCGATTTTGGTGAGGGTCACGACGGGGAGCTCGACGTCCCCGGTGAACAGCCACAGCGCCAGTCCGACGACGAGGGTGACGCTCCCTTCGAGGAGATGCTTGAGGGCCTTGGTCATCGCGTGCCGTGTCCTTCGTCGTGGGGTGTCAGCGGACAACCTCAACGTAAGGGCGCCGGTCTGACGGATCCTCGGCCCGGCGAACGAGATCAAGAGGCACCCACTGCATCCTTCGACGGACCGGCGGCGCCAGGAGGGGAGCCGAAATCCCGTTCATCCGCGAAGTGTTCATGCGCCGTCCCTTGACGCTCTGTGAGACGAACCCTAAGGTCGCCGCACACAAGGGACGTCCTACGTCCGGTCATTTTGGCGGCGGCACTCGACTGCAACGGGGCATCGCGCCCCGGGACTGAGCGGGAAGAGGGGTCGGATGGCAAGCGGTGTGGCAGCGCGCGCGTACGAGGTCTCGGTGCCGTTCCGGGCGGGGGCCGAGGGGTACGCGAGCTACCGCATTCCGGCAGTGGTGGCGACGGCCGCCGGGAGGCTGCTGGCCTTCGCCGAGGGGCGGGTGGGGTCCTCCGCCGACCACGGGAACATCGACCTCGTCCTCAAGCGCTCGGCCGACGGCGGGCGGACCTGGGGGCCCTTACAGGTCGTCGCCCGGAACGGCGGCGGCACGGCCGGGAATCCGGCGCCCGTGGTCACCACCGACGGCCGCGTCGTCCTGGTCCATGTGACCAGCGCCGCCACCGCCACCGAGGCCCTGATCCGGCGCGGCGAGGTGTCCGCCGCCGACGGGCGGCGGGTGTGGGTGACACACAGCGACGACGACGGGGCGAGCTGGAGCGCGGCCCGCGAGATCACCGGCGAGGCGAAGCGGCCGGAGTGGCGCTGGTACGCCACCACGCCCGGCCACGCCCTGCGGTTACGGCACGGCCCCTGGGCGGGCCGGATCGTCGTCCCCGGCAACCACTCGACGCCGCCGACCGTCGCCGGCGACACCGGGGCCGAGGGGAAGTACGACGGCGGGCACGATCTGCTCAGCGATGACGACGGCGCCACCTGGCGGATCGGGTACGTCGAGGACGATCCCGACGGGTACATCAACGCCAACGAGACCACCGCGGCCGAACTCCCCGACGGCCGCGTCTACTTCAACACCCGCAGTGACGCGAACGCGCCGGGCAACCGCGCCGACGCCCACTCGTCCGACGGCGGCGCGACCCTCGATACGCCCTTCAGGCCGCAGGCCGGGCTGGTCGCGCCGGTTGTCGAGGGCAGTGTGTTGCACCTGAGCGACCCCGGGGGAGCAGAGGCAGGCGTGCTGCTGTTCTCCGGGCCCGCCGACCCCGGCTACCGGGCCCTGATGACCGTGCGGGCCAGCCGCGACGGCGGGGTCACCTGGCGGCCCGCGCAGCCCGTCGACGGTGCCGGGCTGCCGGCCGCCTACTCCGACCTGGTCAGGATCGATGACGCGACCGTCGGACTGCTCTACGAGACCGGCGACTTCAGCGCCTACTCGACGATCACCTTCCGGCGCATTCCGGTGAAGGAGCTGGTATGAGCGAGATGCACCACCACAGAACTCACGGGCACCTCCAGGTCCCCGGGCGGCGGGCCGTCCTGGGCGGCGCGGCCGCCGTGGCGGCCGGTTTCGCCCTCGCGGGCTGTGGCTCGGACGACGGGGACGACGAGCCCAAGGGCCGCAAGAAGGGCGAGAAGATCACGCTGACCTTCTGGTCCTGGGTGCCGGGCATCGACAAGCCCGTCGACCTGTGGAACAGCAAGAACCCCGAGGTGCAGGTCAAGGTCGAGAAGGTCTCGGCCGTGGACGGCGCCCAGTACGCGAAGATGCACGCCGCGATCAAGTCGGGCAACCCGCCGGACCTCGGCCAGATCGAGTACCCGGTCGTGCCCAGCTTCCTCATCGACAACGGGCTGCTGGACCTGACGAAGTACGGGATCGACAAGCACAAGGGCAAGTTCGTCGGCTGGCAGTGGCAGCAGTCGGTGTTCGGCAAGGCCGTCTATGCCGTACCGCAGGCGTCCGGCCCCATGGGCCTGTTCGTCCGTCAGGACCTGTTCGACACGTGGGGTATCGAGCCGCCCACCACCTGGGACGAGTACGAGGCGGCGGCCAAGGCGATCCGTAAGAAGGGCGCCTGGATCGAGACCTTCTCGGCGACCAACGGCAACCGCTTCTCGGGCCTGGCCTGGCAGGCCGGGGCGCGCTGGTTCGGCGCCGAGGGCGACACCTGGCTCGTGAGCATCGACGACGAGCCGACCCGCAAGGTCGCCGACTTCTGGGAGGCGCTGGTCAAGCAGAAGCTGATCAAGACCATCCCCGACCGGCAGAACGCCTGGTACAAGGACGTCCAGACCGGCGCGATGGCCTCCTGGCTCGGCGCCAGCTGGGGCGACGCGCTGCTGGTCGGCAACGCCCCCAAGACCAGCGGGAAGTGGCGCGTCGTGCCCATGCCGCAGTGGAAGAAGGGCGACGGGGCCTTCGCCAACTGGGGCGGCTCCACCACCGCGATCTTCGCCAAGAGCAAGTACCCCCAGGACGCGCTCGACTTCGCGATCTGGCTCAACACCGACCCCGAGTCGATCAAGCTCCTTATCGACAACGGCTATGGCACCCCCGCGGCCAAACAGGGCTACGCCACCTCCGCCCTGGACGTGCACAAGGACTTCTTCGGCGGCCAGGAGTACAGCAAGGTCTTCGACGCCGCGAGCAGGGGCGTGGACACCAGCTGGCGGTGGGGCCCGGCCACCGACACCCTCTACCAGCGGCTCGGCGACGCCTTCACCGCGGCCCTCGGCGACGGCGGCTCCTTCCGGTCCGTACTGAAGAAGGTGCAGGGCGAGACGGTCAGCGACCTCAAGGAAAAGGGACTGAAGGTGAAGGCCGGGTGAGACGCCCCACCCGCACCGAGGCCCGCAGCGCACGGGCGGCGGCCGGATTCCTGCTGCCCTTCCTCGCGCTCTTCCTGCTGTGCTTCCTCGCGCCCATCGGATACGCCGTGTACCAGAGCCTGCTGAAGGTCGAGCGCACCGGCGCGCTCGGCCTCGGCGGCGAGACCAACGAGGTGTGGGCGGGCCTGGCCAACTACACCACCGCGCTGCAGGACGACCGCTTCACCGCCGGCTTCGGGCGGGTGCTGCTGTTCGGCGCGGTGCAGATCCCGGTGATGATCGTGCTGGCCACGGGGCTCGCGCTGCTGCTGGAGGCGGCCTCCGCCCGTTGGGTCGGCTTCTTCCGGACCGCCTTCTTCCTGCCGTACGGGGTGCCCGGCGTCATCGCCTCGATCCTGTGGGGCTTTCTGTACGTGCCGGGCATCAGCCCCCTGGTGGAGATGGCGCACTCGGCCGGATGGGACGTGGACTTCCTGTCCCGCGGAACCGTGCTGTGGTCCATCGCCAACATCGTCACCTGGCAGTTCACCGGCTACAACATGCTGGTGCTGATCGCGCAGCTGAAGGCCGTGCCCGGCGAGCTGTACGAGGCGGCGCGCATCGACGGGGCCAGGGCCTGGCAGATCGCCTGGCACATCAAGCTGCCGCTGATCCGCCCCGCGCTCGTGCTGACCACCGTCTTCAGCATCATCGGCACCCTCCAGCTGTTCTCCGAACCCAAGGTGCTCAAACCGCTCAGCAACTCCATCGACTCCGGCTACACACCCAACCTGGCCGCCTACAACGAGGCGTTCACCAGCAACAACCAGCACATCGCGGCGGCCGAGGCGGTACTGCTCGCGCTCGTCGCCTGTGTGCTGTCCTTCGGCTTCCTCAGGCTCGTGGGACAGCGAGAGCCCAAGGGGAAGGGCGGGACGAGCAGGTGAGCACCGAGGTCACCCCGCAGATCCCGGCGGACGGCGCCCCGGCGCCCAGCCCCGGGGCGAGCGAGCCGCGCCGCCCCGGCCGCCGCCGGGACGGCCACCAGCCGCCGCTGCGCTACCGCATCATCACCGTCTCGCTGCTCGCCGTCGCGGCCGTCTACTTCCTGGTCCCGGTCTACTGGCTCGTGGTGTCGTCGACCAAGTCCAGCAGCGACCTCTTCGGCACGTTCGGCTTCTGGTTCCACGACCCGCACCCGATCGACTATCTGCGCCGGGTGCTGACCTACGACGACGGCATCTACGTCCGCTGGTTCACCAACAGCCTGGTGTACGCGGGCGTCGGGGCGCTGGCCGCGACCCTGCTGTCGGCCGCCGCCGGCTACGCCCTGGCCAAGTTCCCCTTCCCCGGGCGGGAGGGCGTCTTCAACGTCATCCTCGCCGGGGTGCTCATCCCGGGCACCGCGCTCGCCCTCCCGCTGTATCTCCTCTTCAGCGAGATGGGGCTCGCCAACACCTACGCGTCGGTGCTGCTGCCCAGCGTGGTCAGCCCCTTCGGGGTCTATCTGTGCCGGATCTACGCGGCCGCCGCCGTGCCCGACTCACTGCTGGAGGCGGCGCGGATCGACGGCGCGGGCGAGGTGCGGATCTTCTCCACGCTCGGGCTGCGGCTGATGACCCCGGCGCTGGTGACCGTCTTCCTGTTCCAGTTCGTGCACATCTGGAACAACTTCCTGCTGCCGCTGGTGATGCTCTCGGACTCCGACCTGTACCCGATCCAGCTGGGCCTCACCTCCTGGCAGGGGTACGCGGACCGGCAGCCCGAGCTCTACCAGTACACGGTCGGCGGCGCCTTCCTGTCCGTACTGCCGCTGATGGTCCTGATGGGGGTCCTGCAGCGGTACTGGCGCACGGGGCTCACCGAGGGCAGCGTGAAGGCGTGAAGGGCGCGTGACAGTATCGCTGTCATGACTACTGCTGCTGATGGCGCGACCCCCGCGAAGAAGGCCCCCGCCAAGGACCCCTGGGACCTGCCCGACGTGTCCGACCTGGTCGTCGGGGTGCTCGGGGGCACCGGCGACCAGGGGCGCGGCCTGGCGTACCGGCTGGCCCGGGTGGGCCAGAAGGTGATCATCGGCTCCCGGGCCGCGGAGCGGGCGCGCACCGCGGCCGAGGAGCTGGGCGGCGCGGAGTTCGGCATCGAGGGTGCGGAGAACGCCGAGTGCGCGCGGCGCAGCGATGTCGTGATCGTCGCGGTGCCGTGGGAGGGCCACGCGGGGCTCCTGGAGGCGCTGCGCGAGGAGCTGAGCGGCAAGCTCGTCGTCGACTGTGTGAACCCGCTCGGCTTCGACAAGAAGGGCGCCTACGCGCTCAAGCCCGAGGAGGGCAGCGCCGCCGAGCAGGCCGCCGCCCTGCTCCCCGACTCGCGGGTGACCGCCGCCTTCCACCACCTGTCGGCGGTGCTGCTGCAGGACCCGCAGGTCGAACGGATCGACACGGATGTGATGGTGCTGGGCGAGAGCCGCGCCGACACCGACCTGGTGCAGGCGCTGGCGGGCCGGATCCCCGGCATGCGGGGCGTGTTCGCGGGGCGGCTGCGCAACGCCCACCAGGTCGAGTCGCTGGTCGCCAACCTGATCTCGACGAACCGCCGCTACAAGGCGCACGCGGGGCTGCGGATCACCGACGTCTGACCGGGCGGCCGACGCCCGACACCGTGTCGGCGAGCCCACTGGGGAGCGGGGCGGGGCATGGGGAGGGGCATGGGGGACAATGTCCTGGACTGATACACCCCCGGACAGGAGCCGAGCCCATGCCCCGACTGGCCCTCTACACCCTCGCCGTCTGCGCCCTCGCCGTCGCCGCCGCGGTCGTGTCCTTCACGCGGGGCAGCTGGCTCGGCGTCGTGTGGATCCTGCTCGCGGGCATCTCCTCCAACATGACCTGGTACTACCTGCGCAAGGCCAAGATGGACCGGGCCGCCGCCACCCGGGCCGCCGCCCAGGAGGCCGAGGTCGCCGGCTGATTCAGTACAGCTGGGGCTCGCCCTTCCAGAAGCGGAAGAACTCCCGGCCCCACGTCGTCTCCCCTGCCGACACGCCCAGCGCCCGCATCACCGCGTCGATGGCGTCGAAGAAGACGTGGTTGACCTCCGGTATCCACAGCACACCGAACACCGCGAGCAGCCCGAACGGCGCGTACGGCTCGACCTGCCGCCGTATGCGGTACGAGAGCCACGGCTCGATCACGCCGTACCCGTCCAGTCCGGGGACCGGGAGGAAGTTCAAGATGGCCGCGGTGACCTGCAGCATCGCCAGGAACGCCAGCGCGTAGCGGAACACGTCGGGCACGCCGTCCAGGGCGCCGAGCCAGAAGGGGGCGGTCAGCGCGATGGCGAACGCGACATTCGTCAGCGGCCCGGCGGCCGAGATCAGACTGTGCTTCCAGCGGCCGCGGATGCGGTGCCGTTCGATGAACACCGCCCCGCCGGGGAGCCCGATCCCGCCCATGATCACGAAGAGGACGGGCAGCACGATGCTCAGCGCCACATGGGTGTACTTCAGCGGGTTGAGCGTCAGATAGCCCTTGGCGCCGATCGAGATGTCACCGCCGTGCAGCGCGGTGCGCGCGTGGGCGTACTCGTGCAGGCACAGCGACACGATCCAGCCGGAGACCACGAAGAGGAAGACCGCGAAGCCGGGGCTCGCCGAGAAGTCCGTCCACACCGCCCATCCGGACACGCCCATGATCGCGACCAAGCCGAGGAACACGGGGCTGATCCGCCGATTGTGGCGGGTGACTGCGGTGGCCATGCGTGATGTCTCTCCGTGGGGGCTGTGCGGTCGGGGCAGGGTGCGTGCGGTGACCGGGAAACGTCGAGCGGGGTGCTGGGAGTTCCGGGGGCAGATGCTATGGGCGAACAGCTGAGCGGACCAGCGGTCGCCGTGCACGACAATAGGGCGGTGCGCTACGCCATACTCGGCACCACCCAGGCCCAACGCGACGACGGCACCCCCGTCGCGCTCGGTGGCACCCGTCTGCGCGCACTGCTGACCGTGCTGGCGCTCCACCCCGGACGGGCGCACACCACCGGCGCGCTGATCGAGGAGGTGTGGGACGCCGACCCGCCCGCCGACGGGAACGGCGCGCTGCAGGCCCTCGTCGGCCGCCTCCGCAGGACCCTCGGCAAGGACGCCGTGCGCTCGGTCCCCGGCGGCTACCGGCTGTGCGCCGACCGCGACGACGTCGATCTGCACCGCTTCGAACGCCTGGTGGACGAGGGGGCCAGGGCCCTGGACGACGGCGACCCGGCCAAGGCCGCCGCCGTCCTCGACGACGCCCTCGCCCTGTGGCGCGGCCCGGCCCTCGCCGACCTCCCCGGCGGCGGCTCGGCGGCGGCCCGGGCCGAGGCCCGCCGCCTGGACGCCCGTCGCTGCCGCATCGCGGCCGACCTCGCCCTCGGGCGGGCCGGGCAGGCCCTGCCCCAGCTCGCCGAGGCCTGCACCGCCCATCCGCTCGACGAGCCGCTGCAGGCCCTGCGGATCCGCGCGCTGCGCGACGCGGGCCGCCCGGCGGAGGCGCTGACCGCGTACGAGGCGATCCGCACCGAGATCGCCGACCGGCTCGGCGCGGACCCCGGCCCCGCCCTGCGCGCGCTCCACGCCGAGCTGCTGGCCCCTACGCCGCCGGGCCCCGCCGGGGCGGCGACGGCCCGGCCGGCCGCAGTGCCTGCCATGCCGCCTGCTGCGCCTGCCCCGCCCGGCGCGCCCGCAGTGCCCGCTGGGCCCGTCGCGCCTGCTGCGCCTGGTGCGCCCGCGGCGCCTGCCCTGCTTGCCGTGCCCGGTGCGCCTGGCGGGCCCGCAGTGCCCGCAGTGCCCGTCGCGCCTGGTGCGCCCGCGGCGCCTGCCCCGCTTGCCGTGCCCGGTGCGCCCCCCGTACCCACCCCGCCCGCCGTAGCTGCCGTATCCGCTGTGCCGGGGGCCGCGCCGGGGCCTGCCTCCGATGGCGCACCGCCCCTGTGGCCGGGGGCGCGGCCGGGGGCGCGGGGCGGCAATCTGCGGGCTCGGCTCACCAGCTTCGTCGGCCGTGAGGCGGACCTCGGCTTGCTGCGGGGGGATTTGGCCGGGCAGCACCGGCTCATCACGCTCCTCGGGCCCGGCGGGGCCGGGAAGACGCGGCTGTCGCAGGAGGCCGCCGAGTCGGTGGCGGACGCCTGGCCGGACGGCGTCTGGCTGGCGGAGCTGGCGCCCGTGGACGACCCGGGGACCGTGCCGGAGACGGTGCTCACCGCGCTCGGGGCGCGCCAGACCGTCATCCGCGGCACCGCGGCGGAAGGGCTGCGGGCCGCGACCGACCCGACCACGTTCGACCCGCTCGCGCGGCTCGTGGAGCACTGCGCGCCGCGGCGCATGCTGATCGTGCTGGACAACTGCGAACATCTCGTCGACGCCGCGGCCCTGCTCGCCGAGACCCTGCTCACCCGCTGCCCCGGCGTCACCGTCCTGGCCACCAGCCGCGAACCGCTCGCCGTCCCGGGCGAGTTGGTGCGCCCCGTGGATCCGCTGCCGGACCCCGTCGCGCTGCGGCTGCTCCAGGACCGGGGCGCGGCGGCCCGGCCCGGCTTCCGGGTGGACGACGACCCGGCGGCCTGCGCCGAGATCTGCCGCAGGCTCGACGGTCTGCCGCTGGCCATCGAGCTGGCCGCGGCGCGGCTGCGGTCGCTCACCCCGCGTCAGCTCGCCGACCGGCTCGACGACCGCTTCCGCCTGCTGACCAGCGGGAGCCGCACCGTGCTGCCCCGCCAGCAGACGCTGCGCGCGGTCGTCGACTGGTCCTGGGAGCTGCTCGACGAGCGGGAGCGCACCGTGTTGCGCCGGCTGTCGGTCTTCGCGGGCGGCTGTGACCTGGCCGCCGCCGAGGCCGTATGCGGGGATCCGGGGGATACGGCCGACGGGGGCGGCGGCATTGGCGGGGGCGCGTCGGCTGACGTGGGCGGGCGGTCCGGCACGGTCGACCCCCTGGACGTCACCGCCCTGCTCGGCTCGCTCGTCGACAAGTCCCTGGTCGTCGCCGCCCCCGACGCGGCGGGCGGGATGCGCTACCGGCTGCTGGAGACCGTCGCCGAGTACGCCGCCCAGCGGCTCGAACAGGCCGGGGAGCGCCCGGTGGTCGAGCGGCGCCACCTGGTCGCCTACCGGGAGCTGGCCCGCACCGCCGACCCCCTGCTGCGCGGCCGGGAGCAGCGGGTGTGGCTCGCTCGGCTGGAGACGGAGCACGACAATCTGCGGGCCGCGCTGCGCCGCGCCGTCGCCGTGCGCGACGAGCACGAGGCGCTGTGCCTGGTGCTGTCGCTCGGCTGGTTCTGGCAGCTGCGCGGCCACCGCGGCGATGCGCGCCAGTGGTCGGCGGCCGCCGCGGCGCTCGGCCCCAACCCCTTCGCGCCGCCCGTGGCCCCGGTGCCCCCGCTGCTCGCGGCCTCCACGGACCGGCCGCCGCCCATGCCGCCGGATCTGCTCGACGAGGCGCGGCGCGGGGTGCGGCTGGTCGGGCTGGCCAATATTGAGGGCGACATGCGGGAGCTGGGCAGTGAGGAGGCCCGGGCAGAGCTGCAGGGGATCGTCTCCGCCTACCGCCCGGGGCTGCCGCAGATCTGCCGCGTACCGGGTTTCATGTGGTTCTACGCCGTGCTGCTCACGGGCGACTTCGCGCTGCTGCGGGAGATCATCGACGAGGGGGTGCGCAGCTGCCGGGAGCTCGGCTACGAGTGGGAGACCGCCTTGATCCTGCAGCTGTGCGCCAAGGTCCTGGGCGACCGGGTCGAGGAGACCGACGAGGCGCGGCGGGCCGCCGACAGAAGCCTGGAGATCTTCACCCGGCTCGGGGACGCGTGGGGCGTGGCCGAGGCCCTGTCCGGCCGTGGCGAGCTGCTGGAGCAGCGCGGCGAGCTCGAGGCGGCCGCCGCCGACTACCGCGCGGCGATCAGCTGTGCCGAGCAGCTCGGTGCCCTGACCCAGGTGTCGCTGCTGCGGGCCCGGCTGGCCGGGGTGATGGTCGAGAGCGGGGTGGCGGCCGAGGCCGCCGAGGGCGAGCGGATACTGCGCGAGATGGTGGGGCTGGGGCAGCACGGGGACTCCGAGGCGCTGGCGTACGCCCGGCTGCACCTCGCCATGCGGTGCGGCAACACCGGAGCCACCCAGGAGGCACGGGCCCAGCTGGAGCAGGTGCTGGAGGAGTTCGACCAGCGCGCGCTGGACCTCTTCCAGGGGCTGGTGGAGGGGCTGCTCGGCTGGCTGGATGTGCTGGACGGACGGCCCGAGGACGCCCTGGTGAGGCTGCGGGGAGCCGTGGCCAAGGGCAGCGACCCGCTGGCCCGGCTGATCGCGCCACATATGCAGGTCATCCATGTCCTGACCGGCGCCCGGGCGCTGACCGAGCTGGGCGGCGCGGGGCACGCCGAGACCGCGGCGCGGCTGCTCGGCGCGTACGACGCGCTGCGGCCTGGCGCCTACCGCGTCGCCGCCATGGAGATCACGAACCGTGAGCGGGCGGAGGCCGCGGCGCGGGACCAGCTGGGCGACGCGGCGTACGAGCGGGCGTACGCCGAGGGCGGCGGCCTGTCCCTGGAGGAGGCCACCGCCCTCGTATGACGCGGCGGGCGCGGCGTGCGCGGCGGGTGCGTGCGCGGTTCAGGTCTTGTTGCGGAACTTCGCCACCGCCAGCGGCGCGGTGACCGCCGTGATGGCCACAGCCCAGATCAGGACCATGGTCACCGGATGCGCGACCGCGCCATGACCGCTGGTCAGCGCCCGGGCGCCGTCCGCGAGTTGAGACAGCGGGTTGTACTTGGTGAAGGACTGCAGCCACCCCGGCATGGTCGAGGTCGGGGCGAAGATGGACGAGCCGAACTGCAGCGGCATGATCACGAGGAACCCCAGTCCCTGCACGGCCTGAGGGGTCTTCAACGACAGGCCGAGCAGCATGAATATCCAGGTCAGCGAGGAGCCGAAGAGCAGGGCCAGCGCGACCGCGGCGAGCAGCTCGGCCGGACCGGTCTTGAGGTCGAACCCCATGATGAAGCCCATGATCAGCAGGATGACGGTGGACACCAGCATCCGGCCGGTCTCCACGATCAGCTTGGCGATCAGCACCGAGGAGCGGGCGATGGGCATCGTCCGGAAGCGGTCCATGACGCCCTTGTTGAAGTCGTCGTTGACGCCGGTGCCGACCGACATCGCGATGTTCAGACCGCCCATCGCCATCATTCCGGGGACCAAGTAGCTGACGTAGGCGTCCCGGTCGCCCTGCGTGATCGCGCCGCCGAAGACGTACACGAACAGCAGCGAGAAGACGATCGGCATCAGCAGGGCGTCGAACATCGACTCCGGGTCCTGCTTGATCTGCAGGGCGTTGCGCCGCACCAACGCGCCGATGTGGCGCAGATTGGCGCGCAGCCCGATCCGGCCCTCGCCGGGCAGCGCCTTCACGGGCGCGGAACTCACCGTCGCGGCGCTCACGCGGCGACCTCCTCAAGTGCGTCGTTCTCCAACTGTGGCGTGAAGGTCTTCTGACCGGTGATGGCCAGGAACACCTCGTCCAGGCTGGGCAGATGGGTGTCGATCCCGGAGATCGCGAAGCCGCGCTCGCCGAGCAGACCGATCACGGCGGTCAGCTGCTCGTCGCTGATGATCGGCACATTGACCAGGCCCTCTTCCACATCCGCGGTCGCGCCGCCGACGCCGTCGAGCCCCGCCTGGGCGATGGCGCCGACCATGCGGTGCAGCTCTCCCGGGTCGGACGGGCGGATCTGCAGGGTGCGGCCGCCGACCTTGGCCTTGAGCTCGTTGACCCGGCCCTCGGCGATGACCTTGCCTTGGTCGATGACCGTCAGGTCGTCCGCGAGCTGCTCGGCCTCCTCCATGTACTGCGTGGTCAGCAGGACCGTGGAGCCCTCGGAGACCATCCGCTTGACCTCGTCCCACACCTCGTTGCGGGTGCGTGGGTCCAGACCGGTGGTCGGCTCGTCCAGATAGAGCACGGCGGGCTGGCCGATCATGGACGCGGCCAGGTCCAGCCGGCGGCGCATACCGCCGGAGTAGGTGCGCGCGGCCCGCTTGGCCGCGTCGGTCAGGGAGAACCGCTCCAGCATGGCGTCCGCCCGCGCGCGGGCGTCCTTGCGGGGCAGGTCGAGCAGCCGCCCGATCATGTAGAGGTTCTCCCAGCCGGAGAGCTTCTCGTCGACCGAGGCGTACTGCCCGGTCAGCCCGATCCTGCGGCGCAGCTGCCGGGGCTGGCGCACCACGTCGTACCCGGCCACCACCGCGGTGCCGGCGTCCGGCACCAGCAGCGTGGACAGGCAGCGGACGAGGGTGGTCTTGCCCGCTCCGTTGGGGCCGAGCACGCCGAGGACGGTGCCCTCCGGCACGGTCAGGTCCACCCCGTCGACAGCCTTGGTGTCGCCGAAGTGTTTGACCAGCCCCCGTACTTCGACGGCGTTGCCGCCGCTGGTCGTGTGTTCGTATCGCGTCATATGACCACGATGACACCCCCCACCGACAACCCACCGACAAGCCGCAGACAAGCGGCAGACAGCCCGCCGACGGGGGAAGATCGGCGGGCTGTCGGCGTGCCGCGATGGCTAGTGGAACGAGTGCTCCGCGGCCGGGTAGGCGCCGCCGACGACGTCCTCCGCGTAGGCGCGCGCCGCGTCCCCGAGGGTCTGGCGCAGCTGTGCGTACTGCTTGACGAAGCGCGGCACGCGGCCGCCGGTCAGGCCCGCCATGTCGGTCCACACCAGGACCTGCGCGTCGCAGTCCGGCCCGGCGCCGATGCCCACGGTCGGGATGTGCAGGGAGCGGGTGACCTCGGCGGCCACCTCGGCCGGGACCGTCTCCAGCACGACCGCGAAGGCGCCCGCGTCCTGGACGGCCTTGGCGTCGCGCAGCAGCTGCTGCGCGGCCTCCTCGCCGCGCCCCTGCACCGGATATCCGCCGTAGGCGTTGACGGACTGCGGGGTGAGGCCGACATGCGCCATGACCGGGATGCCGGACTGGACC
This sequence comes from Streptomyces sp. ME19-01-6, assembly GCF_033793745.1. NCBI lineage: Bacteria > Bacillati > Actinomycetota > Actinomycetes > Kitasatosporales > Streptomycetaceae > Streptomyces > Streptomyces sp. ME19-01-6. Next base: position 27,809 of record NZ_JARAXF010000025.1, on the reverse strand, counting down.
AGCAGCTCGATCTGGTGGGCGGAGCGCTCGCCGCCCTCCAGCTTCACCGCGCCCACGCCGGCCTCCTTGACCAGGCGGGTGGCGCTGCGCAGCGCCTGCACGGGGCCTTCCTGGTACGAGCCGAAGGGCAGGTCGCCGACGATCAGGGCGCGCTTGGTGCCCCGGACGACGGCGGCGGACAGGATGGTGATCTCGTCCATGGTGACCGGCACGGTGGACTCATAGCCGAGGTGGCAGTTGCCCATCGAGTCGCCGACGAGCATGACCGGGATGCCGGCCTCGTCGAAGACGGAGGCGGTCATCGCGTCGTACGCGGTGAGCATGGGCCACTTCTCGCCGCGCTCCTTGGCGGCGGCGATGTCGCGGACGGTGATGCGCCGGGACCCTTTCCCTCCGTACAGCGCCTTTCCGGCCGCGGACGGGCCGGTCCCGCTGCTGTCGGGCTGTTTCCCGGCAGGGCTGACGTGCGCCATTGCAACGCTCCTGTTCGTCATCTCGAGGCGCCCTCACGGCGTCCCCGGACCACCCCCATGCTGGCACGCGGTGCCGCCGGGCGAAAGTGGGCCCCGCTCCGCCCCGCCCGGCGTGCGCGTCTGCCCGGCTCGGCGTGCGCGGGACCGTAAAGCGGGGTAAAGCCTCGCAAAGATTTTCCAATACGAGACGGATCCGTATCGGAACGCTGCCTAGCCTGGGGCCTATGGCATCCCCCTCCGACACCCAGGACGCCCCCGCCGTGAGCGGCGTCCCCGAGGCGATCCACCGCAGGCGGTGGGCGATTCTGGCCGTGCTGATGCTCAGCGTCCTGGTCGTCGTCCTCGACAACTCCATACTGAACGTGGCGATGAAGACCATCGCCTCGCCCAAGCCGACAGGGCTCGGCGCCGGCCAGAGCCAGCTGGAATGGGCGATCAACTCCTACACGCTCGTCTTCGCCGGGCTGCTGTTCACCGCCGGTCTCCTCGGCGACCGGCTGGGCCGCAAGAAGGTGCTGCTCAGCGGCATGGCGGTGTTCGGCATCGGCTCGGTGCTCGCCGCCTACTCCGGCTCGCCGGGCGAGCTGATCGGCTTCCGGGCGCTGATGGGCCTGGGCGCGGCGCTCGTGATGCCCGCCACCCTCGCCATCCTGGTGAACGTCTTCGAGCGCGACGAGCAGCCCAAGGCCATCGGCATCTGGACCGCGGCCGTCGGCCTCGGCATCGCGATCGGTCCGATCACCGGCGGCGTGCTGCTGGAGCACTTCTGGTGGGGCTCGGTCTTCTTCGTCAACGTCCCCGTCGTCATCATCGCGCTGATCGCGATGGCACTGCTGGTCCCCGACTCCAAGGACCCCGCGCCCGGCCGGCTCGACCCCGGCGGGGTGCTGCTGTCGGTCGTGGGTCTGGTGCTGCTGGTGTACGGCATCATCAAGGGCGGCCAGCTCGCCGACTTCGCCGATGCGCGGGTGCTCGGCACGATCGGCGGCGGACTGGCCGTTCTGGTGCTGTTCGTGGTGCACGAGAAGCGCAGCGACCACCCGGCTATTGATGTTTCGTACTTCCGCAAGCCCGCCTTCTCGGCCGCCGTCGCCGCGATCGCGCTGGTCTTCTTCGCCCTGATGGGCGTGACCTTCTTCATGGTCTTCTACATCCAGAGCGTGCGCGGCTACAGCGCGCTGGAGTCCGGCCTGCTGATCCTGCCGCTCGCCGTCGCCCAGCTGATCTTCGCGCCCCGCACCCGGCTGGTCGTCGAGCGGTTCGGGGCCCGGGTGGTGTGCGCGGGCGGCATGCTGCTGGTGGCCGGGACCATGGCGGGGTTCACGCTGCTGGGGGTGGACAGCCCCCTGGTGGTGATGGAAGTGCTCTTCTTCTTTCAGGGCGCCGGGATGGCGCACATCATGCCGCCCGTCACACTGACGGTCATGCAGACCCTGCCGCGCCAGAAGGCCGGCTCCGGCTCGGCGCTCAACAACACTTTCCGCCAGGTCGGCGGCGCGCTCGGAGTCGCGGTGCTCGGCTCGGTGCTCTCCACCTCCTACCGCAACGGCATCAAGGACACGCTGGCGGCCACACCCGGGCTGTCCGACTCCGCTCGGCACGCGGCGGGGGAGTCCGTCGAGGCCACCCTCGGCCTCGCCGAGAAGCTGGGGTCCAAGGGCCAGGCGCTGGTCGGCCCGGCGCACGACGCCTTCATCCACGCCATGCACGTCACCGCGCTCGGCTCGGCGGCCGTCGCCCTCTTCGGCGCGCTGGTCGTGCTGGCCTTCCTGCCCGGCAAGGCCGCCGCCGGAGGCGAGCCCGGCGCCGGCCGGTCGCGGGAGCAAGCGGGAGCCGGAGCGGAGCGATGACCGCGCCCGACTGCGCGGGGCCCCGGCTGCCGGGGCGGCCGCGCAGCGCCGCCGCCGACGCCGCGATCATCGAGGCCACGCTGCGGCTGATCGAGGAGGGCGCCACGATCGGTGAGCTGTCCATCGAGCGGATCGCGCGCGAGGCGGGGGTCGGCAAGGCCACCGTCTACCGTCGCTGGTCCGGCAAGGACGCGCTGATGATCGATGTGATGCGCTCCCTGGAGGAGCCGAGCCCACAGCCGACCGGAGTCTCGGTCCGCGACGACCTGGTCACCATCCTGGAGCTGATGCGGCGGCGCGGCCTGGCCAAACGCAACTCCGCCCTCCTGGCCACCGTGGTCACCCAGATGCACGCCAACCGGAAGCTGTGGCGCGTCTATGACGACCATGTGATAGCGGCCCGGCGCGAGGTGCTGTACGAGGTGCTGCGCCGCGGGATGGCGAGCGGCGAGATCCGCGACGACCTCGATGTCGAGCTGCTCGCCGATCTGTTCACCGGCCCGATGCTGTCCCGCACGATTCTTCACGAACGGAAGGCGCTGCCGGAGGGACTGCCCGAGAGCATCGTCGATACGGTGCTCGAGGGGGTGCGGCCCCGGGCCTGACACCCGCCGTCGCACGGCGGGTCACGCCCGCCGTCCTACGGCTGGTCACGCCCGCCGTCTTACGGCTGGTTTGTGCCTGTTGTGTCACAACGGCCACGCCTTCCCCGCGAAGCCGGAACCCGTACGCTCCCGGCGAACGTCCCCTCTCCTGGGGCACTCGCCCGGAGCGTCGGGGAAGCCCTGGTCATCGCCTATGGTCTTAGGGCGCGGCAGTTGAGGCAGCGAGGGACGGACGACGAATGGCGCAGGCGTACACGCAGGAGACGGCACAGCATGGGGGAGACGCTCCTGAGCCGACCGGCTCTCGGGCCCGGCGCCTGCTCGACCGGCTCCGGAGTGACCGCGGCATCTGGCGGCGGGGGCTGGTCCTCGCGGCGATCGCGGTGCTGCTCGCGCTGGTCATGACCTTCCACGCCGAGATCCCCAATCGCGTGGGCAACGTCGGCAGCCTGCTGGAGACCTTCCTGCCCTGGCTGGGCCTGCTGATCCCGATCCTGCTGGTGCTCGCGCTGGTCCGCCGCTCGGCCAGCGCCGTGCTCTCGCTGGTCCTTCCGGTCGCCGTATGGCTGAACCTCTTCGGCGGGCTGATGTTCGCCGACAAGTCAGGCGGCAAGGGCGACCTGACCGTCGTCACCCACAACGTCAACGCGGACAACCCCGATCCGGCCAAGACCGCGCAGGACGTGGCCGCCTCGGGCGCGGACGTGGTGGCCCTGGAGGAGCTGAAGAGCGCCGCGGTGCCGACGTACGAGCGGGCGCTGGCGGGCAGCTACCGCTACCACACGGTCCAGGGCACGGTGGGGCTGTGGAGCAAGTACCCGCTCTCCGGCACCAAGCCGGTGGACATCAAGCTGGGCTGGACGCGGGCGCTGCGCACCACCGTCGCCGCGCCGGGCGCCCGCGTCGCCGTGTACGTCGCTCATCTGCCATCCGTGCGGGTGAAGTTCAACGCGGGCTTCACCGCCGGGCAGCGCGACGACAGCGCCGACGCGCTGGGCGAGGCCATCGCCAACGAGCCGCTCGACAAGGTGATTCTGCTGGGTGACCTGAACGGCACCATGAACGACCGCTCCCTGGCCCCCGTCACCTCGCAGATGCGGTCCGCCCAGGGCGCGGCGGGCGACGGCTTCGGCTTCAGCTGGCCCGCGTCGTTCCCGATGGCGCGCATCGACCAGATCATGGTGCGCGGGGTGGCGCCGGTCTCTGCGTGGACCCTGCCGCGGACCGGGAGCGACCATCTGCCGGTGGCGGCGTCGGTCAACCTCTGAGCGGGGCGGACGGCCGCCGGGCGGTGGCCGTCCACAAGATGTCAGCTTCTCGGGATTGAAGTCCCGAGCTTGCAGCTAGGGCCTCCCTGGCTGTGAGGTTGCCTGCCGCGTCTTGGCCATCAGACCTGTGGTCTGGTGGTCGGGACGTGTGACTTCCGCCCCGCATCCCACACGGCCTGGCCCCTTCGGGCGAGGACGTGGGAAGAATTCCGGTCCGCGTGCGCAACGACGCCGCAGCCCCGGCAGATGAAACGAGCCTGATCAATACGGTTGAGCCGGTCGGTGTGTCCGCACTCAGCGCACTCCTGGGAGGAGTAGGCCGGGTCGACGAACACCAGCGGCGCACCGGTCCGGTGCGCCTTGTAGACGAGGAAGTCTGCCAGCTGGGCGAAGGCCCAGGAGTGGAGTGTGACCCGTTGGGGCTTGCGGAGCCGTACCCGTTCGCGGATGCCCTTGAGTTCTTCGAGGGATATGCCGCGGCCGGTGCGTTCAGCCTCGGTCACGATCGTCTTGGAGATGCGGTGGTTGAGGTCCTTGGCCCGCCGGGATTCTTTCCGGCGGATCTTCTTCAGCAGCCGCTTGGCGGATTTGGTGCCCTTCTTCTGGAGCTTCCTGCGGAGGGCAAGCTGCCGCTTGCGATAGCGGTTGAGCTCGCGTCCGGCGGCCTGGTAGCCCGTGCTGGTGGTGGCGATGTTGACGATGCCGAGATCCACGCCGATGAACCCGTCTGGCTCGTACTGCTCGGCTTCGGGCACATCGCACGTGGCGTACAGGTACCAGACGCCGTCCTTGTGGAGCAGGTCGGCTTCACCCCTGCGGTATTGGGCGAGGGTCTTCAACTGCTTGGGGGAGCAGACGAACGATATGCCCTTCAGCCGGCCGGACACGGTAGTGATCGCCACCGTCTGGGCGTCGATGTCCCAGCCCATGTTCCGGTGGTCGTACGCCTGCGCCGCGTCCGGCCGGAACACGATCGGCTTGGACTCTGCCTTGATCCGGCGTTTGGAGCCCTTCGTGCCCAGGTTCCCCGCCCGGATGTTGGCGCGCAGCGTGGTGTAGGCGTCGATGACCTTCTTGATGAGCTGCTGTGCGGCAGCGGACTTGACGCCCCGTTCGCGCAGCTCGGCGTAGACCAGCTTGCGCAGCGCGTACTCACGCATGGTGCCGGTAGTGAACGCCACCTCTGAAACCCAGTTGGCGCCGTCGTTGACCCCGCGCAGCTCGTCATGCAGAGCCCTCGCCGCCTCGGGCGCGGGCCGCAGCTTGACGGGGACAACTGTCTTCACGAAGAGTGACTATAGCATTGCCTTGTGTTACATCGAGGGGGGGCTGGACCTCGATATGGGTGGGGGGTCTCCGCCCACGAGGCGGCGCTCCGCGTCGCCTCGTTAAGGATGCGGTTCGCTCCGGGGTTTCCCGCAAGAGATCGCTAACAAGTTGTTCACCTGGGCGATTCTCCCGGGAACAAAACGCATGAGAGACTTTGTTCCGGTTGAGAACATACACGTCACTCCCCTCTTCTTCTTCGTTTGAAAGGTCTCTCATGCCCCTGGCCCTGCTCGCACTCGCTGTGAGCGCCTTCGGCATTGGTACTACCGAGTTTGTGATGATGGGCCTGCTGCCCAACGTCGCAGACGATCTGGGCACCTCCGTGCCGACCGCCGGGTACCTCGTCTCCGCCTACGCCATCGGTGTCGTGGTGGGCGCTCCGCTGCTGACCGCCCTCGGCTCCCGCATCCCGCGCAAGCGGATGCTCATCCTTCTCATGGCGCTCTTCACGGTGGGCAACCTCGCCTCCGCCCTGGCCCCCAACTTCGGGCTGCTGGTGGCCGGGCGGGTGCTCGCCGGGCTGCCGCACGGCGCGTTCTTCGGCGTCGGCGCGGTGGTCGCGGCGCGGCTGGTGGCGGAGGAACGGCGGGCCCGCGCGGTCGCCACGATGTTCCTCGGCCTCACCGTCGCCAACATCGTCGGCGTGCCCGTGGCCACCCTCCTCGGCCAGCGCCTCGGCTGGCGCGCCACCTTCCTCGTGGTCGCCGCGATCGGCGTCGTCGCCATGGCCGCGCTCGCCCGGCTCATCCCCCAGACCTCCCTGGGCCAGCAGGCCGGCCTCCGCCACGAACTGGGCGCACTGCGCGACCGCCAGGTCGTGCTCGGGCTGCTCACCGCGGTCTTCGGCTTCGCCGGCGTCTTCGCCGTCTACAGCTACCTCGCCTCGATGATGACCGAGGTCACCGGCCTGGCCGAGTCCTCCGTCACGGTGGTGCTCGCCCTCTTCGGCATCGGCATGACCCTCGGCGCGCTGATCGCCGGACCGCTCACCGACCGGGCCCTGCGGCCCACCCTCTACGGCTCGCTGGCGGCGCTCGCGGTGGTGCTGGTCCTGTTCGACTTCACCGTGCACATGAAGTGGGCGGCCATGGCCACGGTGGTGGCGCTGGGCGCGGTCGGCTTCATGACCACGAACCCGCTGCAGATGCTGGTCATGAACAAGGCCCGCCACGCCCCGACCCTCGCCTCCGCGTCCAACCAATCCGCCTTCAACCTCGCCAACGCGGGCGGCGCCTGGCTCGGCGGCGTCGCGATCGCGGCCGGCTGGGGCTGGACCTCGCCGACCCTGGTCGGCGCGGCGCTCGCCGTCGTGGGCCTGGCCATCGCGGTCACGGCGGGCGTGCTCGACCGTGGTACGGGTGGGGCGTCCCGGGTGGTGGCGAGCAGCGAGTCGATGCCGCACCTCACCGAGGTCGGCTGAACCGAGGTGGGCTGACCGCACGCCGCCCGTACGGACCGCCTGTACGAACGCCTGTATGGACCGCCCGTACGCACGCGCCCCCGCTCCCGGCCGACAGCCGGAGGTGAGGGCGCGTTGTCTTGCGCGATGTGGCGGTCGGTCAGCCGAACCCGCCGCTCAGGGTGTCATCGACGACGGCCGCGAGGAATGCGGACCAGGCGGCGTGAGAGACCCGGGCGGCGGGGAGGTGGGTGTTCTTGGAGTCCCGTACGGCGATACCGGGAGCGTTGGGCATGTCGGCGACCTCGACGCAGTTGCCGTTGTTGGCCGTGTACGAACTCTTTCGCCACGTGGCGCTAGCGAGGTCGCCCGTGTACAGGTCGGCCGAGTCGTTCATTTCAGACCGTTTCCTTCTCGACGCGTTCGATTAGCTTGTGGGTATCGTCCTCCGTGAGTGCGGCCCCTGACAAGTTGCGGAACAGGCGATCCAGGCGTCGTAGCGCGAGGGGGTCGTCGCGGAAGGTGGTGGCTTCCGCCGACTCGATGAAAGCAACGTCGGCGGCATCCTGGTCTCTGTCCGAGAAGAGCGTGAAGGCGCCTGTGGCCGTTCCGTTCTCGCCTGCCGTGAACGGGATGACCCGGAACGTGATGTTGGCCAACTCGGCAACCCTGGCAAGGTGTCGGAGCTGTTCGCGCATGACTTCGGCCCCTCCGACCTGAAGGCGTAGCGCCGCCTCGGTGACCACGGCTTCGAGGACCAGCGGATCGTCCTCCCGCAGCCGCTGCTGGCGGCGCATCCGAACCTCCACCAGGCTGTCGACTTGATCGGGGCCGAGGGCTGCGAAGCCGGTACTCGTGATGGCGCGGGCGTAGTGCTCGGTCTGCAACAGGCCGGGAATCAACAGGGCCTGATACTCGCGACTGCGGCCCGCTTCGGCCTCGTAGGCCAGAAACTCCGCATAGTTGGCGGAGATCACGTCGGCGTGCGCCTGCCACCACGGTGGGATGCGTTGCCGTCCCTTGGTGAACAGCTCAGCCAACTCGGCACGCTTCTCATCATCAACCTCGTACAGCTCCATGAGAGCTTCGAAGTCCCTGCGTGTGCAGGAGCGCTTCGCCAACTCGAATCGGCTGACCTTCGAGTTGTGACAGTTGAGCGCGGATGCGACCTCGTCTGTCGTGAGGCCGAGGCGGTCACGTAGCACGCGCAGTTCGGTACCGAGCTTGCGCCGCGCGGTAAGCGGGCTACTGCTGCTCACAACAGCCATGAGGCCCCTCCATCTCACATGCGTGATTGTGATGTTGAGGGTAGCGCAGTCTGCTGTATCGCCTCGCGGGGATTTGGCAATCTGCCAATCCTCCGCTTGACAGGCGTGTGGCGCGGCCCACATGCTGTCGGGGGTTGCCGAGCGTGACGTAATGACTCCGCAATGCGACAGAGCTGCTGCGGGTGCGCGCTCACCCACGCTGGAGGTGTAAGCGTTGAGCAATCAGGTGCCCCCGCCGGACCGGCAGGGGCGAGAACACGGCAGCGAAGAACAGCCCCCTCACCTGCTTCCTGCCGAAGGGAGCCGGAGCAGCATCACGCCACTGACCGCCGGTGTCGCCGCGCTTCAGGCGCGGTACGGCGATCCGGCCACCTGGACGGCCGAGGGGTACGTGGTCTACCAGGACCTGGCCGCCCGGCCGTTGGACTGGGTACGTGCCCGCGTTCCTTGTGCGGACACGGAGGGTTCCCCGACAGATGAGGCCGAGACGACCGTGACCGCACTGCCCAACTCCGTAGGGCATCCGGGATATACCCAGACCTTGCCGTGTGAGGCGGAGAGCGCCAAGGTTGCTCGCAGCTTAATCCGTACGGCCCTGGCCGCCTGGGAGTTGGACCACCTGGCCGAGGCCGGCGAACTGATCGTCACCGAGCTGGTGGCCAACGCCTCCCAGCACACCACATGCCATTACATCCGCGTCATCATCACCCGACCGAGTGATGATCTGGTGCGCATCGGTGTCGTGGACAAATCGCGTACGTTCCCGATGCTGCGGCACCCGGATGACGACGATGCGCACGGCCGGGGGCTGGCCCTGATCGACGCACTGACCTGCCGCTGGGGAACCGATCTCCTGCCATGGGGCAAGCGCGTCTGGTGCGAGCTGCGCAGTGGGGCGGCCCAGTGACCACCCGGCCCACGGCCCGAAGGCGACCACGTCGGGCGGGCAGAGCCCCAGGACTCGCACCAGGCTGCCAGCCCATACACCTCTTTCATCCATCGCAAAGGAAGGACAGCAGCTGTGACCACTGTTGCGCATCCGCGGGAGGCGTTCCCGCTCTCGCCCGAAGGCGGAAGGGTCCCGCACAGTGACGAGCGGCCCACCGGGTCAACCACGCGCCCCTGGATTCTCCGCTTCGCTCGCGTGCCGGACTCCACACAGGCGATCGTGAAGCCGCCCGCCATCTATGACGAGGAATCGCAGATGTCGGTCGGGCTGTACGACGGTCCGCTGCCGTACATGGCGACCCACACCCCCTCGGTGCCCGACGGCAACGTCAAGAACCCGCCGCCGCTCGACGAGGGCCCGAAGGACTGATGCACCCATGTCCGCCATCCTCGTGATCGCTGCCCGCGACGACTGGCCGACCGACCGCGTCGTCAAGGTGCTCACGGACCGAGGGGCGCAGGTGTTCCGCATGGACACCGCAGAGTTTCCGCAAGAGGCCACCCTCGCCGGGCGTATCGACGCCCGGCGAGGGTGGTCCGGCGGACTCGCCGCCTCGCGCCGTGCCGTCGACCTCGCCGACGTGGGTGCCGTCTACTTGCGCGCACCCAACGCGTTCCGTCTCGTCGAGGGCATGTCCGAACCCGAACGACGGTTCGCCGCCGCGCAAGCCCGAGCGGGATTCGGCGGAGTCCTCTCCGCGCTCGACTGCCGATGGGTCAACCATCCCGCTGTGGTGCAAGGCGGTTGGGCTGGGTTCACCGTTTCGGGTCGGTGAGTGTGGCGTGGGCGGCGGCGCGTGTCAGCTCCGGGCGGCTCAGGACGTCGGTGCTGTCAATGAACTGGTCGACGCCCCCGATCACTGGGAGGGCGCGGACACCGGGGTCGGTGATGCGGTCGGTCAGGGCAGCGGTGAAGCGTTCGGCGTGCAGGACCTGGAAGGGGCGGCTGTGGTAGGGCCGGGTGGCCGGGTCGACCGGGTCGGTGAGGCCAAGTTGGTTGTGCAGGGCAGCGATGGTCTCGTAGGCGTGGCAGAGGTGCTGTTCGCGGGCGTGCCATTCTGTGGCGGCGAGGGCGGCAGTGAGCTGCGGGGTGAGTTCGGGCGCCTGTGGGGTGCGTGCGAACGCGCTGCCTAGCCACTTGCTGTAGGGCGGGTAGCGGCGGTTCATCAGTAGGCAGAGCCGCATCAGATCGCGCACCAGGCGTGCGGCGACGACGGCGGAGCCGAGTTCGTCATCCACTTCGCCGCAGCGGCCGACGAAGGCTTCTTCCTGGGAGATGCGCTGCCACTGGCAGGCGAGCAGGTAGAGCCAGAGATCGTGGGGATACCAGTTGAGGTTGGCGCGGGCCGGTGCGAGCTGTCCAAGCCCGTCGTGGAAGACGGCGCCGGCGGTGACCTCGGCGAGGCGCTGGGTAGGAGTGGCCAGCCAGTCCGCCAGGGTGACGTCCGTGCGCGGGTCGAAGCCGAGTTGCGCGGTGAACCATGTGGCCGGATCGGTGACGTCGACGCGGTGGTGTGCGGGCCCGTCGGTCATCTGCATGACCCCGATGCCCACCTCGCCGGTGGAGGCGAAGTGGGTCGGGTAGCCGCAGAAGGTCTTCGGCAGGCGGTCGGCGAGCAGTGTGCTGAGCCGCTCACCGTGGCGGATGGCATCTTGCGGGGTCAGGAAGATCTGCAGGCGGGGGCCCCACTCGTGGTCCGCGGATCGGGCGCTGTCGAATCCGAGGACTTCCGAGCCGCTGCCGAGACGGGCGGCGGAGTGCACCATCCCGGAGGCGGCCTCGTCCAGCACGGGGCGTACGGCTTCAACGTAGAAGCGGCGGGAGAGGTCCAGGCCGGGGATGAAGGGGGGCGTGGTCATGGCAGGAGGGTGCCGGATCGGCGCGTCGTCGGTCGAAGGGTTTTCCTCGCCTGGCCGCCTCGGCCTCGCCGGCAAGGCCGAGGCGAAGGTCAGCGGTTCAGCCGGGTACATCATGCCGCGGTTGGCGGCGCGTGCGGCCTGCAATTCCTCGGTGCGTTCCTCCAACTGCAGCTTCAAGTCGACCACTTGTTGCTCCAGGGTGGTGATGCGGAGCTTGAGTTGCTCGATGTCGTCCGGGGCGCCGAGCCCGGACTCGCGCCAGGCTTGCTCACCGAGGAGCTGGGAGAGCTTCTCTTCCAGTTGCTTCACGCGGGCATCCAGCCGAGCGAACTCCGCGCCGGCACGGTCGACCAGCTCACTGCCGCCGATACATCCCCGTAGCGACGCCGACCACCGCCCTGCGGGCGCACCGGTGCCGCTGCTGACTTCTCAGCGGCTCCAGTGCCCTCATTCCCACGCCCCTCGCACATACGAAGAATTCACTGTGACGCGTCTGCGTCAATCAGCTCACGGGCGGGGCAAGGTGCGCGGCAGCGGCCCACGACGGAGGTGAGCGGCTACCACCACCGCAACCGGGCTCCCTGCAAAGCCATCGAAGGCAATTCCACAGTCGGCTTCGGCAGTTACGGTCGTGTCGGCCCTGCGGGGGCGGGTGGCACGGTTCGAGGAGATGCCCATGACGCGAGAATGCTGGTTCTGCGCGAGCGAGACCACGACCACATGGCACGATCGTGTAGTCGGGTTGCACAGGGGTGTCGAATCCACCCCAACCTGGTATTTGGGCGTCCGCACCAAGTGGCGAAGCGTCAGCGTCCGCGTGCCGCGCTGCGCGCGGTGCCGTAACGGCCACATGATCGAGCAGGCCATGATGGCACTTTCCATCGCCGCACTGATCGCATACGCCGCCAGCGGTCAGTTGGACAAGCTTCTCGGGATCCTGCCGAGCACACCGGCCGGCAAGGTCCACTCGGTGATCTGGGCAGTGGTGGCCTGCCTTCCCACACCGGTATGGATCGCAACCCGCCAGGCGTGGTTGCCCTGGCAACGCCTCGCCCCCCGCCGCCTGCGCCACGCCCGTCACCACCCGGCGGTCCAGCAACTGAGAGAAGAGGGGTGGCGATACCGGCCAGGACCCTTTCCGTATTGGCAGAACGACAAGGGCCCGGACCTCGTGCACCTGTCCGGGCCCGCTGCCCGCCCTCGGCGGGTCGTCGGCTGTCTCACCGCCCTGCTCGGGCTCGCCTCCCTCGTCGTGACCATCGTTCTGTACCTACGGGACAGCGAGTTGGCGGCATTGTTCCTGGTGGTCGCTCTCGGTCTGTTCTTCCTCTCTTCGAAGATCGACCCCGAAGTGTGAACGTGATCGGCTTGACTCTGACACCGATGTGAGACTTTAGCGTCGCGGGCATGAGTTCGACGTCTCCCCGCGTGAACCGGCTCGCGCTCGCCGCGCTTGCCGCATGTCTGTTCGTGGTGGTCACGGCCGAGTACGTGGTCGTGGGTCTGCTGCCGGAGCTGTCCGGTGATCTGCGGGTGTCCGTGCCCACCGCCGGTCTGCTGGTGACCGGCTACGCGCTGGCGGCCACCGTCGGCGGTCCTGTGGTGACCGCGCTGACGCTGCGCGCGCCGCGGAAGGGGGCGTTGCTGGGGCTGCTCGGGGTGTTCACGGCGGGCAATCTGGTGGCCGCGAGCGCCGGCGGGTTCGGGTTGCTGATGGCCGCGCGGGTGCTCACCGCGCTGACCCACAGCACCTTCTTCGCGATCACCGTGGTGACCGCCGCGGCGATGGTCCCCGAGGAGCGGCGGGGCCGGGCGGTCGCCTTCGTGTCCACCGGGCTGAACCTCGCCACCGTCCTCGGCGCTCCGCTCGGCACCTGGATCGGCAACGCCCATGGCTGGCGGGCGGCGTTCTGGACCCTCGGCGCGGTCAGCGCGCTGGCGTTCGCGGCCGTCGCGCTGCTCGTCCCGGCCATCCGCCCGGACGCGGCGCTCAGGCTCCGCGACGGGCTCGCGGCGCTGCGCGCCCGCCGGGCCGTCGCACTCCTCGCGGTCACCCTGGTCGCGGAGACCGGATTCTTCGTCGTCTACACCTACATCGCGCCGATACTCGGCGGCGTCTCCGGATTCGGCGAGGGGTCCGTCACGGTCCTGCTGGTCGTCTTCGGCGGCGGGGCGCTCGTCGGCAACATCATCGGGGGCCGATTGGCCGACCGCCGCCCCCAGGGCTCGCTGCGCGCCCTGATCGGCGCGCTGGCGGCCGCGCTGGCCGCCTTCGCGGTCACCAGCCACTGGGCCGCGACGGCCGCGGTGACGGTGTTCGGCCTCGGTGTGGTCGCCTTCGCGCTGGTGCCGGTGTTGCAGACGCAGGCGGTGGCCGCCGCGCCGGACGCCCCCACGCTGGCCGTCTCCGCGTACACCTCCGTCTTCAATCTCGCCATCGCGACCGGGTCCTGGCTCGGCGGCCGGGTCCTGGGGAGCGGCGGCCTCGGCCTGGCCGCACTCGCCCCGGTCGGCGCGCTCGTCGTGCTGGCCGGGCTCGGTCTGGCGGCCGAGACGGTCTTCACGGGGCGCAGCGGCGTACGGCCGGGCCGCAACGGTGGCGCCGAGCCGGCGCGCCAGGCCCTGTGATCGCCCGGACAGCCCCTCGTGGCGCCGGGAACAGCACATCGACCATCCATGGAAGGAACATCTTCATGACCACCGCATCAACGCTCGGACGCATCGTGCGCGGCACGGGCCCCGGGCTGCTCCTCGCCCACGGCGCCACCGGCAGCGTCGACGGGAACTACGGCCCGATCCTGGAGGGGCTGGCCGAACGGCACAAGGTGGTCGGCCCCGACTACCCCGGCTCGGGCCGCACCCCGCGCGCCGAGGGGCCGCTGGAGCTCGACCGGCTCGCCGACGAGCTCGTCGCCACCGCCGTCGAGGAGGGTCTTGAGACCTTCGCGATCGCCGGGTACTCCCTGGGCGGCCCGGTCGCCCTGCGGGCCGCGACCCGGCACCCGGAGCGGGTGACCGCCCTGGTGCTGACGGCCACCTTCGCGCACCCGAACGCGCGGATGCGGCTGCTGGTCGAGGACTGGCTGCGCCACCTCAGGTCGGACGACGGGGAGGCGAGGGCCCGGTGGACGCTGCTCGCCGGAGCCGGGGCGCCCTACGTGGACCGGATGAGCCCGGAGCAGCTCGCCGAGACGGTGGCCGGGGGCAGCGGGTCCGTGCCGCCCGGGGCGATCCAGCAGGTCGAGCTCGTCGGGAGCGTGGACGTACGCGAGGACCTGGGCCGGGTCCGGGTGCCCACCTTGGTGATCTCCACCGCGCTGGACGCGATGGTGACGCCGTACCACCACCGGCAGGTCGCGGACGGGATAGCCGGCGCGGAGTTCGCCGAGATCCCGTCCGGCCACCTGCCGTTCGTGGAGGCGCCGGGGGAGTGGCTGGGGCTGATCAGGAAGTTCCTGGACGCGCAGGCGGCAGGTAGGCCCTGCCCGTCGCTTTGTGGTGAGTATGGGACAACGACACGCCGACGGCACGGCGTGTCGTTGTCCCATACTCACCACAAACTCAGGCAAGGGGCCCGTGTTCGCGCCAGCGGTTGGTGATCGGCAGCCGTCGGTCCTTGCCGAAGCCCTTTGCGGAGATCTTGGTGCCCGGCGGGTACTGGCGGCGCTTGTACTCGGCGGTGTCGACCAGCCGCAGGATGCGGGTGACCAGCTCGTCGTCGTAGCCCGCCGCGACGATCTCCGCCCGGCCCTGGTCCCGGTCGACGTACAGCTCCAGGATCCGGTCGAGCACGTCGTAGTCGGGGAGGGAGTCGGTGTCGACCTGGCCCGGGCGCAGCTCGGCGCTCGGGGGCTTGGTGATCGAGTTCTCCGGGATGGGCGGGGTCTGGCCGCGCTCTTCCGCGGCTTGGTTGCGCCATTGCGCCAGGCGGAAGATGGACGTCTTGTAGACGTCCTTGATGGGGCCGTACGCGCCGACCGAGTCCCCGTACAGGGTCGAATAGCCGCAGGCCAGCTCGGACTTGTTGCCCGGGGCCAGCACGATGTGGCCCTCCTCGTTGGAGATGGCCATCAGCATCGTGCCGCGCAGCCGCGACTGCAGGTTCTCCTCGGCCAGGCCGGTGAGGTGCAGCGATTCCATGTAGGCGTCGAACATCGGCGCGATGGGGACGGTACGGAAGTTCAGCCCCGTGCGCCGGGCGAGCTCGGCGGCGTCGGCGATCGAGTGCTCGGAGGAGTAGCGGGACGGCATCGCGACGCCGTACACGTTCTGCGCGCCGACCGCGTCGCACGCGATGGCCGCGACGAGCGCGGAGTCGATGCCGCCGGACAGGCCGATCAGCACGCTGCGGAAGCCGTTCTTGGCCACGTACGCGCGCAGGCCGACGACGAGCGCGGTGTAGATCTCCTCGTCGTCGCCGAGGCGCTCGGCCTCGCCGCCGGCCAGCTCGGGCTCGTACGCCGGGAGTGGGTCCGCGGAGAGCGTGAGGTGCTCGATGCGCAGCCCGTCGTCCACGACGCCCCGCGGTACGGAGCCGGGGTCGGCGGCGGGCAGGTCGAGGTCGAGCAGGACGCAGCCCTCGGCGAACTGCGGGGCGCGGGCGATCACTTCGCCGTCGCGGTCGACGACGATCGAGTCGCCGTCGAAGACCAGCTCGTCCTGGCCGCCGATCATGGCGAGGTACGCGGTGGTGCAGCCCGCCTCCTGGGCGCGCTTGCGGACCAGCTCCAGACGGGTGTCGTCCTTGTCGCGCTCGTACGGCGAGGCGTTGATCGACAGCAGCAGCCCGGCCCCGGCGGAGCGGGTGGCGGGCACCCGGCCGCCGTCCTGCCACAGGTCCTCGCAGATGGCGAGCGCGACGTCGACGCCGTGCACACGGATCATGGGCAGCGTCTCGCCGGGGACGAAGTAGCGGAATTCGTCGAAGACGCCGTAGTTCGGCAGGTGGTGCTTGGCGAAGGTGAGCACCACCTCGCCGCGGTGCAGCACGGCGCCGGCGTTCTGCGGGGCCCCGGGCGGCTGGCCGAACCGCGGCTGGGCGCGCTCGCTGCGGTCGAGATAGCCGACGACGACGGGCAGCTCGCCGAAGCCCTCGGCCTCCAGCCGGGCGGCGAGCGCGCGCAGCGCGGCGCGGGACGCCTCGACGAAGGACGAGCGCAGCGCCAGGTCCTCGACGGGGTAGCCGGTCAGCACCATCTCGGGGAACGCCACCAGGTGGGCGCCCTGCTCGGCGGAGTGCCGGGTCCAGTGGACTATCGACTCGGTGTTGCCGTCGAGGTCGCCGACGGTCGAGTCGATCTGGTTCAGAGCGAGGCGAAGTTGAGGCACGGCAACCAGTGTAATCGTCTTTCTGACACGATGGCCCTGAGTGTCTCCTTCATCACGTCGGCCCGGTCTCCGCCGTCGTATACGGCGGAGGCCGGGTCACCGACCAGCTACCTCCGGTAACCGAGGATCGTCATCAGCCCGGACTCCGAGTGGTAGACGTTGTGGCAGTGGACCATCCACAGCCCCGGGTTGTCCGCGTCGAAGTCGACGTTCACCTTGTGGTGCGGCAGCAGGATGGTCGTGTCCTTGCGCGGGCCGCCGTCCGGCAGCTGGAAGGTGTGGCCGTGCAGATGCATCGGGTGCCACATGTCGGTGCCGTTGATGAAGGACAGGCGGACCCGCTCGCCCGCGCGCACCGGATAGCGCTGCGACGGGTCGTACGGCTTGCCGTTGATCGCCCAGTCGTACCTCTTCATGGACCCGGTGATCCGCAGCCGGATCGTCCGGTCGGGGTCGTGGGGCTTCAGCCGCACGACCTCCGCGGCCCGCAGCTTGTCCGCGGTGATCAGCCTGCCGTCCAGCTCCCGGGGGCGTACGGACGGCCCCGGTGCCCCGGCGCCCTCGCTGGTGCGCAGCAGGGCCATCGCGGAGTGCCCCTTGCCCTCGGCGAGCGCGACGAGCGGGAAGACCCCGTCCTGGGCGGTGACCATCACGTCGTAGCGCTCGGCCATGCCCAGCAGCAGCGCGTCGGTGGTGGTGTGCTCGACCGGGAAGCCGTCGGTGTGGGTGACCGTCATGGTGTGGTCGCCGAGCGCGACGCGGAAGGCGGTGTCGCCGCCCGCGTTGATGATCCGGATGCGGACGCGGTCGCCGGGCTTGGCGCGGAAGGTCCGGGGGGCGTCCGGGGTGCGGCCGTTGACCAGGTAGTACGGATACGCCACATCGCCCGGGTCGCCGTCCAGCAGTCGGCTCTTGGCGCCCTTCAGCATCCGGGACGGGCCGGTGCGGGGCGCGTGGGAGCCGTCGTCGTCCCCGCCGCCCGTATCATCCATGCCCGCCATGCCCGCCATGCCGCCGCCGAGCTCCTCCAGCACCGCGTCCGGGGTGCTGCCGTCCACCCCGTCGACCCAGTCGTCGAGGACGACGATCCACTCCTGGTCGTACTCCAGTGGCTCCCTGGGGTCGTCGACGATCAGCGGCGCGTACAGCCCCCGGTCCAGCTGGACGCCGGAGTGCGGATGGAACCAGTACGTGCCCGGGTCCGGCACCGTGAAGCGGTAGTCGAAGGAGGCCCCGGCCTTGATCGGCGGCTGGGTCAGGCCCGGGACGCCGTCCATGTCGTTGCGCAGGGAGATGCCGTGCCAGTGCAGGGTGGTGGAGTGCGGCAGGTGGTTGGCGAGCCGGACCGCGAGGGTGTCGCCCGCGGTGACCCGGATCGGCCGGGCGGGCAGCTCGTCCCCGTACGCCCAGGTCCTGACCGTACGGGCGCCGAGGTCGAGCGAGGTGGTGGTGGCGGTGAGCCTGACCTCCCGTACGGTCCCCCGGGCCCTTTGCTCCCGCAGCCCCTCGGTGGCGGCGACCTCCACGCCGTGGGGAGAGACATAGCCCTCCGGGGCGGGCTGCTCGGCGGCCGGTGCGCCGGCGTTGCCGGCCCGGTGCGGGCCGTGTGGGTCGTCGGACGCGGAGGAGGGGGAGCAGGAGGTGAGCGGTCCGCCGCCGCCCGCGACGGCGATTCCCGCGCCGAGCACGGCGCGGCGAGTGAATGCGTGCATGAGTGGGCACCCCAATGGCCGATGTGTGAGCTGCGTGGAGGGGCGGCGCGTACGCCTCGCCCGCGCGGGGTGCGGGGGGTGGGCGGACGCGCTCCTATATGCGCAGCAGGGGTGCGGCACAGAGCGCCGGAGGCAAACCGAGCCCTGAAGCCACCAGCCGACCGCACCGGGCGGTCGTCGCCCTCCGCTGTCCGCGCATCGGTTCCTCCGGTCGCTCCGGTCGGCCACAGCCCCTACGATCGGTGTCGGCGCATGCCGACTTCGGCCACAGCTTACCCCCAAGGGGTATCGAAACCCCGGTGGCGGGCCCGTGTGCGAAGTGCTCGGGGCCGTCCGGGGCCGCATGAAAGTACGATGCACACATCGTGGCGGGGAAACCGGGAGGAGGCCCGAAACCTCACCGAAACCCCGGCAGGTGATACTGGGGTCCAAAGGTGCCCCACGCGTACCCCAAGAGCCGTCTGACCTGCAAGGATAGGGGACCATGGATAAGCAGCAGGAGTTCGTGCTCCGCACCCTCGAAGAGCGCGACATCCGGTTCGTGCGGCTGTGGTTCACCGACGTGCTCGGCTTCCTCAAGTCCGTCGCCGTCGCGCCCGCCGAGCTCGAAGGCGCCTTCGACGAGGGCATCGGCTTCGATGGCTCCGCCATCGAGGGCTTCGCCCGCGTCTACGAGTCCGACATGATCGCCAAGCCGGACCCGGGCACCTTCCAGATCCTGCCCTGGCGCGCCGAGGCCCCCGGCACCGCCCGGATGTTCTGCGACATCCTGATGCCGGACGGCTCCCCGTCGTTCGCCGACCCGCGCTTCGTGCTCAAGCGCATCCTGGCCAGGACCTCCGACCTCGGGTTCACCTTCTACACCCACCCCGAGATCGAGTTCTTCCTGCTCAGCCAGAAGCCCGTGGACGGCAGCCGACCGGTGCCCGCCGACTCCTCCGGCTACTTCGACCACACCCCGCAGAACATCGGCATGGACTTCCGCCGCCAGGCCATCACCATGCTCGAGTCGATGGGCATCTCGGTCGAGTTCTCCCACCACGAGGGCGCGCCCGGCCAGCAGGAGATCGACCTGCGCTACGCGGACGCGCTGTCCACCGCCGACAACATCATGACCTTCCGGCTGGTCATGAAGCAGGTGGCGCTGGAGCAGGGCGTGCAGGCCACTTTCATGCCCAAGCCGTTCTCCGAATACCCCGGCTCCGGCATGCACACCCACCTCTCCCTCTTCGAGGGCGACCGGAACGCCTTCTACGAGTCCGGCGCGGAGTTCCAGCTCTCCAAGGTCGGCCGCTCCTTCATCGCGGGCCTGCTGCGCCACGCCGGAGAGATCTCCGCCGTGACCAACCAGTGGGTCAACTCCTACAAGCGCATCTGGGGCGGCTCACAGCGCACCGCGGGTGCCGGCGGCGAGGCCCCCTCGTACATCTGCTGGGGCCACAACAACCGCTCCGCGCTGGTCCGCGTGCCCCTCTACAAGCCCGGCAAGACCGGCTCCACCCGCGTCGAGGTCCGCTCCCTCGACACCGGCGCCAACCCCTACCTCGCCTACGCCGTGCTGCTCGCGTCGGGCCTCAAGGGCATCGAGGAGGGCTACGAGCTCCCGGCCGGCGCCGACGACGACGTATGGGCGCTGTCCGACGGGGAGCGGCGCTCCCTGGGCATCGAGCCGCTGCCGCAGAACCTGGGCGAGGCCATCTCCCTGATGGAGCGCAGCGAGCTGGTCGCCGAGACGCTCGGCGAGCACGTCTTCGACTTCTTCCTGCGCAACAAGAAGCAGGAGTGGGAGGAGTACCGCTCCGAGGTCACCCCCTTCGAGCTGCGCAAGAACCTGCCGGTGCTGTAGGCGCGGGGCGTGCCCTGGTGGATCGAGGCTCCCGGTCGGCGCCCGCATGACGTCGGCCGGGAGTTGCGGGCTCACTGATCTTGAACTGCCGCCCGTGGCCGCAGGCGGCGAGCAACACGTGGATCTGGTGGGCAGCGGGGCAGCGGGGAGCACCGGCGACGGGGCGTCGCCACCACGACGCCCGCGACCGACCGGCACCCCGAGCACCCTGAGCACGACGCCTGCGTCGCCGTCTCCGTCCGCCACTCCTGGCAGTGCTGGGGCCCTGACAGCACAGGCGACCCGATTCGTCCAGCGCTGATCTCACACGTCACTCCCCGCCCCGCAGGGCCTAGGCTCGTGATCGGACCCGCCCTGGTCATCGGTGGCGCGGGGCCATGGGCGGCGGCACTCGAGAGGCACGGGAGGCGGCGGCATGTCCGTACCGCAGGGACGCAGGAGCAGCAACTTCACCCGGCTGCTGCGGCACGGCTTCACCGACCCCTCCGCCGCCCAGCTGCTGCTGGACTCGCCCGAGCTGTCCGGCGTACGGAGCGACTCGGTGCTGCTGGAGGCCCTGGGCGCGACCGCGGACCCCGACCTGGCCCTGCGTGGGCTCGTACGGCTCGTCGAGGCGCTGCCGGACGGCGGGGCGGCGGGCGCGACGGGATCAGCGGGCGGTAACGGCTCGGCCGGCTCCGCCGCGGCCGTTTCGGGCAGTGGCTCGCGGCAGGCGCTGCTGGACACCCTCGTCACCGCCAAGCCGCTGCGCGACCGGCTGCTCGGGGTGCTCGGCGCGTCCGAGGCGCTGGGCGACCACCTCGCCCGGCACCCGGGGGACTGGCAGGCCCTGGTGACGTACGAGTCGGCGGATCTGCACCCGACCACCCCCGAATTCGAGCGGGCCCTGGCCGAGGGCATCTGGGGCCCGCCCGGGGCGGGCCGGCCCCGGCCCGACGCGCTGCGCATCGCCTACCGCCGCGCGCTGCTGGCCATCGCCGCCCGCGATGTGTGCGGCACCACCGACGTGGCCCAGGCGGCCGCGGAGCTGGCCGACCTGGCGACCGCCACGCTGCGCGCCGCGCTGGAGATCGCCGCCGAGGAGCAGCCCGAGGACGCCGCCGCCTGCCGGCTCGCCGTGATCGGCATGGGCAAGTGCGGGGGCCAGGAGCTCAACTACGTCTCGGACGTGGACGTCATCTTCGTTGCAGAAACTGTGGAGGGCGTCGAGGAGGGCAAGGCGGTGCAGGCCGCGACCCGGCTCGCCTCCCGGCTGATGCGGATCTGCTCCGAGGCCACCGTCGAGGGCAGTATCTGGCCGGTCGACGCCAACCTCCGCCCCGAGGGCCGCAACGGGCCGCTGGTGCGCACCCTGTCCAGCCACCTGGCGTACTACCAGCGGTGGGCCAAGACCTGGGAGTTCCAGGCGCTGCTCAAGGCCCGGCCGGTCGCGGGCGACGCCGAGCTCGGCCAGGCGTATGTGGACGCCCTCGCGCCCATGGTGTGGCAGGCCGTCGAGCGCGAGAACTTCGTCCCCGACGTGCAGCAGATGCGCCGCCGCGTCGTCGAGAACATCCCCGCCGCCGAGATAGAGCGTGAGCTCAAGCTCGGGCCCGGGGGCCTGCGCGACGTCGAATTCGCCGTCCAGCTGCTGCAGTTGGTCCACGGGCGGTCCGATGAGACGCTGCGCAGCGGCACCACGCTCGACGCGCTGGCGGCGCTGGCCGCGGGCGGCTACGTGGGGCGCTCCGACGCCGCCGCGCTGGACGCCGCGTACCGCTTTCTGCGCTCCATGGAGCACCGCATCCAGCTGTACCGGCTGCGCCGCACCCACCTGGTGCCCGAGGACGAGGCCGACCTGCGGCGCCTGGGGCGTTCCCTGGGCTTCCGCACCGAGCCGGTGCCCGAGCTGGGCGCGGCCTGGCGGCGCCACGCGCGCGAGGTCCGGCGGCTGCACGAGAAGCTCTTCTACCGGCCGCTGCTGGACGCGGTCGCCCAACTGGAGCCCGGTGAGACCCGGCTCAGCTCCCAGGCCGCGGGCCAGCGCCTGGAGGCCCTCGGCTACGCCGATCCGGCCGCCGCGCTACGACATCTGGAGGCGCTGGCGTCCGGTGTGACCCGTAAAGCGGCGATTCAGCGTACGCTGCTGCCCGTGCTGCTGGGCTGGTTCGCCGACTCCGCCGACCCGGACGCCGGGCTGTTGGGCTTCCGGAAGGTCTCGGACGCCCTGGGCAAGACGCCCTGGTATCTGCGGCTGCTGCGCGACGAGGGCGCCGCCGCGGAGAATCTGGCGCGGGTGCTGTCCACCGGGCGGCTCGCCCCCGACCTGCTGCTGCGCGCCCCCGAGGCGGTCGCCCTGCTCGGCGACCCGGAGGGGCTCCGGCCGCGCGGCCGGGCCCACCTGGAGCAGGAGACCCTCGCGGCGGTCGGCCGCGCCGAGGGCGCGGAGGCGGCGGTCGCGGCGGCCCGCGGGGTTCGGCGGCGCGAGCTGTTCCGTACCGCGGCCGCCGACATCATCGAGAGCGCGCGCCTGGCGAACGGCGCCGCACAGCCGTCCGTGAGCCTCCCGCCGCCCGGCGGCGCGGGGGCGGCGGGCGCCGGGGCGCTCGCGGCGGCCGACGGCGGCGCGCGGCCCCCGGCCGCCAGGCCGGGCCCCCCGAGCCCCCTCCGCCCCGCCGGGGCCAAGCCGGCCGGGACCGCCCATGCCGCCGCGGCGGCCAAGGGCGTTCCGGGGGTGGGTGAGCCGCCGCTGGACCCGCCCGCGCTGGTCGACCTGGTCGGTGACGCCGTCTCCGATCTGAACGCCGCGACGATCGCGGGCGCGCTGCGCGCCGCGGTGCGCGAGAAGTGGGGCGAGGAGCTGCCCACCCGCTTCGCGGTCATCGGGATGGGCCGGTTCGGCGGCCACGAGCTGGGTTACGGCTCGGACGCCGACGTGCTGTTCGTCCACGAGCCGCGCGAGGGCGTGGACGACCAGGAAGCCTCGCGCGCCGCCTTCGCCGTGGCCAACGAGATGCGGCGGCTGCTCCAGCTGCCCACCGTCGACCCGCCGCTGGCCATCGACGCCGACCTGCGGCCGGAGGGCAAGTCCGGCCCGCTGGCGCGTACCCTCGCCTCGTACGCCGCCTACTACCGGCGCTGGTCGCTCGTCTGGGAGAGCCAGGCGCTGCTGCGCGCCGAGCCGGTCGCGGGCGACTCCGACCTCGGCGCCCGCTTCATCGAGCTGATCGACCCGCTGCGTTACCCCGCCGAGGGCCTCGGCGACGACGCGGTGCGCGAGATCCGGCGGCTCAAGGCCCGTATGGAATCCGAACGCCTGCCCCGCGGCGCCGACCCCACCACGCACACCAAGATGGGCCGCGGCGGCCTGGCCGACGTCGAGTGGACGGTACAGCTGCTGCAGATGCGCCACGGCTGGGCCGAACCGGGCCTGCGCACCCCCCGCACCCGCGAGGCCCTGGCCGCCGCCCACGCCGCCGGGCTGATCGGCGCGGAGGACGCGCAGACCCTGGACGAGGCCTGGGTACTGGCCACCCGCGCCCGCAACGGCATCATGCTGGTCCGCGGCCGCCCCGGCGACACCTTCCCCGGCGACAGCCGCGAACTGGCGGCGGTCTCCCGCTACCTGGGCTACGGCCCCGGCATGGTCGGCCAGATGCTCGACGACTACCGACGGACGACGCGGCGGGCGCGGGCGGTGGTGGAGCGGCTGTTCTACGACTACGAGGGCTGACGGGCGGCCAGGACGCCTCACGGGTAGAGGTACACCTCACAGGTAGAGGTACGTGGCCGGAGCGGTGTCGCTGCCCCCGGTGGTGGTGACGGCGACGGCGACGGCGACCGCGCCCAGGGCGTGCGGGGGTGTGATGGCGGCGACCTGCGTGTCGGAGATCACGCCGAACGCGGCCGGGACGCCGCCGAAGGTCACACCGGTGGTGGTCAGCAGGTCGGTGCCGGTGATGGCGACGGTCGTTCCCCCGGTCGTCAGTCCGGTGATCGGAGCGAAGCCGGTGACGCTCGGCGGGGCGACGTAGGTGAAGAAGACGTCGTCGGCGACCCCGCCCCGGGTCGTGACGGCCACGGCGGCGACGCCTGCCGCCTGCGCCAGGGCGGTGACCTGCAGCGTGGTGTCCGAGACCACGGTCGGGGTCACAGACGATCCGCCAATGCTCACCGCCGTGGCGGTGAGCAGATGGCGGCCGGTGATGACGAGGGTGCCGCCGCCCGTGAGCGGTCCGGACGACGGACTGACGCCGATGACGACGGGCGGAGGGATGTAGAAGAGCGGCTGTGGAGCGCTCGGCCCGCCCGCCGTGGCGACGACGACCGGGACCACCCCCGAGCCCGCCGGCGAGACGACCGTGACCGAGGTGGCCGTGTTGCCCGTGATGGCCGCCTCGTCGGGGCCGAAGTACACCGAGGTGGCGCCGCCGAGATCGGTGCCGGTGACGGTCACCGTGTCGCCACCGCCGGTGGACCCGTCGCTCGGCGTCAAAAGCATGGCTACCTCCGCGCGTGCACGTCGTCGGCGCGAGTGGGTTCGTGCCGAATTCCCGTGCCGCACGCGTGAATTCGGGGCCGGGGCCGGGTCCCGGGACTTCAGTAGCTCAAGCGGTGATGACACCGGCCAAGGGCCAAGAATGGAAATTCACTCCGACGGCGGAGCGCCCTGGCCCGATGTCTCCCTCGGCTCGTGTGCCCCGGCACGCGCCGGGACGGCTCGGCGCCGGTTCTCTCACGCCCCGCCCGTGGCCATCACCTTGGCCTCGGCCTCACGCCGGTCGTACGCGGCGCGGGCCGTGGCGATCTCGTCCTGGTGGTCCTCGGTCCACTCGACGAGCGCCTGAATGGTGTTGTGCAGTGTCGCGCCCATCGGGGTGAGCTGATAGTCCACGCGCGGCGGGACCACCGGGTGCACCGTACGCCGCACCAGCCCGTCGCGCTCCAGCTGGCGCAGCGTCACGGTGAGCATGCGCTGGCTGATCCCGTCGATCTCGCGCCGCAGTTCGGTGAAGCGCATGGTGCGGTAGTCGAGCAGGGCGATGACGAGCAGTGACCACTTGTCGGCCACACGGTCGAGGATCTGACGGACCTCGCAGCCTTCGCGGGTGTCCCACTGGCGGATGTGGTCGTCGTCGGTTCCCGTGCAGTGACTCGGTGACTTCAAAGTGCCTTCTTCCATGGTCGTTCAGGGTGCATCAGGATCGAGGCGGTAACAAGAGGGAACTGACAGGCGTCCCGGTAACCGCCCGCGACGCGTCCCCTCTCCTTCCTCCCTCCTTTTCTTCTTGCTTCAAGGAGCTGTGCTGTGTCCACGACGTCCAGTTCGTCCACATCACCACCGCAGGAGACCGTCCCCGAGCCCGGCGCCGCCCGCTTGAGCGGGCGCGCCTGGGGAGTGCTCTTCGTGCTGTGCGGAGCGATCTTCCTGGAGGGCATCGATGTGGCCATGCTCAACGTGGCCCTGCCGTCGATCCGCGCCGACCTGGGGATGTCCACCGGCGAGCTGCAGTGGGTGATGAGCGCGTACGTCGTGGGCTACGGCGGGTTCATGCTGCTGGGCGGAAGAGCGGCGGACCTCTTCGGCCGCCGGCGGATGTTCCTGCTCTGGCTCACCGTCTTCCTGCTCTTCTCCGGCCTCGGCGGCTTCGCCGACGACGGGCCGACGCTCATCGTCGCCCGCTTTGTGACGGGGGTCGCCGCCGCGTTCATGACCCCGGCCGGACTGTCCATCATCACGACCACCTTTGAGGAGGGGCCGCAGCGCGACAAGGCCCTCCTGGTCTACTCCGGCACCGCGGCCGGGGGCTTCTCCATCGGCCTGGTCGTCGGAGGGCTGCTGACCTCGGCCGACTGGCGCTGGGTGTTCTTCGCGCCCGTAGTCCTGTCGTTCCTCATCCTGGTCGCCGCGCCGGCCCTCATCCCCAAGTGCGAGCGGCCCGACCGCACCGGACAGCGTGTCGATCTGCTCGGGGCGCTCACCGTGACCGGTGCGATCGTGCTTCTCGTCCTCGCCGTCGAACGCGCCGCCCACACCGGCGTGGGCCAGACGCTCGGCACCCTCGCCGCCGGCTTCGTACTCCTCACCGTCTTCGTCCTGACCGAACGCCGGGCGGCTGCCCCGCTGGTGCGGC
Source organism: Streptomyces sp. ME19-01-6 (assembly GCF_033793745.1). Taxonomy (NCBI): domain Bacteria; kingdom Bacillati; phylum Actinomycetota; class Actinomycetes; order Kitasatosporales; family Streptomycetaceae; genus Streptomyces; species Streptomyces sp. ME19-01-6. The sequence continues at coordinate 1,810 of NZ_JARAXF010000025.1, read as the reverse complement.
TGGGGATCCTCCGCAGCGGCTCCCTGGTGCGCGCCAACCTCTCCGCGCTGTTCTTCTCCGGCGGCTTCTTCGGTTTCCAGTTCATCGCCGTGCTGTATCTGCGGGAGCTGCGCGGCTGGTCCACGGTCGAGACCAGCCTCGCGCTCCTGGTGATCGGCATCGACGCCGCTCTCTCGCCCACCCTCACCCCCAAGCTCGTCGAACGCTTCGGCAACGCCCGGGTCATCTTCGGCGGTCTGGTGCTGGCCGCGCTGTCGTACGCCCTGTTCCTGCCGGTCGGCGAGGACTGGACGTACGCGGCGATGTTCCCCAGCTTCATCACCCTCGGCCTGGCCTTCTCCCTGGCGTACGGCCCGCTCACCATCGTCGCGACCGAAGGCGTCCAGGAGGAGGAACAGGGCCTGGCCGGAGGCCTCCTCTACACCTCCTTCCAGTTCGGCGCCGCACTCGGCCTGTCCACCGTCACCGCCGTCAACATCGCGGCCACCGACGACAGCGGATCCCCCCAGGCCCTGCTCGACGGCTACCACGCCGCCCTGCTCGTCCCGTTCTTCGCGGCCGCCCTGGCCGCGCTCATCAGCGCCTTCGGCCTCCGTGGCCGGCCCCGGGCGACGGGCGGCGACGCGCCGCGGGTCGCCGCCGCCGAGAGCGCCGAGACGGCGGGGGCGGCGCAATGACCCCTGTTGGGACGGAGGTGTCCCCGGCCCCAGCCGGGGGCGTACCCCACGTGTGTCCAGCTCGCGGCCCGCGGGGGTGATGGCCACGCGCCTTGGCTTGCGGCTGTATGAGACGTATCCGCCCTGGTCACCTAGCGTTCGGCGCATGACAGAGCGACGCGTGATCCTCAGCGGCTCGACCTTCGAGGAGCAGATCGGCTATGCCCGTGCCGTGGTCGACGGCGACTGGGTGCATGTGTCAGGGGCGACCGGGTTCGACTACGCCACCATGACGCTCTCCGACGACGTGGTCGAATAGGCCGAGCAGTGCCTGGGCAATATCGAGGCGGCGCTGACCGAGGCGGAGTGCACCTTCGCCGACGTGGTGCGGGTGCGCTATCTGCTGCCCGACCGCGCGGACTTCGCGCCCTGCTGGCCGGTTCTGCGCCGCCGCTTCGGCGAGGTCCGGCCGGCCGCCACGATACTCATGTGCGGCCTCGCCGACCCCCGCAATGAAGGTCGAGACAGAGGTGTACGCGCGGCGGGCCACCGCGCATAAGCCGCTGGCAGCTTGATCGGCATGGATCAGAACCGTGTGCTGGAAGCATTCCGCCTCGAAGCCTCGGAGCTCTCGCATACGGTCGCCGGCCTGTCCGAGGCCGAGTGGGACCGCCCCACACGGTGTGCACCCTGGTCCGTGCCTGAACTGCTGACCCATGTCCGGGTGGTGATCGCGTGGTTGCCCGTGATGCTGGAGCGCCCGGCTCCGGACAAGGCGGAGGTCACCGCCGTGGAGTACTACCGGCCCGACGATCGCTTCGCTCCGCGGACCACGGCGGGGTATCGGCGTGCGGCAACGGGGCCAGCCTCTTGGAGATGCTGACGGATGGTCGCGTTGCGCCCGCGAGTGGGGATGCCGAGGTCGTTGATCAGCTCGGCGAGAGCGTGAAGCACTGGTCCCACCCCCGGCGACCTCTCGTTCGCCGATGCGCTCGGCTCCCATACGCAAGTAGAACCCTTCGGCGTGAGGGTCGGATTCCAGGGTCAGGGTGTGAAAGCGTCTCTGATCAGCTAAGCGATCCCATGTGAACCGTAAGGTCCGGCGCGGGTTCTTCCCACCTGGGCGGGGAAGCGTGAGCGTGGAGGTGGAATCC
>NZ_JARAXF010000024.1:0-142407 GCF_033793745.1 Streptomyces sp. ME19-01-6 | reverse complement strand
ATCCCGAGACGCTTCGCGGCCTTGGACATGCGCAGCAACTCCATACCCACAACTATACGTGCACAACACTAAGGATGACTAATGAAGTTGATGAGCCTCTCGGCGGACCACTTCAACCGCAGGTCGGCCTCGCCTCCGGCGTGCACAATCGCGTTGGTGAGCATCTCGCAAGTCAATCCCGAAAGTGTTCTTTTCGGGGCGCATCGAAACCGCGCTGACCTGCGGGTTCTCGGAAACTCGAAGAGGCGGCCCTACGACCCGAGCGCGGTCTGTGCTCCGGCGGCGATGTGGGTCACCTGCTCGCGGAACTCCTGGGACAGGGACTCGCGCGGGTATCGCTGCTCTAGTTCGTCGGTGAGTTCCCCGGCGACCATGAGAAGGGAGGGCAGAGACTTCCGCGAGGTCTGGAGCGCGCGCCCTGCAACGGAGACGGCTTCTTCCAGTTCGCCAGAGCGGGCGGCAGCGACACCGAGTGTGAGCCTGGCCTCCGCCACACGCATGGGCGAGATCTCGGTACCGTCCGGGGCGGTCCCCAGCCGTACGACTTCCTGAGCGTGAACGGCCGCGCGCTCGTCATCGCCGAGCATCCGGTAGGCGTCCATCTCGTAGAAGTCCCACTTATCGGGGTCGATCACGAAATGGTGTTCGCGGTGCTCCGGTCGGGGCAGCCGTTCAAGGCGGGCACGTCCGGCGTCAAGGGTGGCGCGGACCTGGCTGGCGTCGCCCATGCGGGCGTATGCCTTGGCTCCCTGTGCGTACAGTTGCACGCCAATGCTGTGCGTCGAGTCGGACTGATGCCCCGCGCTGACGCAATCGATCACATCGGCATATCGCCCCTGGGTGAGAGCGAACCATGCGCCGAGTTCCCACGACCATGCCGTGATCTCGCCGTGTCCGGCCTCCTGGCCGATGCGCAGAGCTGCGGCCCGGCTCAGTTCTGCGGCCTGGCGCTGCCCCATGTCGTATTCGAGGCAACCGCCGAGTAGGAACAACCAGCCTGCGGATACGAGTAGTTCGCGGTGCTGGGCCAGTGTGGTGCGGCCCTGCAACATGTCGGTGACATGCCGAATGCCCGCACGCGTCTGGTGGTGAAGTTGATCGGCGGCCATGTAGGGATAGGCGCGGCACAACTGGTCGATCGCCTCGGCGATCGTGTCCAGGTCTGCCGGTCCGACATCGGTAGCGTGCGTGCGGCGTGCCAATTCTGCGACCTCCCACAGCGCGGGCTCTGGGGTCAGCATGCCCGACGTGGCGGGGGGTCTCAACGCGGGGGCGGCCATGCTCGATGTGGAGGGCGATTCCCATGGGCGGGGCGCCAGCCCGATCATTCCGCCGAGAATCCGTAAGGCGTCCGCGATTTCTTCGATCTTCGCCAGAGAAGTGATCCGGGCATCACCGCGTGCGATGGTACCCACGCGTTCCGGCTTGATGCCGCATGCCTCGGCGATCTGGTTGTAGCTGATGCCGCCCCACTTGCGGGCGAGCCGAAAAACCGTGCCGAAATCCCGTGCGGTGAGCGCGCTTCGCACGTCGTCGCGTTCAAGCACCCGAGGCGGTAAAGCGGTTGGCGGTGTCACGTGCTGCATCTCCTGAAAGCCCCCGGCGCTCGGCGGAATGCAAGGTGATCTGGGCCGAGTCTACCCATGGTGGGTCTACCCATCAGGGGGTAACGCGCAGGCCACACGAACGGTGACGCTGGGAGATCACGAAGACCCCCGCGACGGGTGGGCCGTCCGGGGGCGTGGTCAACGCTGCAAAGGAGCGTCAACGTGCGGAAGACTACCGCTCGTTTCGTGGAATGGTTGTTAGAGCTGTTGCTGCCTGCTCCAGGGCGGCATCGGGCCGTTGGAATCCGGCCAGACGTCCGGCGCCCGGATACACCGACGGCCCGTCTGGCGCGTGTCCCCCTGGCTCACGTATGGCTGCCGGATGGCCCGGACGTCTCGGAGACAGGTCTCGTCCGGCCGTATGTGCTGGCGCATGAGCGGCAGCGGCGGAGTGGGGCTATCGGGCACCGCGCAAAGGCGGTGGCGACATGAGCGCGCGGCCTCGTCTGCTGCCGTGGCCGGACTCGGCCGGGAAGCGCTGCTATCTCGTGACGGACGACGATGGCAACAGCCGTCTGTCGAGGCTCGCCGATGAGATGGAGGCCGCGCAGCTGAAAGCGGGCGTCGAACTCCTCGGTCACGCGGGCGAGATGCTTCTGCTTGGCGATCACAAGGTGAGCAAGAGGGAACTGAGGTTCCTCGCCAAGTCCCTGCGTGAGGCGCTGGGCGACGCGTTGCGGGTCGCCGAGAGTCGGGGTGAACGGCTGCCCTCCTGCGCCGACAGCGAGCCGCACGAGGGCCCGGACAGCGCTCCCGAGTCTGAGAAGGGAGGGCGCGAATGAGTCGAGCCCCATCAGGTGCGTCAGAAGGGTGGGAGGTCGGGCCTGTCCCGGGTCGCGGTCTGCGCCGTGAGCGGGATGGACACCTGGCGCTGCCGCTTCAGGTCGTCCGTTCCGGCCAGCACGTAGCCCTTGCCTCGCTGCTGCTGGATGTGGCCGAGGCAGAGCAGCTGCACGCGGCCTTGTGTTACGCGCTGGGCGCTGAGCCTGCGCCTACTGACGCGCCGGAGTGCCGACAGCCGATCCACTACTCAGGCGGCCGACAGAGGTACTAACGCCTCGTCCCGCGCGGCGACAACCGCAGAAGCAACGCCGGACCACCCTCGCGCCTGCAAGCAACTGGGGTGGTCCGGCTGGGGATTGATCACAAACCCCGGTGCCGATGGTACCGGGGCCGATGGCGTGTTCGGACGCGACGCGGCCCGGTCGATCGGAAGTTCGGTCAGTGCTCATCAGGAGAAGGGGGACGGCGCAGGATGAGCAGCCTTGAGGGCGGCGCGTTCGACGGCTGGGAGATCGACCCTGACGCGGTGATGTGGGTGCGCGGGGTGGACTACATAGCGGGCTGGAGGGACGCGACGGCGGCATCCGGCGAACTGGACAGCGCGCTGCGACTGGTCGGCGTGGACATGGAGGGGGCGCGGTTGCGGGCGGCGACGGCTGCGGACGGCTCGGGGGTGGTGCGCTTCGAGCTGTCGGCAGCGGTGGCGCGTGAGGTGGCGGCGTTGGCGCGGGAGGCGGCGGCCCAGTGTCGCAAGGCGGGGTGAGTGGCGCGGCCGGTGGCGGGCGTGCATCGGGGGATCGGTGCGCTGTGGGCACGCCGCCGGCCGTAGCGGCTTTTGGGCGGGAGCTGCCACGGGGCGAGAGAACAGGGGGCCTTACGCTGGCTCGGCGAATCGGGCGGGTCTTGGGACCTGCCCGCGTTTGCGACCGATTGGCCCCCTGTTCTTGGAGGCTCGCCCCGTGGTGGCTGCCTAAAAGCCGCGTAGGCCGTCGGCCCCAGCCACAACGCATCAGCCTCAACGGCGGTCGGCGCCACGTGCGCGCGATCGCGGGTGCCCTGGGAGTGCGGGCGGTGGGCGCCCGACGGGACCGGCGGCCACGCCGCAGCCCGGCGGGGCGGCCAGGCCGCCCGGCGCGCCGCAAGGCGCGCCCTTGAGTAAGTGAAGGCAGCTTTCGACACCTCGCCCGGATCGGGCCTGAAGCGCGGCATCGGGCTGGGTCTGATGGACGGCAACCCGGTAGGCGAGTCGGGCACGGTCGGCGCTGGGGCGGGACGCTGCGAGGGGCAGTGGATTGCCGGTCGTCGCCTCGGGGGTGGGCATGAAACGCACCAAAACACTGGCGCTGACCTGCTAAAACGAGGATAATCGTAACTCGTAAGCATAAGTTATGTCATGTGATGTCATGGGCGATGTTCGGGCCTTGGAGGAGGCGATTGTGAACCCACGTGAGCCGTTGACGGACCCACACGAGCCGTTGTCGGACTTGAACCTGTGGAGGCCGCTTGCCTGCCGAACACGGACACGGAGACTCAGGGCGGAGCATGAGCCGCGAGGAGTGGCTTAGGCATCACGTCGCACGGGCCCCGAAGATCACTCGGGAGCAGTGGCGACGGACGCGGGCCATCCTGCACCGCCCCCACGCACCAGGGGCATGACACCTGAAACAGCAGTGAGCCCCGGTGACCATGACACGGTCATCGGGGCTTAGCGCTGCCCGCGCATGCTACTGGGGCAATGGCTTCCAGACGGGTTCGATGGTGGTGTGGTCGAACACGCCGCGTCCCTTGGCCTGGGCGGGGTGCACGATGACCGCCTGGAGGTACTGGCCCAGCAACTCACGCCTGCCCGGGATCGTCGCGTTCTCCCAATCGGCGCGCACTTCCTCCGGGGTCCGCAGGCGCGCGGCACGGTCGGCCTGGGCGCGGCGGGCCTTGCCGAGACCGGCGATCAGCTTCTTCTCCTGCGCTTCCAGTCCGGGGACGACGGCGAAGAACGATTCGGGCGACACGGTGCCCTCACGCATGCCATTGCGCATCATCGACAGACGCTTGCTCACATCCGCGAGCCTGACCGCGTCCGGGTGCTCCGGCTCGGCCTCGGGCTGCGGGTCGTCCTCGGCGGGCCGGTTCTCCTCAAGGTGCAAAAACAGCAGGTCCTCTATGAGTTGGTCCATGCTCTTCATGCCGCGCTGGGAGTTTCCGCACCCGCCACTGACCTTTCCCGGACACCGGTAGAACATCCTGGGGTTCTTGCGTCCGCCGACGCGCCTGCCGCTGCGGCTGCCCTCGGCAACGCCCACCATCTTGCCGTTGCACGGGGTGCCGTCCTCGCAGGGCCTGGCGCACCTCAGCAACCCGGACAACAGGTAGCTGCTGCGGGTCCCCTGGCTGGTGAACTCCGCCCCTTCCTGGCGCCGCTCGTACTCGGTGATCAGGTCTTCCCACTGCTGGACGGTGATGATCGGCTCCCACGGGCCGCGCACATAAGCGCCCTCCGCATCCCGCAGCGCGAGATCACGCGACGAACGGGTCTGGTTCTCCTCGTCGCTCCCGCTGCCGTCTGCGCCGTTCACGTCCGGCTCGTCGGGGGCGGCCATCGTGCTGACCTTGCCCCGGTATGGCATGATCCCCGCCACGCGCGGACTGAGGATCATCTGCTTGACGGACCTCAACCGCCACCGTCCCCCCTTCACAGTCGGCATCCCGGAATCGATGATCGCCGCCGTGATACCCGTCCAGGTCTCCCCCGCCGTGAAGTCGGCGACGGCCTTGCGCAGCAACTCCGCCTCGCGTGGCTCCAGCGTCACATGATCGTCCTGCCAGCCGAACGCCCGGGCCGTCGGCAGCGCCCTGCCCTCCCGGGCGCTCTGGACCTTGGCCCGTGCCACGCGGCGGGCGGTATCGGCGCTCGACTTGTTCGCCATGGCGACCAGCACCCGCGCCATGGCCTTGCCGTTCTCGGTCATCAGGTCCAACGACCCCGTGACCCCGGCCACCGGCCGCTTGAAGTGGTCCACCAGATCGATCAGGTCCTCAAGATCACGGGGCTGACGGGCCAACCGGTCAAGGTCGTAGACGATGATCCCGTCTATCGCCCCGTCCTCGTAGTCGCGCAGCATCTGCCGGAACTCCGGCCGCTCCACCCGCCACACGCTCCGGCCATCGGCGAGCCGTATCCGCTTGCGCTTGTAGGCGCTGGTGTCGTTCTCCTCGTAGACCTTGCCGACCTGCCACCCGAGCCGCTGGGCCAGCTCCTCCACGTCCTCCTTCTGCCGCCCGACACCCTTCTCCTGCCCTGACGGGTCCTCAGAGATCCTTACGTAGCTGCCTGCACGCCGGGGCTTCCGGCTCCTCGAAGTCGCCATGAGAAAAGGCTACTTCTGGAGTTAGCCAGGTCGCTGGCCAGCAGCTCGGCCCGGTCGATCAGTTCGGGCAGTTCGTGCGCCGTGAGGGCGGTGCGGAGGGAGGCCCGGGCGACACGGACGGCACGGGGGTCGTGGGGGATGTGCAGGGAGTACTCGAACGGCGCGACGGCAGGGGTGACGAGGGGCATACGGGCCTCCTGTGGCGCGGTGGGGTGGGCGAGCGTCTAGCCGACCGACGTCTCGTTCGGTAAGCGGCGCGATACTCAACGTAGGGTGCTATGTAGCATCGGCGCAACCTAGTACGCCAAGTTCGCCCAAACGGTGCGAGCCGTGGCATGGTGGCGCCGCAGCCGCTGAGTAGCAGAGAGTAGACCCATGCCGCCGAGGAGTAACCCCACCGCCCGTCAGGAGCGGTTGGGCGCCGAGCTGCGAAAGATGCGGGAGCGGGCCGGCATGACCGCGCGCGAGGCCGCCAAGCGGCTGGGCGTGAGCCCTATGCAGATGAGTCACATGGAGGTCGGCCGTCTCGGCGTCAGCGAGGAGCGGCTCCGCACGCTTGCCGATCAATACCGATGCGGCGATGACGCGTTGGTCGACGCGCTGGCCGCGATGGCGACGGAGCGGGGACGAGGCTGGTGGGAGGAGTATCGAGGCACCCTTGCCTCGACCTCGCTGGATCTCGCTGCTCTGGAGTGGCACTCCCGTGAGATGCGAAGTCTGCAAGTGGTGCACATTCCGGGCCTGCTCCAAGTGGAGCCGTACATGCGGGCCCTGTTCACCTACGCACGCTCCATCCGCGCCACGGATCACCTTGAGGCGATCATCGACTTCCGTCTGCGGCGTCGTGTCGTGCTTGAGCGTGAAGGTCCGCCTCCCTTCACGGCGATCATCCACGAGGCCGCGCTGTTGATGAAGGTCGGTGACCGGAAGGCGGCCCGTGAACAGCTGGACTTCATCCTGGAGAAGTCCGAACTCCCCAATGTCACCGTACGGGTGGTGCCCTTCTCCGCAGAGGGGTTCGCGGGTATGGGGTACGCGATGACGTACGCGGCCGGTCCTGTTCCCTCGCTCGACACCGTGCAGATCGACCACATGCACGGCATCGACTTCCTGCACGCGGGCGCGCAACTCGACTACTACCGCGCCCTCCTGAGTACCGTCGAGGCGTCGGCGGTCAGCCCCGAGAAATCGCGAGACTTCATCCACCGCATCGCACGAGAGCTGTAGAGGATCAGGACATGCATCAAGCCCGCTGGCGAAAGTCCTCCTTTTCCGGGACCGGCCCGGACAACAACTGCCTGGAGCTCGCCGCCGCCGACGGCGCGATACAGCTCCGCGAGAGCGAGGCCCCCGGCACAGCCATACGCACCGCCCCGCGCCCGCTGGCCGCCTTCATCCGGGCGACCAAGGCGGGGGAGTTCGACCACTTGAAGTGAGTATGGGACAGCGACACGCCGACGGCTCGGCGTGTCGCTGTCCCATACTCACTACAAACCGGGTTGTCCACAGGCCCAGGCGGCGGCCGGAGGCAGGCGGCACCCTGAGGGGATGACGAGGACGGGGGATGCGGTCTCGCTGACCGGGCTGGCCGGGGCCCAAGGCGGCGTGGTGATGACGGCTCAGGCTCTGGCGGACGGGTGGGATCGGCGGCAGCTGAACAGATGCCTGCTGCGCGAGGGGTGGACGCGGATCGGTCGGGGGGTCTGGGCCGAGCCGGGGCGGGCAGTGGATGGGATGGCGCTGTTGTGGGCGAACCAGCTCGCGCACCCACAGCTGGTCGTGAGCCACACGGCGGCCGCGGTGCTGCACGACATCGAAACGCGCACGGAGCGCGTGGAGTTCATCGGGCCCCGTGGGTATACGCCCACGGTGCGCGGGGGAGTGTTGCACCAGATGCCCTTGCGCACGGGGGAGATCACCACCGTGGCCGGACTGAGGGCCACGACCGTGGCGCGCACCATGGCGGATCTGCTGCGGGCCGGGCCGCGACACGAGGCGTTGGTGGCGGTGGAGTCCGCCGTGAGTCGGCGTCCCAGCCGGGGCCCGGAACCAGCGGGGCGGCGGGGGCCGCGTACCAGGGTCGGGGAGATCGCCCGCGCCTTGGAGAGCGGGGTCGGGCTTCAGGGTGCGAGAGCGGCGCGCGAGTGGCTGGCGATGGTGGACCCGAAGGCCGGGTCGCCGGCCGAGACGATCGCCCGGCTGCGGATGAACGACGGTGGGCTGTACCCGGAGTCACAGGCGCTGCTCATCACCCCGGCGGGGCGGCGGGTCTTCCCCGACTTCCTGTTCCGGGGGCAGGGCTTGGCGGTGGAGATCGAGGGCTATCGATGGCATGGCAGCCGGGAGCAGCACCAGAGGGACACCGCCCGCTTCAACGAGGTCCTGGCCTGTCCTGAGGTGCGACGGCTGTTGAGGTTTACGGCAAGTGATGTGTACCAGCGTCCCGGAAAGGTGATCGGGGATATCCGGGGCGCCCTGGCCCAGCTGTCCGGCGATCAGCCGGATGCGTAACCTTCGGCGCCAACTCGGGGCGGCGGTAGGGGAGTGCGGCGGCTGAGGGGCTGCCGAGGGCGTGGGCGGGCGCGTACGCTCCCTGCGTGATCGACGGAGAGAGCGGGCAGGTCATTGACGGGCGCTTCGAGCTGGTGGAGCGGCTGGGCAGCGGCGGGATGGGCACCGTGTGGCGGGCGCGGGACATCGCGTTGCATCGGGAGGTCGCGGTCAAGCAGGTCCGCCCGCTCGCTCCGGAGTCGGCGTCCGAGGGCTCCGGCGCCTCGCGGGTGCTGCGCGAACGCGTGCTGCGCGAGGCCCGGGCGCTGGCTCGGCTCAGTCACCGTCATGTGGTGACGATCCATCAGATCATTGACGGGGGCGAGGATTCCTACCCCTGGCTCGTGATGGAGCTGGTGCCGGGTGGCAGCCTGGCGGAGCTGTTGGACGAGGGGTCGCTGCTGACACCGGAGGAGGCCGCCCGGATGGCCCGCCAGGTGTTGGCCGCGCTGCGCGCCGCGCACGCCGCCGGCATCTGTCACCGCGACGTGAAGCCGGCCAACGTGATGCTGCGTCCGGACGGCGACGCGGTGCTCACCGACTTCGGCATCGCCGCCCTCCAGCGAACCGGCCCGGTGGAGGGCGCGGTTGGCTCCGCGCCGCTGACCGCGACCGGGGAACTCATCGGCACGCCCGACTACCTCGCCCCCGAACGGATCCTGGGCACGGACGACGACCCCGCCTCGGATCTGTGGTCGCTGGGCATGATGCTGTACGTCTGCGTCGAGGGCCACAACCCGCTGCGCAGGCCGACCCAGCTGGCCACGGTCGTGGCCGTCCTGGACGGCGAGGTGCCGCCGCCGGTCCGGGCCGGGGCCCTGGCGCCCGTGCTGATGGAGCTCCTCGTACCGGACCCGGCGGCGCGGCCCTCGGCCGAGCGGCTCGACGCGATGCTGGCCGCCGTCGCGGAGGGCGGTGCGGGCGCGACGGTCAGGCTCTCCGAGGCGGACCAGCCCACCCAGACCGCCCGGGTTCCGGCTCCGGAGCCGGGCCCCGTACCACCGTCCACCGCCCCGTCTCGCCGTAGGCGTTCCTGGCTGATCGCGGGGGCGGCGGCCGTGGCCGCCGTGCTCATCGGGGTCACGACGTACGTCCTGGGCGGCAATGGCGGCAATGGCGGCAATGGCGGAGAGTCGAAGGGCGGGGGCAAGGCCACGAGCCAGTCGAACAAGCTCAAGCTCGTCACGCCCGGAACTCTCACGGTCGCCGTGGATGGCGTCAGAAGCGGTAGCGCGCATAACCTCGCAGCCGCCGCCGACGACAGCGGCTGGCTCGACAAGGCCACGGTCGAGGACAGAGACGTCACCGCGAAGCCCGGCGACTGGGTGGGTCTCGACCCTGACCTGGCCAAAGCGCTCGGCGACCAACTCGGTCAGCGGGTGAAGATCGTCGGCATTGAAGTGTTCGGGCCAGGCAACCCGTTTGAGTCGCTTGGCGCACAGTACGACATGGTCATGCCGAGCTCGGAGTACTCCTCCTTCGACGCGAAGGAACGGGAGAGCGTCGACTTCGTTCACTACTTCGACTCCGGATACACGGCCTACACCGCGTGGAAGACGGCCCAGGGCATCCATTCGTGGGCCGACCTCTGCGGCATGCGTGTCGACTCCGACGCTGAGGAAGCGGTCCAGGCCGCGTCCTACAAGGAGTGCGGCCCGGACCCGATCAAGCAGACCTCGTGGGACCCCTTCACGTCCTCGGCCCGTCTCCGTGACGGCTCCATAGACGCGGTGGTCACCGACCTTCCGTTCGCCGTCCACGAGGCGAAGGACTCCAAAGGCGCCTTCCACCTGCCAAAGGGCGACCTGGTCAAGGAGGCCCCCATCGGCCTCGCCGTGGACAGGGCCAACCCCGCGCTGCGCGACGCCCTGCGAAAGGCCCTCAACGCGCTCATGGACAGCGGCGAGTACCGCGAGATCCTCACCGACTGGGACCTCGAGGACGGAGCCGTCACCAGCGCCCGGATCCTCGGCTGAGCGAGCGACCGGCCGCCCCCTTCATCTCCCTTCCCCGCCGCAGGAGCCGCAGCGGGCGGCCCGTTCCAGGAGGAGTCGGCGTTCGCGGGCGTTGTGGGTCTGGGTGGCCGCGCGCTCGAATTCGGCGCGGGCCTCCGCCCCGCGGCCCAGGCGTTCCAGGAGGTCGCCGCGGACGCTGGGGAGCAGGTGGTAGTCCTTCAGGGCCGGTTCGTCGGCGAGGGCGTCGATGAGGGGGAGGGCGGCCGCGGGGCCTTCGGACATGGAGACGGCGACGGCTCGGTTGAGTTCGATCACGGGGGAGGGGGTGAGGGCCATCAGCCGGCCGTAGAGGGTGGCGATCGTGGCCCAGTCGGTGTCCTCGTAGCGGATCGCCTGGGTGTGGCAGGCGGCGATGGCGGCCTGGAGGGAGTAGGGGCCGTGGCCGGCGCGGTGGAGGGCTTCGACGCCGCGGCGGATGAGGGGGCGGTTCCATTTGGCGCGGTTCTGGTCGGCGAGGAGTACGGGTTCGCCGTCGGGGCCGGTGCGGGCCGGGATGCGGGAGGCCTGGAACTCCAGGAGCGCGGCGAGGCCGTGGGCCTCGGGTTCCCTGGGCATGAGGCCGGCCAGGACGCGGGCCAGGCGGAGGGCGTCCTCGCACAGGGCGGGGCGGACCAGGTCGTCGCCGGCCGTGGCGGCGTAGCCCTCGTTGAAGATGAGGTAGATGACTTCGAGGACGGAGGCGAGGCGGGCGGCGCGGTCGGCGCCGTACGGGACCTCGAAGGGGACGTCGGCCTTGGCGAGCGCGCGTTTGGCGCGGACGATCCGCTGGGCGACGGTCGGCTCCGGGGCCAGGAAGGCGCGGGCGATCTCCTGGGTGGTGAGCCCGCCCAGCAGCCGCAGGGTGAGGGCGGCCCGGGCCTCGGTCGACAGGACGGGGTGGCAGGCGGTGAAGATCAGCCGGAGCAGGTCGTCGTCGATGTCCTCGGCGGGGTCCTCGGAGTACTCGGGTGGCTGGGCTTCCGTGAGGGACCGGCCGACCTCGGCCAGCTTGCGCGCGTAGGTCTCCTTGCGGCGTATGAGGTCGATCGCGCGGTGTTTGGCGGTGGCCATGAGCCAGGCGCCCGGCTTGTCCGGGACGCCCGACTCCGGCCACTGCTCCAGCGCGGCGACCAGAGCGTCCTGCGCGAGTTCTTCGGCGATGCCCACATCCCGCACGATGCGAGTGACACCGGCGATGATCCGCGCGGACTCGATTCTGAAGACCGCTTCGATCGCTTGGCCCGCTTCAGAGCTTGCTCCCGTCACGTTCACCCATCAGAGCAGCCGCACGGGAGCGGGGCAAGCGCGGTCGATCAGCCTTCGGCGATCTCGCGGACCTCGGCGGTGATGGTCCAGTAGTCCTCGTGGGTCTGCAGGAACCGCTTGGTCCACTCCAGGGCCTCGGCCTTGTCCTTGGCCTGGACGATGGAGTAGCCGCCGATGACCTCCTTGCTCTCCGTGAAGGGCCCGTCGGTGTAGCTGAGCTTGCCGCCGGACCAGGTGACCCGGGTGCCCTCGGAGGTCGGGGTGAGCCCGGCGGTGTCCAGCATCACCCCGGCCTTGGTGATCTCCTCCAGCAGCGCGCCCATGCGCTCCATGAGCTCGGGGCTGGGGCCCTCGGCGGGGGCGTTCTTCTCGTCGATGCGGATCAGCGTCATGAAGCGCGGCATGGGTGACTCCTGGGGGAGGTGAGGGCGGGGGCTCTCCCTGCCTCTCACCCTTGCGTCGAACGGGAGAAGGCCGGATCGACAGCTCCGGCAAAAACTCTTGAAGGAGTTTTCCTCCCGCCGGGCCCGGGCGGGGCGGCGGGCGCGGGATGTGTGGATCAGGGTGCGTCACCCGCGGGCGGCGGGGCATCGGCACCGGGATGAGTGATGAGGATGCACGCTTCTGGCCGTTCGAGGCGCACGATGGGAGTACGGCACAGGAGGTACCGCCATGTTGGAAGTCAAGACGATCGAAAAGCCCGACGAGCGGCGCGACTTTCCCCGGGGCCACTTGGAGGTCCTGCACCTGAGCGGTCTCGATTTCGCCGTAGGCACCTTCGAGCCCGGCTGGCGCTGGACGGAGTCCGTCCGGGAGATAGCCGGGACGGACAGCTGCCAGGTGCCGCACCGCGGGATCGTGACCCAGGGGCGGATGCGCATCCGGATGGACGACGGGGCGGAGTCCGAAGTCGGACCCGGCGATGTCTTCGTCGTCCCGCCGGGGCATGACGCCCGGGTGGTCGGTGACGAGGCCGTCGTCCTGTACGACTTCGCCGGCGAGATGGCCACCGAGTACGCGCAGGCGAAAGGTCCGAGCTGAATGGCGATGGGGGAAGGGGGCGTCGCCGGGCGCGGCTCGGCGTCGCCCCTCGTGCTCACGCCCGGCCCAGCGCCCTGGTGAGCGTGATCTCGATCAGCACCCGGTCCGGGTTGGGGGACGGGGTGCGTTCGTAGCGCGCGGCGTAGCGCCGCTCCGCGTCCTCGATGAGCTCCTTCTCGGTACGGATCACCGCCCGGCCCTCGAGCGTGGCCCACCGCTTCCCGGCCATCTGGCAGACGGCGACGGGCGCGCCGGAGGGGCCGGCCGCCTGGATGTGGGCGACCTTACGGCTGTGCTTGTTGGTGATGACGCGAGCGATTCCGGCCGTCGGGTCGTATGTCACACCGACGGGGACCACATGCGGCGTGCCGTCGGGGCGCGGTGTGGTCAGGGTGCACACATGGCGCTCGCGCCAGAAGGCGAGGTAGGCGGGGCCGGGGTCGCGGGGGTCGAGGGCCATGACGGCCAATCTATCGACTCTGTCATCGATCAAGACCGTTGCTCTCTCGACCCTTCACACTTGAGTGGAATAGACTCAACTTTACGGATGTTGGGTGCGGCAGGGATTGGGTGCCGCCAGCGCGATGAGGAGGAGCACGGGGACGTGGACGCCGAGCTGACCAACAAGAGCCGGGCGGCGGTGAGCGCCGCCAATGACCGCGCCGTCTCCGCGGGACACGCGGACCTGACGCCCGCGCATCTGCTGCTGGCCCTGCTGCAGGGCCAGGACAACGAGAATCTGATGGACCTGCTGGCGGCCGTGGACACCGACGTGGCCGTCGTACGCGACGGCGCCGAGCGGCTGCTGGCCGGGCTGGCCAGTGTGCGCGGGTCGACCGTCGCCCCGCCGCAGCCGAACCGCGAGCTGCTGGCGGTGCTCGCGGACGCCGCGCAGCGCGCCAAGGACCTGGGCGACGACTACGTCTCCACCGAGCACCTGCTGATCGGCATCGCCGCCAAGGGCGGCCGGGCCGGGGAGCTGCTGGCGGAACAGGGGGCGGGCGCCAAGAAGCTGCTCGCCGCGTTCGAGAAGGCGAGGGGCGGACAGCGGGTGACCAACACGGACCCGGAGGGCACGTACAAGGCCCTGGAGAAGTTCGGCACCGACTTCACCGCCGCCGCGCGCGACGGCAAGCTCGACCCGGTCATCGGCCGGGACCAGGAGATCCGCCGCGTCGTGCAGGTGCTGTCGCGGCGCACCAAGAACAACCCGGTGCTGATCGGCGAGCCCGGCGTCGGCAAGACGGCCGTGGTGGAGGGCCTGGCGCAGCGGATCGTCAAGGGCGATGTGCCCGAGAGCCTGCGGAACAAGCGGCTGGTGGCGCTGGACCTGGGCGCGATGGTCGCGGGCGCCAAGTACCGCGGTGAGTTCGAGGAGCGGCTGAAGACCGTCCTGGCCGAGATCAAGTCCAGCGACGGGCAGATCATCACCTTCATCGACGAGCTGCACACCGTGGTCGGCGCGGGCGCCGGCGGCGACTCGGCGATGGACGCGGGCAACATGCTCAAGCCGATGCTCGCCCGCGGCGAGCTGCGCATGGTGGGCGCCACCACGCTCGACGAGTACCGCGAGCGGATCGAGAAGGACGCCGCGCTGGAGCGCCGCTTCCAGCAGGTGCTGGTCGCCGAGCCGACCGTCGAGGACACGGTGGCCATCCTGCGCGGGCTCAAGGGCCGCTACGAGGCGCACCACAAGGTGCAGATCGCGGACGGCGCGCTGGTCGCCGCCGCCACCCTGTCCGACCGCTACATCACCTCCCGCTTCCTCCCCGACAAGGCCATCGACCTGGTCGACGAGGCGGCGTCCCGGCTGCGCATGGAGATCGACTCCTCGCCCGTCGAGATCGACGAGCTCCAGCGCTCGGTCGACCGGATGAAGATGGAGGAGATGGCGCTCGCCCGGGAGACCGACGAGGCCAGTCGGCAGCGGCTGGAGAAGCTGCGCCGCGACCTCGCCGACAAGGAGGAGGAGCTGCGCGGGCTGACCGCGCGCTGGGAGAAGGAGAAGCAGGGCCTCAACCGGGTCGGCGAGCTGAAGGAGAAGCTCGACGAGTTGCGCGGGCAGGCCGAGCGGGCCCAGCGCGACGGGGACTTCGACACCGCCTCCAAGCTGCTGTACGGGGAGATCCCGGCGCTCGAGCGCGAGCTGGAGGAGGCCTCCGAGGCCGAGGCCGAGGTCCAGGAGGGCCGCGGCACGATGGTCAAGGAGGAGGTCGGCCCCGACGATGTGGCCGATGTGGTCGCGTCCTGGACCGGGATCCCCGCCGGGCGGCTGCTGGAGGGCGAGACCCAGAAGCTGCTGCGCATGGAGGATGAGCTCGGCAAGCGGCTGATCGGCCAGAACGAGGCCGTACGGGCCGTCTCCGATGCGGTGCGCCGCACCCGGGCCGGCATCGCCGACCCGGACCGGCCGACCGGATCGTTCCTCTTCCTCGGCCCGACCGGCGTCGGCAAGACCGAGCTGGCCAAGGCGCTCGCCGACTTCCTCTTCGACGACGAGCGGGCCATGGTCCGCATCGACATGAGCGAGTACGGCGAGAAGCACAGCGTCGCCCGGCTGGTGGGCGCGCCGCCCGGCTACGTCGGCTACGAGGAGGGCGGCCAGCTGACCGAGGCGGTGCGCCGCCGCCCGTACAGCGTGGTGCTGCTGGACGAGGTCGAGAAGGCCCACCCCGAGGTCTTCGACATCCTGCTGCAGGTCCTGGACGACGGGCGGCTCACGGACGGCCAGGGCCGGACCGTGGACTTCCGGAACACCATCCTGGTCCTCACCTCCAACCTCGGCAGCCAGTACCTGGTGGACCCGCTGCTCAGCGAGGAGGAGAAGAAGCAGAGCGTGCTGGAGACCGTGCGGACCTCCTTCAAGCCGGAGTTCCTGAACCGGTTGGACGACGTGGTGGTCTTCACCGCGCTCAGCGGGCCCGAGCTGGCCCGCATCGCCGAGCTGCAGATCGACCGGCTCGCCGAGCGCCTGGCCGAGCGGCAGCTGAAGCTGGACGTCACCCCGGCCGCGCTGGCCTGGCTCGCGGAGGAGGGCAACGACCCGGCGTACGGGGCGCGGCCGCTGCGCCGGCTGATCCAGACGGCGATCGGCGACCGGCTGGCCAAGGAGATCCTGGCGGGCGAGGTCAGGGACGGCGACACGGTCCGGGTGGACCGGATCGGCGACGACCTGCTGGTGGGCCCGGCGCAGTAGGAGCGGCGGCAGGCGCGACAAGGCGCGGCAAGCGCGACAAGCGGCCTCCGGGCGGCCCGCGGCGGTGGTCGCCGCGGGCCCGCGCGCGGGTCTGGGCGCGGGCCGTGGGTGGGCTGACTGTGCTCTCGGGGGGCCGCCGTGGATCGGATCCCCCCGGAACAGTTCGCCCGGGCTTGCACGGTGGGGGCGGGTGTGAGGGAGGATGGCGGTATCCAGACGAAGGGAAATCCACGGTGAGCATCGACCCGTCCTCGATTCCGAATTTCGGGGGCCAGCCCGAGCCGCAACCGACGGGTCCGACGGGCCCCGTGCTGCCCGACCAGGACCTGGTCAAGCAGCTGCTGGAGCAGATGGAGCTGAAGTACGTCGTCGACGAGGAGGGGGACCTCGCCGCGCCGTGGGAGCAGTTCCGCACCTATTTCATGTTCCGTGGTGAGGAGGAGCAGCAGGTCTTCTCGGTCCGGACGTTCTACGACCGGCCGCACGAGATCGACGAGAAGCCGCGCCTGCTCGAGGCGATCGACGACTGGAACCGTCGCACGCTGTGGCCGAAGGTCTACAGCCACACCAACGACGACGGCACCGTCCGGCTGATCGGTGAGGCGCAGATGCTGATCGGCACCGGCGTCAGCCTGGAGCACTTTGTGTCCAGCACGGTCAGCTGGGTGCGGGCCTCGATCGAATTCGACAAGTGGCTGGTCGAAGCGCTGGGCCTGGAGGCCGACATCGAGTCCGACGGCGACGAGAAGCCGGGCGACGACGAGGCCTGACGGCGCCGCCGCCCTGCCCCGGCCCGAGCTGTTCCCTGCTCACATGGGGATGCGGGCCACGGCCAGCAGGTACGTCCCGTAGACGAAGGAGAGCCCGGCCAGTGCGCCGCCGGTCAGTACGGCGGTGCGCGGCCGGGCTCTCGCCATCGCTATGGCCACCGGGAGCAGCAGCGGGAAGGCGGGCAGCAGGAAGCGCGGCTTGGAGGCGAAGTAGTTGCTGCCTCCGAAGGTGATGGTGATCAGCACCAGCGTGTAGACGAGCAGTGAGAGCGGCGGCCGGTCGGCGGTGAGCAGCGCGAACAGCACCAGCGCGACACTCAGGATCGCCAGGGCCATGAAGTACGTGAACGACGCCTTGCTGATGAGCAGGGACCGGACGAACCGCAGGACGCTCACCCCGAAGTCGAACCGGGAGCCCCACTCGTCCTGGACGGCGAAGTAGCCGCGCCAGCTGCCGCGCCGACAGCCCACCCAGGCCAGATAGCCGAGCCAGCCCAGCGGCGAGAGCGCCGCCCCCGCCCACACCCGCCAGGCCCCGGCCCCGCGTGCCGTCCGGCGCCGCCCCAGGTGGGCGGCGGCGCAGCAGCACACGGCCGCCGCGACGGCGATGCCGTTGGGCCGGGCCGCCCCGGCCAGGAAGGCCAGCGCCCCCGCCCACAGCCAGCGCCGGGTCAGGACCGCGTACAGCGACCAGGCGGCGAGCGCGGTCAGCAGCGGCTCGGTGTACGCCATGGACTGCACGATCGCGTGCGGCAGCAGCCCCCACAGCACCACCAGCGCCGTGCCCACGCGCCGCCCGTGCAGCAGCTCCCCGACGGCGTAGATCCCCCAGGCCGCCACCCCCGCCGCCAGCCAGGCGACCACAAGACCGGCGGTCACCGCGGTGAGGGGCAGGACGGTGGTGAGGGTGCGCATGAGCATCGGGAACAGTGGGAAGAAAGCCATGTCGCTGAAGGGGGCGCCGTGCTTGGCGGGGTCAGGCGGGAGGCCGCTGTCGTATCCGTGCCGGACGATGCCCACGTACCAGACGCTGTCCCAGGAGTAGCCGAGCAGCGTACGCGGATGCTTACCGGCCCGCCCGGCCCAGACCGCCAGGCACACCAGCCCGATCAGCCGGCCGGCGGCGTACAGCCCCAGGGCGGGCGCGGCCCGGCGCAGCGACGCGCGCAGGCGGGCCGTGGCGCCGCGGGGAACCGGGGGCGGCGCCGGCGGCTCCGGGGCCCGTATGGGCGCGCTGGTGTCGGCGGACACGGGGCACCTCCGGAGGGGGGTACACGCGGCTGTCGCGTGCCGAGCCCCGGGAATGCGGCGGGGCCCGGCACACCACGACCTTGCGTGATCGCGCCCCCGCCCGCGACCTGGGTGACCCATACGGGGCGGGCGCGATCGAGGCGATGGCCCGGCCTGCCGAGGTGGACTGGCCGGTCTCTTCCTTGCACCGGACATCCGCCCGCGCCGCGCGGATCTCGGTGCGGGAGGGCTTCGGTGTCGCCCACCGTTCGGGGCACAGCGTTCCGGATACCGGCGCGGGCCGGACGGCCCGGTCTCAGTCCGAGAGGCTCTTGAGGCGGGTCGCGGCCTCTTCGAGGACGCTCTCGCGCTTGCAGAACGCGAAGCGGACGAAGGGGGCGCCCTGGTCCCGGTGGTCGTAGAAGACGGCGTTGGGGATCGCGACGACGCCGCAGCGTTCGGGGAGGGCACGGCAGAAGGCGAAGCCGTCACTCTCGCCGAGGGGGCGGATGTCGGTGGTGATGAAGTACGTGCCGGAAGGGCGGAAGACCGTGAAGCCCGCGTCGGCGAGGCCGCCGGCCAGCAGGTCGCGCTTGGCCAGCAGGTCCTCGCGGATGGCGTGGAAGTAGCTGTCGGGCAGGCGCAGGGCCTCGGCGACCGCGTACTGGAAGGGGCCGGAGGAGACGTAGGTGAGGAACTGCTTGGCGGAGCGGACGGCCGCGACCAGCTCCTGCGAGGCGGTGACCCAGCCGACCTTCCAGCCGGTGAAGGAGAAGGTCTTGCCCGCCGAGCCGATGGTGACGGTGCGCTCGCGCATGCCGGGGAAGGAGGCGAGCGGGGTGTGTTCGGTGCCGAAGACCAGGTGCTCGTAGACCTCGTCCGTCACCACCAGCAGATCCCGCTCGGCCGCGAGTTCGGCGACGGCGGCCAGCTCCTCGCGGGTGAGGACGGTGCCGGTGGGGTTGTGGGGGGTGTTGAGGAGGATGAGCCGGGTGCGGTCGGTGACCGCGGCGCGCAGCTCGTCCAGGTCGAGCCGGAAGGTGGGGTGGTCTCCGGTGGCGTCCGGGCGGAGGGTGACCGGGACGCGGGTGCCGCCGGCCATCGCGATGCACGCGGCGTACGAGTCGTAGTACGGCTCCAGGGCGATCACCTCGTCGCCCGGCTCCAGCAGCGCGAGCAGCGAGGCGGCGATGGCCTCGGTCGCGCCCGCGGTGACCAGCACCTCGCGGTCGGGGTCGTATGACAGTCCGTACCACCGCCGCTGATGCTCGGCGACGGCGGTGCGCAGCTCGGGGACGCCCGGCCCCGGCGGGTACTGGTTGCCGCGGCCGTCGCGCAGCGCGCGGACCGCCGCCTCGCGCACCTCTTCGGGGCCGTCGCTGTCGGGGAAGCCCTGGCCGAGGTTGATCGAGCCGGTGCTCATGGCGAGCGCCGACATCTCCGCGAAGATCGTGGTTCCGAATGCGGCCAGGCGGCGGTTGAGCAGCGGTCGTCCCATGGGGGCCATCCTCCGCCCAACCTCTGGACTTCCTCAACTCCGCTTTGACACTCCCGGGGCCCGGGCATCGTTCATGACAGGTACGGACCGGTACCTCGCTACGGGGGAACGGAAGGGAGCGTGAGGTCCGATGGCCTTCATGGTCGTGCTGATCGTGGTGGCGTTCGCCGTCGCGGTGCTGGCCGCGCTCGGCACCGCGCGGACCCGGCGAGCCAGGGCCTGGGGCACCTCCGCGTACGGGGGCAGGTCCCACGGCAGCTGGTGGGCCGGCTCCGATGGCTTCGGGGGACACAGTCACGGGGGACACGGGGGACACAGCGGGGGTCATCACCACTCGTGCGGTGGCAGCGGGTCGTCGTGTGGGGGCGGCTCGTCTTGCGGCGGCGGTGGCGGTGGTGGCTGCGGAGGGAGCAGCTGACTCACGGGGGGTCGGCTTCTTCATTCGCCCGTGCGCCCGGCATGCCAAGGCATGCCGGGCGCACGGCCGTTGAGCGCCAGTGCCTATGGAACACATGAACTGATAGGCGCCCGCAGGGGTGGAAACCTGGCGAAGATGGGTAAAAACGATGTGCTGCCTACTCATTTCATGATTCCGTATACCACCGACCCTACGGACCCCGCGTGGGCATGAGCCGGCGCATCCGAACGCGCCAGGCTCACGGCGGGGCGGGCCGGCCCATCTCTTCCCCCTGTGCCGTTTGCGGAGCCGACCCATGCTCACGACCCTCAAGACTGCCTACACCGACACCCGCGCCGAGGACCTCGCCTGGTGCCTGGGGCGGGAGCCGCTCCCGGCCTTGGCCGTGCTCGATCTGCGACTGCGCGAGTTCTCCGTACAGTTGAGGCTGCTCGGGGCCTCCCATCAGGTCCTCCTGGAGGGCGAGGGGGGCTCCTGCTCGGAGACCGTGGCCTGTATGTCGGGCAACAGCACCCCGCTTCCGATGGGCGTCTCCACACTCGTCGACGGCCGCGAGTACGAATTCGCGGCGCGCGTCGAGGAACTGTCGCGCGGTTCGTTCGCGAGGCGCGCGCAGGAACTGCTCGCGCTGGTGGCGGACCATCCGCACGGGCTGGCCGGCACCTTCCCCGGCAGCCCTCACGCGTTCACGGCGATGGTCGCGCAGTGGCGGGAGGGGACGGTGAGCTGGCGGACCTGGCACGCCTATCCGCAGGAGGGGCGGCTGGTGACGACGCGTACGTGTGTGGGCGCGCGGGTGACGGCGGCACTGTGAAATCCCCTTCCGGTAGGGGCTTATGTACGGATGAGCGGCGGGCAATGCACCCGTGTGGGTGACGGGGCATGGGCGATATGTAACGTAGCGTTCCCTTCGTGATCGATTCGCCGGTGCCCGCCTCCCGGAGTACCGCCCCGACTGCCGCCCCGCGTACGGCCCTGGGCGTCGCCCCGAGTGCGCCACCGCCCCCCGGGCCGGAGCGCCCGGCGCGGCTGCCCGTCCCGGCCGGGCTCGGCCGCTTCCTCGTGCTCGGCACCGTCTTCGTCTGCGCCGCCTGCGGGCTCGTCTACGAGCTCGAACTGGTCGCCCTCGCCTCCTACTTGATGGGCGATTCGGTCACCCAGGCGTCCGTCGTGCTGTCGGTCATGGTCTTCGCCATGGGGCTCGGCTCGCTGCTGGCCAAGCGGCTGCGCTGCCGCGCCGCCGTCGGCTTCGGCGCGGTCGAGGCGGTGCTCGCGCTGGTCGGCGGCTGCTCGGCGATGGCGCTGTACGCGTGCTTCGTGTGGTCCGGGCAGTCGCGCGCCGCGCTGGTCGGCTTCTCGCTGGCGATCGGGGTGCTGATCGGCGCCGAGGTGCCGCTGCTGATGACCCTCATCCAGCGGGTGCGGCGGCAGGACGCGGGCGGCGCCGTCGCCGACCTGTTCGCGGCGGACTATGTGGGCGCGCTGGTCGGCGGGCTGGCGTTCCCGTTTCTGCTGCTGCCCGCGCTCGGCCAGCTGACCGGCGCGCTGGTGACCGGCGCGGTCAACGCGGTCGCGGGCGGGGCGCTGGTGCTGTGGCTGTTCCGCCGTGATCTGAGCGCGCGGGCGCGGTGGACGCTCGTCGTGGCCAATGTGGTGGTGCTCGCCCTGCTGGCCGCCGCCGCGGCGCTGACCCCCGCCTTCGAGCGGGCCGCCCGGCGCGCCGTGTACGGGCCGGACATACGGGTCGCCGTGCGGACCGGGGTCCAGGAGATCGTGCTGACCGGCGGCGGGGCGGACGGGCGGCCGCTGTCCCTCTTCCTCGACGGCCGGCTGCGGGTCAGCGGGCGCGATGAGGTCCGCTACCACGAGGCGCTGGTCCACCCGGCGATGGCCGGGCCGCACCGGCGCGTGCTGGTCCTGGGCGGCGGCGACGGGCTCGCGGTGCGCGAGGTCCTGCGGTACGGCGGGGTCCGCTCGGTCACCGTGGTCGAAATCGACGCGGAGGTGGCGCGGTTGGCCCGCACCGACCCGGGGCTGACCGCCCTGAACGCGCACGCCTACCGGGACCCGCGGGTGCGGGTGGTCACCGCCGACGCGTTCGACTGGCTGCGCCGTACGGGCGGCGGGGGCGGTGCGGGCGGCCCGTACGACTCGTCCGGCGGCCCGGGCGCTCCAGGCGGCTCAGGCGATCCCGGCGGCCCCGGCTCGTCCCGTACGCCCGGCTCGCCCGGCGCGTACGACGTGGTGATCTGCGATCTGCCCGACCCCGGCATCACGTCGAGCACCAAGCTCTACTCCCAGGAGTTCTACGGGCTGGTGGAGCGCGCGCTGGCGCCCGGCGGGCGGCTCGCGGTGCACGCGGGCACGCTGAGCACGCGCCCGCGGGCGTACTGGACCGTCGAGGCGACGCTGCGCTCGGTCGGCCTGCGAACCGTGCCGTACGCGGTCGGCGGGCGGCTGCCCCGCTCCTCCGGCGGCCCGGACCGCGCCCCGGGCGGGGCCGCCGCCACGCCGCACGACTGGGGCTTCGTCCTGGCCGGGCGCGCCCCTGTCCGGCTGCGCCTGCCCGGCCACGGGCCGCGCCCGCGGTCCCTCACGCCGGGCGCGCTGCGCGCGGGCGCGCGGGAGGCGGCGCGGCAGCGGGAGCCGGGGCTGCCCGCCTCGACGCTGACGCACCCCCGGTACGCGCCGTGACCGCGCGCCGCAGCGCCGTATCGCCGTATCGCCGCATTGCCGAGTCGCCGTATTGCCGTATCGCCGGGAATTCATGCGAACGCGGTGAAAGTCGCGCCGGAACGGGTCTCACGGGAGGCGCGATGGGTAGTGTCTTGAGCTATGGAGCATGAGGTGTTCGTTCCGTTTCCCGTCGACACCGTCCGGCCGGCGCTCACGGAGCCTGACCGCGTCGCCCGCTGTGTCCCCGGGTTCCAGCAGGACGCCGATGCGGCGGCGGGTCCGCTCGCCGGGCGGCTCCGGGTGCGGATCGGCGGCTCGACCATCACCTACCGCGGCGCGCTGCGGATCGCCGAGCGCGGCGGCGGCTTCGAGGTGGCGGGCGAGGGCACGGAGGCGCGCGGCAGCGGCTCGGTGAAACTCGCGCTGACCGTGGTGCCCAAGGCCGTGTCCGGAGGGACCACGCTGGTGTGCTCCGGGACGGTGCGCAGCGAGGGGCGGCTGGCGGAGTTCGACGAGCAGGCGGCCGCCATGGTCGCCCGCCGGCTGCTCGACCGCTTCGGCGTCGCGCTGGCCACCGGCCTGGAGAACGAGCCGGTCGCCATGCTCGACGAAGCCGACGCCGCCGATACCGCCGATACCGCTGACGAGGTGGCCGTGGACGACGTCGGGGACCTCGACGACATCGACGATGCCGACGACCTCGACGACGTCGAGGCCATCGAGGACGTGTCCGAGGTCGGCGACCTCAGCGAGCTGAGCGAGCTCGAAGAGCTGGGCGAGCTCGAAGAGCTGGGCGAGCTCGACGACGAGCCCCCCGCCGAGGCCGCGCACGCCCGCCGCACGATGATCGGCCGCAGCACGGAGGAGGTCGACCACGCCCCGCCGCGCGGCCGCTATGCCCCCGTGCCCGCGCCCGAGACCGTGTCCTCCGGTATCGCGCTGCGCTGGGCGGCGCCCGCCGCCGCGGTGGTGCTCGCCTCGGCGGTCGTGGTCCGCCGGGTGCTGCGGCGCAGAAGGTGAGCGCGGCGCGCGCGGGCGCATAAAGTCGGGGCGTGACCACCGAAGAGAGAACGGATACCCGCGGCGTACGGCTGAGCGCCGGGGATGTCGAGCTGACCGTCGCACCCGACAACGGCTGCCGCGTCGCCTCGCTGCGCATTGACGGTACGGAGCTGCTGAGGCAGGGCCAGAACTTCGGATCGTTCCCGATGGTGCCCTGGTGCGGCCGGACCGAGCACGGGCACTTCCGCAACGGCGGCCGACGCCATCAACTGCCCGTGAACGCGCCTCCGCACGCGATCCACGGCACCGGGCGGGAGGTCCCCTGGCGCACGATCAGCGCCGGGACCGCCGCCGCGGCCTTCACCTACGACCTCGCCGACCCCTGGCCGTACCGCGGCCGGGTCAGCCAGACCTTCCAGCTGTCCCCGGACTCCCTGACGACCACGATGAGCGTGGAGACCGAGGGCGACTCCTTCCCGGCGCAGGCGGGCTGGCACCCGTGGTTCCTGCGCGATCTCCCAGGCGACGGCGCTGGCGGCGGCGCCGAGGTGGAGCTCTCCTTCCAGGCCGAGTGGCAGGAGGAGCGCGGCGAGAACCACCTGCCCAACGGCCGCCGGATCGAGCCCCGCCCCGGCCCCTGGGACGACTGCTTCGGCATGCCGGAGGGCGTGGACGTGACGCTCACCTGGCCGGGGCGGCTGGAGTTGAAGGTCACCAGCCGCACCGAGTGGGTCGTGGTCTACGACGAGCAGGCGGAGGCGGTCTGCGTGGAGCCGCAGTCCGGCCCGCCCAACGGTCTGAACACCGCGCCGCGCCTGGTCACCCCCATCGACCCCCTGGAGATCTCCATGACCTGGAGCTGGCGGCGGCTCGGGTAGGCCGCTCGGGTAAAGCACCGAGGGGGCAGCGCCTAAGCTCGTGTCCATGAGCGATGCGCGTGACGCCCTGCTGCAGCAGATCAAGGGCAAGGCCGTGGTCCACGGCAAGGTGACCCTCTCCTCCGGGCTGGAGGCCGACTACTACATCGACCTGCGCCGGATCACCCTGGACTCCGAGGCGGCGCCGCTGGTCGGCCAGGTCATGCTCGACACCACGGCCGACCTGGAGTACGACGCGGTGGGCGGGCTCACGCTCGGCGCCGACCCGGTGGCCACGTCCATGCTGCACGTCGCCGCCGCGCGGGGCCGCAGGCTCGACGCCTTCGTCGTGCGCAAGGCCCAAAAGACCCACGGCATGCAGCGGCGGATCGAGGGCCCGGACATCAAGGGCCGCCGGGTGCTGGTGGTCGAGGACACCTCCACCACCGGCGGCTCGCCGCTCACCGCCGTCGAGGCGGCGCGCGAGGCGGGCGCGGAGGTCGTCGCGGTCGCGACGATCGTCGAGCGCGGGGCCGCGCCGGCGATCGCGGAGGCCGGGCTGCGGTACGTACCGGCTTACTCGCTGGCGGACCTCGGCCTGGGCTGAGGCGCCTCCGGGGCGGCCGGAGCGGGACACTTGGTGACGGGGGGTGGTGGTTTCACGTGAAACCACCACCCCCCGTCCGAGTCATCCCGCCGTGCGCCGTGTGGAGCAAACGGCAGAGTCTGGAAAGATGGCCACGACGATGACGTCGCCCCCGTAGTTCCCCTAGGTCAGGGCCAAGAACCAATCCCCGCACATCCCAAGGAGCGGACAGATGCCCATCGCATCCCCCGAGATCTACAACGAGATGCTCGACCGGGCGAAGGCAGGCAAGTTCGCCTACCCGGCGATCAACGTGACCTCGACGCAGACTCTGCACGCCGCGCTCCGCGGCTTCGCCGAGGCGGAGAGCGACGGCATCGTCCAGATCTCCACCGGTGGTGCGGAGTTCCTGGGCGGTCAGTACAGCAAGGACATGGTGTCCGGTGCGGTCGCCCTCGCCGAGTTCGCGCACGTCGTCGCCCAGAAGTACCCGGTCAACATCGCCCTGCACACCGACCACTGTCCCAAGGACAAGCTCGACGGGTATGTGCGCCCGCTGATCGCGATCTCCCAGGAGCGCGTCGCGGCCGGCCAGAACCCGCTCTTCCAGTCCCACATGTGGGACGGTTCCGCGGAGAAGCTCGACGAGAACCTCCGGATCGCGCAGGAGCTGCTCGCCGAGGCCGTCAAGGCCAAGATCATCCTCGAGGTCGAGATCACCCCGACCGGCGGCGAGGAGGACGGCGTCACGCACGAGATCAACGACGAGCTGTACACCACCACCTCCGACGTCGAGCGGACCGCGGAGGCGCTCGGCCTGGGCGAGAAGGGCCGCTACCTGCTGGCCGCCTCCTTCGGCAACGTCCACGGCGTCTACAAGCCGGGCAATGTCGTGCTGCGCCCGGAGCTGCTGCGTGAGCTGCAGGACGGCGTCGCGGCGAAGCACGGCAAGACCGACCCGTTCGACTTCGTCTTCCACGGCGGCTCCGGCTCCACGGAGGAGGAGATCCGCACCGCGCTGGAGAACGGCGTGGTGAAGATGAACCTCGACACCGACACGCAGTACGCCTTCACCCGCCCGATCGCGGACCACATGTTCCGCCACTACGACGGTGTGCTGAAGGTCGACGGCGAGGTCGGCGACAAGAAGACGTACGACCCGCGCAGCTGGGGCAAGCTGGCGGAGAAGGGCATGGCCGAGCGCGTCACCAAGGCGTGCGCGGACCTGCGCTCCACGGGCACCAAGCTGAAGTAATCCGCGAAGCGGTTTCTCCGGGCCCGGCACCCCCACCGTGGGGGCCGGGCCTGGTGGCTTTTCCCCTACCCGCCCCTTGCCGCGACTGGGGCTCCGCCACCGGCCCGAAACGCCCGGCCCCAGGCCCGGGAGTTTCGGGGGCTACGGGGTGGCAGCGAGAGGTGGGGGCGAGGAGGATCCAGGTATGGGTGACTCCGGGTCGGGGCCCGGCCCGCGTCGTGAGCACCGCGCTCCGCCCGGCGCACCGCCGGAGCCGGGTGGTGCCGGCGGCGCGGGCTCGCTGCGCGTGTCCTCGCCGGTCGGGCGCTGGGTCGTGCTCACCACCGTGCTCGGGTCGGCGATGGCGCTGCTCGACAGCACCGTCGTCAATGTCGCGCTGCCGCGCATCGGCCTCGACCTGAACGCCGATCTCGCCGTCCTGCAGTGGACCGTCAACGCCTACATGCTCACCCTCGCCGGGCTGATCCTGCTGGGCGGGGCGCTGGGGGACCGGTTCGGGCGGCGGCGGGTGTTCCTCGTCGGCGTGGTGTGGTTCGCGGTCGCCTCGCTGCTGTGCGGGCTGGCGCCGAACGCCGGGGTGCTCATCGCCTCCCGCGCCCTGCAGGGCATCGGCGGGGCGCTGCTCACGCCGGGGTCCCTGGCGCTGATCCAGGCCACCTTCCACCCGGACGACCGGGCGCGGGCGGTCGGCCTGTGGTCGGGATTCGGCGGGGTCGGGGCGGCGATCGGGCCGTTTGTCGGCGGCTGGCTGGTGGACGGGCCGGGCTGGCGCTGGGTGTTCTTCCTCAATGTGCCGCTGGCGGCGGTGTGCCTGCCGGTCGCCCTGCGCCACGTCCCCGAGTCCCGCGATCCGCGGAAGCACGGGCGGTTCGACGTCCTGGGCGCCACGCTGGGCGCGCTGGCGCTCGGCTCGGTGACGTACGCGCTGATCGCCGCGCCCGGCAAGGGCGTCTCGCCCGCCGTGATCGTCCCGGCCGTCGTGGGGCTGCTGCTGGGCGTGGCCTTCGTCCAGGTGGAGCGGCGGCGGCCGGACCCGATGCTGCCGCTCGACATCTTCGCCTCCCGCCAGTTCACCGCCGTCAACGCGGTGACCCTGTGCGTGTACGCGGCCTTCAGCGGCTTCTTCTTCCTGTCCGTGCTGCAGCTCCAGGTGGTGGTCGGCTACTCCGCGCTCGGCGCGGGCACCGCGCTGCTGCCGACCACCGTGCTGATGCTGCTGCTGTCGGCGCGCTCCGGCGAGCTGGGGCGGCGCATCGGGCCGCGTATCCCGCTGACCGTCGGGCCGCTGCTGTGCGCGGCCGGGATGCTGCTGATGACGCGGGCCGGGGCGGGGGCGGTCTACTGGCGGGATGTGCTGCCCGCGCTGCTGGTGCTGGGCCTGGGCATGGTGGCGCTTGTCGCCCCGCTCACCGCGACCGTGCTGGCCTCGGTGGAGGTCGAACGCGCGGGCCTGGCCAGCGGCATCAACAACGCGGCGGCTCGGGCGGCGGGCCTGATCGCGGTGGCGGCGCTTCCGCTGCTGGCCGGTATGGGGCCGGAGGCGTACCGCTCGGCGGACCTGTTCGCGGAGACTTTCGGGCGCGCGATGCCGATCTGCGCCGGGGTGCTGGTGCTGGGCGCCTTCGTGGCCTGGCGCACGGTGCGGTCGGATGTGCTGGAGCCGGCGCCCCCCGAGGGCGCCGCCCCGTCCGCCGGTGCGCCCGCCGCCCCGCCGGCCGGTGTGCCCGCGGCGGCGGAGGAGGCGGCGGCGGAGGTCGCGGAGGGAAAGGCCGCGCCGCGGCGGCCGTGCCGCCCCGAGTGCGCGTACCACTGCGGCGTGGGCGCCCCGCCCCTGGACCCGGGCGACCTGCGGGATGCGGGCGGGTGACGCCGGGGCGGGTCCCCCGGACGTGCCCCGCCGGGCCCCGGACCAGGCAGACTGGGGGTCATGGCCATTCATGAGAACCTGCTCGGGGGACCGCCCCCGACCCACCTGCCCGACGACCCCGAGCCGCGTGAGCTGCTCGCCTCCGGCGCCGCTCCCGCCGAGGTCGCGGCGAAGTACCCGGCCTCCTCCCTCGCCTGGGCGCAGCTCGCCGACGAGGCGTACGAGGCCGGCCGCGTGGTCGAGTCGTACGCGTACGCGCGCACCGGATACCACCGCGGCCTGGACGCGCTGCGGCGCAGCGGCTGGAAGGGCCACGGACCCGTGCCCTTCGAGCACGAGCCCAACCGCGGTTTTCTGCGCGCCCTGCACGCGCTGGGCCGCGCCGCCCAGGCGATCGGCGAGCAGGACGAGTACGAGCGCTGCTCGACGTTCCTGCGGGAGAGCTCCCCGACGGCGGCGGACACCCTCTCCTGAGATCGGTCCCGTCCGGCCGGCAGCGCACTTGCGAATGAGTGCGCATGACACGCATGATGCGCTTCGGGGCCCGCCCACGGCGGGTCCCGAGGGGACCGGGGCTCCATGCCGATGACGAAGGGGCGGACCGCTACCCGGTAGCAGGAGTACTCAGGAGACAGCGATGTCGCATCAGCCTGCCCCGTACGAAGTCGAGCCGGAGGCCCCGAATCTCGACTTCCAAGGCACGACCCCGTACGAGGACTACGTCCAGGCGTCCGTGCTCACCCACCTCCAGCACCCGCTCTCCGACGACCCCGGAGAGATGGTGTTCCTGGTCACCACCCAGGTCATGGAGTTGTGGTTCACCGTCATCGTCCACGAGTGGCACACCGCCGCGCAGGCGCTGCGCGAGGACGATCTGCCCACCGCGCTGGCCGCGCTGAAGCGCTCCACCTACGAGCTCGAATCGCTCAACGCGTCGTGGAAGCCGCTCGCGCACCTCACGCCCGGCCAGTTCAACGCCTACCGCTCCGCGCTCGGCGAGGGCTCCGGCTTCCAGTCCGCGATGTACCGGCGGCTGGAGTTCCTGCTCGGCGAGAAGTCCGCGTCCATGCTCGTCCCGCACCGGGGCGCGCCGCGCGTGCACGCGGAGCTGGAGAAGGCCCTGACCGAGCCCAGCCTCTACGACGAGGTGCTGCGCTATCTCGTCCGCCAGGGTTTCGCGGTCCCCGAGTCGGTGCTGGACCGCGACCCCACGCTGCGGTACGAGCCGGACCCCGCGGTCGAGCGGGTGTGGCAGGAGATCTACTCCGGCCCCGACGACAGCGCGCCGGCCGCCCGCCTCGGCGAGGCGCTCACGGAGGTCGCCGAGCTGGTGTGGCGCTGGCGCAACGACCATCTCGTCGCGACCCGGCGGGCCATGGGGGCCAAGACCGGGACGGGGGGTTCGGCGGGGGTCGCCTGGCTGGAGAAGCGGGCGACGAAGAACGTCTTCCCCGAGCTGTGGACGGCGCGCAGCCATGTCTGAGCCGAACGCGCCCGTCACCGCCTCCCTGGCCGAGGAGGCGGCGAAGCTGGACGCCGCCGACGAGCTCCGCGCCAAGCGCGCCGACTTCGTCCTCGACGACACGATCTACCTCGACGGCAACTCGCTCGGCGCCCTGCCGGCCGCCGTCCCCGCCCGGCTGGCAGACGTCGTGGCCCGCGAGTGGGGGCGGCTGCGCATCCGCTCCTGGGAGGAGAGCGGCTGGTGGACCGCGCCGGAGCGGATCGGCGACCGCGTGGGGCGGATCGTCGGTGCCGCGCCCGGGCAGGTGGTGGTCGGCGACTCGACCAGCGTCAATGTCTTCAAGGCGGTCGTCGGAGCCGTACGGATCGCTCAGGGGCGGTCGGCGGGGCGGGACGCGGCCCGCGACGAGATCCTCGTCGACGAGTCCACCTTCCCCACCGACGGCTATATCGCCGAGTCGGCCGCCCGGCTGACCGGCTGCGCCCTGCGGCCCGTACCGGCCCCCGAGATGGCCGCCGCCGTCGGCCCGCGCACCGCCGTCGCGCTCGTCAACCACGTCGACTACCGCACCGGCCGCCTCCACGACCTGCCCGGCACCACGGCGGCCGGGCACGCCGCGGGCGCCCTCGTCGTCTGGGACCTGTGCCACAGCGCGGGCGCGCTGCCGGTCGGGCTCGACGCGCACGGGGTCGACCTGGCGGTCGGCTGCACGTACAAGTACCTCAACGGCGGGCCCGGTTCGCCCGCCTACCTGTACGTCGCGCGCGAGCACCAGCCCCGCTTCGACTCTCCGCTGCCCGGCTGGAACTCCCACGCCGACCCGTTCGGCATGGCGCCCGCGTACGCCCCGGCCGACGGCGCCCTCCGCGGCCGTGTCGGCACCCCCGACATCCTGTCCATGCTCGCGCTGGAGGCCGCGCTGGACGTCTGGGACGACGTCTCGCCGGCCGCCGTGCGGGCCAAGAGCCTCGCCCTGACGGACTTCTTCCTGCGCTGCGTCGACGCCTACGTCCCGGCGGGGCGCGTCGAGTCCATCACCCCCGCCGCGCACGAGCGGCGCGGCAGCCAGGTCGCGCTGCGCTGCGCCGACGCGGGCGAGGTGATGGCCGAGCTCGTCCGCCGCGGCGTCGTGGGCGACTTCCGCCACCCCGACGTGCTGCGCTTCGGCTTCACCCCGCTCTACACGGGCTTCGCCGACACGGAACGCGCGGCGCGGGTGCTGGCCGCGGTGCTGGCGGGCGCGCCGGGGGAGGTGGCCTGAGCCGTGCCGCGCCGCCGCGCCCGGTCGTGTGTGGGGCTTCACGTCGTACGTCCGGGTGAGCCGGCGGGCGGCCGGGCGGACCCGGCCGCGTCCGCCGAGGCCGAGGAGGCGTCCCTCTTCGGCCTCGCGCCCGTGTCCCCTGACCGCGTCGCCGCGTACGGCGACCACCGCGACCAGGTGGTCGACTTCTATCTGCCCGAGGCGGCGGCGGGCGCGGCGGCGCCGCCCGCCCCGCTGGTGCTGCTGTTCCACGGCGGCGCCTGGCGCGCCCCGTACGACCGGCGTCACCTCTCGCCGTTCGCCGCGTATCTGGCGGGGCGCGGGTTCGTGGTGGCGTCGGTGGAGTACCGCCGGGGCGGCCCGGACGAGGGCGACGGCCCCAAGCCGCGGGCCGGGCGGTGGCCGGAGACGCTGGACGACATCGCGGCCGCCGTGGACGCCGTGCCCGGGCTCGCGCGGGGTCTGTCGCTGCCCGTGGACCCGGCGCGCGTGGTGCTCGCCGGGCACTCCGCGGGCGGGCATGCCGCGCTGTGGGCGGCGGCCCGCCATGTCCTGCCGCCGGACTGCCCCTGGCATCTCCCCTCGCCTCCCCCCGTGTGCGGCGTGGTCGCCCTCGCCCCCATCGCGGACTTCGCCACCGCCCGCGCGCTGCGGGTGTGCTCCGACGCGGTCGACGAATTCCTCAGCATCCCCGACATCCCCGCCATCCCTGACGGCGAGGCGCACCACCCGGACCGGCTGCCGCTCGCCGATCCCGCCGCGCTGCTCCCCACCGCCGTTCCCACCACCATCGTGCAGGGCGCCACCGACATCGACGTCCCGCCGCAGGTGGCGGACGCGTTCACGGCGGCCGCGCGGCGCGCCGGGCAGCCGGTCCGGGCGGTGCGCCTCGCCTCCACCGGGCACTTCCCGCTGATCGACCCCACGGCGGCCGCCGCGCGCACGGCCGCCGACGAGATCGACCATGTCGCCCGCCATGCCCACAGCGCCCACGATGCCCACAACGCCGGTAACCGGGTCACACCGGGCGGTTGAACAGGCCCTGGCCGCCGCTTCGGCGGGGCGGTAGCGTCCGGGCATGAGCAGCAGCACCACGCCCGCCCCGGCCTCCCCCGCCTTCGACCCCTGGCAGCCGTCGTTCGTCGCCGACCCCTACCCGGCGTACGCGGCGCTGCGCGAGCGTGGCCGCGCGCACTATTACGCGCCCTCCCGGCAGTGGCTGATCCCGCGCCACGAGGACGTCCGGGCCCTGCTGCGGGACCGCCGTCTGGGCCGCACCTATCTGCACCGCTTCAGCCACGAGGAGTTCGGCCGCACCGCCCCGCCGCCCGAGCACGAGCCGTTCCACACGCTCAACGACCACGGGATGCTGGACCTGGAGCCGCCGGACCACACCCGGCTGCGCCGCCTGGTGTCCAAGGCGTTCACGCCGCGTACGGTCGAGCGGCTCGCGCCGGTCGTGGAGCGGCTGGCGGGCGAGCTGGTCGAGTCGTTCGTCGCCGAGGGCGGCGGCGATCTCGTCGCGGCGGTCGCCGAGCCGCTGCCGGTGGCGGTCATCGCCGAGATGCTGGGCATTCCGCCGGCGGATCGCGCGGCGCTGCGCCCCTGGTCGGCGGACATCTGCGGGATGTTCGAGCTCAACCCGGGCGAGGAGACCGCGCGGCGCGCGGTCCGGGCCTCCGTCGAGTTCTCCGCGTATCTGCGCGAGCTGATCGCCGCCCGCCGCCAAGCCCCCGGGGAGGATCTGATCAGCGGACTCGT
This sequence comes from Streptomyces sp. ME19-01-6, assembly GCF_033793745.1. Lineage (NCBI taxonomy): Bacteria > Bacillati > Actinomycetota > Actinomycetes > Kitasatosporales > Streptomycetaceae > Streptomyces > Streptomyces sp. ME19-01-6. The sequence continues at coordinate 109,959 of NZ_JARAXF010000024.1, read as the reverse complement.
CGCGGCGTACGACGAGGGGGACCGGCTCACCGAGCAGGAGATGATCTCCACCTGTGTGCTGCTGCTGAACGCCGGCCATGAGGCCACGGTCAACTCCACGGGCAACGGCTGGCTGGCCCTCTTCCGCCACCCCGACCAGCTCGCCCTGTTGCGGTCCGACCCCGACGCGCTGCTGCCCACCGCCGTCGACGAGCTGCTGCGCTACGACACGCCGCTGCAGCTGTTCGAGCGGTGGGTACTGGACGACATCGAGGTCGGCGGGACGGTCATCCCGCGCGGCAGTGAGGTCGCGTTGCTCTTCGGTTCGGCGAACCGGGATCCGGAGCGCTTCCCCGACCCCGACCGCCTCGATCTGTCCCGTACGGACAACGCCCACTTCAGCTTCGGCGGCGGCATCCACTACTGCCTGGGCGCGCCGCTCGCCCGCCTCGAACTGGCCGCGTCCTTCGGCGCGCTGCTGCGGAAGGCGCCCGGGCTGCGGCTGGTCGCGGAGCCGCGGTGGAATCCCGGGTTTGTCATCCGGGGGCTGCGGGAGCTGCTGGTCGAGGTCTGACCCCGAACCGCGAAACCCCCGCCGTCGTCCACAGCCTGTGGGCGACGGCGGGGGTCCGGATTCCGCTGGGAAGGGTCAGTTGGTCATGTCGCGGCGCCGCAGCCCCCACAGCCCCGCGGCCGTTAGCACCGCCGACAGCAGGAGCAGCCAGACGAAGGGCGTCGCCGAGGCGCTCTCGCCCGGGAGCTTCGGCAGATGGCCGAAGGGGGAGATGTCCAGGACGGACTGGGGCGCGTCGAGCGCCGGGCCGAGCCAGCCGGCGGTGACGACCACCCCGACCACGCCCCATCCGACGGACGTCGTGTACGAGGGCAGCAGGCCGAACAGGAAGACCAGCACGCTGGTGACGACCCACACCGCCGGGACCTGGGCGATCGAGGCGCCCAGGACGCGCGGCAGCTGGCCGCCCATGTCGTCGGTGGCGGCCCCGTAGACCAGGCCCATGGCGAGGCCGCCGGCGGCCAGGACGAGGACCGGGCCGAGGTAGGCGATGACGAGGTGGCTCGCGGCCCACCGCAGCCGGCTGACGGCGTTGGACAGCAGCGGTTCGGCGCGCTGGTCGGTCTCCTCGCTGCGCAGCCGCAGCACCGCACTCGCGGAGTAGACCGTGAGGATCACGCCGAGGATGGCGACCATGGCGGCCAGGAAGGCGTCGGAGAGGTTCTGCGCCCCGCCCATGCGCTCGATGATCTCGCGGTTCTTCTCGCTGTCCCCGACGATGTCGTCGGCGCCGTTGGCGACGCCGCCGAGGCCGGCGGCGGAGAGGGCGATGCCGAGCACCCAGCCCAGCAGGGTGCCGCGCTGGAGGCGCCAGGCCAGGCCGTACACGCCCTGGAGGGAGCTTCCGGCGGCGGGGGGCCCGGGGCGGGAGGCGAGGAAGCTGGCGCCGACGTCGCGGCGGCCCGCGAGGGCGTAGGCGGCGCCGAACGTGACGGCGGCGAAGGCGGCCAGCAGCAGCAGGGCCCACCACCGCTCGTTCGCGAACGGCCGCGCGTTCTCCGCCCAGCCGATGGGCGAGAGCCACACCATCCAATGGCTGGAGCCCTCCGACGCGTCCTTGGCGGCGTCGCCGATCAGACGCAGCATGTACGCGACGCCGACGGCGCCGGCGGCCAGGCCCCTGGCCAGCCGCGCGTTCTCGGTGATCTGGGCGGTGATGGCGGCCACACCGCCGAAGGCCATGCCGGTGAGCCCGACGCCCAGGCCCATGGCGAGCGCACCGCCACCGCCCTCGCCCGCGAGGGTGGCCGTGATCAGTAAGGTGAGGGCGGCGTTGGCGATGGCCACGGTGAGCAGGGCGGAGGTCAGTCCGGCGCGGCGGCCGACCATGCCGGCCGACAGCGCCTCCTGGCGGCCCGACTCCTCCTCCTCGCGGGTGTGCCGGATCACCAGGAGCAGGCTCATGATCCCGGCGAAGGCGGCGAGGAAGACGCCCACGCGCCAGGCGGTGAGGGCGCCGTACGAGTCGCCGAACGCGGTGCCGAGCATCGACCGCATCGAGCCGTTGCCGTTCATGTCGCTCACGACCTCGGCCCGGTCGGCGGCCGTGTCGTAGGTGCTCTTGAGCCGGGTGAGCGTGCTGTTGCCGGTCAGTCCGATGACCAGCACCCACACCGGGATCATGACCCGGTCGCGGCGCAGCGCGAGCCGCAGCAGCGTGCCGGTGCCGGCCAGGTCGCGGGAGCCGGTGCGCTCGGGGGCCGCGACGCGGGTGTCGGCTACGGCGGTCATCGGGCGACCGCCTCTGCCTCGTCACGGATGTCGTCCTGGTAGTGGCGCAGGAAGAGCTCTTCCAGGGTGGGCGGGGTGCTGATGAGGCTGCGCACGCCCGCCGCGCTGAGCTGCCGCACCACGGCGTCCAGCTTGTCGGTGTCGACCTGGAGCTTGACGCGCTTGCCCTGGACGTCGAGGTCGTGAATGCCGGGGAGGGCGGAAAGACCGTTCGGCGAGTCGGACAGTTCGGCGGTGACGGAGGTGCGGGTGAGGTGGCGGAGCTCGACGAGCGAGCCCGTCTCGACCGTGCGGCCCTTGCGGATGATGCTGACCCGGTCGCAGAGCGCCTCGACCTCGCTGAGGATGTGGCTCGACAGCAGCACCGTGCGGCCCCGCTCCCGCTCCTCGACCACGCAGTCGCGGAAGACCTCCTCCATAAGGGGGTCGAGCCCGGAGGTGGGCTCGTCCAGGATCAGCAGGTCGACGTCCGAGGCGAAGGCGGCGACCAGCGCGACCTTCTGCCGGTTGCCCTTGGAGTAGGTGCGTCCCTTCTTGGTGGGGTCGAGCTCGAACCGCTCCAGCAGCTCCGCCCGCCGGTCCAGGTCGAGGCCGCCGCGCAGCCGCCCGTACAGGTCGATGACCTCGCCTCCGCTGAGGTTGCGCCACAGGGTGACGTCGCCCGGTACGTAGGCGATGCGGCGGTGCAGCTCGACCGCGTCGTGCCAGGGGTCCTTGCCCAGGAGCTGGACCGCTCCGCTGTCCGCCCGCAGGAGGCCGAGCAGGACGCGGATGGTGGTGGACTTCCCGGCTCCGTTGGGCCCGAGGAAGCCGTGGACTTCGCCTGTCTCGACCTCCAGGTCGAGGCCATCCAAGGCATGGGTGCGGCCGAATGACTTGTGGAGGCCGGAGGTGGAGATTGCCGTTGTCATTCTTTTGAAGCTACGCTAGTTTCACAAAATTGTGAAGTTAGCGAAGTGTATAAACTGATATTGAACGGATGAACGAGGGGAGATGATGAGGTGGTGACGGAGGTGACGCGGCAGGAGAGCGCACACGAGGGCACGGGCGGAGACGCCGCGCGCGACGACGAGGCGGTATCGCGGTTCGTCGAGCGGTTCGGCGCGGACATGGCCGAGGCCGGGATGCAGCGGATGGGCGCCCGGGTTTTCGCCGCCCTTCTCGCCTCCGACTCCGGCAAGCTCAGCGCCGCCGAGATCGCCGAGCAGCTCCAGATCAGCCCGGCCGCGGTCTCGGGCGCGGTCCGCTACCTCGCCCAGGTGGACCTGATCACACGCGAGCGCGAGCCGGGCTCGCGGCGCGACTCGTACCGCCTCTACAACGAGGTCTGGTACGAGGCGGTGGCCCACCGCGACCAGATCCTCACGCGCTGGACGAACACGATGCGGGACGGCGCGAGGGCGCTCGGCCTGGACACCCCGGCGGGGGCGCGGGCGGCCAAGTCCGCGGAGTTCTACGAGTTCATGCAGAAGGAACTGGTCGGCATGCTGGCGCGCTGGCGGGCCCACGAGGAGGGCGCCCACCAGGAGATTCCCCGCGTGGGCGAACAGAAGACCGGAAAAACGTAACCCGGCGGCACGTGCCGCTCAGCCCCCTCGGGGGAGCATCAGGCGCCAGGCCTCGGTGAGGACCGTCCAGGTGCGGGTGCGCACCGGGCCGCGGGTCAGGGTGTCCGCGTGGTAGCGGAAGTCCGGACCCGAGACGGTGACCGCCCGGGCCCGGGCGCGGACCGGGCCGGACCCGGCACACGGGTGCACCACGACGTCGGCCAGGCCCCCGCGGCCCGCCGTGGCCGTGGACACCGAGACCCGCTCGACCGGCCGGTCCAGGTCGGCCAGCAGCACGCCGTCCGCCTCCACCCGCAGCCGCTGCCCGGGCGGCCGCGTCCGTCGCCGGGAGCCGCCCAGACCGACGCCCGGCAGCGACAGCAGCGTCAGCGCGCTGCGCGCGGTGCGGGCCGCGGGGGTCCACCACGGCTGGTGGCCGCCGTCGTACCCACCCGCACTGCTCCCCGTACCGCCGCCGTCCCTGCTCGCGGGCCCGTCACCGCTCCCGTCCCCGCTCGCGCTCCCGCTCCCCGGCTGCTCCCCGCCGGAGATCCGCAGACCGCCGAGGACCACCCCGCCGCTCTCGTCGACCAGCAGGTCACGCCGGTGCGCGGTGCCGTCGAGCGCCGTCCGCGCCGCGCTCACCGCGTCCGTGGGCAGGCCCAGGGCGCGGGCCAGGGCCACCGTCGCCGATCCGCCCACCGGCACCACCGCCAGCGCCGCGTCCGCCAGCTCCCGCTTGCGGTGCAGCAGCTCGACGGTCCGCAGCAGGGCCCGGTGGTCACCGACGACGACGGGGCGGCGGCTGCCGCGGCGGGCGAGTGCCCGCTCGACCTCCTCGGGCCCCTCCGGCAGGCAGATTTTCGTGGCTGCGCCCGCACACAGCACATCTTTCGCGATCCGCACCGACTCCCCGTCGGTTCGACGGGCGGTGGGGTCGATGAGCACGAGCAGGGGGCGCCCCCGGACGGCGTCCGGGGAAATCTGCCAGGGATCTGGAGCCGACACCTCGGTCCTTCCTCAGGTAATCTCTCGGTGCAAGAGCCCCTGTCGCTGTTGCGCCAGGGGCTTCGTCTATCCGGGGCACCGGTTCGACGGCTCTTGTGGTGGCACAAGCCACCACGCACGTTGGACATGCCCCGCCCGGAAGGGGTGTACGCCTGTGCCCGCACTTGTGCTGCTCGGTGCTCAGTGGGGTGATGAAGGCAAGGGAAAGGCCACCGACCTGCTCGGTGGCTCGGTGGACTATGTGGTGCGCTACCAGGGCGGCAACAACGCCGGCCACACGGTCGTCGTCGGCGACCAGAAGTACGCGCTCCACCTCCTCCCTTCCGGAATCCTCTCCCCGGGGTGCACCCCGGTCATCGGCAACGGCGTCGTCGTGGACCCGGCGGTCCTGCTCTCCGAGCTGAGTGGGCTGAACGCGCGCGGAATCGACACGTCCAAGCTGCTGATCAGCGGTAACGCGCATCTGATCACTCCGTATCACACGACCCTCGACAAGGTGACGGAACGCTTCCTCGGAAAGCGGAAGATCGGCACCACCGGTCGGGGTATCGGCCCGGCCTACGCCGACAAGATCAACCGCGTCGGCATCCGGGTGCAGGACATCTTCGACGAGTCGATCCTGCGGCAGAAGGTCGAGGCGGCCCTCGACTTCAAGAACCAGGTCCTCGCCAAGCTCTACAACCGGCGCGCCATCGCCATCGAGCAGGTCGTCGAGGAGCTGCTGGGCTACGCCGACCAGCTCCGCGGCTTTGTCGCGGACACCACCCTGATCCTGAACGACGCCATCGACGAGGGCAAGGTGGTCCTCTTCGAGGGCGGCCAGGGCACGCTGCTCGACGTCGACCACGGCACGTATCCCTTCGTCACCTCCTCGAATCCCACCGCGGGCGGTGCCTGCACCGGGACCGGGGTCGGCCCGACGAAGGTCAACCGCGTGATCGGCATCCTGAAGGCCTACACCACGCGCGTGGGCGCGGGCCCGTTCCCGACCGAGCTCCTCGACGAGGACGGCGACAAGCTGCGCACCATCGGCGGCGAGCGGGGCGTGACGACCGGCCGTGACCGGCGCTGCGGCTGGTTCGACGCGGTCATCGCGCGCTATGCGACCCGGGTCAACGGCCTGACCGACTTCTTCCTCACCAAGCTGGACGTGCTGACCGGCTGGGAGCGGATCCCGGTGTGCGTCGCGTACGAGATCGACGGCAAGCGGGTCGACGAGCTGCCGTACAGCCAGACCGACTTCCACCACGCGAAGCCGATCTACGAGACGCTGCCGGGGTGGTCCGAGGACATCACCCAGGCCAAGTCCTTCGACCAGCTGCCGAAGAACGCGCAGAAGTACGTGCAGGCGCTGGAGGAGATGTCGGGAGCGCCCATCTCGGCGATCGGCGTCGGTCCGGGCCGCGACGAGACGATCCAGATCAACTCGTTCCTCTGAGCCTCTGGGTCATATGAGGCACGGCCCGAGGGCCTCCTAGCGCATCGCGGGAGGCCCGAAGGCCCCTCCTTCCGGCTGCCAGTGCTGGGGCTGCTGCATCTTGGTGACGCGGGACACCACGACCATCGCGAGCACGGCCGCGGGGATCGAGAGCAGATCCTCGAGGATGGACAGGCCGACGGCCATCTGACTGTCCGTGTCAGTCCTGGCGAGGGCCTCCACCGCCGACTGGACGAAGAAGACGACGAGCATCGGCACGTACAGCGCCCACCACCAGTGCAGCACCGCGCGGGAGGCGGGCCGGGTGTTCGGGGGAGTGCTGGAGGCCCAGATGTCGTTGGCCATCTGCTTGGGCAGCCACAGCTGGGCGACCGGGATGAACCATGAGCCGGCCGCGAGGCCGCCGCCGTACCGCTGGCGGCCGGGCGCGAGGAACGTGGCGTTGAGGTACACGCGCCGGAACCACACCGGGAACAGCACCATGAGCGTGATCCACAGCAGCCCGGTGAAGACCTCGAAGATCTGTAAGGAGTCCTTGGCGCTGCCGATCGCGTCCTTGGTACCCGAGTCGCCCAGGTAGTCGTCGTACGCGCTGAACAGCGTGCCGTTCAGGCCCAAATGCGCGACGCTCAGCAGCGCGAAGGCGCCGAACAGCCACATCAGGGTGGCGCCGAGGCCGCGCGAGGTCCGCAGGCTCCTGGCGGGCGGGGAGGAGACGCGGCCCGGGAACCCGTGGTGCGGGTCCGGCCAGGGCTGCCCGGACCCGCCGGCCATCGGGTACGCGGGCTGTGCGCCGGAAGCGTGGAAGGCGGCGGCCGGTGCCCCGGGTGTTCCCGGTGCTCCGGGTGTGGCGGGCCCCGAGGGTGTCGCGTAGGCACTCGGTGTGCCGGGCCCGCCGGGTGCCGCGACGCCCATGGCCGCCATGCCGGACGTCCGCAGGGTGGCGGTGTCGGTGTCGGAGGCCGCGTCTGTGTCCGCCTCCATCTCCAGCAGCTGGAGCGCGTCCCGTCCGAGCTTGGCGAGCAGTTCGCCCGGCAGCCAGGGGCCGGTGGTGGCCGCCTGCGCGTCCGGGGCCGTACGCGCCACCACGTCCTCGACCGAGAGCCGGACGTCCGGGTCCTTGTGCAGACAGCCGGTGATCAGCTCGCGCAGCCCCTCCGGCAGCCCCACGAGGTCGGGCTCCTCCTGGGCTATTCGGTACAGCAGGGCGTGCACCCCGCTGGTCACATTGCCGAACGGCTGACGGCCGGTGGCGGCGAACGCCAGCACCGACCCGAGGCAGAAGACATCGCTCGCGGTGGTCACGGCCTCGCCGCGCACCTGCTCGGGCGACATGAAGCCGGGTGAGCCGACGACCGCGCCCGCCACCGTCAGGCTGGTGCCCACCCCGGTGATGGTCTCCAGGGCCCGCGCGATGCCGAAGTCGATGACGCGCGGCCCGTCGATGGTGATGAGGATGTTGGAGGGCTTCAGATCGCGGTGGATCAGCCCGGCGCCGTGGATGTCACGGAGCGCGAGGGCCAGTCCGTGCGCGAGGGTCCGTACGGACTGCTCGGGCAGCGCCCCGAACTGCTCGGCGACGACGTCGTGCAGGGACGGACCGCCGATGTAGCCGGTGGCCACCCAGGGGACCTCGGCCTCGGTGTCGGCGTCCAGGACAGGTGCCGTCCACTGCCCGCCCACCCGTCTCGCGGCCGCGACCTCACGCTGGAAGCGGCCGCGGAAGTCGGCGTGTCGGGCGAGCTCGGACTTCACAAGCTTCACGGCGACAGTGCGGCCGCGGGCGGAACGGGCCAGGTAGACCCGGCCCATTCCGCCCTCGCCCAGCCTGCCGAGCAGCCGGTACTCGCCTATCCACCGCGGGTCCTGGGCCCCGAGGTTCTCCATCAGACCTTCTTTCGGGGGACCACCGGCCTGGTCCGGTGGTGGGATCGAATTCTTGGACCGGAGCCGCAGAGCGGCGGTCGCTGTACAACGGCGCGCTCCAAGAGCGTCGGGACGCGTACCGGCACAGCTCGAAAACCACTGTCCGGTACGGCGACCAGTCTGCCCAGCTCAAGGAAATCCGGGCGTTCGGCCCCGAGCGCCAGGGGCGCTGGTCGTTCAGCTCGCAGCAGGCGACTTTGCGCCGTCTGGACAAGGCGTTCCAGGCTTTCTTCCGCCGTGTGAAGAGCGGCGAGAAGCCGGGGTACCCGCGCTTCAAGCGTGTCGGGCACGTCCGTGTTCATCAGCACCGGCCCGTCAAGGGCAAGGTCAAGACGATCAGCATCAAGCGCGAAGGCCGCCGCTGGTACGTGGTCCTCGCCTGCGACGACGTTCCGGCCGAGCCGTTTGCGGCCACGGGGTCGATGGTCGGGACGACATGGACACGGTGCACTTCCTCACCGACTCGGGCGGCCGCCACAAGGAGAACCCGCGCTTCCTCCAGGCGGTCCGGCGGCAGCGGCTCGACCATCACCACAAGACCGCCCTCGGCCTGGTCCGCGAACACGATGTGATCGGACACGAACGACTGACAACAGCGGGTATGACCCGTACCCCGAACCCAAAGCCCGACCCCGACCATGGCGGCGTGTTCCTTCCCAACGGTGCCGCCGCCAAGGCCGGGCTCAACCGCAGCATCCTCGACGCGGGTTGGGGGCAGTTCCTGAGGATCCTGGCGAACAAGGCTGAGAGTGCCGGTCGCCGAGTGATCCCGGTGGACGCCCGCAACACCTCCCGCACCTGCCCCGACTGCGGGCACGCCGCGAGGGAGAACCGCGTCACCCAAGCGAAGTTCGAGTGCACGGCGTGCGGCTTCACCGCGAACGCGGATCATGTCGGCGCGCTCAACGTCCTGCACAGGGCCGGGCCGGCCCTCTGCGAAGCTGCCTGGCCAGCGACGCAGGAAACCCGCCGCCTTAGCGGTAGGTGGAGTCACTGCCGTACGGCTCCTGTCCGTGTGCGCTCGGTCGACGACGGGGCGATCGAGTGACGTGCGGTCGACTGACGGGCGATCAGCCTACGCGAGTGAACGTCTGCGTCTGAGTCTCATCGCTGTAGTCGTTCGGATCGTCGTATTCCACACGGAGTTTGTCAGACCCGTCGGCGGTGAAGGTGAGCATCTCGCTCGAAGGGCAGGAGTCCGCCGGGGTCTCGTCGACGACCTCGCCCAGGCTCAGGACCAGTCCGTTGTCGACCGAGACCAGAATCCGCTTGGTCTCGCACTGGTACCTTTCGCTCTCCCCGAGGTCCTCGGTGACCACCGTGCCGATCGCGCCCTGCTTGATGGTGATCTTCAAGGTGGCGCCGGACTCCCCGAACGCGTCCTTGGCCAGCCAGGTGCCCAGGTACTTGTCGGGGATGGGGTTGTCCTTGGGCTTCGAGGGGCGCAGCGTGGCGGACGAGGAGCCGTCCGAGTTGTTCCAGGCGATGCGGCCGTTGCTGCCGAGCTTCAGGGTCTGTTCCCCGACGGCGCTGCAACTGTCCGCGGGGATGCTGGTGTTCACCTCCTCGTCCTCGATGACCAGAAGGCTCTTCACGTCCTTGAGGGTTGCCTTGCTCGAGCAGAAGGAGTCGGAGGCGGCGGTGAAGGTCTCGATGGTCTTCGAGCCGATCGCGCCCTGGGAGATGACGACGCGGCGGATCTTCCCGGTGGCCGTGTCACCGTTCATGATCTCGCCTTCCCAGGAGCCCAGGTACTCGTTGGGGACGTCGCCGCCGGAGCCCAGGGACGTCGAGGACGGCTCGGGCGAGGCCGAGTCGTCGCCGCTGGACGGTGAGTTCGCGTCCGAGGGCGAGGACTTGGTGGGGGGCGTGTGGGTCATCTTGCTGTAGTCCGGCTTCTTGTCCTTGTCGTCGTTGGAGGCGACGTAGGCGAAGGCGGCCGCGCCCGCGATGACCAGGGTCGCGACGATGGCTGAGGCGATGATGACCGGCTTGCGCCTGCTGCGCTTCGCGGGTGGGGGCGGGGGCGTGGGTGTGGGCGCGGGCCCGAACGGCCCACCGGGGCCGCCTGGTCCGCCCGGTCCACCAGGCCCGCCCGGTCCACCCAGGCCGACGGAGCCGAGGCCCGCGGGGGGTGTGCTGGGTGTGGCGTCGAAGGAGGTGACCTCCGGCGGCCCGAAGGCATGCGGAGGCGTGGGCACCGGTTCCGCGGCCTGCGGTGTCGCACCCGGCGGGGTCTCACCCGGGCCCGCGGCCGGCGTCGGCTTGGCGGCCTCCGGGGCCGGTGTGGCCGGTGTGGCCGGCGTGGCGGCGGCGTTCTCCGCCCGCGGCTCGGGCACCGCGCCCGCGGCAGGAGTCTCGGCCTCGCCCCCGGGTGCGGCGGCAGCGCCCTGCGGCGGGGTGGCGGGCGGCTGAGGCGTCTGCGGGGCCGCGGCGGCGGGCGCCACGGGCGCCACCGGCGGTGCGGCGGGCATGGCAAGAGGAACGGCCGGGGGAGTGGCTGGAGGAGTGGCCGGAGGAGTGGCTGGGGCCGCCTGCGGCGGCGGGTTGGTCGGCGGCGGGGGCGTCGGCGGCTCGGCCGGCGCCAGCGGGTACGACGTGGCCGTCGGCGGCGTAGCCGGGGGCGCCGGAATCGACGGCTTGACCCCCGTGAAGCCGGGCGGCGTGGACGGCGGCGCGGGCAGGCCGGGCGCCAGCGGCGTGGCCGGGGTCTCCGCGTCCAGGAGCTGTACGGCGTGCCGCCCGAGCTGAGCGACGAGGCTGCCCGGCAGCCAGGGCTCGTCGGCGTCGTCCGCACCGTCTGGGTTTTCGGGTCCGGCCGTACGCGCCAGCAGCTGCTCCACGGTCGGCCGGGCGGCCGGGTCCTTCCGCAGACAGTCGGTGACCAGCTCCCGCAGCCCCTCGGGCAGCCCCTCCAGGTCGGGCTCCTCCTGGGCGATGCGGTACATCACCGCGTGCACCCCGCTGTCGCTGGTGCCGAACGGCTGGCGGCCGATGGCCGCGAACGCGAGCACCGACCCGAGGCAGAAGACATCGCTGGCCGGGGTGACCCGCTCGCCGCGCACCTGCTCGGGCGACATGAAGCCCGGCGAGCCGACCACGGCGCCGCTGCGCGTGAGGATTCCGTCGGTGACGGTCTCCAGAGCGCGCGCGATGCCGAAGTCGATGACGCGGGGCCCGTCGATCGTGATCAGGACGTTGGAGGGCTTCAGGTCGCGGTGGATCAGGTTGACGCCGTGGATGGCCTGCAGCGCCTTGGCCAGACCGTGACCCAGGATGCGCACCGACCGTTCGGGCAGGGGTCCCGATTCGGCCACGATCGAGTGCAGGGACGGCCCGGCGATATAGCCCGTGGCGACCCAGGGGGTGGCGGCCTCGGTGTCCGCGTCGAGCACCGGCGCGGTCCACTCACCCCCGACCCGCTGTGCGGCCCGCACCTCCTGCTTGAAGCGACGCCGGAATTCGGCCTGTTGCGCGAGTTCGGTCTGCACGAGTTTGACCGCGACCGTACGGCCGCGCGGCGAGTAGGCCAGGAACACCCGTCCCATACCACCCGCCCCGAGCCGACGGATCAACCGGTACTCGCCGATCCAACGAGGGTCCTCGACCCCCAGGTCTTCCATGCGTCGCTGTCCTTTCCCCTGGTCCCCTGATCAGCCCCTCGCCGAAGAATAGAGGGGGCTGAGGGCGAAGTGGACGACGCGGGGGATCCGTTATCGGTTCCGTATCTGGCCGTGTCGATTCTCCATCGGTACCTGGACAAAAGGCGGTGCCCCCCCGGCCGCCCGGCAGTCTGCCCACTCCGTCCCCTCTGGCCACTTCGTCCACTCTGGCCACTCTGGCCACTCTGCCTATGGGGTCGGCCGGCCGCCCGACAGCTTGTCGGTGCCGCGCCCCGGCCACCGGTCCGTACGCTGGGCCCCACCGACCCGCGAGCGATCCGAGGTAGCGAACGTGTCCGCACAGCCCGCGCACTCCGTCCCGACCCCCAGCCCCACGCCCGACCCCGCCACCGGTGCCGCCGTCAAGGCGGTGGACCGGGCCCATGTCTTCCACTCGTGGTCGGCCCAGGGGCTCATCGACCCCCTCGCCGTCGCGGGCGCCGAAGGCTCGTACTTCTGGGACTACGACGGAAACCGTTACCTCGACTTCTCCTGCCAGCTGGTCAACACCAACATCGGCCACCAGCACCCCAAGGTCGTCGCCGCCATCCAGGAGCAGGCCGCCAAGCTGTGCACCATCGCGCCGGGCTTCGCCGTGGACGTGCGGTCGGAGGCGGCGCGGCTGGTCGCCGAGCGCACGCCCGGCGACCTGGACAAGATCTTCTTCACCAACGGCGGCGCCGAGGCCGTCGAGAACGCCGTCCGCATGGCACGGCTGCACACCGGCCGCACCAAGGTGCTCTCCACCTACCGCTCATACCACGGCGCCACCGCCGCCGCGATCAACCTGACCGGCGACCCGCGCCGCTGGGCCTCGGACACCGCCTCGGCCGGCGTCGTCCACTTCTGGGGGCCGTTCCTCTACCGCTCGCCGTTCCACTCCACCGACGAGCGGCAGGAGTGCGAGCGCGCGCTCGCGCACCTGGAGGAGACCATCGCCTTCGAGGGCCCGCAGTCCATCGCCGCCATCATCCTGGAGACCGTCCCCGGCACCGCGGGGATCATGGTGCCGCCGCCCGGCTATCTGGCCGGGGTCCGCGAGATCTGCGACCGCTACGGCATCGTCTTCATCCTCGACGAGGTCATGGCGGGCTTCGGCCGCACCGGCCGCTGGTTCGCCGCCGACCACTTCGGTGTCACCCCGGACCTGCTGACCTTCGCCAAGGGCGTCAACTCCGGCTATGTCCCGCTCGGCGGGGTCGCGATCAGCGCCGAGATCGCCGCGGACTTCGACCAGCGGCCCTACCCCGGCGGCCTCACCTACTCCGGCCACCCGCTCGCCTGCGCCTCCGCCGTCGCCACGATCAACGCGATGGCGGAGGAGGGCATCGTGGAGAACGCCGCCGAGATCGGGGAGAAGGTCATCGGCCCGGGGCTGCGCGAGATCGCCGAGCGCCACGCCTGCGTGGGCGAGGTCCGCGGCCTGGGCGTGTTCTGGGCGCTCGAACTCGTCAAGAACAAGGACACCCGCGAGCCCCTGACCCCGTACAACGCGAGCGGCCCGGCCAATCAGCCGATGGCCGACTTCGCGGCGGCCTGCAAGCGCGGCGGCCTGTGGCCGTTCGTGAACATGAACCGCACGCATGTGGTGCCGCCGTGCACCGTCACCGAGGCCGAGGCCAAGGAGGGGCTGGCGATCCTGGACGAGGCCCTGTCCGCGGCCGACGCCCACACCACCGCCTGACGGCGGCCCGCCCAGCGCCACCAAAAACCGCGTCGTTTTGGTCGTCGTAGGCTCAGAAAGAGATCAAATAACGGTGTAGACGACTTCACCCGCGCACTCTTCGCGTACTTCGCGCAACGGCCCTCGCATATCGTGATGCGAGGGCCGTCCGCATCCGTACGACACGACGGCCGCGGAAGGAGACGGTCCTCGATGCCCGTGCCCGGCACCAGCCCGGTGAAGCGCAACACCCTGCGGCAGCAGATCGCCGAGGCGCTGTGTGACGAGGTGCTCGCGGGCCGGCTTCCGGCCGGACGGCAGTTCACGGTCAAGGAGATGGCCGACCAGTACGGAGTCTCCGCCACCCCCGTCCGCGAAGCCCTGCTGGACCTGTGCGCACAGGGGCTGCTGGACGTCGAGGAACACCGCGGCTTCAAGGTCCACGAGTTCACGTTCGAGGACTTCCAGCACATGGTCAACGCCCGCAGCATGGTGATCGAGGGCCTCTTCCGGCACTCCGTCGAGGAGACCCTGCGCACCATGACCCCGCAGGCCCTGGCCTCGGTGCGGCGTCGCTCCGAGGAGGCCGAGCGCGCCGCGCGCTCCGGCGACCTCGACATACTCATCGGCTACGACCTGCGCTTCTGGCGCGAGCTCTGCGGGCTCGTCGGCAACCCGTACATACTTGACTTCCTGCAGCGGCTGAGGGTGCAGTCCTGGGTCTTCACCGTGCCGTATCTGCGGCGCGTGCCGGATCTGCGCGGGCGGCTGTGGGCCGGGCACGGCGAGCTCACCGCGGCCGTCACCCGCGGCGACGCCGAGACCTCCGAGCGGCTGATAGCCGCGTACAACGCGCACTCCGTCGCGCTGATCGAGCAACTGGCCACCGGACGCGAGAAGAGCTGAGCCGCCGCTCGGGCGCAGATGTGACGCAGGACACACAACCTGCCGGGGATCCGAGGCGGTCACCCTCATGTGCTGCACACTCCGCCCGCCCGCTCCCTGGCCCCTCGGCCCGCGACCGGCACCGGCACCGTTGACCTGACGGTCGTCGTGCCCGCGTACAACGAGGAGCACCGGCTGCCCCGGACCCTCGACGCGATCTGCCGCTATCTGCGCTCCTCGCCCGGCCGCCACGACGAGTGGGAGCTGATCGTCGTCGACGACGGGTCGAGCGACGCCACCGCGGCCGTCGTCCGCGACGCGGCGGCGGCCGAGCCGCGCATCCGGCTGCTGGCCCCGCCCCCGTCCTCGCCCGCGGCCGGCTCCTTCACGCACAACCACGGCAAGGGCCACGCGCTGCGCCTGGGCGTGCTCGCCTCGCGCGGGCGCCGGGTGCTGGTGACCGACGCCGACCTCGCCACCCCCATCGAGGAGTTGGCGCCGCTGCACGACCGGCTTGACGCGGGCTTCGCCGCCGCGATCGGCTCCCGCGCGCACCCCGGCGCGCTGATCGAGGTGGACCAGCACCCGCTGCGGCGGCTGGCGGGCCGGGCGGGCAACCGCGTGATCCGGGCGGTCGCCCTGCCCGGCGTCGGCGACACCCAGTGCGGGTTCAAGCTCTTCGACGGCGACCGGGCGCGCGCGGCCTTCGGGCGGTCACGGCTCGACGGGTGGGGCATCGACGTGGAGATCCTGCGCACCTTCCGCCGCGCGAACTGGCCGGTCGCCGAGGTGCCGGTCCGCTGGGCGCACCAAGCGGGCTCCAAGATCCGTCCATTGGACTACGGCCGGGTGCTCCTGGAACTGCTGCGCCTGTGGCGGCGGGGCGTACGGGAGCGGCTGAGCGCCGGCGCCCTGACCGTGGTCCTCGGCTATCTGCTGCTGTCGGTGCTGCTCTACAAGGGGCTGTGGGCGGACGTCGGCCACCGCTATCTCGTCGACAGCGGGCAGGACCAGAACCAGTGGGAGTGGTTCTTCGCGGTCACCGCCGACAAGGTCCTCGGGGTATCCAGCCTCAGTGACCCCTTCTTCACCGAGCTGCAGAACACCCCGCTCGGGGTGAACCTGATGGCCAACACCGCCATGCTCGGCCTCGCCGTCCCGCTCGCGCCCGTCACCGCGCTCTTCGGCCCGGGGGCGACCTGGGCGCTGGTGCTGACCGGCGGGCTGGCCGGGACCGCGGGCGCCTGGTACTGGCTATTGCGCAAGCGGTTCGTACGCGCGCGCCGGGCCGCCGCGCTCGGCGGCGCCCTGTGCGCCTTCGCCCCGCCGATGATCTCCCACGCCAACGCGCATCCCAACTTCGCGGTGCTGTTCATGATGCCGCTGATCACCGACCGGCTGCTGCGGCTGTGCGAGGGCACCCGCGTCAGGCGCGACGGGGTGGTCCTTGGCCTCTTCCTCACCTATCAGGTCTTCCTCGGCGAGGAGGCGCTGCTGCTCGCCGCCCTCGGCCTCGTCCTCTTCGCGGTCGGCTACGCGGCCTCACGCCCGGCCGAGGCACGTGCGGCGGTGCGCCCGCTGGCCCGGGGGCTGGCCTTCGCCACCGCGGTGTGCGTGCCGCTGCTCGCCTATCCGCTGCTGTGGCAGTTCTTCGGCGCCCAGAGCTACCACAGCGTGCTGCACGGCCCGGCCGGCAACTCGCCGCGCGCCTTCGTGGAGTTCGCGGGCCGCTCGCTGGCCGGGGACGAGGCCACCGCCGACGCGCTGGCCATGAACCGCACCGAGCAGAACGCCTTCTTCGGCTGGCCGCTGCTCGCCCTGACCGCCGCCGTGGTGGTGTGGCTGTGGCGGGATCCGCGGGTGCGGGCGCTCGGGTGGGTGGCCTTCGCGGCATCCGTGCTCTCCCTCGGGCGCACGATCCCCGTGCCCTGGACGGGGATCGTGCTGCCGGGGCCGTGGCGGGCGCTCGCCGATCAGCCGCTGTTCGAGTCGGTCATCGAGTCGCGGGTGGCGATGGCGGCGGTGCCCGCGCTCGGCATCCTGCTGGCCCTGGCCTGCGACCAACTGTGTGCCTTGGGGGCGCCGGGCACCGACAAGGCGCCGGGCGGCGACAAGGCCGGTGAGCCGGGCGGCGTCGACCGGGCGTTGCGGATCGCCGGATGGGCCGCCGTCATCGCCGCCCTGCTGCCCCTCGCGCCCACGCCGTTCACCACCGCCGACCGCGTCCCCGTCCCGTCCTTCATCGCCGACGGCACCTGGCGCGCGCACGTCCCCAAGGGCCGCTCCCTCGTCCCCGTGCCGCTGCCCAGCCCCGGAAACGCCGAGGCCCTGCACTGGCAGACCGCCACCGGGCTCGGCTTCCCGCTCCCCGGCGGCTACTTCAACGGTCCCGACGGCCCCGACCGGAGGGGCATCTACGGTGCGCGGTACCGCTACACCTCCGCCCTCCTCGACGAGGTCCGCCGCACCGGACGGGTCCCGCACATCCGCCAGGAGCAGCGCCGCGCCGTGCGCGCGGACCTCGAATTCTGGCGCGCGGGCGCGGTCGTGCTCGCCCCGCAACCGGGGGACGAGGCGCTGCGTGTCACCTTGGAGCGGCTGCTGGGGTGGCAGGGGGAGTGGATCGGGGGCGTGTGGGTGTGGGAGGTGCACGGAGGAACATGAGGGGGGACCGGGCGGCCGCGGACCGGGCGGAGGCCGAGGGGGCGTACACCGCGTACGTCTCCGCGAGGCTGCCCGCGCTCCGCCGCCTCGCGCATCTGCTCTGCAAGGACCCGCACCGTGCCGACGACGTCGTCCAGGCCGCCCTGACCAAGCTGTACGTCCACTGGGGCCGCGCCCGCGCCGCCGACGACCTGGACCGCTACGTCCACACGATCCTCGTCCGGTGCTTCCTCAACGAGCAGCGCCTCGGCTGGGCCCGGGTCGTCCGGCTCTCGGGCGCGCCGCACGAGACGCCGGGGCTGCCGCCCGTCGCGGGCGTGCCGGACATCGAGACGCGGACGGTCGTGCACACCGCGCTCTCGCGCATCCCGGCACGCCAGCGCGCCGTGCTGGTGCTGCGCTTCCTGTGCGATCTGCCGGTGGCCGAGGCGGCCGCGGTCCTCGGCTGTTCCGAGGGGAACGTGAAGAGCCAGACCGCCCGGGGCCTGGCCCGGCTGCGCGCCCAACTCGGCGGCCGGCCACTTGTTCCGATGCCACCTGTGGGGAAGGAGTAGCCGCCATGCGGGACGACGAGCTGGACCGGGAGGCTGCGCGGTTGCTCTCCCCGCTGCGCGGGCTCGAACCGGGACCCGAGGCGCCGGGGGTTGATGTGGCCCGGGCCGTACGGCACGGCCGGCGGCGGGTGCGGGCGCGCCGGGCGGCGCTGCCCGTGGCCGCGGGACTGGTCGTCGCGCTGGTGGCCGTGGCGCTGGCCATGGCCGTACGCGTACTGCCCGGCGGCCGCGACGCCCCGCCGGCCGACCCGGGCCCGCCCCGCCCCGTGCCGACGACGACCGTGGACCAGAGCCCCACCGAGACCTCGTCCCAGGACACCGACCCGACGGGGTCGGCTCAATCGTCGCCGAGCGGATCGCCGAGCGGATCGCCGAGCGGATCGCCGAGCACGCCGACCACCAAGCCGCCGAGCGGATCGCCGAACACGCCGACGGGGGTGCCAACGGGCGCGCAGACGGGCGCGTTCACGTCCCCGGCGAGCCCGTCCTGGACGACATCCACCACCACCGCGCCCCCCTGACGTACAGGGCTCTTCGCGCGGCGTACGGGGAGCATTACGCTGGGCCGACCATCGACCGTACGGATACGAGAGTGAGATCGCGTGGCATGTGACCTCTGGCTGGTCCCCCTCGTCGATGTGCTGTGTCACAGCCCCGACAACCCCTTCGCGGAGGAGATCGCGGCGTACGACAAGGCGCTCGGTGAAGCCGGACTGCCGCCCGTGCCCGTCTTCGGCTATATGCCGGGCCTGTCCGGGGACGTCGCCCCGGTCGCGGCCTTCGACTACGACGCGCTGCACTTCCTGCGCCGCGCCCATCTGCTGCAGGTCTGCGGGCTGGCGGTCACGCCGGTGGACGAACTCGGCGGGGACTACGAACAGTTGCTGGAGATGTTCGAGCCCACGGCCCAGCAGTCGCACCTGGTGTGGCACTACGACCACGCCGGCGCCTATGTCCCCGTCGACTTCGAACATCCGCTGTCCAACGATGAACTCCTCGAAGGCGGTGGCCCCCTGGGGTCGAGCCACGGCCTGCTGAGAGAGCTGGAGGCGGTCGCCCCGGCGCTCGGCATCGACCCCGCCAACCCCCCGGCCACCCCCGCGCCCCCGGCCCGCCCCACCACCCTGGAGGAACCGGCGGCGCCGATCCCGTACGAGGACAGTCCCTTCGCCCGTGAGCGCCATGTCTGGCTGGGCCTGCACGCGGCGGCGACGCGCAGCCTGGGCCAGGGCTCGATGATCGTCTTCAGCTAGGCGCCCGTCCCCCGGCCGGTCCCGCCCACCGGGTCGGACCGGCACGGAGGTCCGGTTCAGATCTTGCCGACCCCGGCCCCGGCGGGGACGGTGCTGGGCAGGCTCGACGGGTTGTCCAGGGTGTACGCGTAGTACGTGGACGGCTCCTGCACGGTGCCCAGCGTCTGCGGCGTGCCGCTGTTCACGTACACGTTGTTGCGCTCCACCACCCGGCCCGGCCCGCTCTCGTCGTAGCCCGAGTAGATGGGGTGCGGCACGTTCTCGAAGTAGTTGCCCTCCACCAGCACCCCGGCGTCCATCGTGGAGGCCACGCCGTACAGGGTGTTGTTCCGGAAGTAGTTGTTGTAGACGTGCACCGGCTCGCCGAAGCGGACACGCGGGTTGCGCTGGGTGGTGCCGTCGAAGAAGTTGTGGTGGAAGCTGACCCGGAGCGCGCCGGTGTCCTGGGAGCCGTTGGCATCGGAGTGGCCGAGGAGCATGTTCTTGCTGTGGTCGTGGAAGTGGTTCCACGACACCGTGATGTAGGTCGCCCCGCGCACGATGTCGATGAGGCCGTCGGCGCCCGTGGAGAACTCGCAGTGGTCGATCCAGATGTGGTGCGAGGACTGCTGGATGCTGATGGCGTCGTCGTCGGCGCCGGTGAACCGCAGATTGCGGATGATGACGTTCTGCCGGCGGTACATGTCAAGACCGCCGCCGGTGATCTCCGCGCCCTTGCCGAGCCCGACGATGGTCTTGTTCGAGCGGACACCCTGCTTGCTGGAGATGCGGATGGTGCCCGAGACCTGGATGACGTACGGCTCGTTGCGGTCGCAGTAGTCCAGGAACGTCTCCGCGTCGCTGACCGTGACGACGGGCCCGCCGACCCCGCCGGTCGTGCCGTTCTGGCCGAGCGCGTTGATCCCGGCGTAGCCGTCGGGCCCCGCGGCGGCCACGGCGGCTCGCTGCCCGGCGGAGGCGGGCGAGCCGCCCACGAGCAGTGCGGTTGATGTGGCGGCGGCGCCGGTGAGCAGGCGTCGGCGGCTGAGCGGGGGCGGGGGTGATGCGGACATCAGGGGCTCCCTTCGGGCTTTCGCGTCCTTACGGGCATGGGTGCTGGGGCGAGCGCCTTTCCTCAGGCGCTGAATAGTCGCGCCGAACACGCCGAAGGTTGCCGCCCACTTGATTTATTCGATCGCTCCGCGCTCGCGCGCCACGTTAGGTTGGCGCGATGTCAGAGCTGCGAACCGATCGTCTTGTGCTCCGCGGATGGCGGGAGTCCGACCTCGCACCGTGGGCGGCGATGAACGCCGATCCCGAGGTCCGGGAGCACTTCCCGGGCATCCTCACGCGGGAGCAGAGCGACGCGTCCGTGGCCCGCTTCCAGGCCGACCTCGACCAGCGGGGCTGGGGATGGTGGGCGGTGGAGGTACGGGCCACCGGCGAGTTCATCGGCTTCACCGGGCTGGATCCGGTGGAGGAGGACATGCCGGTCACCGGAGTGGAGATCGGCTGGCGCCTGGCCCGTCCGTACTGGGGACACGGCTACGCCACCGAGGCCGCCCTCGCGGCGCTGGCCCACGGCTTCGACACACTCCGCCTCCCGGAGATCCTCGCGCTGACGACGGCCGCCAACCTCCGTTCGCAGGCGGTGATGCGCCGCGTCGGTATGACGCGCGACCCGGCCGACGACTTCGACGACCTGACCGTGCCCGAGGGGCCGCTGCGCCGGAGTGTCGTGTACCGGCTCCTGGGCGCCGATCACCGGTCGATGGCGCGCGGTTGAGCGTCAGTGAGCTGGTGCGAGCCGAGCTGATGCGCCACGAC
The DNA here is from genome assembly GCF_033793745.1 of Streptomyces sp. ME19-01-6. Taxonomy (NCBI): domain Bacteria; kingdom Bacillati; phylum Actinomycetota; class Actinomycetes; order Kitasatosporales; family Streptomycetaceae; genus Streptomyces; species Streptomyces sp. ME19-01-6. The sequence continues at coordinate 89,269 of NZ_JARAXF010000024.1, read as the reverse complement.
TGGGCGGCGCTGAGATGCGGTTGCGGTGATTCCGCGGAACATGTGCCCTTGATGTTCGAGGCGATCCTCACCGCCGGGACACCGCAGGACATGATCGGGTACACCCTCGACAACCACCTCGAGATCGGCACCAACCTCTTCGAGGCAGCCGTGCCCGCCGTCGGCGTGATCCTCGCCGCGCTGGCGGGAGACCCGTCCCCGCTGGCCCGAGACCACCTCCTGGACACGCTGTGCCACCTGGTCAGCGGTGACTCCCACGCCACCGAGCAGGCACGGGGACGGACACGGCTCGGCGACGAGTGCCGCCTCAAGGCACGCGAGGGCTACTGGCTGATCGCGCGGATCGGGCTCGCCGGCAGCGCGGACGACGCCGAGACGGCGGCGGACATCTGCGAGTGCATCGACCTGGACGACGAGCGGTCCCGCTACTACCAGGCCCTGCTCCGCAAGCGCATGAGCGCGAAAACCAAGCGCTGACGGACGGGTCGAGAGCCCAGCTTCAGCGGGGTGGCTCCGGCGGGCGCTGGCGCGGCATGTTGGGGCGGGTGGCCGGCGGCAACGGGAAGCAGCTCGCGGCCCGGCCGGGTGAGTGGTGCCCGTTTATCTCGAAGTCCATCGCTCCCCCTTGGCCTGGGCTGTTGCGACGACCACCAGAACGGAAGGCCGTCTGTGGGGGCACGGTCATGGGGGCCTATTGCCAGTAGCACTCATCGATCACGATCTGCGGGTCGGTGGTGCGGGGTACGAAGTGGTACCGGAGCCAGCCGCGCCCGTGGTCGAAGTAGAGGACGTGTTCGCCGCGCGGGCGGCGTGGACCAGGGCGCGGGCCTCCTCGGGGAGGGCGTTGTGATTCTTCTCGGCTTCCTTAGTCCAATCGGTTTGCCAGGGTGGCCCCATGAATTCGCTTGTCACTGGCCGGGTTCCGCCTTTGCGGCTTCGCGGCGGAGTCGTCCGGCCTCTTCGATCATGGCCTTGGCGCGGGCGTAGTCGGGTTCCAGGGCAGCCTCGTCCTCCAAGCGGTGAACTTCCGCCTCGAGGCTGGGGTCGCGGGCTAGCGCGTACTCGCCCCACCAGCGGGCCATGAAGGCAGGGACGGGGGCGAGGTCGTAGGTGTCCATGATGTCCCGGCGCCAGTGCCGTTCGAAGTCGACGAGGAGTTTCGGGGCGTGCTGGGCGATGGCGGCGCGGAGTGCCTTGGGCGTCTTCTCGGGCATGGGGGGGACGGTGGCCCCTGTGATGCTGGCGGTGGTCATGAGCGCGGGTTCCTTCAGCGGCGCGGTCAGGCTGCTGCTAGCTTCATCCGATCGGGGGTGGCGTTCTGATCATCCCCGACCGATGGCTTTGTGTCGTCGTCCTTGTCGGAGTTCTCGGTGAACGACTTCTCAGCACGTTGGATGCTGCGGTCTCGCATCCGGTACAGGTTGCTGTTGTCCTCATAGCCGAAGAGGAGCTGAAGGCGCTTCACCCGGCCGTAAGGGAGCTTTTCGCCGACGGATGGTGTCATGGCTGTGCGGACATCGTCGTCCAGCTGCTCGCGCAGCTTGGCCAGGACCACTGATCGCAAGACGACTGCATCTATCACTGCTGTGTCCAGTGCAGCAGTGTTGTCGGCTGGCGGATGCCGGTGTGGTTGCGGCACAACATCGCGCACCGCACCGAGACCGTGGCGGCGGTCCGGTGCGCGATCCAGCAGGCGGGTGCGGGCGGCTGAACCGGGGCGCTGACCTACGGTCGTTGCCGGCACGGCGGATGGGATCCTTGTGCCTGCAATGGCCCGACGACGCGGTGGAGGCGCAGTGGTGGAGCCGGAGCCGGCGCCGTGGGTCTGGAGCCGTCCCGAGGACGAGGCGATCTACCGGAACGCCGTTCGTAGGCTCCGTTCGGAGGACGTCGTGCTCGGGGGCTACCTAGCACGGCACCTTGTGACCGGAGTGAACGAGCAACAGGTAATGGCGGAATTCCATGGGGTTCGGTTCATCAGTGAGTTGCTGGTCTCAGGGTTCCGGGAGTACGACGATTACCAGGCTGCAGTGGAACAGCGTGACCTCACAGCCCGGCGGCATGAGCGGGCGCGGTTATTGCCCAGACGACTCCTCTTGTTGGTCCTACTGGCCACTCTGCACTTGCAAGTCGTGTTCATGCGTCGCCAATGGGAGAAGTCTCTGCAGACCGCCCTCCCCACCCAGGTGGCGCCGATGCTCAGACGCCTCATTGGAGACGATCACGACACCCTGCTGATCACTCCCGATCTCCTGGGGCTCATCGACGTGCACGACCTGCGCTACGTGGTTCCGTACCGGGAACAGCAGAGCCTCATCACGAAGATGGAGTTGATGGCCGGTGGGACCATTGCGATCTCGGGTCCGCGCGGGGTGGGGAAGTCCACTCTACTGAGGACACAAGCGCAGCGATGGGCGGCCGGGCATCTCGTGGTCCCGGTCCAGATCCCTGCCGCTTATATTCCTCAAGAATTCCTGCTCTCCTTGTTCCAGCAGGTGTGTGAGAGATTTATCGAACGGCACGGACGCGCGGCCGATTCTTCCTCTCTCTTCCTGGTCAAACCGCGGAAGCACGTCCTCATACGGCTGCGCGGAGTGGCACCGTTCTGGGCCCGCCTTCTCGTCGGCATGGTTCTTCTGTCCGTCGCCCTGGCACCGGTGGCGCGGGCACTGCACCGGGCGCTGAAGGGTGACGTTCAGGAGTGGCTGACGCGTTCATGGGATGACGCCAGCGGATTCGCCGTGCGGCTGTGGGAGCACCACCTCTGGTTGACGCGCATGCCCCTCGTGCTGCTTGGCCTTGGCGTGTTGGCTTCGCTGCCGAGGTGGCAGAGGAGGTCACCACTGCTCAAGGAGTGCATCAACTATCTCTACCTCCTTCGAACCGCGCAGAGCACAAGCCTTGCGACCAGTGCGGCAGTGACCCCCTTTGCCGCCGGCACCGCGGGAGCCGGTCGCACCACTACGCTCTCGTCGCGCACGCTTAACTTTCCCGAGCTCGTAGTCCATTTCCGGCATCTGCTGGAGCGGATGGCCGAATGGGGCAGAGCTGAGGACGGGAATCATGGTAATGATCGTCGAATCTTCATCATCATTGACGAGATCGACCGAATTGGGACGGCAGAGCAGGCGCGGTCATTGCTTGCCGAAGTGAAAGCTGTATTCGGAATCCCGAACGTATATTTCCTTATTTCCGTTGCCGAGGACGTCGGTGCGGAATTCGTGCGCCGGGGACTCCCGGATCGGGATGTCTTCGACAGTTCGCTGGACGACGTCATCCATCTCAAGCCTCGGACGTTGAGCGAGTCACAAGTCGTACTACAGAACCGGGTACCCGGACTGACTGCCCCCTTCATCGCGCTTGCGCACTGCCTCTCTGGTGGCATCACGCGGGATCTGATTCGATACACGCGTCAGCTGGTTGCCATTCCTGATCGGCGGGGTCTCGGGGAAGGGCGATTGACGGAGGTCGCACGTGAATTGCTCCTGGATGAATTCCAGGAGACGCTATCGGGGTTCCGGACGCTGCTGAGCAGGACAGAAAGCCTAATCGACTGGGCGCCGAATCTGGACGACGCCCGCCTGGCCCTCCTGCTCCCGCAAGAACGCTCAGAGAACGACCGTGCGTCGCTGGCACGCGATGCCATCCAGCGCCTGATCGAGGCGACCACCGCACCCACAGAGACCACCACGGCCAGTCAGACTGACGGCGGACGGCAGCATCGGGACGAGCTTGGTGCATACGGCGACTTCGTCCTGACGCTTCTCGACTTCTTCGCCGGCAAAGAACCCTTTCCAAGCCATGAGGAATTTAAGAACGCAGGGACTGACGGAGATCTGCAACGCCTCGCTGACGCGCGTCTCGAGCTTGCCGTCTCGCCGACCAGTACACGTCTGGTGTTGAAACGCTTCCGCGAGGCGTGGCGAGCGGCCCGCGCCCGCACGGAGGCGGCCTCTTGAATCGAGCGCGGTCCGACGTGTGGGCCGATCGCGCGGCATTGGCCGCGGAGGTGTGCACCGCGTGGGTGGTACCGGAAGCGCGGTTCCCAGCCTGCCTGTCGCGCGCTGTGTCGACGCTGGAGCAGGGCCGGCCGGGTCGAGAGCGTACGCAGTGGGCGAGTGGTCTCGGCCGGCCAGTGAGGTGGCCAATGCCCTCGGCGCGGTCAAAGCGGCCGCGCGCCGACGGGACTCACAGCACTACCGCGGCGGCTCCGGCGGGCGCTGGCGCGGCATGTTGGGGCGGGTGGTCGGCGGCAACGGGAAGCGCCCGGCGGGGCTGCCGCCCTCCGGGCGGGAGCCCTGGGCCACCAGGGCCTGGGTGAACAGCGGCGCCGAGCCGGAGCCGAAGTCCACCATCCAGCCCGCGGTCTCGGTCCGTACGAGCTCCGACACGTCCTCGCAGAAGCGGCGCAGCACGGCGAGGCAGCGCTCCACGGCCTCGGCCGCGGTGCCCTCGGTCGGGCCGAGCACCTCGCGCACGCTCTCCGACGCCCAGTCGAACTGGAGCGTCTCCAGCCGCCGCTGCACGGCCTGGGCCGTCGCCACGTCCCGCATCCACCCCGACGTCAGCCCGAAGAACCGGTCGCACGCCACACACGCGGCGGCGATCAGCAGCATCAGACAGCCCCAACCGGCCCCGCCGCTCAGTACCCCGTTCAGATCCAGCAGCGGCAGTATGGCCCCTACGACCCCCGTGACCGCAGCCCCGACCCGCAGTGCCCGCGCGACCCGCCGCTTCCACACGCGGTCGGTGAGATACCACCGAGCGACCTGCAACGCGCCTTCCTCAACCCACCGGTAGAGCTCGTCGAGACGCTCGGCGGGCTCCCCCCAGTCGCCGTGCGGGAAGGGCCGGCCGAGCAGGTCCCCCTGCTTCTTCGCGCCTTCCTGCCGAGGAAGCCCCTCGGGCTGCATCTCCGGCTGACTCACCCGTGATCTCCCTCTGCGGCTTGCATGTGCGTGCTCGCTGCATCTCTCCTGGCGCGCGGCTGATGCGCAACCACGATACCTACCGCTGAACGGCTGGCCACGCCGCGAAGATCGCAGAATATCCGCCCGTACGAGATGCGTCATCGGATATAGGGGCGTCCAGCCCCTCACCCGAAAGAGTGCCGGGGCGGCCGACGGCGCTCTCACCCCAGCGAACGGTCGGCGACGGACGACACATGCTCCTCGAACCGCTTCCGCGCCTCCGGGGTCAGGCTCGCCAGCGCGACCATGGCGGTCAGGATGACATCGCACAACTCCCGCTCCACATCCGCCCAGGTGTGGCTGTCCCCCTTGCGGGGATTGCCACCCATCACGCCATGGATCGCCTCGGCCACCTCCCCCGCCTCCTCGCTGATCTTCAGCACCCGCAGCAGCCGCGTGACCTCCGGGGCCATGGGGCGGCTCTCCGCGTCCAGCCATGCGACGAGCCGGCGGACGGTGTCCCAGGTCTCTTCCATGACCGGCGAACGTACCCGTTGCGGTGCGCTCTGTGGCGATCGCGTCAGTCGGCCAAGGTGAACACCACTTCGTCGATCTCCTCACCCCGCGCGTTCGCGAAACCACGCTCCCTGCCGGTCACCACGAAGCCGCACTTCTCCAGGACCCGGACGGAGCCGCCGTTGTCCGCCGCCGCCCGGGCGTGCAGCGGCCGCTCCGGTACGGCGGCGAGCAGCGCGCGCAGTGCGGCGGTGGCCGCTCCACGGCCCCAGTACTGCCGCCCGATCCAGTACGTGACCTCGCGCTCCTCCGGCGGGCCGAACACGGCGGCGTGCCCGACGATCTCACCGCTCTCGCCGACGACGGTACGCATGACGACCGCCGGGTCCTGGCGGATGCGCGCCCAGTGGGCGTCGAAAGCGGCGCGGTCCGATGGGTCCTCGGCGGTGAAGGCCGCCATGTGAATCCCCTCGGGCTCGTTGGACTGAGCCCAGAAGGCGGAGAGGTCGCCGTCTTCCACTTCTCGCAGCGTCACCTGCATCAGGGTGCCGACCTTCTCGGCCACGCGCTCCAGCCGGTTCCGGTGGTCCTCCCACCACGACTGATCGCCCGACGGCATGTTCTCGTTGCCGGCCCGCATCCCGACGGCCCCGTCGATGAGCTCCCGGACGATATCGGCGTGACCCGCGTGGCGCTGGAGGTCGGCGATCACATGCACCAGGATCTGGTGCAGTGTCACCTCGCTCCGCTCCTCCGGCCACCACGACACGTGGCCGGTCGCATCGAGCGGCAGCGCTTCGATCGTGGCGTCCGAGTGCTTCCACACGCGGTGGTACAGCCCGACGATGTCCTCACGCGACTCGTCGGCGGTCGCCCACATGTCCGCGTTGGGTTCGGCGTCGAGCGCCATCCAGGGCAGGGGCTCGTCGAACGGCCGTCCGAACACATCGCCGAAGTAGACCTTCTCCACACCGGAAGCGTGTTTGACCAGCCCCAGCAGGTTGGTGCCTGTCGGTGTCAGAGGGCGGCGGATGTCGTACTCGGAGAGCCCGTCGAGCTTCCACAGCAGGGTTTCGCGGGCGGTGCCCAGGTAGCGGTGAAGATTGGCTTTCGCGTTCGATTCCAGCATGCGGCGCAGCCTTTCACCCGGCACCGACAGCCGACCGGTCATCGCCGACCACAGCCGGCGACCGGCGGCTGGGCGTGGCAGGCGCCTCAGCCGGCGCCACGAGCCGACGTGGCTTGGGCGAGCAGCCCGTCGACGAACGTGCGGAGTCCATGGGGGTAGATGTCCCGTGCGGCCAGCGCGGCCCACCGGACGCCGATGGTGGCCAGGTGGGGCACATGGGACGGGTCCAGGTCGTCGCGGTAGGCGAAGGGCCGGCCTTCGTCCCGTCGGCGGGCGGAGTGGGCGCGGACGAGGACCTCGCCGACGGTGTAGTACCAGATGTTGCGGAAGACGTCGACGCTCTGTTCGGGTGTGCATCCGCAGTCGTTGGCGCCGGCCACGATGGCTTCGACCATCCACATCGCCGATTCGTCGAGGAGACCGACGAACCCGTCGGCCGAGAGAACCTCCGCGGCCCATGGCCAGGCCGCGAGGGCGTCGTGCATCGCGGTGGCGGCCGCGACGATGCGGTCCCGGGGGTCACTGGGCAGCGGGGGGCGCTCGGTCTCGTTGATGTAGTGGTTGAGCAGGAGGATCAGCAGGTCATCCTTGCCCTGAACGTGGTGGTACAGGGTCGTCGCCCCGATGCCCAGCTCGGCGGCCAGCCGGCGGATGGTCAGTTTCTCCCAGCCGTCCCGGTCGATGAGCCTGCGGGCCGCCGCCAGGATCTGCGCACGTGAGGTCACGGGTGGCCGGCCGGTGCGGCCGTGCGGTGCGGGCGGTCGGGACATGGCCCCATCATGCCGTCCCGCCGTCCTCCGCCGCGAAACCGGTGCGGGGCGGCCTTTCTCCCTCGACAGCCTTTCTTGTTCGACAGCGGCTGGTCTCGATGCTACTTTCGGAACATGTTCCGAAAGTCGAGAGTCAGTGTCGGGGACGGGAGTTCGCGATGACGAATGGTTCGGGTGCTCGGCCAGGGCTCACCCTCGCCGTGGTGGCCGTCGTGCAGTTCATGGTGTCGCTGGACCTGTCGGTCGTGAACGTCGGACTCCCGCAGATCGCCGCCGGTCTCGGCTTCAGCGCGGTGGGCCTGACCTGGGTGATCCACGCCTACGCCCTCACCTTCGGCGGGCTGCTCCTGCTGGGCGGCAAGGCCGCCGACCGGTACGGCCGCAAGAGGGTCCTGCTGCTCGGGCTCGGCCTGTTCGGCCTCGCCTCGCTCCTCGGCGGCTTCGCCCGGGAACCCGGCCATCTCGTCGCCGCCCGAGCCGCGCAGGGCGTCGGGGCCGCCGCGCTGGCTCCGGCCGCGCTGGCGCTGCTGACCGCGACGTTCCCCACGGGCAGGGCCCGCGTCCGGGCCTTCGGAATATGGAGCGCGATGAACGCCGCGGGAGGCGCCCTCGGCGTCCTGATGGGCGGCCTGCTCACCGAATACGCCAGCTGGCGCTGGGTGATGTTCGTGAACGTGCCGATGGCCGCGTGCGCGCTGGCCCTGGCCCGGCGCGGCATCGCCGCCGACCCGCCGACCGCTCGCGGCGGCCGTCCGGACGTGCTCGGTGCCGTCCTGGCCACGGCGGGCATGACCCTGCTGGTGTTCGGCGTCGTCCGCACCGACCAGTACGCGTGGACCTCGCCGGTCACCCTGACGACCCTGGTGGTCGCCGCCGCGCTGCTGGCCGCCTTCGTCCACGTCGAGCGGACCACCGCCCGCGAACCGCTCCTCAGGCTCGGCCTGTTCACCAACCGCTCGGTCGCGGGCGCGAACGCCTACAACCTCCTGGTCGGCGCGGCCATGGCCTCGGCCTTCTACTTCGTGTCCCTCTACCTCCAACGGGTCCTCGGGACCGGGCCGGCGCTGACCGGGATCATGTTCCTGCCGTTCGCCCTCGGAGTGGTCGCCGGCTCCGTGCTCGCCATCAAGCTCGGCTACCGTCTCGCCCCCCGCACCCTGCTGATCATCGGCGGACTCCTCACCGCGACCGGGCTCGCCTGGTTCGGCCTGATCAGCCCCGACGGCGCCTTCACCACCGACGTCCTCGGGCCCTCGATCGTCACCAGCGTCGGCTTCGGGCTCTGCCTCGCACCCGTCGTCTCCACCGCCACCGCCGGCGTCGCGCCCCACGAGACCGGCACCGCCTCCGGCCTGCTCAACAGCTCACGCCAGATCGGCGCCTCACTCGGACTCGCCGCCCTCGGCACCGCTGCGCAGCACCGCACCGGCCGGACCACCACACCCGAGACCCTCAACGACGGATACGCGCTCGGCCTCACCCTCGGCGCCGCGCTCCTGGCCGCCGCCGCCGTCATCGCCCTCACCGTCCTGCGCCGGACCGGCCCACCGTCACCGGCCGAGCACACCGATGACCTCTTGGCGAAGGCGGGAGGGCGATGAACGCCACCGAGAGCATGGCGGGGCTGCTGCGCCCTTACGTATGGCGTTTCGCCGCCGTTGTCGTCCTGCAGGTGATCGGCGCTGTCGCGGGTCTGGCGCCGCTGCTGGCGGTCGTCGAACTGGGCCGGGCTCTGCTCGCGCCCGGGCCGGTCGATCACGGTCATGTCCAGGTCGTGGTGATCGCGGGTGCGGTCGGCCTGTTCGTCCGGCTGCTGTTCACGGCCGCGTCGTCCGGGATCGGGCATCTTCTCGACGGCCAGGTGCAGCTGGCGTTTCGCCGGCATCTGGCCGCGCGGCTGGGGCGGGTGCCGATCGGCTGGTTCTCCCGGCGTCGGACCGGTGAGCTGGCCAAGGTGGTGGGGGAGGACGTCAGTGCCGTGCACCCGTTCATCGCCCATGCCCCCGGCGAGCTCGTCTCCGCGTTCGTGGTGCCGCTGGTGTCGCTGATCTACCTGTTCACCATCGACTGGCGGCTCACGCTGATCACGCTGATACCGGTGGTGCTGGCCGTGGCGCTGGTCCCGCTGATGATGACTCCGGTCCGGCTGCGCGAGCAGGAGGAGTTCGACGCGGCCATGGGACGGATCTCCAGTTCGGTCGTGGAGTTCGTGCAGGGCATCTCCGTGGTGAAGGCGTTCGGCGGATCCGGGCGCGCCCACCGTAGATTCCTCACGGCCGCGGACGATTTCGTCGGCGTCTTCCACCGGTGGGTGCGCGGTATCTCCGGGATCGCGGCGGGGATGCAGCTGGTGCTGTCGCCGCCGTTCGTGCTGCTGGTCGTGCTGACCGGCGGCACGGCCCTGATCACGAACGGTGGCCTGGCCTCGGCCGACCTGCTGCCCTTTGTGCTGCTGGGACTGGGTCTGACCGCTCCGGTGGCGGCCCTGGGCCACGGCTTCGACGACCTGCAGGCCGCCCGCCGCGCGGTCGGCCGGATCCGGGACGTCCTCCAGGTGGAGTCGGTGCCGGAGCCCGCGCACCCGGCCGCGCCCCAGGGGCACCGGGTGGAACTGCGTGAGGTCCGATTCGGTTACGAAGACGATCACGAGGTGCTGCGCGGGATCGACCTGGTGCTGGAGCCGGGGACGGTCACCGCGATCGTCGGGCCGTCGGGAAGCGGAAAGTCCACGCTGGTCCAGCTGTTGCCGCGGTTCTTCGACCCCACCCACGGTTCCGTTCTCCTGGGCGGTGTCGATCTGCGCGAGCTCGGCAGCCGGCAGCTGTACCGGATGGTCTCCTTCGTCTTCCAGGACGTGTGCCTGCTGCGCGCGTCGGTCGCGGACAACATCGCGCTGGCGGTACCGCACGCGGACCGCGACGACGTGGTGCGCGCCGCCCAACTGGCGAACATTCACCACCGGATTATGGAACTGCCGCGCGGATACGAGTCGGTGATCGGCGAAGACGCCGGACTGTCGGGTGGCGAAGCACAGCGGATCGCGATCGCCCGCGCACTGCTCGCCGACGCGCCCGTTCTGGTCCTCGACGAGGCGACCGCCTTCGCCGACCCGCAGACCGAACAGGCGGTGCGCCGGGCCCTGGCGACCCTGGAGGGCGATCGGACGATCGTGGTCATCGCCCACCGTCTGGAGACGGTCGCCGACGCCGACACCGTCGTGATGCTGGAGAACGGGTCGATCGTCGAGCGCGGCAGCCCCGCCGAGCTGCTGGCACAGGGCGGAAAGTTCGCCGCGTACTGGCAAATCCACACCTCGGCGATGGCCGACGAGACCGAGAGCGAGCCGCGATGATCCGCATGCTGCTGCGCGTGCTGGGACGCGAGTACGCCCAGCCGATGCGCCGCACCGTGGCCCTGATGACGACCACCGCGATAGCCGAGGGTCTGTCCTACGCACTGCTGGTTCCCGTGCTGCGGGCGCTGTTCGGGGACACGCCAGGGGACGCCTGGCCCTGGCTGGCCGCGTTCGGGGCCGCGGTCGCCCTCTACGCCGTGCTGCGCTACCTCAGCGACCTGTCCGGTTTCCGCGTCGGGGCCGGGCTGCTGCGTGGCATGTACCACCGGCTCGGCGATCACCTGGCTCGGCTGCCGCTGGGCTGGTACAGCACGGGCCGCGTCGGGGAGGTGTCCGTCCTGGCCGGCCGCGGCGTCCTGCAGGCCATGAGCGTGATCGCACACCTGCTGGCACCCTTCGTCTCCGCCTGCGTCACTCCCCTGACCATCGTTGCCGTGATGCTCGCCTACAACTGGCAGATGGGACTGGCCGCGCTGGTTGCCGTACCGGTCGTGGCAGCGGTCCAGATCCGGACGGGACGCTCGACGGCCGCAGGTGATGCGGAGCGCCACGAACGCGACCATGAGGCCACCGGGCGGGTCATCGAATACCTGCAGGCCCAGCCGGTGCTGCGGGCCGGCGGCCGGACCGTCGAACGCTTCCGGCTGCTCGACGACTCGCTGCGCGAAGTCCAGCGCACCTCCCGCCGCTCCACCCTGGCGGCACTGCCCGGGGCGGTGGGCTTGACCCTCACCGTGCAGACGATGTTCACCGTGCTGCTGGCCCTGGGCGCCTACCTCGCGCTCGACGGGAACATCGGCGCGGCAGAAGTCCTGGCGATCCTGGTGCTGGCCGCCCGCTGCGCGGACCCTCTGCTGTCGCTGACGGACATCGGCGGCAAACTCCGCGCCGCGCGCTCCGTGCTGGCCCAGCTCGACACGGTCCTGCGCACCGAGCCCCTGCCGGAAGCTCCCGAACCGGTCCAACCGCACCGCCATCACCTGGAGTTCGACTCCGTCACCTTCCGGCACGGCGACCGCACGGTGATCGACAACGTGTCGCTGTCCGTGCCCCAGGGACAGCGGCTTGCCGTGGTCGGACCCTCGGGTGCGGGCAAGTCCACCTTGCTGCAGCTTCTCGCACGCTTCTACGACGTGGACGCGGGCGAGGTGCGCGTGGGCGGCGTGGACGTGCGCGCCATCAACACCGAGGCGCTGATGGCGCGGACCGCCATCGTCTTCCAGGACGTCTACCTCTTCGACGGCACCATCGAGGAGAACGTACGCCTCGGCCGCCCCGACGCCGACGAAGCCGAAGTGCGGGCGGCAGCGACCGCGGCGCGATTGGACGAGGTGATCGAGCGACTGCCCGGCGGATGGGCGACGAACGTCGGCGAGGGCGGCGCACTGCTGTCGGGCGGCGAACGCCAGCGTGTCTCGATCGCACGAGCCCTGTTGAAGAACGCCCCCATCGTGCTGCTGGACGAGGTCACCTCCGCGCTCGACCCGGTCAACGAGGCAGCCGTCCACGAAGGCATCGAGCGCCTGATGGCGGGCCGGACCGTGGTGATGATCGCGCACCGGCTGCGCACCGTCCAGCGCGCCGATCGCATCGTCTTCCTGGACGGCGGCCGGATCGTGGAGGAAGGCAGCCACGACGAGCTGCTGCGCCGCGGTGGCCGCTACGCCGACTTCTGGAAGATCTCCCTGACGCCGGCAGCGAGGGAATAGGTCGGCACCGCAATCACTGTGGCTCGCGCACGCTCGCATGCACAGTGCACAGCTCCGACCAGACCCGCTTGCCCCAGCGGAGCGGGTCCGTGCCCCAGCGGTCGGAGACCGCCTCGACGATTGCCAGCCCGCGTCCGTGCTCGTCGTCCTCGGACGCCGCGCGGGCGGCGGGCTTGGCGTGTGACCTGTCGACGACGGACAGCCGCACGCGGCCGGGCGCGGGGCGGGAGACGGTCACGCGCATGAGGCGACTCCCGCTGTGCGCCACGGCGTTGCTCACCAGCTCCGAGATCACCAGCGACGCGGCGTCGGCGAGTTCGGGCAGGTGCCAGGTGTCGCAGGCGGTGCGCACGAGGAGGCGGGCCCGGCGGGCGGATTCGGGTTCGCAGGGGAGGGTCTGGCTGTAGGCGGGGTGGCCGGTCCCGGACGCTATGGCGCTGCTGATGACCGTGCCGGGGGTGGGGAGTTGGGGGTTCAGCGGCGCAGGCATGGCGGCTCCAGCGGCATGAGTTTGCTCGTAGCGTTCAGGAAGAATGCCCTGGTCGCAGTGGGATGAGCAAGGTTGAGACCCAAATTCGCAGGATGAAGAACAGCTGTTCCATGGAATTGCAAACCGCAGTTATGCCAAGGTGCACCCAAGTCGCCTTCTGGCGCACCTTGGAGGGGAAATAAGCACCATGCCGAATGTTCGGGCCATGCCCACCCTGCGCAGGCGCCGCCTCGGTGACGCTCTGCGAACCTATCGTCGCGGCGCGTCCCTGAGCCTGGAACAGGCCGCAGAGGGGATGGACTGGGACGAGAGCAAGCTGTCCCGTATCGAGAACGCCAAGGCGCGGATGCCTCCGCATTACGTGGCGAAGCTGCTGAGGCAGTACGGGGTGACGGACCCGGAAGTCGTCGCCGCGCTGATCGATCTGGCGCGGGACGCGGGGAAGCAGGGCTGGTGGCGGGCGTACGGGGATGTGGTGGGCCTGTCGTACAAGGACCTCCTGACCCTGGAGTCCGACGCGGAGAGCATGCACGTCTACGCCCCGGGCCTGATCCACGGTCTGCTGCAGACCGGTGCCTATGCGCGCGAGATCATCGCCGCCACCGCCATGACACACACCACGGAAGAGGTGATGGCCCTCGCCGAGGTCCGCAAGATGCGGCAGGCCATCCTCACCCGGCCGGACAAGCCGATGAAGCTGTGGGCCGTGATCCACGAGGCCGCGCTGTATCAGCGCTTCGCCTCGTACCCGGCGCTCATGCGGGAGCAGCTGCGGCATCTGCTGGACATGTCGGAGCTCCCGAACATCACCATCCAGATCATGCCGCTGAACTCGACCCCGCACCCGGGGATGCTCGGGATCTTCGAGGTGGTGCGGTTCCCGCAGCCCTGGCCCACGGTGGTCAACATCGAGAACATCCAGGGCGGCTACTTCCTGGAGGGCGCAGAGGACGCGAGACTCTTCGAGATGGCGTTCGAACGTATCGTCGCGGCGGCGCTTTCCGTGGATGATTCCCTGGAGACCATCAAGGCCCTGCTCGAAAGGACATGACGTGAGCACCCCTGGCCGCAAGGATGACCTTTACGCCATAGACCTGAGCGCTGCGCAGTGGCGCAAGTCGCGGTTCAGCAGTGGCGGCAACCAGTGCGTCGAGATCACCGATCTCCCCGGCGGCGGCGTCGCCATCCGCGACTCGAAGAACCCCGCCTTCCCGGCCCTGCGCTACACCGCCGCCGAGTGGGACGCCTTCCGTAAGGGCGTCCTCTCCGGCGAGCTCTGATCACGCCCGCCCGGCCGCTCGGTGGGCGCGGCCGGGCCCCCGGCGCGGAGTGGGCCGGGGGTAAGGCAATAGGCTGCACACCGTGAACGTCCTCGTCATCGGCAGCGGCGCCCGCGAACACGCCCTGTGCCGCGCACTGTCCCTCGACCCCGATGTGAGCGCGCTGCACTGCGCGCCCGGCAACGCCGGCATCGCGGAGGTCGCCGAGCTGCACACGGTCGACGCGCTCGACGGCGCGGCCGTCGCCGAGCTCGCCGCCTCGCTGGAGGCGGAGCTCGTGGTGGTCGGCCCGGAGGCTCCGCTCGTGGCGGGGGTGGCCGATGCGTTGCGGGAGCGGGGGATCCCGGTGTTCGGGCCGTCCGCCGAGGCGGCGCAGCTGGAGGGGTCGAAGGCGTTCGCGAAGGACGTGATGGCGGCGGCGGCCGTGCCCACGGCCCGTGCCTACGTCTGTACGAACGAGGCCGAGATCGACGAGGCGCTGGACGCCTTCGGCGCGCCGTACGTCGTCAAGGACGACGGGCTGGCCGCCGGCAAGGGCGTCGTCGTGACCAGCGACATCGAGGCCGCCCGGGAGCACGCGCTGGCCTGCGGTCGCGTCGTGATCGAGGAGTTCCTGGACGGCCCGGAGGTGTCGCTCTTCGCGATCACCGACGGCGAGACCGTCGTCCCGCTCCAGCCCGCTCAGGACTTCAAGCGCGCCTACGACGGCGACGAGGGCCCGAACACGGGCGGCATGGGTGCGTACTCCCCGCTGCCGTGGGCGGACCCCAAGCTGGTCGACGAGGTGCTGGAGACCGTGCTGCAGCCGACCGTGGACGAGCTGCGCCGCCGGGGGACACCGTTCTCCGGGCTGCTCTACGCGGGACTGGCGATCACCTCGCGCGGGGTGCGGGTGATCGAGTTCAACGCGCGCTTCGGGGACCCGGAGACCCAGGTGGTGCTGGCCCGGCTGAAGACCCCGCTGGCCGGCGTGCTGCTGGCGGCCGCGACGGGGCGGCTCGACGCGCTGCCGCCGCTGCGCTGGAGCGAGGGCGCGGCGGTGACCGTCGTGATCGCCTCGAACAACTACCCGGGCACGCCTCGTACGGGCGACCCGATCACGGGCCTGGCTGAGGTGACCGAGCAGGACGCGCCGAAGGCGTACGTGCTGCACGCGGGCACCAAGCGGGACGTTGCGTCGGGTGACGTGGTGAGCGCGGGGGGCCGGGTGCTGTCCGTGACCGCGACCGGCTCCGATCTGGGGAAGGCGCGCGAGCGGGCGTACCGCGCGGTCACCCGCATCGGGCTGGACGGTTCCCACCACCGCTCGGACATCGCCGCCAAGGCGGCTGAGGAGGCCGGACCCGGGGTGACCTCAACCTGAGGTCCGGTCGAGGAGAGGCTTGGTCGAAACAGGCGTCGAAACAGGGGTCGAGAACGGGTCGAGAAGCGGTCGAGAAGGGCCTGTAAGGGTCCAGAAAGTTCCTCGAGAAGTTCCCGGTTCTGGCCAAGGCCATTCCATCGGGTGAGCCCTCCCGGCATCCTGCTGACGCACGCGCGGGCCCCAACTAGTGTGCCGCCAGGCACGGTGCGGCAACTGGCCCACCGGCATTGCGGCGCGGGCGGCCGGTGCGACAGTGGGGGGAGTAAGGGCACAACACCACCGTCGTCCGCTGTTCATTCATCGGCTGGACAGCAGGGGGTGATGGAACCGTGGCAGGTCCGGAAGCAGGCGCGCTTTCAGCGCGCGCCCGCGCTCTCGCGGTGCTGCGGATCCGGAGCACCGCGCTCGCGGTCGCGCTTCTCCCGGCGGCGGTCGCCGTCGTGCTGCTGGTCGGCGGCGCCACGGGGCGGCTCGGCGGCTCCCATGGCGAGAGCTGGACGGCCCTGCGCTGGGCGGTGGTCGGCGGGGCCGTGGTGGTTCTGCTGCTGGCGGCGGCCGTGGCCGCCGTGGTGGTCCGGGCCAGACCGGCGCTCAGCCCCACGGTGCCCATCGCCGAGGAGACGGCCCCCGACCTCTACCGCCTCGTGCGTGACCTGGCCGATCGCCTGGAGGTGCCCGCCCCGTCCGCGATAGCGCTCACTCCGGACTGCGACAGCTGGCTGGAGGACCGTACGCATCGGGCGCACGGTGCCAGGAGCAGGGGTACGGCGGGGGGCGCGCCCGCCGGTGCTTCGGTCGTGGGGAGAGCCGAGCGGCGAGTCCCGCAGGCCCCCGTGCTGGTCATCGGCTCGCCGTTCCTGTGGTGGATGCGGGTCGCCGAGCTGCGCGCCCTGCTCGCGCCCGTCGTAGCGGGCACCGGCCCCTCCGTGCACCCCGACATAGCGGCAGCCCGCCGCTTCGTCCGTGGCCTGGACGCCGCCGTCGCCGTCGCCTCCCGGGGCGCTGGGGGCGTCGGCCCCGCGGGTGATACGGGCCGTACGGCCCCCGGCGCGGCTCTCGTCACGGGCCTCGGCCGGGCGGTCCGCCGCCCCGCCCTCGCCTTCCTCGGCTGGATCGCCCGGCTGCTGCTGCGCAGCTGCCGGGACCACGCCGCCGAGATGGAGCGGGCCGTCGCCGCGGCCGCCTCCGAGCGCGCCCAGGCCGTCGACTACGGCCTGCGGATCGTGGCCCAGGAGCAGGTCGGCCTGGCGTACGCGGGGTGGGACCGGCTGCTGACCCGCGTCGCGCTGCCCGCGTGGCGGATGGGCCGCTGGCCGTCCCGCCTGGACGCGGGCGTGGTCGCGGCCCTCACCGAGCTCTCCCGCCGCGACCGGCTGGCCGAGGGGTTCGCCTCCCGGCTCAGCGAGCGGCCCGCCTGCGACCTGCTGGAGGAGCCGGGGCTGATCGACGAGGCGACGTCCCTGCTGGCCGCCCGGCTGTTCCACGGCGGCCCGAGCGAGCCGGGCCCGGACTGGTCCCCGGTCGACTGGGGTGAGTATCCGGAGGAGGTCGTGGACCGCAAGTGGCGCGTGGAGGCGGCCCGCCTCCACCGCGTGCTCGATGAGCAGACCCGCCCCGGCGGCCCCGGCCCCGCGCCGTCCGTCGAGGAAGGGCCGGTCCTGGAGCCCGAGCCCGTCGCGCCCACCCTCGCCCGCGTCATGGACCGGCTCACCGCCGCCCCCGGCCTCGCCCCGACCGGGGAGCTGGGCGAGGAGGTCGCGGCCCGGCTCAGCGTGGAGGTGGCCCGCGAGGAGGCCGTCCATCAGGCGGCCACCCGGGCACACGGCCCGGCCGGTGCCCGTACGGACCCGGGGGCCGGGCCCGGGGGCGGTGACCCGTGGATCGACGGCTTCGCGCCGCTGTTCCCGCTGCAGCCGCCCCGTACCGGCCGTGAGCTGCTGGCCGACCATGTCACGGCCATGGTGTGCTGCGCCGCCATAGACACCGCGGGCGCCGCGCCGGGGCTCGACTGGCTGGACGGGCCCGCGCTGCTGTTCGGCGGGCGACGGCGGGCGGATCTGGCGCACCCCGTGCTGAGCCTGGTCGAGGACGGGGACGCCGAGCCGCTGCGGGCCTGGCTCGGCGAGATGGGGGTACGGCCGGAGAAGCCGGTCAGGCTGGTGTGACGCCGACGCTGTCGCGCCGCCCGGCGCTGACACGGGGCGTGAACACCCTAGGTCTTGGTTCGTCTGGGTTCGGCAAATTCGCGACGTTCGGTGATGAATTGAGTGCGTAATGTGATCTGCTGGGGCTGGTGGCGACATGTCGCCAGGGGAGGCAGGGAGGGGAGCCAGTCGTGGACGACGCCACGGAACCGGTCCGGCGCTGGGAGTCGGGAGCGCTCGCACACGCGGTGACGGACCCTTTCGGCCAGGGCCCGCTGCCCTGGCTGCGGGGCAGGCAGACCTACTTCAGCGAGACGGGCCGCCTGGTCCCGTGGTACGTGGACCACGACCCGGCGACGGGGGCCATGGGGGCCACCACGGCCACCACGGCCACCACCAGGACGGCCAGGACGGCCAGGATGGCCAGGGAGGCCGGGGAGTTAAGGGACTTCAGGGAGTTCAGGGCAGCCGCCGAGGCCGCCGACCCGGGCCCCGGCCATATCCCGCCCGCCCGCACCGCCGACGACGTACGCCGCCAGATCAAGGGCTTCACCTCCGCCTCCGCCGCCGCCCCCGGCGAGGCCATCGACTTCCGGATCACCGTCGACCCGCCCCAGCAGTTCAGCGTGGACGTCTACCGCATCGGCCACTACGGCGGCGACGGCGCCGCCAAGATGACCAGCAGCCCGCGGCTGGCCGGCATCGTCCAGCCGCTCCCGCTGGCCGCCGACCGCACCGTCTCCTGTCACCACTGGTGGCTGTCCTGGCGGCTCCAGATTCCCTCGTACTGGAACCCCGGCGCGTATGTCGCCGTGCTGACCACCGCCGACGGCTACCGCAACCACATCCCCTTCACCGTCCGCGACACCCACCCCGCCGATCTCCTCCTCGTCCTCCCGGACATCACCTGGCAGGCCTACAACCTCTACCCGGAGGACGGCCGGACCGGCGCCAGCCTCTACCACGCGTGGGACGAGCGCGGCCGGCTGCTCGGCGAGTCGGGGGCGGCGGTCACGGTCTCCTTCGACCGGCCGTACGCGGGCGCCGGGCTGCCGCTGCACGTGGGCCACGCGTACGACTTCATCCGCTGGGCCGAGCGGATGGGCTACGACCTCGCGTACGCCGAGACCCGCGATCTGCACGCGGGCCGCATCGACCCGACCCGCTACCGCGGCCTGGTCTTCCCCGGCCACGACGAGTACTGGTCGGCCCCGCTGCGGCGCACCGTCGAGGCGGCCCGCGACGGCGGCACCTCGCTCGTCTTCCTCTCCGCCAACACCATGTACTGGCAGGTGGGCCTCGTGGCCTCGCCCTCAGGCCCGGACCGCCTGCTGACCTGCCGCAAGCGCCGCGGCCCCGGCCGCTCCGCGCTGTGGCGGGAGACGGCGCCCGAGCAGCAGCTGCTGGGTATCCAGTACGCGGGCCCGGTGCCCGAGCCGGCCCCGCTGATCGTGCGGAACGCGAGCCACTGGCTGTGGGAGGCGACCGGCGCGGACGAGGGCGACGAGCTGCCCGGCCTGGTCGCGGGCGAGGCCGACCGCTACTTCCCGCGCACCTGCCTGCCCGCCCACCTGCGCCGGATCCTGCTCGCCCACTCCCCGTACCGGGACGCCGAGGGGAGCGTCCGGCACCAGGACACCTCGCTGTACCGCGCGCCCAGCGGAGCCCTGGTCTTCGCCTCCGGGACCTTCGCCTGGACCCCGGCGCTGGACCGGCCCGGCCACACCGACCTTCGAGTGCAGCGGGCCACCGCCAACCTTCTGGACCGCATCTGCAAACGGGACTGAAGTCCCAGGCCACGCCCGGTGCGCCCCGCTTCGGCCGGGCGGCGGGGCGTGGGGCAGAATCGTGGGGGTCTTGGACAAACCCACCAGGAGGAACCGTGTCCGGATTCGTGGAGAAGCCCGAGCCGGTGGAGGTGCCGGGCCTTGTGCATCTGCACACAGGCAAGGTGCGCGACCTCTACCGGAACGAGAACGGCGACCTCGTCATGGTCGCCAGCGACCGGATGTCCGCCTACGACTGGGTACTGCCGACCGAGATCCCCGACAAGGGCAAGGTCCTCACCCAGCTCTCCCTGTGGTGGTTCGACCAGCTGAGCGACCTCGTGCCCCACCACGTCCTGGCCACCGAGGTGCCCGAGGGCGCCCCGGCCGACTGGGCGGGCCGCACGCTGGTGTGCCGGTCGCTGAGCATGCTCCCGGTGGAGTGCGTGGCCCGCGGCTATCTGACCGGCTCGGGCCTGGCCGAGTACCGGGAGAGCCGCACGGTCTGCGGGATCGCCCTGCCCGAGGGGCTGGCCGACGGCTCCGAGCTGCCCTCCCCGATCTTCACCCCCGCCACCAAGGCCGAGGTCGGCGAGCACGACGAGAACGTGCCGTACGAGGAGGTGGCCCGCCGGGTCGGCGCCGAGACCGCCGCCCAGCTGCGCCAGGCCACGCTCGCGGTCTACAACCGGGGCCGTGACATCGCGCGCGACCGGGGGATCATCCTCGCCGACACCAAGTTCGAGTTCGGCCACGCGGGCCCCGAGGACGGCGAGGACGGGCACGAGCTGGTCCTCGCCGACGAGGTGCTGACCCCCGACTCCTCCCGCTTCTGGCCCGCCGACCAGTGGCAGCCGGGGCGCCCGCAGCCGTCCTTCGACAAGCAGTTCGTCCGCGACTGGCTGACCTCCCCGGCCTCCGGCTGGGACCGCCACGGCGAGCAGCCGCCGCCCCCGCTGCCGGAGGAGGTCGTGGAGCGGACGCGGGCGAAGTACGTGGAGGCGTACGAGCGCCTGACCGGCGTCCGCTGGAGCTGACGGCTCACAGCCGGGCCCGGCACGACGAAGGCCCTGGCCGATATGGCCAGGGCCTTCCTCACACGAGCGGACGACGAGGCTCGAACTCGCGACCTCAACCTTGGCAAGGTTGCGCTCTACCAACTGAGCTACGTCCGCATGCGCCGTTCTCTTCCGTCCGGGTTCGGGACGAATTCCGTCCGGCGCGCCTCCACTATAACCAAACCCGAGACGACGGAACTACCTCGTTCCTCGCGCGGGCCCGGTTCCCGCCATCAGCCGACGTTGTGCGGCCGGAACTGGACGCTGATCCGCGGCCCCGTGGCCCGGCTGCTCTTGGGGATCGCGTGCTCCCAGGTCCGCTGGCAGGAGCCGCCCATCACGATCAGATCGCCGTGTCCCAGCGGCTGCCGCACGGTGGCCCCGCCGCGGCGCGGTCGCAGCACGAGGTCGCGCGGCGCGCCCACGGACAGGATCGCGACCATGGTGTCCTCGTGCGCGCCCCGGCCGATCCGGTCGCCGTGCCAGGCCACGCTGTCCCGGCCGTCCCGGTAGTAGCAGAGCCCGGCCGTGGTGAACGGCTCGCCCAGCTCGTCGGCGTAGTACACGGAGAGCGCGGTCCGCGCCTCGTTCAGGGCGGGATGCGGCAGCGGGTCGTCGGCGCCGTAGTAGGCGAGCAGCCGCGGCACGGCCACGACCTGGTCGTACATATGCCGCCGCTCCGCCCGCCAGGGCACCTCGTCGGCGAGCCGCGCGAACAGGGCGACGGCCCCGCTCAGCCACCCGGGCAGCAGATCGATCCAGGCCCCGTCGCCGAGCACCGTCCTGCGCATATCGCCCAGCGGGCCGAGACGGATGTCGTCGGCCTGGTCGAAGAGTGAGCCCTGGAGGTACGGGGGCATGGGTCAAGGGTAACCGACTTACCGAATGTTTGTGCGATTTGATGGTTCGGCTGCGGGCCGTCGGACCCCTGCGTTACGTTTCCCCGCATGGCTGAATTCGTACTGGTGGCGGGTGCGTGGCTGGGCTCATGGGCCTGGGACGAGGTGGTGCCGGAGCTGCGGGCGGGCGGGCACGGCGCCCATGCGCTGACGCTGTCCGGGCTCGCGGAGAAGCGGGGCGTGCCCGCCGGGCAGCAGACGCACGTGGCGGACATCGTCGGCGAGGTCGAGCGTCTCGATCTGCGCGATGTCGTCCTGGTCGGGCACAGCTACTCCGGCGTCCCGGTCGGCCAGGCCGCCGAGCGGATCGGCGACCGGCTGGCCCATGTGGTGTTCGTCGACTCCAATGTGCCGGTCGACGGGGAGTCGTTCGCGAGCCGGGCGGTCGAGGCGGCGATAGCCGAGAACGGCGGCTTCTGGGCGGTGCCCGCCGCGGCCGACTTCGCGGGCCAGGACCTCACCGACGAGCAGATCGCCCACTTCCTCGACCGCTCGACCCCGCACCCGGGCGCCCCCCTGACCGAACCCGCCCGGCTGTCGCGCCCGCTCGGCGAGCTGCCGACGACGTACGTCAAGTGCCTGCTCGACTGGCCCCGGCCGAGCGACGACGTGGTCGAACTGCTGAAGAGCGAGCGGTGGCGGCTGGTCGAGATGGACACCGGCCACTGGCCGATGTTCTCCCGGCCCCAGGAGCTGGCCCGGATCCTGTGCGAGGCGGCTGCCCGCTAGATCCAGCCGCGCTCGCGGGCCATGCGGGCCGCCGCGTGTCGGTTCTCGGCCGGGATCTTGGAGGCGGCCGAGGACAGGTAGTTGCGGACGGTCCCCTGCGACAGCGCGGCCCGCTGGGCGATCTCCGCTATGGACGCGCCGTCCGCCGCCAGCTCCAGCAGCTCCGCCTCCCGCGCGGTCAGCGGGGAGTCGCCCGCGCTGATCGCGTCGGCCGCCAGGTCGGGGTCGATATAGCGGTTGCCGCCGTGCACCGTGCGGATGATCTCGGCGAGCCGCCGCGCCGACGCGGTCTTGGGCAGGAAGCCCCGTACCCCGGCCTCCAGCGCCCGCTTGAGATGGCCCGGGCGGCCGTGGCTGGTCACGATCATGGACCGGCAGCCGGGCAGCTCGGACCGGAGCGAGGCGGCCACCGACACCCCGTCCGCCCCCGGCATCTGCAGATCCAGCACCGCCACATCGGGCCGGTGCGCCCGGGCCATCGCCAGCGCCTCGGGCCCGGTCGCGGCCTCCGCGACCACCAGCAGATCCTCTTCGAGGGCCAGCAGGGCGGCGAGGGCTCCCCGGATCAGATGCTCGTCATCCGCGAGCAGCACCCGGATCACGGACGCCCCGCTCATACGCCGTCCCCCTCATATCTCTGATGCTTGTCGTGTCCGTTCAGCGGGAGCTCCGCCCGCAGCCGGTACGTCCCGCCCTCCCCGGGGCCCGACCACAGCGTGCCGCCCAGCGGCGCCAGCCGCTCCCGCAGCCCCTTGAGCCCGTTGCCCGACGTACCGGCAGTACCGCGCCCACCAGCTCCACCCCGATCCGGCACCCCGTCATTCTCCATGAGCAGTACCGCCGTACGGGCCCCGTCCGCCGCCCGCCTCACCTGGACCCGCACCGTGCAGCGGGCCGCCTCCGCGTGGCGCAGCACATTGGTCGTGCCCTCGCGCACCACCCACCCCAGCGCCGACCGCACCGCCGGCGACGGCTCCGCGCCCTCGCCCTCCTCCGGGAGCCGGTAGTCGATGCGGCAGTCGACCCGGGCCGCCCGCAGCACCGACCGGGCTCCGGCCAGCTCCACTTGCAGATCCGCCTCCCGGTAGCCGCGCACCACGTCCCGGATCTCGTGCTGCGACTCCTGCGCGATCCGCTGCACCTCCACCATCTGCTCGGCGGCCTCGGGCCGTCCGCGCCGCGCCAGTTGCACCGCGAGCTCACTCTTGAGCGCGATCACCGCCAGGTTCCGGCCCATCACATCGTGCAGATCTCGGCCGAACCGCAGCCGCTCCTCCGCGACCGCGAGCCGCGCCTGCACCTCGCGGGTCGCGTCCAGCTCCCACATCACCGCCAGCATCCACACCGAGCTGCGGACCGAGAACAGGGACAGGGCCGCCATCAGGAACACCGCCGCGACGGACGCCACCGATGTGAAGGGGTCCACCCCCGCGACGGCAGGCGCCCCGAACAGCGCGGCGCCAAGCCCCGCGTGCACCAGGGAGAACGCGCGAATGGACAACAGCAGGGACCAGCCGACGGAGAACGGCAGCGTGTTCATCGTCGCGGCCGTGACGACCGACGCCCGGTCCCGGGGCTGCTCGGCCAGGATGAGGAGCGCCACCGCGATGCCCAGTCCGGCGGCCAGCAGTACCGCGGAGAGCGCCATCAGCCCCCGCGGCAGCCCGCCCCCGCGCAGCCGGTGGTCGAGCCCCCGCCGCAGCAGCGGCACCGACAGCGCGCACGCGGCGAGCGCCAGGCCGAGGTGCGTCCAGGCCAGTCCGTTCGCCGGCGGGGCCAGCCGCAGCCTGCTGGGCAGCTGGCCCGCCATGGCGGACAGCATGATCCAGGGCAGCGCGTACAGCGTCCAGCGCGTGGACAGCTCCACGCGCACCTGCCGACTGCGCCGCTTCCATCGGCGTATCACCAACCCCGTCCCTCCCCCTCGGTCCCTGGAGACCGGTCAGCGCCGCGGTTCCCAGGGGAACCGCCGGCGTACGGTCCACCCTGCCAGGGCCGTCCAGGCCGCCGCCGTGGCCAGGGCCTTCAGCGCCTCGCCCGCGCCCATCCCGCCGGTCCACCCGGCCCGTACGAGGTCGACCACCGGGGTCAGCGGCGCCCATTCGCACACCGCCGCCACCCGGTCCGGCATGACGTCGAGCGGCACGAACAGACCCGAGGCCAGCATCGACACCAGCATCATCGGCATGGGGGTGAGCTGGGCTGACTCGGCGGTTTTGGTGAAGGCAGCGGTCGCGGCGGCCAGCGCGGCCATCAGGACCAGACCGGCCGCCACCCCGAGCACGGCCAGATGCGGCGCCTCGGGCACCGGCGCGTTAAGCGTCGGGCCCACCGCGGCGACCATCAGCACACACTGCACCAGCCCCATCAGCACGGCGGGGAGCGCCGCCCCGGCGAGGATCTCCGGGTCGGTCAGCTCCCCGGCGCGCAGCCGCTTGAGGACCAGCTCCTCGCGCCGGATGACGTAGACGCCCACCAGATTCATATAGACGGCGAGGACCAGCGCCAGGCCGATCGAGCCGGGGAGGACCAGCGTGGCCAGGGACAGACCGGCCTGGTCGAGGTCGATGTCGCTGGTGAAGGTGGTCATGCTGAGGGTGAGCGAGCCGGGCAGCAGCAGGGCGTAGGTCAGCGCGGCCTTGTTCCGTACGAGCAGCGTCAGTTCGGCCCGGGCGAGGGAGGCGACGCGGGCGCGCGCGGTCGTGGTGCCGGGCTTGGCGGTCGTCGTGGCGCTGGTGGTGTGCGTCGTGGTCATCGGGCGTTCCCCTCCGCCGTTTCGGTCTTCTCCAGGCCCTGGGCGATATGCAGAAACGCCTCCTCCAGCGACGCCGACCGGGCGTCGAGCCCGCCGAGTTCGAGCCCCTTGTCCCGCGCCCACATCAGCACCTCGGTCGCTGTGCGCTGCAGGTCCCGGGTGCGCAGCCGTACCGTCCGCCCGTCCGTCTCGCGCTCGGCGGCGCCGAGCGCTGCGAGCGAGGGCAGGTCGGTGGCCGAGAAGGGGGCCGGGAGCGCGAAGGAGAGCTGCGAGGGTCGCTCGGCCACGATGTCCGCGACCCGCCCGGAGGCGGCGATCCGCCCCTCGTGCATGATCGCGAGCCGGTCGGCCAGCGCCTCGGCCTCTTCCAGGTAGTGCGTGGTCAGCAGCACCGTGGTGCCCTGGTCGCGCAGCGCGCGCACCAGCTCCCAGGTCTCGCGCCGCCCCTCCGCGTCAAGGCCGGTCGTCGGCTCGTCGAGGAAGAGCACATCCGGGCGGCCGAGCAGCGCGAGCGCCAGGTCCAGGCGGCGCCGCTCCCCGCCGGAGAGCATCTTGACCCGTACGTCCCGGCGCCGGGCGAGGCCCACCAGCGCCAGGGCCTCGCCGACGGGCCGCGCCCCGCTGGTGCACCCGGCCCACAGCCGTACGGTCTCGCTCACGGTCAGCTCGGACGGGAAGCCCCCCTCCTGCAGCATCACCCCGATCCGCGGCCGGACCTCGGCCCGCTCGCGGTACGGGTCACGGCCCAGCACCCGCACCCGGCCGCCGGTCGGGGCGGCCAGGCCTTCCAGCAGCTCGACGGTGGAGGTCTTCCCGGCGCCGTTCGTGCCCAGCAGGGCGAACAGCTCGCCGTGCTCCACCGAGAAGGAGACGCCGCGCACGGCCTCGAAGCCCTGGGCCGACGAGGGGCCGTACCTGCGCCGAAGTTCTGTGACGTCTATCGCGCTGTCGCGCAGCGCACTGTCCCCGAGATCCATGTCTCCAGGCTTCCGGCGTCCGCGGGGCGCGGGTAGTGCGGGCTGTCATGGGCCCGGATGACAAATGTCAGCAGGACGGGGCCGCGCGACCATAAGGCCACAAAAGCCTGAAGGCGCCGGTCGATTCGACCGGCGCCTTCAGGCTATGGAGCGGACGACGAGATTCGAACTCGCGACCCTCACCTTGGCAAGGTGATGCTCTACCAACTGAGCCACGTCCGCATGCATCCGACTGGCTTTCACCAACCGGCGCGACCATCACTCTACCTCATCCACCGGAGTGGTCGAGATGACGATGAGAGCGGGTGACAGGGATCGCACACTGCGCCTCCCCCTTGGAAAGGGGGCGCTCTACTACTGAGCTACACCCGCGTGGCATCCGATCGACTCGCGCCGATCGGCGTGTCCATCACCCTACTCGATCCACTGGAGTGGTTCGGCAAGGGGATGAGAGCGGGTGACAGGGATTGCACACTGCGCCTCCCTCTTGGAAAGAGGGCGCTCTACTACTGAGCTACACCCGCGTGTTCCTCGGGGTTTTGCCTCTCGGCCTCGCCCCTCGGCGTGATCCAGACTCTAGCGGATCACCAGGGTGGGTATGCAACTCGGTGGTGGGGACCGCTCAGTTCGATGCGTTGAACGCCTCGTAGACCTTCTTGGGGATCCGGCCGCGCGGCGGGACCTCCATGCCGTGCGACCGCGCCCAGGCGCGGACCGCGGCCGGGTCGGGGGCGATGGAGGTGCGGCGGTAGGCCTTGCCGGAGCGGGACCGCTTGCGGCCCGCTTCCACGTAGGGTTCGAGAAGGCCGCGGAGTTTCGTCGCATTGGCAGCGTTGAGGTCGATCTCGTACGCCTTGCCGTCAAGTCCGAACGAGACCGTCTCCTGCGCCTGACCGCCGTCGATGTCGTCGGAGAGCGTGACTACTACGCGCTGCGCCACGGGATATCGGTCCTTTCGGGCTGCATCGATGCGTTGACGTGCAAAGATGGCAGCTGTCCTGTTGTTAGTGAACAATGCTTTTTCATTTGTACAGCGGCGGGCAATGCATTGTGAAGCCCCGCTAATTCTGCCCGCGTGTCACGCCACAATCGGGACCATACGTTTTTCCTGGAACTTTCCCCAGTGGATGCTGCCGCCGATGCTTAAACGTGACGCAAGGCGTGCCTTATCTACCCGCGTAGACTTTTCTGCGGGGTACGCTGGCGTCACCGCCTTACGCACCAGCACCACACCACCGGGAGTGCCAGTGGCACGCGTCGTAGTCGACGTCATGCTCAAGCCGGAGATCCTCGACCCCCAGGGACAGGCGGTGCAGCGCGCGCTGCCCCGTCTCGGTTTCGAGGGGATCGCCGACGTCCGTCAGGGCAAGCGCTTTGAACTCGAGGTGGAGGGCCCGGTCGACGACGCCGCCCTCGCCCGCATCCGCGAGATCGCGGAGACCTTCCTCGCCAACACCGTGATCGAGGACTTCACCGTGCGCGTCGAGGCCGACCGGGCCGCCGAGGCCGCGCTCGCCGCGAAGGCGGAGTCGTGACCGCACGCGTCGGAGTCATCACCTTCCCCGGCACGCTCGACGACCGCGACACCCAGCGCGCGGTCCGGGTCGCCGGGCTGGAGGCCGTGCCGCTGTGGCACCGCGACAAGGACCTCAAGCAGGTCGACGCGGTCGTGCTGCCGGGGGGCTTCTCCTATGGCGACTATCTGCGGGCCGGAGCGATCTCCCGCTTCTCCCCGGTAATGGAGTCGGTGATCGAGCAGGCGAAGGCGGGCATGCCCGTACTTGGCATCTGCAATGGTTTCCAGGTTCTCACCGAGACTCATCTTCTGCCCGGTGCGATGCTGCGGAACAACCATCTGCACTTCATCTGCCGTGATCAGAAGTTGCGAGTGGAAAACGCCGAGACCGCCTGGACCCGCTCCTACGAGCAGGGTCAGGAGATCAACATCCCGCTCAAGAACATCGACGGCCGCTATGTGGCCGACGAGCGGGTTCTCGATGAACTCGAAGCGGAGGGCCGTGTGGTCTTCCGTTACGTCGGCTTCAATCCGAATGGCTCGCTGCGCGACATCGCCGGGATCACCAACGAGGCGGGCAATGTCGTCGGCCTCATGCCGCACCCCGAGCACGCCGTCGAGCCGCTGATCGGCACCGGCCGCACCGACGGGCTCGGATTCTTCACCTCGATCCTCAAGAAGCTGGTCGACGCATGAGCCTCGATACCGGAACAGCCGAGGGAGCGACTGAGCGCCCCAGCACGCGACCACAGATCCACATCGCGCGAAGGAGCGACCGAGCGTGACCCTCGACACAGTCAAGCACGCCGCGCAGACCCCGGACGTCCAGCAGCCCTGGGCCGAGCTCGGCCTCAAGCAGGACGAGTACGAGCGCGTCCGCGCCATCCTCGGCCGCCGCCCGACCGGCGCCGAGCTGGCCATGTACTCCGTCATGTGGTCCGAGCACTGCTCGTACAAGTCGAGCAAGGTCCATCTGCGGCAGTTCGGCGAGAAGGCCCCCGCGAACGACGCGCTGCTCGTCGGCATCGGCGAGAACGCGGGCGTGGTCGACGTCGGCCAGGGCTATGCGGTCACCTTCAAGGTCGAGTCGCACAACCACCCCTCCTACATCGAGCCCTACCAGGGCGCGGCCACCGGCGTGGGCGGCATCGTCCGCGACATCCTCGCCATGGGCGCCCGCCCGGTCGCCGTGGTGGACCCGCTGCGCTTCGGCGCCGCCGACCACCCCGACACCAAGCGGGTGCTGCCCGGCGTGGTCGCGGGCATCGGCGGCTACGGCAACTGCCTGGGCCTGCCCAACATCGGCGGCGAGGTCGTCTTCGACGCCTGCTACCAGGGCAACCCGCTGGTCAACGCGGGCTGCGTGGGTGTCATGAAGCACGAGGACATCCACCTCGCCAAGGCCTCGGGCGCGGGCAACAAGGTCATCCTCTACGGCGCACGCACCGGCGGCGACGGCATCGGCGGCGTATCTGTACTGGCCTCCGAGACCTTCGACGATACAAAGCCGACGAAGCGCCCCGCCGTCCAGGTCGGCGACCCCTTCCAGGAGAAGCTGCTCATCGAGTGCACCCTGGAGATCTTCAAGGAGGACCTGGTCGCCGGCATCCAGGACCTCGGCGGCGCCGGGCTCTCCTGTGCCACCAGCGAACTGGCCTCGGCCGGCTCCGGCGGCATGCGGGTCGAGCTGGACACCGTGCCGCTGCGCGACGCGACCCTTTCGCCCGAGGAGATCCTCATGAGCGAGTCGCAGGAACGCATGTGCGCGATCGTCGAGCCCGGCAAGGTCGACCGCTTCCTGGAGATCTGCGAGAAGTGGGACGTCATCGCCACCGTCATCGGTGAGGTCACCGACGGCGAGCGGCTGGAGATCTTCTGGCACGGCGAGCAGATCGTCGACGTCCCGCCGCGCACGGTCGCCCATGAGGGCCCGGTGTACGAGCGCCCGTACGCCAGGCCGGAGTGGCAGGACGCCCTCCAGGCCGACGACGCGGGCAAGCTGCCGCGCCCGGCGACCCCCGCGGAACTGCGCGAGCAGGTCCTCAAGGTCGTCTCGTCCCCGAACCAGGCGTCGAAGTCGTGGATCACCGACCAGTACGACCGCTTCGTCCAGGGCAACACGGTCCTCGCCCAGCCCGAGGATGCCGGCATGGTCCGCATCGACGAGGAGACCGGTCTCGGCGTCGCGATCGCCACGGACGGCAACGGCCGCTACGCCAAGCTCGACCCGTACGCGGGCGCGCAGCTCGCGCTCGCCGAGGCGTACCGGAATGTCGCCGCCTCCGGCGCCAAGCCGCTGGCGATCTCCGACTGCCTGAACTTCGGCTCGCCCGAGGACCCGGGGGTCATGTGGCAGTTCGCGGAGGCCACCCGTGGGCTGGCCGACGGCTGTCTGACCCTGGGCACCCCGGTCACCGGCGGCAATGTCTCCCTCTACAACCAGACCGGGGACGTGGCCATCCACCCGACGCCGGTCGTCGCCGTCCTCGGCGTGATCGACGATGTGGCGCGCCGCACCCCGATCGGCTTCGCGGACGAGGGCCATCTGCTGTACCTGCTCGGCGACACCGAGGAGGAGTTCGGCGGCTCGGCCTGGTCGCAGACCGTCCATGACCACCTCGGCGGGCTGCCGCCGCGGGTGGACCTGGAGCGTGAGCGGCTGCTGGGCGAGATCCTGATCTCGGCCTCGCGCGACGGCATGGTCGACGCGGCGCACGACCTGTCCGACGGCGGTCTGATCCAGGCCCTCGTCGAGTCGTGCCTGCGCGGCGGCACGGGCGCCCGGATCGTTGTGCCCGACGGGATGGACCCCTTCGTCTTCCTGCTGTCGGAGTCGGCGGGCCGGGCCGTGGTGGCCGTTCCGCGCAGCGAGGAGGTCCGCTTCAACGACATGTGCGGGGCGCGGGGGCTTCCGGCGGCCCGGATCGGTGTGGTGGACGGGGACGCGATCGACGTCCAGGGCCAGTTCAGCATCCCGCTGACGGAGCTCAAGGAGGCCCACGAGGCGACGATCCCGGGTCTGCTCGCCTGACCCGTACGAACTGGACCCCGTTCCCTGCCGTCACACAGGGAGCGGGGCCGTCTCGTTCAGCGCCAGAACTCGTTCGCGACGTCGATGTCCTCGTGGCACTCGTCGATGTCGCTGATCTTCCCGCCGACGATGGTGAAGAACAGGCCTTCCTTCATGTCGAGGCTGCGGCCTTCACGCTCCGCACGGCACCGGTGGGCGGAGATCACGTGCCCGCGCCCGTCGGCCAGCAGTGTGTCCAGTTCGACCCGCAGCGTGCCGCCGGTGTCGTCGTAGTTACGGCGGTACAGCTGGATGCAGGCCTCACGGCCCTTGTGATGGCCGGATATGGAGCTCTCACCCGGGACGTGGTGCGTCACGTCGCCGGTCATCAGCTCCGCCAAGGCGTCCATGTCGCCGCGCGTGAACCTGTCGTACGCACGGCGGACCAGAGTGCAATCCGGGTGCTCAGCCATGGCGTTTCACGCCTTTCGTGCTGACTTGTCTTGCCTTCCTTCCATCCTGTGCCGCCGCCCCCGGGCTGTCCATGCTTCTCGGGGCTTCTCGGGGCTTCTCGGGGCTCCTCGGTAAGCTCGCCGCATGCCTTCCCGTGCCCGCGCCCGCACCTATGACCTGGCCAAGACGCGCGCGGCCGTGACCGCGCAGTTCGAGCACGTACGGGACGCGGTGCGCGGCCTGGACGAGGAGCGGCTGGGCGCGCCGACCCGGCTCGGGAGCTGGACGGTCCGCGAGCTGGTCGCGCATCTGTCGATGGCCGTGGGGGCGGTCGGCCGCCACCTGGAGCAGCCCCCGCCGCCCGCGCGGGAGGTCACCGCCACCGGCTGGGCGGCCGCGACGGCCGCGCTCGGCGAGGACATCGATGAGGACACCCGCGCGCTGGCGGCGAGCGCCGAGCCGGCCGAGCTGCTGGACCGGGCCGCCGTGCGCTTCGCCGAGCTCGTGCCCGAGGCCCCCGGCGACCGGCTGCTGGCGGCCCGGGTGGGGGCGATACGGCTCGACGACTTCCTCGTCACACGCTGTGTCGAGCTGGTCGTACACACCGACGACCTGGCGGCCGCGCTCGGCGCCTCCCTCCCGTACGACCGCCAGGCCCTGGCCGCCGCCACGCGCCTGCTCGCCGACGCGCTCGCGGCGAAGGCGCCCGGGGGCTCGGTCGAGGTCCGCGTCCCGCCGTACGCGGTCGTGCAGTGCGTCGAGGGCCCGCGGCACACCCGCGGCACGCCCCCGAACGTCGTGGAGATGGCCCCGCTGACCTGGATCCGCCTCGCCACGGGCCGCCTGGACTGGTCCGAGGCGGTCGAGGCGGCCGAGGTCACGGCCAGTGGCGAGCGCGCCGATCTCGCCCCCCACCTGCCGATCCTGGGCTGACGGGCCGCGCCTGAGAGCGCCTGGGGCCTTGCGGAGACCTTCCAGGAAGCCCTTCCGGGGGCCTTCCTGAAGGTCTTCCGGGAATGTGACTTACGCCCCCCTCGCGGTCCCTCGTTCGGAGGCGCGCCGGAACTGGCCTAGACTCGATGACGTGCCACGTGGTGACGGACGACTCAGCCACGACCTGCTCCCCGGTGAGAAGGGCCCCCAAGACGCGTGTGGCGTCTTCGGAGTCTGGGCTCCGGGTGAAGAGGTCGCCAAACTCACCTATTTCGGGCTGTACGCACTGCAGCACCGCGGACAGGAGTCCGCGGGCATCGCGGTGAGCAACGGCTCCCAGATCCTGGTCTTCAAGGACATGGGCCTGGTCTCCCAGGTCTTCGACGAGACCTCCCTCAGCTCTCTCCAGGGCCACATCGCGGTCGGTCACGCCCGCTACTCCACCACCGGTGCCTCGGTGTGGGAGAACGCGCAGCCGACCTTCCGGGCGACCGCCCATGGCTCGATCGCGCTGGGCCACAACGGAAACCTGGTCAACACCGCCCAGCTCGCCGAGATGGTCGCGGCGCTGCCCCGGGACAACGGCCGCGCCACCCAGGTCGCCGCGACCAACGACACCGACCTGGTCACCGCCCTGCTCGCGGGGCAGGTCGACAAGGACGGCAAGGCGCTGACCGTCGAGCAGGCGGCCCCGGTCGTGCTGCCCGAAGTCAAGGGCGCTTTCAGCCTCGTCTTCATGGACGAGCAGACCCTCTACGCGGCCCGTGACCCGCAGGGCGTCCGCCCGCTGGTCCTCGGCCGTCTGGAGCGCGGCTGGGTGGTGGCCTCCGAGACCGCCGCCCTGGACATCGTCGGCGCCTCCTTCATCCGGGAGATCGAGCCCGGCGAGATGGTGGCGATCGACGAGAACGGGCTGCGTTCGACGATCTTCGCGGAGCCGCGCCCCAAGGGCTGCGTCTTCGAGTACGTCTATCTGGCCCGTCCGGACACCGACATCGCCGGGCGGAACGTCTACCTGTCCCGGGTGGAGATGGGCCGCCGGCTGGCCGCCGAGGCCCCGGCCGAGGCCGACCTGGTGATAGCCACTCCGGAGTCCGGCACCCCGGCCGCCGTGGGCTACGCGGAGGCCAGCGGGATCCCGTACGGCTCGGGGCTGGTCAAGAACTCGTACGTGGGCCGGACCTTCATCCAGCCCTCGCAGACCATCCGCCAGCTGGGTATCCGGCTCAAGCTGAACCCGCTGAAGGAGGTCATCCGGGGCAAGCGCCTGGTGGTCGTCGACGACTCGATCGTCCGCGGCAACACCCAGCGCGCGCTCGTGCGGATGCTGCGCGAGGCGGGGGCGACGGAGGTGCACATCCGCATCAGCAGCCCGCCCATCAAGTGGCCGTGCTTCTTCGGCATCGACTTCGCGACCCGCGCGGAGCTGATCGCCAACGGGCTGTCGGTCGAGGAGATCGGCAAGTCGCTGGGCGCGGACTCGCTCGCGTACATCTCCACGGACGCCATGATCGAGGCGACCACGATCGCCAAGCCGAACCTGTGCCGGGCCTGCTTCGACGGCGAGTACCCGATGGAGCTCCCGGACCCCGAGCTGCTCGGCAAGCATCTCCTGGAGGCCGAGGCGCAGGCGCCGAGCCGCACCGACGCGGACGGTGTCGCGACGCTGACCGCGGGCGTCGGCGGAGCGGACGCGCTGCGGCGTCCATAGGGCGGCTGGACGTATGGCGGCCGGCCGCAGCGGGTCGGCCGTACGTCCCCGGTGTCCCGGTCCGTCGTTCCCTGCGGGAGCCCGTCAGAGCCCGTCAGAGCCCCTCAGAGCGCGCGGAGCGCGCCGAAGAGCCCCTTTTCATCACCACCACACGAAAGATCTCAACGTCATGTCTGAGCCTTCCCCGGGCGCGGCCGGGTCCACGTACGCGAGCGCGGGCGTCGACATCGAGGCGGGCGACCGCGCGGTCGAGCTGATGAAGGAGTGGGTGAAGAAGGCCACTCGGCCCGAGGTCGTGGGCGGCCTCGGCGGCTTCTCCGGGCTCTTCGACGCCTCCGCCCTCAAGCGCTACGAGCGGCCGCTGCTGGCCTCGGCCACCGACGGGGTCGGCACGAAGGTGGACCTCGCGCGCCGGATGGGGGTCTACGACACCATCGGCCACGACCTGGTCGGCATGGTCGTGGACGACCTGGTGGTCTGTGGCGCCGAGCCGCTGTTCATGACCGACTACATCTGCGTCGGCAAGGTGCATCCGGAGCGGGTCGCCGCCATCGTCAAGGGCATCGCCGAGGGGTGCACGCTGGCGGGCTGTGCGCTGGTGGGCGGCGAGACCGCCGAGCACCCGGGGCTGCTGGGCGCCGACGAGTTCGATGTGGCCGGCGCCGGTACGGGCGTGGTCGAGGCCGACCGGGTGCTGGGCGCGGATCGCATCCGGACGGGTGACGCCGTGATCGCCATGGAGTCGTCAGGACTTCACTCGAACGGGTACTCACTCGTCCGCCATGTGCTCTTCGAGCGGGCCGGCTGGTCGCTGGACCGGGAGGTTCCGGAGCTCGGCCGGACGCTGGGGGAGGAGCTGCTGGAGCCCACCCGGATCTACTCGCTGGACTGTCTGGCCCTCACCCGGACCACCGAGGTGCACGCCTTCTCGCACATCACCGGCGGCGGGCTCGCGAACAACCTCGCGCGCGTCATCCCGGACGGGCTGCACGCGCGGGTCGACCGCTCCACCTGGACCCCGGGCCCGGTTTTCGGCCTGGTCGGGACGGCCGGCTCGGTCGAGCGGGCGGAGCTGGAGAAGACCCTGAACATGGGCGTCGGCATGATCGCCGTCGTGCCCGGGGAGTCGGTCGACGTGGCGCTGGCCACGCTCGCGGACCGCGGCGTCGGCGCCTGGGTCAGCGGCGAGATCGTCGAGCGGACCGCCGAGCACGCCGGGGCCGTGTCCATGATCGGCGACTACGCGAGCTGACCATGGCTTGGGCGGCAGCGGCTGCGCGGACAGCACAGAAGCCGGTCCGAGGCGAGTGCCCCGGACCGGCGGAGGTGCGGCTCGCAGCCGAGCGCCTGAGACGACCTGAAATGAATGGTCAGGCGCGACGACGCTGCGCGGACGGCCCCGACTGCTCGTCGGCGTCGTCCTCGTCTCCGTCGTCGTTGTACAGATCCGCG
Organism: Streptomyces sp. ME19-01-6; assembly: GCF_033793745.1. Taxonomy (NCBI): domain Bacteria; kingdom Bacillati; phylum Actinomycetota; class Actinomycetes; order Kitasatosporales; family Streptomycetaceae; genus Streptomyces; species Streptomyces sp. ME19-01-6. Next base: position 54,344 of record NZ_JARAXF010000024.1, on the reverse strand, counting down.
TACTGTGCGTACGGGTCGTTGTCCAGCTCATCGTCCTCGAACTGCTCGCCATTCGGCGGCTGGCTCGGTTGCGATGCGCCCAGCTCCTCGGCCAGGCGTGAGAGATCCGTCCCACCGCTGTTGTACTTCAGCTGGCGGGCGACCTTCGTCTGCTTGGCCTTGGCCCGGCCGCGCCCCATGGCTCGACCCCCTCAACGACGGGGCTCGACGGCCCCAGAGTCTTGACACGCGTTCACGTTCACAATTCGGAGCGGACTCTCGAAGGAGAACCCGGCCCGTAGGGCTTTAACGGTACCTGCTTCTGTGGCCATACGGTACGTCGCCCGCATGACGTGCCACGCCGCACAACCCGCGGACAGCCCCGAACCCGCTGGTCAGCTGCGATTTTAACGTGTCCCGGACGCCGACCCGCCGACGGGCCGTGAGGGATCTCTCCCTGATGGCCCCGTACGGCCCCGTCTGCGTCCCGTGAGCGCCCCGTGCGGCGCCGCCGGGCCCCGGCGCGGCACGAGGCCGTGCGGGGCCCGGTACGCCTTCAGGCGTGGCGCCCCTCCGCCATGCGATGTTCGGCCAGCCGGTCGGCGGCCGCGGCGGGCGGGATTCCGTCGGCCTGTGCCCGATCGAATATGGCCAGCGTCGTGTCGAAGATCTTGGCCGCCTTGGCCTTGGCCCGGTCGAAGTCGAAACCGTGCAGTTCGTCCGCGACCTGGATCACACCGCCGGCGTTCACCACGTAGTCCGGGGCGTAGAGGATTCCCCGGTCGGCGAGGTCCTTCTCGACTCCGGGGTGCGCCAGCTGGTTGTTGGCGGCCCCGCACACCACGCGCGCGGTCAGCGCGGGCACGGTGGCGTCGTCGAGCGCGCCGCCGAGCGCGCACGGGGCGTAGACGTCGAGGTCGGCGCGGATCAGGGCGTCGGTGTCCGCGACGGCCGTTACCTGGGGGTGGCGGGCGCGGACCCGCTCGACGGACTCGGCCCGCACATCCGTGACCACGACCTCGGCGCCGTCCTCCAGCAGGTGCTCGACCAGGTGGTGGCCGACCTTGCCGACGCCCGCGATGCCGACCCGGCGGCCGCGCAGCGTGGGCGCGCCCCAGGACGCCTGGGCGCTGGCCCGCATGCCCTGGAAGACGCCGTAGGCGGTGAGGACGGAGGAGTCGCCCGCGCCGCCCGCGGAGGGGGAGCGGCCGGTGGTCCAGGGGCACTCGCGGGCGACGACGTCCATGTCGGCGACATACGTGCCGACGTCGCAGGCGGTGACGTAGCGGCCGCCGAGGGAGGCCACGAAGCGGCCGTAGGCCAGCAGCAGCTCCTCGGTCTTGATCTGCTCCGGGTCGCCGATGATCACGGCCTTGCCGCCGCCGTGGTCGAGCCCGGCCAGCGCGTTCTTGTAGGACATGCCGCGGGCGAGGTTGAGCGCGTCCAGGACGGCCGCTTCTTCGGGGTGCGTCTCGGAGGCGTAGGCGTGGAAGCGGGTGCCGCCGAGGGCCGGGCCCAGGGCGGTCGAGTGGATGGCGATGACGGCCTTCAGGCCGCTCGCCCGGTCCTGGCAGAGCAGGACCTGCTCATGGCCGCCCTGGTCGGAGGCGAAGAGCGTGGTGAGGGCGGACGAGGACCCGGGTACTGCGCTGCCCGTCGGACCGTCGACGCTGACGGTATGACGTACGTCGGTCACTGTGGTGACTCCCATATGCCGCGATGTGGACGCCCTCCTTGCTGGTGGGGAGGGCCGGTGGGCAAGAGCGTAAGCCCTTGGGGACGCCGTGGAACGGCACGGTCGTGCCGAGTCCCGACGGCGGGCGGCGAGCCCCCGGGGCGGGCGTGGGACGATGCGGGCAGCCGGGGACAAGCAGCCCCCGGCGACCGTCTCGGCCTTGAGGGAGCGCGCGTGACCCTGGCGTCATCGGTGGTTGTCCCGTACGCGGCGTACCTGAGGGTCTACGAGCCGCTGGCGGCCTTTCCCGAGCCCGAACGCTCTCACTGGGCACGTTACGCCAAGCGCGACGATCTCCCGGGCGTCCAGGACGAGCTGCGGCGCTCGCTGGCCGACCTGCTGCCGGTGCCGCCCGTGGCGGTGCCCGTGCACGAGAGCAGCGACGCCTTCGTGGCGGTCGTGGACGGCGTCACGTGCGTCTGTCCGTGGCGCACCCGGCTGCGCGGCTGGCTGGCCCTGGAGGAGCTCACCGAGCGGCTCCCGGCGCCGCTGCTGGACGCCGCGCTGCCCCCGGTGGTGCGCCGGCAGGCGGCGGCGGACTACGAACGGTGGCTGGAGCGTAATCCGGACGCCCGGCCGTGGATCAGATCGGCGACCTGGCATGTGCCGGTGCGCTGGTTCGTGCTCTTCTCGGACGACGAGCGCGAGTACGACAAGGGGGACGACGGGCCCCTGCTGCGCTACCGGACCCCCATGGTCCAGGCCAGGCGTCGAGTGGCGCGCGGCCTTAAGGTGCTCAAAGATGGTCTCGGCGAGGGTCCGCTGATCGACGGCCTGGTAGATGTTGGTCGGTGGCTCGAGGAATTCCATCCGCGTTCGCTGGTCGAGCTCGACTACGGCGGCCTGGTGCACGCGGTGCCCCTGGAGCAGCTTGACGACGACCGCTCCGCCGCCGATGTGGCGGAGGGGCTCTCGGCGCTGCGCGACGGGGACGGGGAGCGGGCGGGGAGCGCGTACCAGCGGCTGGCGGAGCGCTGGACCGCGGTCCGCGGCCGCCAGAACGCGAGCTGAGGCCGGCTGGTCCCGGCTGGACCACTGGTACGGGGACGCACGGGGAACACGGGGATGAACGGGGATACGGGGATGGCGTGGCGATGGCGCGCGTATGCGCGGGGCACCGGTAGGGCCGATAAGGCTGACAAGACCGGTATGCGGGACAGCGCGGGATGGGCGGGACGTAGGTCCCGATCCGGGCCTTTCCCTCAATCGTGACCTAAAGCACTGACTTCGGGCCTTGCGGCAATCCCCCACCCTCGTGTCAAAATAGGACAAGGAGTCCGGGAAGGGCTCCTTCCGCTCAACTATGGGCGGAATCATTGCTATTGCACTCCTTGGTGGGGTCTGTTGCCCCTGGTCCTGTTGTGACTGATCGTCACGGCCGCGTGACTGTCCGCTATGACATGGTCCATCGGCTTCCGCCGAGCTTGAACACCTGAGAGGGCAATTCCATCGGTTTGGCCGACGGGGCTGGACAGATGGTGTAGTTGTAGTGCCGAGGACAAGCCGTTCGTCCTATAACCGACTCGGCCCGCGTCCGCCATTTCGGGCAACGTGGGTCAAGGTGCAGAATTTAGAGGAAAGAACCGTGATGGTTCGGTTCTCCCGAGGAGGCCGCTCATGACCGCTCGCACCCCTGATGCCGAGCCGCTGCTGACCCCGGCTGAGGTTGCCACGATGTTCCGCGTGGACCCGAAGACGGTCACGCGGTGGGCCAAGGCAGGCAAGCTCACGTCCATCCGCACGCTCGGAGGGCACCGGCGCTACCGCGAAGCGGAGGTCCGTGCGCTTCTGGCGGGCATCCCGCAGCAGCGCAGCGAGGCCTGAACAACCGCATAACCGGGCATTTTCCGGCCCCCAGCCGGAAACCGCCTGTGCTCCACACGACTGGCGCCTGCCCCAACAGGCCCACGCCCGCTCGACATGGGTGCGTCGTCGATCGCGCTGGACTCCGCCGGGTCCAGCGCGATTTTTTTATGCCCTGATCGCGGGTCCGCCGGGGTCCGCCGAGAGCTTGGTGACTCACCGGTAACATGCCGTGGCGCGATGTTGTGAGAAGGCTGGAACGGGTGGGTGGGTCGGTCCGGAATCACCCCTTCCGGAAGCCTTGCGGACCCTTGGGTGGGCGGTGCAATTGCACATATTAAATTGACTTGTTGTAGGACGGGTGTAAGTTCCCCCATGCCGCAAGCCCATTCGGTGACTCCCGTCACACCGCACAATGCTTGTCGCGCGCTTTGTAACTGCGGTAAGGGCTTACCGAGTTGTCGCCGAGTCGCCCTCGGCCTCCGCGGAGCGGGAATCCGCCGCCGCGTCCCTCGACGGTTCCATGGCGAGCCGCAGCAGCCGATGGCAGATAGGGCAGTGCCGGGTGAAGTGGCGGTAGCCCGTGGCGGCCGCCAGATGCGCACGGAGCAGCGCCCTGGTCTCATGCCTCGCGGATGTCGTCATGAGCCCTACCTCCCGCGCGCGCCCCCATGTCGCCTTCTAGCTTGGGTACCCCTGGTACGTGCCGCCGTCAAGACACCGAAAGGCCCGGACCTCTGTGCGGTCCGGGCCTTTCGCGCTGCGGTCCTGACGGGATTTGAACCCGCGGCCTCCACCTTGACAGGGTGGCGAGCACTCCAAACTGCTCCACAGGACCATACGGCTTGCGCCGTTTGGCTGCCGCGCTCTTTCGTGCGCTGCGGAGACAGACTCTACAGCAGGTCAGGGGGTGCGGTCGAACTCGCGCCCGGCGGCCGTACGGGGCGCTGTACGGGACGCCGTACGGGCCGGGGCCCAGTGGCCCCGCCGAGCCCCGGAACAAGTCCCAGAACGGCCCTGAGCGGCCCTGAACGGCCCCTGGGAACGCCCGTAAAGGCGCCCCAGAGGCTGGCTGAGCGCCGTCCGGGGCTCCGGCCCTCCGGGGCGCCCAGGGATTCGCCGCGTCCGCTGCGGCGCACCCGCTACGGCACGGCCGCGTCGATGGCCTTCACGATGCGCTTGTCGGAGATCGGATAGGCCGTGCCGAGGGCGTGCGCGAAATAGCTCACCCGCAGCTCCTCGATCATCCACCGGATCTCCAGCGCCTCCTGAGGCACCGGCCGGCCCGCCGGGAACTGCTCCAGCAGCCACGCGTACTCGTCCCGCATCTCCTTGACCTTCGCCATCCGTGCCCGGTCCCGCTCGGCGTTGGTCGGGAGCTGCTGCAGCCGCCGGTCGACGGCCACCAGATAGCGCATGAGGTCCGGGAGGCGGCGTACCCCGTGCGCGGTCACGAAACCGGGCTTGATGAGCTCCGCCAGCTGCTCCTTGACGTCCGCGAGGGACGCCAGCAGCGTGGGGCTCGTGGTGGCCTTCAGCCGGCGCTCGCAGGACTGCCAGGCCGCCAGCACCTCCTGGACCTTCCGCACGGTGTCCAGCGTCGCGTCCATGATGTCGGCCCGGACCCCGTCGAAGAGCTTGTGGAAGCCCTCCTCGTCCCACGCCGGGCCGCCGCGCGCCGCGATCAGCCGGTCGGCGGCGGCGGCGACACAGTCCTCGAAGAGGGCCTGCACGCTGCCGTGCGGGCTGCGCGAGAGCGCCAGCTTGGCCTGGTTGGACAGTTGGCCCTGGGCGAACTTGGCCGGGCTCGCGGGCAGCCCCAGCAGGATCAGCCGGCGGGTGCCGCGCCACATCGCCTGCCGCTGCTCGGCCTCGGTGTCGAAGAGGCGTAGGGCCACGGAGGCGCCCTCGTCCACGAGCGCCGGGTACGCCTTGACGGGCTGGCCCGCGCGGCGCGTCTCAAAGGTGCGCGGGAGCGTGCCGACAGCCCACCGGGTCAGCCCGGTGCGCTGCTCGATGCCCCCGCCCTCCTTGGAGGTCTCGAACGCCTTGGAGATGGCGGCCCGGGTCTTGGGCTTCAGCCGCTGCTTCAGCGCCTCGAGGTCCTTGTCCTCGGCGAGTTTGCGGCGCCGCTCGTCGACCACCCGGAAGGTGATCTTGAGGTGTCCCGGCACCTTGTCCGGGTCCCAGTCCTCCGGATCGATCCGCACCCCCACCATCCGCTGCAGCTCGCGGGAGAGCGCGGCCGTCAGCGGCTCCTGGAGGGGGACCACGGCGTCCAGGAAACGCTTGGCGTAGTTCGGCGCCGGGACGTAATTGCGGCGGATGGGCTTGGGCAGCGACCGGATCAGCTCGGTCACCAAGTCCTCGCGCAGCCCCGGGATCTGCCAGTCGAAGCCGTCCGGGGTGACCTGGTTGAGCACCTGCAGCGGAATGTGGACGGTGACGCCGTCCGCGTCCGTGCCCGGCTCGAACTGGTACGTCACCTTGAACTTGAGCTTCCCCTGGCGCCAGGAGTCCGGATAGGCGTCCTTGGTGACGCCCGCAGCCCGCTCGTTGATGAGCATCGACTTCTCAAAGTTGAGAAGCTCGGGCTCTTCTTGGCGTTTGTGCTTCCACCAGGAGTCGAAATGCGCCCCGGACACGATGTGCTCGGGCAGCCGCTGATCGTAGAAGTCGAACAGCGTCTCGTCGTCCACGAGGATGTCGCGCCGCCGGGCGCGGTGTTCCAGCTCCTCGACCTCGCCCAGCAGTTTGCGGTTGTCGTGGAAGAACTGGTGATGGGTGCGCCAGTCGCCCTCCACCAGGGCATTGCGGATGAACAGGTCCCGGCAGGTCTCCGGGTCGATCCGGCCGTAATTCACCTTCCGCTGGGCGACGATCGGCACGCCGTACAGCGTGACCCTCTCGTACGCCATCACGGCCGCCTGCTTCTGCTCCCAGTGCGGCTCGCTGTAGGTGCGCTTGACCAGATGCTGGGCGAGCGGCTCGATCCACTCCGGCTCGACCTTCGCGTTGACCCGCGCCCACAGCCGCGAGGTCTCCACGAGCTCGGCCGACATGACCCAGCGCGGCGGCTTCTTGAAGAGCGCCGAACCGGGAAAGACCGCGAACTTCGCGCTGCGCGCGCCCAGATACTCGTTCTTCTCGGTGTCTTTAAGACCGACGTGGGAGAGCAGCCCGGCCAGCAGCGAGGTGTGGATGTGGTCGGGCGCCGCGTCCTGGTCGGACATCTCGATGTCCATCGTCTTCGCGACCGCGCGCAGCTGGCTGTAGATGTCCTGCCATTCGCGTATGCGCAGGTAGTTCAGGAACTCCTGGCGGCACATCCGGCGGAACGCGGACGAGGACAGCTCCTTCTGCCGCTCCCTGATGTACTTCCACAGGTTGAGGAAGGCCAGGAAGTCGCTGGACTCGTCCTTGAAGCGGGCGTGCTGCTGGTCGGCCTGCTGCTGCTTGTCGGAGGGCCGCTCGCGCGGGTCCTGGATGGACAGCGCCGCCGCGATCACCATGACCTCGCGGACACAGCCGTTGCGGTCGGCCTCCAGGACCATCCGGGCCAGCCGGGGGTCCACGGGCAGCTGGGCGAGCTTGCGCCCGACCGGGGTGAGCCGCTTGCGCGGGTCCTTCTGCGCGCCGTCCAGCGCGTGCAGCTCCTCCAGCAGCTGCACGCCGTCCTTGATGTTGCGCCGGTCCGGCGGGTCGATGAAGGGGAACTTCTCGATGTCCCCGAGCCCGGCGGCGGTCATCTGGAGGATCACGGAGGCCAGGTTGGTCCGCAGGATCTCCGCGTCGGTGAACTCCGGGCGGGTCAGGAAGTCGTCCTCGGAGTACAGCCGGACGCAGATGCCGTCGCTGGTGCGGCCGCAGCGGCCCTTGCGCTGGTTGGCGCTGGCCTGGGAGACCGGCTCGATGGGCAGCCGCTGCACCTTGGTGCGGTGGCTGTAGCGGGAGATCCGGGCGGTGCCCGGGTCGATCACGTACCGGATGCCGGGGACGGTCAGCGAGGTCTCCGCCACATTCGTCGCCAGGACGATCCGGCGGCCGGTGTGGCGCTGGAAGACCCGGTGCTGCTCGGCGTGCGACAGACGCGCGTACAGCGGCAGCACCTCGGTCGCCCGCAGCTGCTTCTTATTGAGCGCGTCGGCGGTGTCCCGGATCTCCCGCTCCCCGGAGAGGAAGACCAGGATGTCGCCGGGGCCCTCGGCCTGCAGCTCGTCCACGGCGTCGCAGATCGCGGTGATCTGGTCCCGGTCGCTGTCCTCCCCGCCCTCCTCCAGCAGCGGGCGGTAGCGCACCTCGACCGGGTACGTACGCCCGCTGACCTCGACGATCGGCGCGTCGCCGAAATGGCGGGAGAAGCGCTCGGGGTCGATGGTGGCGGAGGTGATCACGACCTTGAGGTCGGGGCGGCGGGGCAGCAGCTGGGCCAGATAGCCGAGCAGGAAGTCGATGTTGAGGCTGCGCTCATGGGCCTCGTCGATGATGATCGTGTCGTACTGGCGCAGCTCGCGGTCGGTCTGGATCTCGGCCAGCAGGATGCCGTCCGTCATCAGCTTGACGTGGGTGTCCTGGCTCACCTGGTCGGTGAAGCGGACCTTCCAGCCGACCGACTCGCCCAGCGGCGACCTGAGCTCCTCGGCGATGCGCTCGGCGACCGTACGGGCCGCGATGCGGCGCGGCTGGGTATGGCCGATCAGACCCTTGACGCCGCGACCCAGCTCCAGGCAGATCTTGGGGATCTGGGTGGTCTTGCCGGAGCCGGTCTCGCCCGCGACGATCACGACCTGGTGGTCCCGGACCGCGGCGAGGATGTCGTCCTTCTTCTGGCTGACCGGCAGCTCTTCGGGGTAGGTGACGGCGGGCACGGCGGCGCGGCGGCCGGCGACCCGCAGCTCGGCTCGCTCGATGTCATCGGCGATCTCGCCCATCACGGCCGCGCGGGCCTCGGGCTTACGGATCCGGCGCATGCCGTCGAGCCGGCGCCCCAGCCGCTGCTGGTCGCGCAGCATCAGCTCGGGCAGCCGCTCCAGCAGGGCGGTCAGGGCGGGGGCAGGGGTGGTGGACATACGGGCTCCAGGATCTCACCTCTGGAAATCGGCTGGCGAACCATTTCTGTCCGGTGTTGTCCAGGCCATGTCGGAAGGTATGTCCGTCATGCCCGTTCTAGCGTGACCTCATGGGCGACGAGGCGAGTGACGACAGGGCCGACGGGAGGAACGGCAACGAGCGTGAGCCGGGGCGCCGGCCCTGGTCGTCGGCTTTCAGACACTCGCCATACTTCCCCGCGACGGTCGTCGTGCTGATCATCGCCGCGGGCGCGGGCCTCTTCGCCGGCTCGTACACCTACGCCTTCGCCAACCCCACCCCGCACCGCATCCCCACCGCCGTCGTGATCCCCGGCCGCGGCGCCCCCACCGAGAAGACCTTCGTCGCCGGCATGGAGAAGGCCCTCCACGCCTCGCTCCGCCTGCACCTCTACCCCACGTACCCGCGCGCCCTGGAAGCCGTCGACCAGCAGGCCGTCTTCGCGGTGCTCCGGCCGCGCGGCCGCGGGGTGGAACTGGACGTCTCCAGCGCCTCGGGGGCGTCGGTGGCCCAGGTGCTGACCGAGGCCGGGGCGAAGGTGGGTCGGGCGCTCGGGGTGCCGATCCTGGTCAGGGACGTGAACCCGCTGCAGCGGGGCGATCCGCGCGGGCTCGCGATCTTCTACATCTCGCTCGCCGCGGTGATCATCGGCTTCCTCGGCGCCATCCAGCTGAGCGTGCACGCGCGGGCCCTCGAACCGGCGGAGCGGATCGCCTTCACCCTCGCGTACGCGCTGCTCGGCGGCTTCGCGATCGCGGCCATCGTGGACTGGGGCCTCGGTGCGCTCGACCTCCCCTTCGCGGAGTCCTGGCTGATCCTGGCGCTGACGATGTTCACCTCAGGGATGGTCTTCTCCATGTTCAGCGTCCTCTTCGGACGGTGGGCGCTCATCCCGACCTGGGGCCTGATGGTGCTCCTCGGCAACCCCTCCTCGGGCGGCGCGGTCTCCTGGCCCCTGCTGCCCTCCCTCCTCGGCCACATCGGCCGCTGGCTGCCCCCGGGCGCCTCCGTCAACGCGCAGCACACCGCGGTCTACTTCCGCGGCCACCAGCACGCCCTCCCGTTCCTGGTGCTGGCCGGATGGGCCCTGCTGGGCTGCGCTGTCTTCTGGAACTGGCGCCACCGCCACCCCGGCGGCCGTGAAACGCAGGTGCGCCCGCCCGACCGCTGACGGGCATCAGCCGCTTGCGCGGTCCGCCACTCGGAGCAGTTCCGGTTGTCGGCCCATCCACAATCGACTGTCCTGGGAGCATGCTCAAGGGCTTCAAGAACTTCCTGATGCGTGGCGACGTCATCGTCGTGGCGGTGGGCCTGGTCATCGCCCTGGCGCTCTCCACCTTGATCAAGTCGTTCACCGACAGCGTCATCAACCCGATCATCGCCCGCGCCCAGGGCGGCAAGTCGGCCGGCCTCGGCCGGCAGCTCGGCCAGGCCGGGAACAAGACCACCTACCTCGACATCGGCTCGTTCATCTCCGCGCTGATCTACTTCCTCATCTTCATGGCGGTGGTCTACTTCCTGATCGTCGTGCCGTACAAGGCCGTCCAGGCGCGCCGTGGCGTCACCGTGTTCGGCGACCCTGGGCCCGTCAAGACCTGCCCGGCCTGTCTCTCCGGCGACATCCCGGAGGCCGCCGCCAAGTGCCGCTACTGCGGAACCACACAACCCGCGACGCCCCAGCGGGGACCGGCGGGCTGATACGAGTACACCTCCTCCGGGACACCCCGGAGGAGGTGTACGCCCTGACGGGCTGCGGTGGCTGGGGCCGGGGTCGAACCGGCGACCTTCCGCTTTCGTCCGTGCTCGTCCGCCGCTGTCCGTCGGCGTGGTCACGCGGTCAGACACGCACCCTGCCTCTCGACGCGAACGTGCATGGGCGGTCAGGTGGTGACGCATCGGTAATGGGTGGTCAGCCGTCCTTGATCGTCCAGGACGTGGAAGGCGAGCGCGGGAGGCTGATCCAGGTCGACGTAATCCTGAGGGTGGGCGCGGCGCTCCCAGGGGAGGCGGACGGTGGAGGCGACTCCCGGGGCCACCAGCAGCGGGCGCTCGGCGAAGGTGGTGGCCGCGGGGGTATGGGCGTGCCCGCAGAGGAAGGCCGCCAGGTTAGGGTGGCGGGCGGCGAGTGCGGCCAGCCGCTCCTCTCCGAACTGGCGGATCCCGTCGATGAAGGGCTCGTGCAGCACGGCCGGCGGGTGGTGGAAGCCAACCAAGGCGGGCACCGTTTCGGGGGTTTGCGCCAGCACCTCCTCAAGCCAGGCGAGGGTCTCGTCCTCGAGGTAGCCCTCGTGCTTGCCCGGCATCGAGGAGTCGCACAGCGCGATGACGGCCTCGGCGGTGCGGTGCACCTGGTTGACCGGGGCCGCCGACCCCCGTTGCCCCAGCAGGTGTTGACGGAACGCGGCGCGGTCGTCGTGGTTGCCGGGGCAGACCAGCATCGGATGCCTGGAGACCAGCAGTTTGCGAGCCTGCTCGTACTCGGCGGGCAGGGCGTGGTCGGCGATGTCACCGGTGACCAGGACGGCATCCAGGTCGTAGGGGAGGTCGTCGAGGTAATCCATGACAGTTCGGGTGCGGTCGATGCTGCGTTGTCCGTCGTCGATATGGATGTCGCTGAGGTGAGCGATGACGACCACGTCGGGACTCCCTAGTGTCGAGATCAGGTACTTCCATGCGCTTGCTTCGGACAACCTGTGCTCGGTCAGGCCTCCGCCTTCGGCGCTCATTGTGCACCTCCCGCCCCTCGCCGTCTCCGCGCTCCGAGCCCACCAGGAGCGCCAGGCGCAGGAGCGGGCGGCGGCCGGCATGGCCTGGCAGGAAAGCGGGCCGGTCGGGCACGTCGTCCAGCAGATCGTAGGCGTCACAGGCAATGAAAAAGCCCCCTCCGGGTGACCCTGGAGGGGGCTTCTGCCCTGGTGAGGGCTGCGGTGGCTGGGGCCGGGGTCGAACCGGCGACCTTCCGCTTTTCAGGCGGACGCTCGTACCAACTGAGCTACCCAGCCGCAGCGGTCCTGACGGGATTTGAACCCGCGGCCTCCACCTTGACAGGGTGGCGAGCACTCCAAACTGCTCCACAGGACCAAGCTTGTGCGAGCTCTAGTCTCGCACATGGTGTTGCGTGCCCCCAACGGGATTCGAACCCGTGCTACCGCCTTGAAAGGGCGGCGTCCTGGGCCACTAGACGATGAGGGCTGATGGCCCACCTGGGCGCCTTCCGGCGCCGTCGGGGACGTGAGAAGCATATGGGATGCAGGTGAGGTTCGCCAAAACGGTTTATGGGGAGGCGGGTGTCGGGCGCGCCCCCGGCCGTTCTCGGGTCGGTCGTCCCCAGTCGGGAGGTGTCGGCCGACCTGGGTCTTCGCCTGGGTCAGCCCCACCCCAGTTCGTGGAGGCGTTCGTCCTCGATGCCGAAGTGGTGCGCCACCTCATGCACGACTGTCACCGTCACCTCGTGCACCACGTCTTCCGGCGTCTCGCAGTAGCGCAGGGTCGGGCCCCTGTAGATGGTGATCCTGTCCGGCAGGACCCCGGCGTACCACTCGCCGCGCTCCGTGAGCGGTGTCCCCTCGTAGATGCCCAGCAGCTCAGGGGCGGACGGGGCGGGTTCCTCCTCTACGAACACGGCCACGTTGTCCATGACCCGCGTCAGCTCCGGCGGGATCTTGTCCAGGGCCTCGCTCACCAGCTCTTCGAATGCTTCGCGCGTCATCTCCAGCACACGGCCATTGTCGGGGACGACGGGCGAATGCGGGTATGCAGCGACCCCGCCCATGCGAGGTTTCCGGCTCCCGCCGCTGCGCCCGACGCTCCGGATGCGGTAGGTCCGCCCAGAACGGCTGATCCGGCCGGCGCGTGTCCTGGGCGGGGTGGGTCCAGTTGGGCAGTGCGGTTTCGTCCGTACGCGCCCTGGAGGCCCGCCCCGCATGCCCGGATCGCCCGCTCCCCGCCCCGCCCGTCCCGCCCGCCGCTCCGGGGCGTCCCGGACCTCTCGCGTCCTGCGGGGCCCCTGCGTGGTGGCGGCCCTCGTCGCCGCGGCCGTGGCCCTGGCGGGCTGTACGAGCGTCTCCGACGGCCCGAAGCGCCCGGGGCGGCACCACGGCGCCCATGACCGCGGCGGGGCGGCGGAGCCCGGCGGGGGCGTGGTGACGTCGGACGCCAAGGCGCGTACGTACCCGGACGCGGGCGGCGGTCACGAAGGGGATGCGAAGGACGGGAAGCGGGCGAAGGACAAGAAGAAGGGGAAAAAGGGGAGTGAGGGAGAGAAGGGGGCGAAGCGGTCGGCCTCGGCGTCCGCGCCGGGCGGGGCCGAGTCCTCTCCCGCCAAGCCCCCGAAGGGCGGACCGGGCCCGCAGCGGCCGGTGCCGTCCGCTCCCTCGTCGCCGGCGAGGCCGGCGACCCCGTCGGGGGGCGCCCCCTCCACCGCGGCCCCCTCGAACCCGTCGTCGAGCGCCCCGGAGCCGCCGCGGCCGACCACCTCCGCCCCGGCGTCCCCGCCCGCCTCCCCGGCGCCGGAGGACGAGGAGACGGACTGAGGGCGGGCGCGCGGCGGATTTGCTCTTGAGGGGTGAGAGTGCGTATGGTGGTAGATCGTTTGATCCCATTTGCCCGGCGCCAAACCGAAGAGCGCCGCGTGGCGCGTTCCTTACCTTCCCGTGGCTGACCGCACTGAGGCGGTTTTTTGCGACATCACACGGAGTTTGGGCGCGTGCCGAAACTCCGGAAGGTTTCGCATTTCGCATGTCCGTTGCCACTGACCACGCCGTCATGCCCGCTGCCGACACCGAGCAGAACGAGCTGGCCGAGCAGGCCGAGCGCACCCAGACCGCCGAATCCGCCCAGACCGCCGAATCCGCCCAGACCGCGGAATCCGCCCAGACCGCGGAATCCAGCCAGGCCCCCGAGCAGCCGCAGGCCCCCGAGCAGCCCGAGATCACCTTCGCCGACCTCGGCCTCCCCGAGCAGATCGTCCGCAAGCTGGCGCAGAACGGCGTCACCACGCCCTTCCCGATCCAGGCCGCGACCATCCCGGACGCCATGGCCGGCAGCGACATCCTCGGCCGTGGCCGCACCGGCTCCGGCAAGACCCTGTCCTTCGGTCTCCCGCTGCTGACCACGCTGGCCGGCGGCCACACCGAGAAGAAGCGCCCCCGCGGCCTCATCCTCACCCCGACCCGTGAGCTCGCCATGCAGGTGAGCGACGCGCTGCAGCCGTACGGCGACGTCCTGGGCCTCAAGCTCAAGGTGGTCTGCGGCGGTACCTCGATGGGCAATCAGATCTACGCGCTGGAGCGGGGTGTCGACATCCTCGTCGCCACCCCGGGCCGGCTGCGCGACATCATCGACCGCGGCGCCGCGTCGCTGGACAAGGTCCAGGTAACCGTCCTGGACGAGGCCGACCAGATGGCCGACATGGGCTTCCTGCCCGAGGTCACCGAGATCCTCGACCTGGTGCCGCAGGGCGGCCAGCGGCTGCTGTTCTCCGCGACCCTCGAGAACGAGATCGACACCCTCGTCAAGCGCTACCTGGTCGCCCCGATCACCCACGAGGTGGACCCCTCCGCGGGCGCGGTCTCGACCATGACCCACCACGTGCTCGTAGTGAAGCCGAAGGACAAGGCGCCGGTCACCGCCGCCATCGCCGCGCGCAAGGGCCGCACGATCATCTTCGTACGGACCCAGCTCGGCGCCGACCGCGTGGCCGAGCAGCTGCGCGACGCGGGGGTGCGGGCCGAGGCGCTGCACGGCGGCATGACGCAGGGGGCCAGGACCCGGACGCTGGCCGACTTCAAGGACGGCTATGTGAACGTGCTGGTCGCCACGGACGTCGCCGCGCGCGGCATCCACGTCGACGGCATCGACCTCGTGCTCAACGTGGACCCGGCCGGCGACCACAAGGACTATCTGCACCGGTCCGGCCGTACCGCCCGGGCGGGCCAGAGCGGCACGGTCGTCTCACTGGCGCTGCCGCACCAGCGGCGGCAGATCTTCCGGCTGATGGAGGACGCGGGCGTCGACGCCTCGCGCCACATCGTCGGCGGCGCCGGTGTCTTCGACGAGGACGTGGCGCGTATCACAGGCGCCCGCTCGCTCACCGAGGTGCAGGCCGAGTCGGCAGCGAACGCCGCCAAGCAGGCCGAGCGCGACGTCCAGGAGCTCACCCGGGACCTGGAGAAGGCGCAGCGCCGGGCTACGGAGCTGCGTGAGGAGGCCGACCGGCTGACCGTGCGGGCGGCGCGGGAGCGCGGCGAGCACGTGGCCCCGGCGTCGGCCGGCGCGGAGGCCAACGCCGCTGCCGCCCCGGAGAGCGCCGCCGCCCCCGCCGACACCTCGACGGACGTCGTGCTGCCCGCCCAGCGCTCGGCCGAGGCCGAGGCCGCGGTGGCCGAAGCCGCCCCTGCCGCCGCTGTCGCCGCCGACGAGGCGCCGCGGCGCTCCTCGTACGAGCGTCGTGACGAGCGGGGCAACTTCGACCGCCGGGAGCGCCGGGACGGGGACCGTGGTGACCGTCCGTTCAACCGCGACCGCCGTGACGACCGCCCGCGCGGCTCGTACGAGCGCCGCGACGACCGCCGTGACGACCGGGGCGGGCGTTCCTTCGAGCGCCGTGAGGACCGGGGTGACCGTGGCGGCTACCGCCGCGACGACCGTCGTGACGACCGTGGTGGCCGCTCGTACGAGCGTCGTGACGACCGTGGTGGCTTTGAGCGCCGGGAGCGCCGGGACGGCGACCGTGGTGACCGTCCGTTCAACCGCGACCGCCGTGACGACCGCCCGCGCGGCTCGTACGAGCGCCGTGACGACCGGGGCGGCCGTTCCTTCGAGCGCCGTGAGGACCGGGGCGACCGTGGCGGCTACCGCCGCGAGGAGCGCCGCGACGACCGGCCGGGGCGTCCGTTCGAGCGCCGCGACCACAACCACCGTGGCGGCGACCGCCCGTTCGGCCGCGACCGCCGTGACGACCGTCCGGCCCGCCGCGACGACCACCGGTCCGGCAACACCGGCGGCCGGTCCTACGACCGTTCGCACGACCGGTCCTTCGACCGCCGCGCCGACAAGCCGCGCTGGAAGCGCAACGGCTGACCACAGCCGGCCGACCGCCGGCCCGGCGCTGTCCGCAGGCGCCGAACGGCGCCGCCGGACCTGATCGGCGGCGTGTACGACGGCCACCGATCGGCCGGTCGAGAGGCTGGCTGAGAGGCTGACCGAGAGGCCGTGCAACACCCGGTTGTTGCACGGCCTTTCGACCCTGTGGGGTATTGGCTCGGGTCTTCGCCCCCGGCCGAGCTATGCTGCGGGGGTGCGGGTCATTAGCTCAATTGGCAGAGCAGTGGACTTTTAATCCATTGGTTCAGGGTTCGAGCCCCTGATGACCCACTGGCGAACCGCAGGTATGCACCGCTGACCTGCGGTTTTCGTCATTTTGGGCACGTGGTGTCACCCACCTGCGCCCGAGCGGATGCCGTCCCCCGCGGCTCCGCTCAGGCTGATCTTGCTGCTTCGAGTCATCCCGAATCCAGCAAGGCGAAGGAGACACCTCGTGCGACTTGTGACAACGCTCCGCGGCCTCGTCCCGGTCATGATGCTGGCGGCGTCGGTGTGGGGCGGCCCCGCGTCGGCGGTGGCCGAGGGGAAGGGCGGCGGGAGTGGTGGGCATGGGCACAGCCACGACGACGGCTTTGCCCATCACCACGGCTACAGCGACCACCACGGCTACAACGACGAACGTGACCGAGGCAACGGCAAAGGTGACGGCGGCGAAGGCGGTGGTGGTGGCGGGAACGAAGATCATCCGGATGTGGCCTGCGGGGACGTCGCCGCGCTGATCAGCGCCATCAACGATGCCAACAACACCGGCGCGGGGGTGATCACCCTCGCGCCGAGCTGTGTTTACACCCTCACGGGTGCGGCGGTGGCCTCCGGGGCGAACGGGCCCGACGGGCTGCCGGTGATCACGGGGAACGTCACCCTCATGGGGGCCGATACGACCATCACCCGCAGCTCGGGCACGGCCTTCCGTATCGCGGAGGTCGCCCCCGGAGGAACCCTGAGCCTCTATGGCATCACGGTCTCCAACGGGTCGGCGACCACCGCGCCCGCGGGGCTCAACGGTGGCGGCATCCTCGACGCGGGAACGCTGCTGCTGACGTCGAGCGTGGTCACCGGAAACACTGCGAGCAACCTCGGCGGGGGAATTGAGGTCGCGAACAATGCCTCACTGACGCTCAGCTCCAGTCAGGTGACGAACAACACCGCCGGTGACGGTGGCGGCATTCACGTCAATACGGCGGGAACGCTGACGGCCCTCAGCAGTCAGATCTCCAACAACACCGCCAGCGGTTCGGGCGGCGGAATCTCCAACTTCGGAGACGTGACGCTGACCTCGGTGGAACTTCGGAGCAATCACGCCCTTAACTTCGAGGGCGGTGGGGTCACCACCAACGGCGGCAATTTCAACATCAATGGGGGCATCATCGACGGTAATACAGCCGGGAGTCACGGAGGCGGTATCGCGAACTTTGGAAGCCAACTGCTGTTGCAATCCGTAGTCGTATCCAACAACACTGCCGGACAGAACGGTGGCGGCCTGTACAACGCCTCGGGAACCGCCCAGCTCATCGGTGACCAGGTAACCGGAAATACGGCCAACGGCGGCCAGGGCGGCGGCATTTTCGTGGCCGGCGGAACGGTGACGCTGCCCGGGACCACCGTCTCCGGCAACATTCCGAACAACTGCGTGCCGGGCCTCCCCGGCTGCTGATGCGCCCCGCGGCGGGGATGAACGAGCAGCGGCCCCCGGCGGAGAACTCTGCCGGGGGCCGCGCTTGTCGACCGGGGAGGTGGTGCCGTGATTTTGTTTGGGCGGGCACACGGCACCTGCTACGGCATCAGTGGCCGTGGCGGTGCGACTTCTTGCTCTTGCTCTTGGTCGGCGTGCTGGTGGCGAGAGCGATGTTGGTGCAGGGGCGGCCGACGTTGATGTCGCCGGTCGGCGACGGGTTGCCCGTCGTGGCGATGGGGCCGGTGGTGACGTCGCAGTCGTTGCTCTGAGCCACCACAGCGGAGTTGGTGAAGTTGACGCAGTCGCTGCCCGCGTTGATGTCACCGGTCCCCGACACGCTGCCCGTATCGGCGATCGCGCCGGTGGTGGTGTCACAGTCATTGCTCTGGACGGTGCCGCCGGAGCCGAACAGGGGGCCGAAGCCGTAGGCGCTCGCGCCTCCCGCGGTGCCGATGACGATCGCGCCGGCTGCTGCGGCCATGAGAGCGGCCTTCTTGCCAATCTGCATTGGTTGGTGCCTCCATTTAGGGTCTCCGCGAATTCCGCAGACGCCTTAACAACGAAGGCAATTGGCGAAGGATCCGGGGGGGATCTCAGCTTCACCCGTCCGTCGCAGTAAGGATATCTTTCTCTCATGGATGTTTCCATGAGAGCGGCCCCCGGCAGTGAACTCTGCCGGGGGCCGCACTCATCGATCGGGGAGGTGGTGCCGTGATCCCGCTCGGGCGGGCACACGGCACCTGCTACGGCATCAGTAGCGCGACTTCTTGCTGCTCTTCTTGGCCTTGTTGCCATTGCCGGGCTGGGCGAGAGCGATGTTGGTGCAGGGGCGGCCGACGTTGACCTCGCCGGCCGGCGACGGGTTGCCGGTCGTGGCGATGGGACCGGTGGTGACGTCGCAGTCGTTGCTCTGGGCCACGGCACCGGAGTTGGTGAAGTTGACGCAGTCGCTGCCGACGTTGACGTCGCCGGTCGACGACACGTTGCCTGTCGTGGCGATCATGCCGGTGGTGGTGTCACACGAGTTGCTCTGGACGGCGCCGCCGGAGCCGAACAGGGGACCGTAGGCGCTCGCGCCTCCCGCGGTGCCGATGACGATCGCGCCGGCCGCTGCGGCCATGAGAGCGGCCTTCTTGCCAATCTGCATTGGTTGGTGCCTCCATTTAGGTTCTCCGCGATTTCCGCAGACGGCCTGACAACGAAGGCAATTGGCGAAGGATCCGGGGTCGTCCGTAGCTTCACCCGTCCGTCGCAGTAAGGCTATCTTCGCCCTGATCCCTTGCCGTTCCGGGATATCGGCTCGGCCCCCGGCGGGAGTTGCCGCCGGGGGCCGATGCGAAGCGATCAGAAAGTCAACGACTGGAGCTGCTCCTGCCGTTGCCGTTGCTGTCGCCATCGCCGGCTCCGGACAGGTTGGCGCAGTTGGTTTCTTGGGTGACCTTGGGGCCAGGGGCCAGCGGCGAGATCGTGATGTCTCCGATGGTGGATCTGGTCTCGCACTTGTTGCTCTGCCGCAGCGCACCGCCGGTCTTGCTGTAGTTGATGCAGTTGGTCCGGCTGGTGATATCGCCTGCCGGGGCGAGGCCCGGGTTGATGGTGATGGACCCGATGGTGGAGGTGTGCCGGCAGCGGTTGCTCTGCTCCAGGACCCCCGATTCGCTGTAGTTCACACAGTTGGTCTCGGTTGTGACGTCGCCGGCGGGAGCCAGGCCAACGATCCTGATGGGGCCGATGGTGGAGGTGGTGTCGCAGCGGTTTTTCTGACTGCCTTGACCTCCCGGCGCTGACGTGGTGCCCGAGTCGTTGTCGGTGGCGCCGGCGCTGCCCGCGCCGCCGATGGTCAGCGCACCCACGGCTGCCAGAAGCAACGCCGTCCTCTTGCGCCTGTGCATAAAGCCTCCAAGTGAGTTCTCGACGGTTATCCGCGAACATCTGACTAACGAGGGCAGGCGGCGATGGACCCTCGACTCGACGCACCTCTACCCGTCCGGCGCATTAGGGACATCGTCGGCCCGCGCCGACCGTTCGATTTCCCCGCGCAACGCCAAGGCGGCCCCGGACGAGGTGGTGTCCGGGGCCGCGATGGAAGCCACAGAGGCGTTCACCCTGCTTTCCTCAATCCGGGGTGCGGAGTGAGGTCGGCTTGGGGTCAGCCGCCGTAGCCGCCACGGTGGCCGCTGCTGTAGCTGCCGTAGCCGCTGTGGCTGTCGCTGCGGCCTTCGTCGCTGCGGGGTTCGCTGTAGTTGCTGTTGTAGCCGCTGCTGGCGGAGCGGACGCTGGTGGTCGCCTTGGGGTAGGAGATGTTGGAGCAGGCGCTGCCGACGGAGATGTCTCCTGTGGAGCCGAGTCCGGAGACGGGGACGATCTGCCCAACAGAGGTGTCACAGTCGTTGCTCTGGTAGGCGGCGCCGCCGTAGTCAACGTTGGTGCAGGGGGCGCCGATGACGATGTCGCCCGCCGGGGCCGCGACGGCGGGGGCGGCGATGGCGCCGACGCTCACGTCACAGCTGTTGCTCTGGTAGCCGCCGCCGCCACCGCTGTAGGCGGACGCGCCGCCGGCACCGACGAGCACCATCGTGCCGGTGGCCGCGGCCATGAGGGCTGCCTTCGTTACGATGTTCACTTAATTCCTCCCGGGTGTCTGCCGCGGAATCGCGGATATCCACGTCAACGAAGAAAATCTGTAAAAGCTTCGGGTTGGCTTTCACCTTCACTCGTCCGGCATAATTGGTCGCCCTTTTGCCTCGCTCGCCTTGCGGCTTCCCGCAAGGAATCCGGCCGGTTGGGCTCCAGGTGACGGGCGAGCGGGAAGGCTCTTAAGCGAAATGCGAAAGGGGCCCGTCAACCCCACGCGGGACCGGAATCCCCCCGTCCGGGTTGTTCGACGGGCCGAACGAGTGATATATCCGGGCGTCCCGGCGCAGGAGTGAGTAAGGCTCGGCCCACAGACGGCTTCGCCCGAACCGCACGCGCGGCCTGTGTTCGCGCCGCTACGGTAAGTGCGCGAGAAGAGTCGCCGGGGGGACGGCGAGCGGACGGCCGGGAGGCGGGAGGAGACAGGCATGGGGCATTCACGAGCGGGCGCGGGTGGCGGCGGCACGCCGGCCGAACACCTGGAAGGGCTTCTCGCCCGCGCGCAGAACGGTTTCGAGATCGACGAGGCGGTGCTGGGCCGGGCCGGCGACGCCTTGATGCACCAGTCCGAGCTGCGCTCCTGCCGGCAGTGCAACGAGCCCTTGGGCCCGCTCGGCTACAGCACCTACCGCCACATCTTCCTGCTCCCCGACGGCAGCAGCCTGCTGCTGTGGGAGCTGGAGCACAACACCGGCCAGGACCGCCGTCCGCTCTTCGAGCTCTACGCCGACGAGGACGCCCTGGCCCTGGCGGAGCGCCGGGTGCACGAGCGGATCGGCGGCGCCCGCTGGGACGAGCTGGAGGGGTTACCGCTCTGGCTGCCGGAGCAACTGCTGCACGCCGTCGCGCCGGTGGAGACCCCGCGCGCGTACGTGTCCGACAACTCGGCCGACCACGCCCGCCGCGTCCTGCGCCGCGCGGAGAACCCCGACCGGCCTGGGCCGGACACCGAGCAGCTGCTCGCCACGGCGTTCGCCCATGACATCGCGCTGGCTCCGAAGCCGCGCCGCCGCCCCGGCGGCCCCGACGCCACCTGGTGCCGCTTCTATGAGCACGCGTTCCTCCTGGCCGGCGGGGACGAGATCGTCCTGTGGGAGCTGGAGCACAACCTGACCGCCGACGGGCGGCTGGTGTGCGAGGTGTATCTCGACGAGGTCTCCGCCGAGCTGGCGGCGGACCGCCACGCCCGCGCGCTCGGCGTCGACCTCTGACGCACCCACCTGGCCCACACCGACTCGCCCGACGCCCCGTCACCCGGGAGCCTGGTGAGGGCGGCGAGAGCGGACCAGGGGAAAGCGAGAGCGACCGGTGCGGGTGCGAGGGAGCAGGGCTCGTTCGGGCGCCCGTACGAGTGCCCGGGTGAGTGTCCGTACGAGTGCCTGTACGCGGGCCCGTACGAGCCCGCGCATGAGACGGCGTCCAAGGCCATGAGGCGGCGTACGAGACCGCGTGCGCCCCGGCACGGGCAACCGCGCGCGGACTCGCGCCGCGCGGGCGAGGAGATGCCCAGAAGCATCGCCGGCCGCCGCCTCGCGCCCTGGCTCCCCGGCGTGGTGATCGTGGGCGGGGTCGTCTTCGACACCACCACCCCGGCCGCCTACACCGCCGCCCCCTTCCTCGCCGCCGCCCCGCTGGTCGCCGCCTCGTTCCACCCGCTGCGGCTGACCGCCCTCACCGCGGCCGTTGCCGTCGCCGCCGCCTGTCTGCTGGCCGAGTTCCACGGCGTCAGGGACTGGGTCCAGTCGGCCGCCGAGATCGCCACCGTCGTGACGGTCGCCCTGCTGGCCCTCCTCATCAACCGTGTCGTCCGCCGCGGCGACCGAAGGCTGGCCTCGGCGCGCGGCATCGCGGAGGCGGCCCAGCGCGCCGTACTGCCCGTGCCGCCGGCCCGCCTGGCCGGCCTGGACGTCGCGGCCCGCTATGTGGCGGCCGAGCAGGACGCCGCGATCGGCGGCGACCTGTACGCCGTGCAGGACACCCCGCACGGCGTACGGATGGTCATCGGCGACGTACGGGGCAAGGGGCTGGGGTCGGTCGAGTTGGTCGCCATCATCATCGGCGCCTTCCGGGAGGCCGCCGAGCAGGAGGCCACGCTGGAGGGGCTCGCGCTGCGGCTGGAGCGGGCGCTGCAGCGCGAGCGGGCCCGGCGGGCCGACATCGAGCAGGCCGAGGGGTTCATCACGGCGGTGCTGGCCGAGATCCCCCGCGGCGACTCCCTGCTCCGCATGATCAACCGCGGCCACCCGTCGCCGCTGCTGCTGGACGGGGAGGGCTCGGTGCGCCCCGCCGACCCCGAGATGCCGGCGCTGCCGCTGGGGATGGGCGACCTGGGGGCGTGGCCGGACCGGGTGGAGGAGCTGCCGTTCGCGGAGGGGGTGACCCTGCTGCTGTTCACCGACGGGGTGAGCGAGGCGCGCGACGCGCACGGCACGTTCTACGACCCGGCGGTCCGGCTGCGCGGCCGCCGCTTCGCCGGACCAGTGGAACTGCTCGACGCGTTGGTGGGGGATGTGGAGCGGCATACGGGCGGCGGGACCGCGGACGACATGGCGCTGCTGGCGCTGTGCCGGACCTCGGTGACGACGGGCGCGGACCATGAACAGGCCACCACGCTGACACGCTCCGTAGTGGAACATGATCCCTCCGGATAACAATTGACGCACGATCGGTTCGAGGGTGTTTCCGAGTGTGCTCAGGGTGCTGTCGACTTGCCCCCTTGCGTCCCGTGTTGGGCGTTAAGTTCACCTCAAAGGTTCCTCTGATTCCCGGGAACTGCTTGGAATCAGGTCACGCTCTCTATTAACGTTCGATAACGCAGCGCGGTCGTTACAGCCGTCGCAAGAGGCGGCACCGTGCGCCGTCGCCGAATCCCGTACGCACAGCAACACCAAGGGAACCGGGGAACCACCAACCTTGGGGTGAATCGGGTCGAACCTGACCCGTAGGAGACCTTCCTGCTCCGAACCCGTCAGCTAACCCGGTAGGCGAGAGGGAAGGAAAGGAGTGCGCCCGCGTGGCGTCCAACAGGTCTGCCCTTGAAGAAGCTCCGTCCCGCACATCCGGCGCCGGAGCGGGGACAGCCACCCGCTACGGCTCCTGGTTCGAACCGGCCGCCGAGGCGAGGGCCGACCAGGACACCGAGACGTGGGACGAGTGGAATCCCACTGAGGAATCCATAGCCCCGGTGCGCGGTCGGCACCGCGTCGCCAAGCAGCGCGGCGGCACGATGGCGCGCAGCGGCGCCGTCCTCGGCGTCGGCGTGATCGCGGCGGTCGGCGCGGGCGGGATGGCGAGCGCCAAGGACCGCCCCAAGGCCCCCATATCCATGCCGGACCTCGCCCACGTCGCCGACAAGGTGCGGGACGTCCTCCCCGACGCGGAGGACCTGCCCGGCATCGGCTCGCTGCTGTCGGACTCAGGCTCCGGCGACTCCTCGACCTCCGCGGCCGCCCCCCTCTCCCAGGCGGGCCTGACCTCCGAGGACGAGGCGAACGGCGCCACCGACGCGGGCGAGGCGCTGCGCGCCCGCATCCTGCAGCAGGCCGAGAACCAGCAGAACGCCGCCGACGAGTCGCAGCGCGTGGCCGCGGCCGACGCGGCCGCCACGAAGGCCGCCGCCGCTGCCAAGAAGGCCGCCGACGCGGAGGACAAGCGGCAGGCCGAGGCCGAGGCCGAGAAGAAGGCCGCCGCGGCCGAGGCCAAGCGGAAGGCGGAGGAGGCGGCCCGGAAGAAGGCCGAGGCCGAGCGCCTGGCCAAGCTCGCCGCCCAGTACACCCTCCCCGTCGTCTCGTACACCCTGACCGCGTCCTTCGGCCAGGCCGGTGACATGTGGTCGGCCGACCACACCGGCCAGGACTTCGCCGCCCCGACCGGCACCCCGGTCAAGGCGGTGCACGGCGGTACGATCACCTCGGCCGGGTGGGCCGGTTCGTACGGCTACCGCATCGTGCTCAAGCTGAATGACGGCACCGAGCTCTGGTTCTGCCACCTGTCGTCGATGGTCCGTACGTCGGGCTCGGTGACGACGGGCGAGGTCATCGGCCGTGTCGGCGCCACCGGCAATGTGACCGGCCCGCACCTCCACTTGGAGGTCCGGCCGGGCGGTGGCAGCCCGATCGACCCGATGCCCTGGCTCCGCGACCACGGCCTGAACCCGTGACCGCCGCGACCCCCGTCCCCGTCCCCGTCCCCATCCCCGGCGACGTCGGACCGATGACCTGCTGACCGGGTCCCCATACCCCGGCGGCCTTGGCGCTCTCTCCCCCCTTGACGCCAGGGCCGCCGGTCTTTTTGCCGATCATTGCCCCGGACGCCGGAATACCCTGCTCCGCCACCGCGCTGAAACAACGCATGGCTGACACCAAGGACACCAAGGGCACCAAGCAGACCGACAACCGCAAGCGGATCGGCGACCTGTCCGTATCCCCGCTCTCCCTCGGCGGCAACGTCTTCGGCTGGACGGCTGACGAAGCCGAGTCCTTCGCCGTGCTCGACGCCTACGCGGCGGCAAACGGCAACTTCATCGACACCGCGGACGTCTACTCCGCGTGGGCGCCGGGCAACTCGGGCGGGGAGTCCGAGACCATCCTCGGTAACTGGTTCGCCTCCCGGGGCAACCGCTCCGGCATCGTCCTCGCGACCAAGGTGGGCGCCGGCGTCCCGACGCCCCGCGGCCTGTCCGCCGCGGCGATCAAGGCGGGCGTCGACGAGTCCCTGAAGCGCCTGCGCACCGACTACATCGATCTCTACTACACGCACTACGACGACACCTCGGTGCCGGTGGAGGAGATCATCTCCACGCTGGACGAGCTGGTGAAGGCGGGCAAGGTCCGCGAGATCGCGGCCTCCAACATCTCCGCCGAGCGCCTCGAGGCGTCCCTGGACTTCTCGGCGAAGGAGGACCTGGCCCGTTACGTGGCCCTGCAGCCGCACTACAACCTGGTCTCCCGCGACACCTTCGAGGGCCCGCTCGCCGACGTCGCCGCCCGCCACGGCGTGGCGACCGTCCCGTACTACTCCCTCGCGTCCGGCTTCCTCACCGGCAAGTACCGCCCCGGCGCCTCGGTCGACAGCGCCCGCGCCCAGGGCGCGGCCAAGCACCTGGAGACCGAGCGCGGCCAGAAGGTCCTCGCCGCCCTCGACGACGTGGCCGCGAACCACGGCGCCGAGCACGCGACGGTCGCCCTGGCCTGGCTGGCGGCCCAGCCCACGGTCGTGGCCCCGATCGCGAGCGCGCGCACGGTGGACCAGCTTCCGGCGCTGCTGGCGGTGGCGGACCTGAAGCTGACGCGGGAGGAGCTGGCGCTGCTGACGTCGGCAGCGGAGTAAGGGCTTCGCCGCTTATGCGTTTGTGGTGAGTATGAGACAGGGACACGCCGACGTCACGGCGTGTCCCTGTCTCATACTCACCACAAAGTGCGGGGCTAGGCGGCCGCTGCGACGCTCCGCCGGTCGGCAGCGGCCCAGGACGCGGCGGCGACCCCGCCGGCCACGGTGAGGACGGAGGGCCAGGCGCCCAACTTCTTGGCGAGCGGATGCGACCCGGCGAAGGCCGCGACGTACAGGCCGCTCAGCACCGCCGCCGTTCCGGTCCCCGCCTTCTGCTGCCACCCGCGCGCGGCCACGACCCCGGCCGCCGCCAGCGCCACCCCGCCCAGCTGCCGCTTCTTGGTCCAGCGCGCGACCCCGTACCCGCCGACGAGCCCGCCCGCGGCCACCACACCTGCCGGGATTCCGGCCATGACCTCTTACCTCCACTGTGAGGGTTTCTCCTTCCTCGACCCTATGTCCGGCCGGGCGGCCGTACGCGCCGATGGGGTCATGGCCAAGCACCGACTCTGCAACAGCGGTTTGCGGGTCGGCCGGGTGCGATTAGAACCTGCTCACACCCCAGCTGAGCACGGCCTGATTCCCGCTCCCCCCGGAGAGCCTGGTGCCGAAGGCCCCGCCGCCGTCGGAGTTGAAGCTGTTCATCCCGCCGTACGTGACGCCGAACGTCAGCCGGACCGTGTGCCCGTCGCGCCAGCTCGCGTCGCAGTGGTCGGCCGTGTACGCGACCCTGCCCGCGACCCCCCTGAGCGACCCTTCCCGCGACCGCGCCTTGAACAGGCCGTCCTGGCCCTTGTCGAGGTACGCCGGGGGCCGTGCGACGAATTCGCCCGACGTCAGCCCGTAGTCGGTCCGGGTGAGCCGACACCCCGTCGCATTGTGCATCCGCACCTCAAGCGCGCGGGCCCGCTCGTCCTCCTGAGCCCCGCCGCCGGCGGCCTGCGCGGAACCGCAGACGGCGAGCATGCCGACCAGCGCCCCCGGCGCAACGGTCGCGACCCAACGCGGCATCGATGTCTTCATGGCGGCCTCCTCCTTCATGGCACAGGTGGCCACCACCATGCCGACGCCCGCGTGGGCCCGGGCGGAACGACACGGCCCACTGATCCGCATGGAGCACCGCGGAGATCAGGTGGCAGCGGCCCGCACGCCGGCTCTCAGCGCACTTTGGGGAAGGCGGCGCGCAGTGCGGAGCCGCGGGTGATGAACGCGACTCGGACGATGGGCAGCACGCAGGCGACCTGCATCGCGGCGTACCACGGCGGGCAGACACCCGGGATCAGGTCGACGCCGATGATCGCGATCGGCATGACGACGGCGAGGGTGCTCACGCGCTCGAAGGCCCGTTGAGATCCGCGGGAAGCGGAGACGGTCATGCGGTGGATCAGCACGGCGACCACAGGCAGCAGGACTGCCCGGACCCACATGAAGGTGTTCACCATGTGACCAGTGCTCGATACCACGACGACCGGCAGGAGGGCGACGGCGCTGAGTGCGCCGTAAACCTTGATGCTGCTCCTCGCCGTCCCGAAGGCCCGCCGGGTGTGCGGATGGTCGAGGCGGCCGGCCCCTGCCGTGGTGTGCGTGTCGGTTTCCATGCTCTCCGACGCTACGAAGCGCTTGGCCGCCGCGATATCGGCCTGGACCCACGGGTGGGTGGGGCTAGCCCCACTCCCCGGCTGACCAGGGCAGGGGCGGCCTCCGCGCGGTGCACAGTGGGAAGCACCGGACGGAAGGCGAAGGAAGAGAACATGAGACAGCTGGGTTCGTGGGCGGCGCGCGCCGGCGTGGGGTTCGTACGGGCGTGCGCCGTGGCAATCGTCAGCATGCTGGTCCCGGCCGTGTGGGCCGCCGCCGTGGCGCTCGGGATCTGGTGGGGGCCGACAAACCCGTGGTCGTGGCTGGCGCCGTTCGTCTTGGTGTGCGCGGGCACGCTCGCCCTCTCCCGCCCGGTCTGCCGGATGGTCCGCTTCCTCGTCGCGAGGTGGACCGGCACCGTCATCCCCGCCGGATACCGGCAGGCCGGGCCGGTGACGCGGATGTCCACCGGCTACTGGTGGAACGGCTTCGGCTACGAACGCACCCGCCGCGACGCCCTCCTGGACCAGAAGTGGCGGGTCCGGTGGACCGACCCCGCCAACTGGCGCGACCTGCGGTTCGCGGTGACCGCGCCGCTCACCGCCGGCATGGCCGCGTCCCTCCCGCCGGCCGGGGCGGCCGCGGCGGCCCTCGGGCTCGGCCAGCCGGGGCCCGCCGCGCGCCTCACCGGGGCGCTCGGCCTGGTCGCGGCCGTCGCCGGCGCCCCGTACGCCTGGCGGCCCCTCGAGCCGGTGGCCGTCCGCTTCCTGCGCCCGTCACCCGCGATGGCGCTGGCGGACCGGGTGGACGAACTGACCGCCCAGCGCGCGGACACGACGGTCGTCCAGGCCGCCGAGATCCGCCGGATCGAACGGGACCTGCACGACGGGGCGCAGGCCCGCCTGGTCGCCCTCGGGCTCTCCCTGACGACCGCCGAGCTGCTGATGGAGACCGACCCCGACCAGGCCAGGGCACTGATGCGGGACGCACAGGCCGGCGCCACCGCCTCACTGGCCGAACTCCGCGACCTGATCCAGGGAATCAGCCCGCCGGTGCTGACCGAGCGAGGGCTCGTCGACGCCGTCCGCGCCCTCGCCCTGGACATCCCCCTCGACGTGACCGTCGACGCCGACGCCCCGCTGCGCCTGGACCCGCCGATCGAGTCCGCCGTCTACTTCGGCGTCGCCGAACTGCTGACCAACGCGGTCAGGCACGCCCACGCGTCCCGGGCGCGCGTCTGTCTCGCCCGCCACGACACCGACGTCATCGCCGAGGTCGAGGACGACGGCCGCGGCGGGGCCGACCTCCGGACCGGCGGCGGACTCACGGGACTGCGCCGCCGCCTCGCGGTCTTCGACGGCACCCTTGAGATCACCAGCCCGCCGGGCGGCCCCACCCGTGTGAAGATGGAGGTGCCATGCGAATCGTTGTAGCCGAAGACCTCTACCTCCTCCGCGACGGGATGGTCCGCCTGATCGAGGCATGCGGACACCAGGTGGTGGCAACGGCGGCCACCGGACCCGAGACGCTCGACGCGCTGCGGACCTGGCGCCCGGACGTCTCTGTCATCGACGTCCGCATGCCGCCGAACCAGTCGGACGAGGGCCTGCGGGCAGCCCTCGCCGCCCGCGGCGAGATGCCCGGACTGCCCGTCCTCATCCTCTCCCAGCACGTCGAGCAGCTGTACGCCCGCGAGCTCCTGGCCGACGGCTCCGGCGGCGTCGGCTACCTCCTCAAGGAGAGCGTGTTCGACGCCGAACAGTTCATCGGCGCCCTGGAGCGCGTCGCGGCCGGCGGAACCGCCATGGACCCGGCCGTCATCGCGAAACTCCTGTCCAACAGCTCCCCCACCCGGGGACTCGGGCGCCTCACCGAACGGGAGTACTCCGTGCTGGGCCTCATGGCCGAAGGCCTGTCCAACCGTGCCATCGGCCGCCGCCTCTTCCTCAGCGAGAGCGCCGTCAGCAAGTACACCACCTCCATGTTCGGCAAGCTCGGCATCGCCGACAACGACGACAGCAACCGCCGCGTCCGCGCCGTCCTCACCTACCTGAACAAGCCCGAGAACTCCTGACGAAACGACCTTCGGGCACGGGCCGTCAGAGGTGGTTCGGAAAGAGGGTCGCGGCCACGTGCTGGGTGTCGGCGTATTCGACGACGGAGGCGATCTTGCCGCCGCGAACCGTGTAGATGCCGATGCAGCGGTTGTCGTAGGTGCCGCCGTACACGGTCTTGGCCTTGGAGGTCCATTCGGCCACCACCCGGTCGCCCTCGGCGACCGTGCTGACCAGTGCGATCTCCAGGGTGCCGGGGACGAGGACCGGTCCCATGCCGCCGAGGAACTCGTTGATGATCGCGTCGCGGCCGTGCCACACCTTGGAAATGGGCAGGTCGCCCGGGTAGTGCCAGGTCGCGTCCGGGGAGAAGCTGTCGTGGATGACGTCGGCGTCGCCGTCGCGTACGGCCTCGATGTAGCGGATGACTACGGCCCTGGGGTCGGTGGTGGTCATGGTCGTGCTCCTTCGATGGTTCGGTCGGGGCAGGGTCAGGACGTCGGGGCAGGGTCAGGACAGGGTGAGGACGGCCTTGCCGCGGATGCGGCGCTCGCGCAGGTCGGTGAGGGCGGTCGCCGTATCGGCCCAATCCGTGACGCGGCCGATCTCGGGGTGCAGGCGGCCCTCGGCGGTCAGCCGGACGAGCGCGGCCAGGTCGGCGTCGAGGCGGGTGTCGGCGTCGAGGTAGTGGAAGTGGCGGATGACGGCCGATTCGGGCCCGGTGAAGAAGTCGAAGAAGTCGAGCGTCGCCGGTGTGCGGCTGGCCTGCCCGAACCAGATGAGCGTGCCACGCCTGGCAAGCCGCGCGAGCGCGACGGAGAGGGCCTGGCCGCCGGTCGACTCCAGCACGATGTCGTACGGGCCCCGGGCGTCGGCGACGTCGTGGACGATCTCGGCGGCGCCGAGTTCGGCAAGCCGGGCGCCGCGTTCGGCGTCCCTGGTCACCGCGGTGACCAGAGCCCCGGCGGCGGCCGCGAGTTCGGTGACGAAGTGGCCCACGCCTCCGGAGGCACCGGTCAGCAGAACCCGCCGGCCCAGCACCGGTCCGGCGGCGCGCAGCAGCCGCAGCGCGGTGAGCCCGGCCAGCGGCAGCGCCGCGCCCTGGAGCACGGAGACGCTGTCCGGCAGCTCGGTGAGCGCGTTGGTCGGCACCGCCACGTACTCCGCCCAGCCGCCTGCCATGGGGTGGCCGACGACCCGCGTGATCCCGGACGGCCCGCTGCCGTCGGCGGCCGGCTGCACCACCAGGCCCGCGATGTCCTTGCCGGGGCGCTCGCCGGGGGCGGGCTTCTCCAGTTTGAACGTCTCGCCCCGGTTGACCGAGAACGCCTCGACCTTCACCAGCGCCTCGTCGGGACGTGGCGTCGGCTCGGCGACGTCGGCGAGCACGACCGGCTCAGCGGGATCTCCGGTCGGTACGAAGGCTTTCATCGTGATCACCCCATCGGTGGCCTGGCCTTGGGCCATGCCGTGTTGTCGCTTGCTGTCGTCGCTTACGGGACCATCCGATCGCGCGCAGTGGCGGCCCGGCCAACAATCAAGCCCCCGGACCGACAACGCGGGGTTGTCGCATAAGGTCAGCGGCATGGACCTCGACCTCGCCCTGGTCCGCGCCTTTGTCGCGACCGCCGGGACACTGCACTTCGGGCGGGCCGCCGAAGAGCTGAACACCAGCCAGCAGGCGCTGTCCAAGCGCATCGCGCGGCTGGAGGAGTCGCTGGGCGTGCGGCTGTTCGAGCGCCAGGGCGGCATCCGGCTGAGCGAGGCGGGAGAGCGGTTCCTGCCGGCCGCGCGCGAGGCGCTGTCGGCGGGCGAGCGGGCGGTCGTGGCGGTGACCGGCGCTGGACCCGTCGTACGGATCGACACATGGGGTCATCTGTACGCGCCGATGCGCACGGTCGCCGAGGCGGTACAGGCGCTCGGCACGGTGCGGTGGGAGCCGGGCCCGGGACGCGACTGGCCCTCAGTCGCGCAGGCGCTGCTGCGCGGCGACACGGACCTGGGATTCGGCCGGGTGCACCCGCTGCCCGAGGGCCGGGACGCGGCACTCACTCAGCGGCTGGTGCGGCTGGAACCCGTCGACGTGGTGGTCAGCCCGTCCCACCCGCTGGCCGGCGCCGACGCGCTGCGCCCGGCCGACCTGCGCGACAGCGTCCTGTGGTGCCCGGCCGAATTGAACCGCCTGGACTTCCTGCGCCGCTTCGCCGACGAGTTCCGGATCACGCGGCGGCACGACGGCCCCAATCTGGGCCTGGACCACCTCGTCCAGCACCTGCGCACCGACCCCGAGGGCTTCACCGTCTTCCCCGCCGACGCGCCACTGCCGGACCACACGGGCCTGCGCTGTGTCCCGCTCGTCGAGCCGACACCGCTGTACGCGTGGTCGCTGGCCTGGCGGGAGTCCCCCCGCCACCCCCTGCTCGACACCTTGCTGCGCGGCTTCGCCGAAGCCGGCCGCACCCGGCGCTGGCTGGAGTACGAACCGCGGCGCGACTGGCTCCCCGACACCGACCATCCCAAACTCGCGGTCCGTTAGGCGCCGGTCGGCCTGTGGCTTCAGCCAGCGCGACGACCCGTCGCGCGCTCCGGGAACCTAGACACATTCCGCCTGCCCGCGACGCACCGCCGCGACGAAGTCCCCCCAGGCGCGCGCCGAGAACGCGAGCACGGCCCGCTCCGGCTCCTTCGAGTCCCGTACGGCGATGCCGCCTGCGCGGAAGGCCGCTTCGACGCATTCTGTTGCGCCAGCGCTACTGTACGAGGACTTGAACCAGTGGCCCTCGGTTGCGGATATAGAGGCGTTGCTCATTAGATCTCCTCGCGGATGCGTTCGATGAACGTGGATGAAGAGTTCATGTCCATCGCCTGGGCGCGAATGTAGTCGAACGCGAGCCGGTAGCGCTCCAACTCTTCGTCCTTCTCCATAAAGATCGAGCTGACCTGGATGTCGACATACACCACATCTAAAGAAGGCTCTGCACCCCCGAGGATCACAAAGCTCCCCATGGCCGCCGAGTGAGCTCCCTTGGAGAAGGGCAGCACCTGGAGCGTGATGTCAGGAGACTCGTTGGCGCGCAATAAATGATCCAGTTGCTCCCGCATCACGTCAGGGGAGCCGACTACCCGTCGGATCACCGACTCGTCGAGGACGGCCCACAGGTGTGGCGGCTTCGCGCGGTTCAGGATCTCCTGCCGCTTCATGCGGATATCGACCAGGCGCTCAATGTCCTCGGGCGACAAACGCATCTCGGAGGCGTGTTGCACGGCTTCCATGTACTGACGTGTCTGCAGTAGCCCCGGCACGTAGACGCAAGCAAAGTGATCCTCACGGACGGCGTCGTCCTCAAGCGTAAGCAGGAGGTTCAAGGTTTCCGGGATGGAGTCTGCGATGGAGCTCCACCACCCCTGCTGCTTCGCGTCCTTGGCCAAGCCCACGACGGCCTTGCGCTCGGCGTCACTCGCTCCGTACTCACGGCACAAGGCGTCCACGATGGGCCACTTCACGGGCCCTTCCTGTGTCTCGTATCGGCTGACCGTCGCCTTCGAGACGCCGACGAGCCGTCCGGCCTCCTCAAGCGTCATCCCCTTGCGCGCCCGGAACTTGCGCATCATGGCGCCGAGCTGGCGGCGGCGAGTAGTGGCCCGCGCGGGCATGGCGGCTCCCTCTCCTTCTGCGCTGGCCTGCGACCCCTGCCAGCGACAACCAGGCTATGGGCCCACGAAGTTGATGTCCCACCAGATTCACTCTTCTGAGTTCTATGAGAAGTTACATGGCGGGACTTCTCAATGCCATACTCGCCACGTGAGGCTACGCAGCGCAGCCGTACGGACACGGCTGGGCGCAGCGCTGGCGTGGCAGCCGAGGGAGTGTGGCCATGTACCGCTTCTCAGTCACCGAACCCAACCAACGCCGATGCGTCCTCCCCTTCAAAGCTGAGCCTCCCCAACTCGCCGGGCTCCGGCGAACCGTGAGGGCGCAGCTCGCCGCATGGGGGATGTCGCCACTCGTCGACGAGGCACAGCTGGCCGTCACGGAGCTGGCCTCGAACGTCATCAAGCATGTGGGGGAGGGCACCGCAGCCACCCTTGTCCTCGATGCAGGCGCCGACCAACTGCGCGTCGAGCTACACGACAAGAGCCGTAGTGAACCTCAGTGGCTGCCATCCGACTGCAACGAAGAGTGCGGTCGCGGCCTGCACCTCCTTGTCGGCATGGCAGCCGCATGGGGCACGATCCGAACCGCTGCGGGCAAGGCCGTCTGGTGTGAGCTGGCCTTGCCGCCGGACGAGAATCGGCGCCGCATCCAGCGCGCAGTGGCCGTCATGGAGACGTACGGCCGCACGGCCGACCTCCCAGCGGCGAAGCTCCCTCACCGATCTATCTTCCACCGTTCCGTTCTCGAGGAGTCGGCAGCCAGCCTGATCATCGATCTTCTGCACTGGGTTGTGGCGCAAGGGCTGGACCCGGACGACATCCTCGACCGCGCCCAGATGCACTTCGAGGCGGATCTGCCGACAGCCCACGCATCGACTTACCCCGCTGCGAGGGCCGAGTAAGTCCAGACATCGGCGGGCAGCTCGTGCTTGAGCCGCCAGACGATACCCATGGGCTTGCTGCCTTCGTGAGACTCGTACTCGGCCGGGCCGAGCAGCATCCACGGCTGTGGCCCGCCGATGTCCGTCTTCTTGTAGCGCCGCACGAAGAGCAGTACGTGCGTGCCGCGCTCCGTGTGCTCCTGATAGCGCAGGCCCGTGGGAGACGCCTCGGATGTCTGGTTCTGCGACTCCCAATGGAATCGCTCCGGGCTCATGGCGTAGTCCTTGTAGCGCGTCTGCGGCGAGAAATCCTTGTCGTCCTTCTCGAGCGTGATTAAGAGCGCATCGAGCGGCGGAGCGGGTGCATCGGGGCGCGATCTCCGTATGGAGATTTTCGAAGATGCTTTCCGGGATTCTCCAGCAGTAGATCCGAAAGTGCGGTTTCCTGAGTCAGTCACGTAATGGCCCAATGCAATCATGATCGACGTGCCCATAGCGCTAGTGTTGGGCCTTTTTGTGAATGACGATTCGGGGCGCGATTTATCGAACCTCCGGAACGCCCTTATGTTGGCTTTGCCAGGGAGAATGAGGATCACGTCGTCGGCGGTCTCAACCTGCGCGATCATGTCGTTACGCCGATTGGCGATGTCCTGTCGCTGAAGGTGAAGGTCGTCGGCAGCGACCCCAAGATCGCCGAACACGTTCTGGGGACGTGGCGAGTCGCCCGAACCGTCCCAGCACCCGGACTCCACTCAGCGCGACTCCGCCATCATGGACGAAAGGACACCGGGAAGTAGGAGACTGGGGCCATGCGCGTAGCACACCCCTCCAGTCCCGACGTCTCGGCCCGGATGAGTCGGCAGACCAACAGGGACACCAGTGCCGAACGGGCGGTGCGGCAGCTCCTCCATGCCTCCGGATACCGTTATCGGATCCACTATCCGGTGCCGGGTATGCGCAGGCGGAAGATCGACATCGCGTTCACGGGGGTCAGGTTGGCCGTCCTCATCGACGGCTGCTTCTGGCACGGCTGCCCGGAGCACGCCACCAGCCCCAAGGCAAACGCGGACTGGTGGCGACAGAAGCTCGATCGCAACATCGAGCGGGACCAGGAGACGAACGCGCAGCTGCTGGCCGAAGGATGGAAGGTCTTGCGATTCTGGGAACACGAGTCACCGGACGCCGTCATGTGTCAGGTGGCGGCAGCTGTCGATCGGGAAAAGGCTGGCAGGCGGCAATGGCGGCAATAGGGCGGGGCCTATGAGCGAACTACGATTCGTCGACGTGTGCGCTGGAGCGGGTGGGCTGGCTGTGGGGTTGGAACACGCCGGCTTCGAACCCGTACTGCTCCTGGACGAGAAGCCGGTGGCCTGCGACACACTGCGCATGAACCGACCGGCGTGGCAGGTTCTGGAAACGGATCTGGTGGACTTCGCTCCTTCGCTGCACCAGGAGATCTACGACGTCGATCTGCTGTCGGCCGGGCTGCCCCGCGTCAGGTCCAGCGCGACCGTCGCACGGACCGAGACCGAGGCTGAGCTGCGTTTGCTGGAGGCAACCGTCTACCTGGCGCACGCCGTCCAGCCCCGGGCCCTGCTCATCGAGAACGTACCGGGGCTGGTGGGCGCGCCCGACTACGAACCGATACGCGACTTAATCCGCAAGGAGCTCGATCATCTCGGCTATCGGTTCCGGTGGTTCGTCCTGAACGCGGCCGACTTCGGGGTGCCACAGGAGCGGAAGCAAGGGGTACTCGTCGCGCTCAAGAAGCAGTACTTCGACGCGTTCCGTCCGCCGGAGCCAACAGTGCGCGAGCATCGGTCTGTCGGTCGAGCTCTACGCCGGTCCATGGCCATGCGCGGTTGGCGGGACGCCGACCGGTGGGCGGCCCAGGCCATCAGCGTGGCCCCGACCCTGGTGGGTGGGTCGGACAGACGGGGAGGCGCGGATCTCGGGCCGACGGGGACGAAGAAGGCATGGGCGAGGATGGGCGTCGATGGCGGTACCGTGGCCGACGACGTTCCCGGCCCGGATTTCGTCTGGGCCCCTGAGGCGGGACGCCACGGGATGGTCAAGATTACGACGGACCAAGCCGCGCTCCTGCAGGGATTCCCGTCCGATTGGAGATTCGCCGGGAAGAAGACGGCCCGCTATCGCCAGATCGGGCATGCCTCACCGCCGCCGGTGGGCAAGGCGCTCGGGCTGGCGATCGTAGCCGCACTGGGGACGTCTTCGGGCTCCGTCGCCGGCTACACTTCAACCCCATGAACAACCCGGGAACACAAGTTCACCATCTTGACGGTGTCCGCATCCTGGACCTTTTCGCAGGTCCTGGTGGACTCGACGTGGCAGCGCACTTCTTGGGTTTCAAGAGCATCGGGATCGAGTGGGACCGGAACGCGTGCGAGACGCGCTACGCGGCGGGACTGCCGACGATTCACGCCGATGTGAGCGTCATGCGCGAGAAGCGGTTCGACGAGATCCCGAAATCGGTGGACGTGCTCGCCGGGGGGCCACCCTGTCAGTCTTTCTCCGTCGCTGGCAACGGCGCTGGGCGGCGAGCGCTGGACATGGTGGAGAAGTTCATCCACCGCCTTGTGGACGGAGAGGACGAGGCGCAGATCGACGAGGAGCTGCACGCCCTCGGCGACCCGCGCACCGCCCTGGTTCTGGAGCCCCTTCGCTGGCTCCTCAAGGCGATCGAGACAGAGGGCCGCGAGCCCTACAAGCTGATCGTTTTGGAGCAGGTCCCCGCGGTCCTGCCCCTCTGGGAGGTCTACGCGAAGTTGCTGCGTGGTGGTGAAGGGAGGCTGAGGGGTGTTAAGTACGAAGCTGAATGTTGGGAGTTGAAGACCGAGCAGTTCGGGGTTCCGCAAACCCGAACACGCGCCGTACTCGTCGCCCGGCGCCCCGGGGATGGGGCCATCGAACCGCTCGAAGCGACTCATCTCCCCTTCGACCTGCATCGGGGGAAACGCAATGCCGTGCAGGCGGATATGCTCCCGACCGCTTCCGCGATTTCCGAGGCCAAGCAGCGCTGGCTCTCCATGGCGGAGGCCCTCGACGCGGCGAGTAAGTTGAAGGGCTCACCCGTGGATGTGTCCCGGCTCCGGACGGGAGGCGAGACGACGTTCTTCGTCGTCTCGAACTACGGTTCCGGGGGCGACCCGAAGAACCGGGGCCGGCGCCTGTCCTCCGAGCCCGCCTTCACGGTCACCG
The DNA here is from genome assembly GCF_033793745.1 of Streptomyces sp. ME19-01-6. Taxonomy (NCBI): domain Bacteria; kingdom Bacillati; phylum Actinomycetota; class Actinomycetes; order Kitasatosporales; family Streptomycetaceae; genus Streptomyces; species Streptomyces sp. ME19-01-6. Next base: position 17,612 of record NZ_JARAXF010000024.1, on the reverse strand, counting down.
GGAAGATCTCTCGGAACAAGGTCTACAAGGACATCGCGGCGTACGAGGCGGACCGATACGACCGTTTCACCATTCCGGAGGCCGGAGTTCTCCAGACCTTCCCGCACAACTTCCCGTGGTCCGGGAACGACCAGGCCCAGCAGGTCGGCAATGCCGTGCCCCCACGACTGGGCATGCATGTACTCGGCAGGGCGTTGCGCGGGACCGCGCCCTCGGACGAGGAGTTGGCCGCCGCGAGCACATGGCCGAGCGTACCCCGGACCACCACGGAGGAACTGCGTCGCCTGGGGTGCGGTGATCAGAGTCAATGTCCTCCGGAGTCACACAAGGTCACTCGCTCCCGTCGGGAGTCCGCCCCCTGACCGGCGCGTCCGCAAACAGCTCCTCGAAGTGACCGGCCAGACTTTCAACCGACTCCATCGGAGCCCGCTCCTCCTCCGGCCCTTCGGGCAGGTTGTTCCGGGGCGATGGAAGGGATGATTCGGCACCCGCGATCCAGTCGCGCAACGCCTCCCCGTCACGTTCCGCGTCAGGGGCGACGGCGTCGTACATCAGGGTCGCCGCCGCGGCGTTGACTGCGGACGTCAAGGCGTTTACTTCTCGACCAGTGCGCACAGTGCCTCGCTCCATCAGCTTGACAAGAGCAAGAGCTGTAGGGCGATGGTCGATGACATCCAGACGAAGAGCAGAGTTAAGCATGTCCTGGTTGCCGCAAGCCACTACGACGGGTCGGTAGTCCGAGCCGTCGCGGAAGAGTTCGGCCGCCCACCAGAGACGGGCGAACGTCTGCTTGTAGTGCGGGCCGATGAACTTGTCGCGGGCCACGCGACCGGGCGAGCCGTCTGCCTTCGGTTCGGGCAGATGCCGCCATATGACGTAGTCCGGCGCCACACCAAGGGCCAGATACGTCCAAAGCCGCTTCTCAGCCGCTTCCCGACGGGTCAGTCGAAGGGTCTCGTGCAGGCGTGGCGCCAGCCACGCATCCGCTGCCGTGGGGCGCTCGTCCCAAAATTTGGTCATGGCGTCGTCGATCAGATCTCGTACCCGATGCAGCCGCAGTCGGGCATCGTCGCCGGGCAGCGCCTCGGCAATCTTGTTCAGCGCGATGGAAGGGACGTCCTCGCGTCCCTCGAGCAGTCCTGCGGAGATGTACTCGGCAGCCTGCACGTCGGAGATCAGAGCAAGCCGTTCCGGCAGGTACTCGGGGCGGGAAGTCACGCGTGGGTCTCCTGGGGGAGTCGTTCGATGTCGCGGACAGTGCCGGCCAAAGTTTTGGGGACCTCGGCACGACGGGCGGCTGCGTACTGGATACGCGGTTGTAGCTCCGCCCAACTCCCCTCGCCAGTACGGCGGATGTGCACCTCTCGGAGAGCGTCCTCCTCCGACCGCCCTGGGACGATGTCGGGGAGCATCTCGCGAAGCACCGCACCTCGCCAGTCGGGTGGGAAGAGCGGAGTCCCATCGTCCTCGATTTCCAGGTCGCCGATGGCGGTGTGGAAGACCGCAGCCCACACATCGGCGCACATCTGGGCAAGCAGCATCTCGCCGACCATGCTCTCAACCTTCGAGCCCTGGCCTTCCACGAGAGCTACGAGGCCCTCGAAATCCGAGTTCAGGCGGACGGTGGGCATCCGCCCCGAGGTATCCACGACCCAGGGTGCGTCCCGGAAACTCCGCAACCACTCGGCACCACGGGCAAAACTGACCGTGGTGACGTCGAGTTGGCGATCCCTGAGGGGCGCCTCGGCCGTCACATCGATCAACCACTCCTGCTCGGTCGAGGCGACAATCCGACCCCTTATCCCTCCGACAGTGGCCACCACGTGCAGAGTGAGGGACGCACGGTCCAGGTGGTCGTCTCGAACGAGCTCGATCTCCCCCGCCCAATCCCTACTGCCCTCCGCAGTGGGCGTCAGCCGGGTAACCGTGCGTGTGTTGGTGGCCCCCTCTGTCAGGACCGCGACAACGGCGACGTCGGACCAGTGCCCCTTAGTCTCAATCTCACGAGTCGGTATGGTCGCTGCCAGAGCGAGCCGTGCAGCTTGCCAGTCGGCGCGCTCGGCTACACCGAGCGCCACGACCTGCTCGACAACCGAGTATCCCTTGGCCTCCAACTGCTCTCGGGCATCACCGGGGCCCCGCAGCCGCACGGCCGTGACCCGCGCCGTCACCGCGCCGGTCAGTCGGGGATACGGGTATGCCTTCACGCGGCACCTCCCTTGCTCTCGTGCAGTTCGACGACGAGGCCTGTCAGCGCGGCCCGCGCTGGTTGTGTGGACGCATCGGTGACGCCTCGGAAGACGGCACGGCGGCTCCCCGGCGCGAAATGCAGCACCCCATCGGCGAGCTCGCAGTCGCTGACAGCGACGAGCTCCGCCCACTTGAGCACCGGACGAGGCCCGGAGCGGACATCCAGCTTGGCGACAGGAGTCATGCGCCAGGGCTCGAGCCCGCCGGGCGACACCTTGACCTCGACGGTGACCTGCCACGCACCGGAGGAGGTGACCTCGGCCTCCAAGTCGTCCAGCTTCGGGGGCGTCACCGTCCCCCGGACCTTGCCGGCGGACTTGCCCGAGATCTTGAGCCGCTTACTCACCCTGCTCGTGCCGCTCGGCTTCTTGTCCTTGGGGATCGCCACAAGGTGGTGCACCGCCTTGTTGCTCTCTGACGTCAACGCAGCAATCCGTCGATGGGCCGAGGGCGAGTAGCGCATTCTCAACTCCTCGGTCTGGCCCCACTTGTTGTGCTCAGGCGGCTCGGAGGAGCGTAGGAACTCCTCGGCCTCCGCCGCGAAAGGCGCGTCTTCTCCCGCCGCCCGGCCGGCGAGCAGAACCGCCTGGAACGGATTGGTCCCCACAGGAAGGCCGGGCACCCAACTGGTCTTGACCGTCATGCGATTGCCGCGCATGGCGGTCACCTGGTTGATTTTGCCGTCGGCGTCCGTGGCGTCGGTGACGAGCAGTACAGCTCTGTGCTCGCCAGCCGTTCCCGCGAGGCCGTCCTTCTCGGGAATCTTCAACGCCACGGTGGTGAGGGCGACCTGTCCCGCCTCGGTGAGGCGGTCCACCGTGGTGCCGTTCAAGAAGGCCTGAAGAGCGCGCGAGCGCGCCGGCTGATGCACATGCGGTTCGACCCGCTGCTCCTCAAGGTATTCCACGCCATTGCGCAGCGTCCGCACCGATGCCTCCAGCAGCGGTCCGCTCTCGACTCCCGCTGTCATCGCGGCCCAGAAGTTGCGGCCAAGGGCGCGAACCAACCTCTGATGCATGCGCTCCAGGCTGTCCTCGTCGTCGCCAACTTCACGTTCCTGGCCCTGCTCGGTGCCAGCGGCGAGACTGGCCACGTCATGCGCTCCGATGATCAGGAAGGACGTGCCCGGGTCATCGTCCTCGCGGGTGAGATACAGGTTCTCGACCGTCTCCTCGTCCGCCCACCAGGAACGGACCACCTCCGCGTTGTCCGCCTCGGGATCCGGCTGGCCGAGCCAAGCGGGACCGGCGAACCTCCTGCCCTCGACCTCCCGCCAGGGCAGATCGAGTCGTCCGATCAGCCGCCGCTGGGTGTGTCCCTCGTGCGGCTCTGAGAGCGTGGAGTTCATGAGGACGAGCCCCAGACGGCTGGTCGCCCAGAGCGTGGCCTTCCCGAGGCCGTAGGAACCGCCAGCCGCCACATCCGATTTACGGCTGTCGAGTTGGCGCCGCACCACGGCGGCGAATCGGCCGTCCTCGTAGTCGTCACCGGTGAGCCCGTTGGCGTTGTAGTCGTCGACCCGCAGAAGGACCAGACGATCCCGCTCGGTCACCTCCCGCAGACCGGCGTTGATCACGCGTCCGACCTTCTGGTCCTGTGCGGCGGCCGCCTCGTAGTGCGGACGGAGGTCCTTCCAGTGGATCGCCGCGAGGAACTGGGCCAGGGTGTCGCCAGTCAACTCGTGCAGGGTGTACCGGACCCTGACCGGGCCGTCGTTCCTCCTGTCGCGCTCGTCCAGGCTGTTCTGGGTCGCCTCACGGGCCAGAACCTCCAGGTCGGCCTCGAAGGCGAACGCCGCCGCGTTGCCGAACTCCCGGCCACCGTCGTCGTGTCCGGGGCGGTGGTACCAGAGGGCCGGCGTCTCTGCGGGTTCGTCCCGCCGTTCGTGCCCCACCTCAGTTCCCCGTACTGCGTCGTCCTCGGCTCCCAGGACCTCGCGCACCATGGCCATGAGCTCCGGGCGTGGCTCGGAGCGGTCGTCGAGCCACGCATCGACGGGCGCTCGCGTCACCTCCAACCGGTGGGCCAGTTGGCTCGCGTCCATCCCCTTTTCCCGCATCCGCTCGGCCAGCCACCGGCCGAACCCCGTTCCCTGCGAGGTCACCGTTCCCTCTCTCCCGTCGGAACCGCTCTTCGTCCCCGGCGTGCCGACGCTCTCGTTCGGCAGCGGCTCACCAGCCCCCGTATTCTTCCGCCTCTCCGGGCCTCCGCGACGCGCGGTCGCTTCAGCGGCCTCCCGAGCGATCTGCTGCGCTGCCTTCGAGCGCCGGCGTTCCGCGTCGGTGTCGTCGGGCTCCAGACCTAGGTGAATCCTCAAATCCTTCAGCGCATTCTTCTCGATCTGTCGGATACGTTCGCGCGTGACTCCGAATCGTGCGCCGATCTGGTCCAATGTCCATGGTGTGTCGTCGACGAAACCAAATCGCAGCAGAAGAATGTTCCGGACTCTGTCCGTGAAGGAGCACGCGTCGAAGAACTGGAAAAGCTCTTGGCGTGCGAATGCTGATTGCAGCGTCTGTTCCGGACCCGGTACCGGCCGAAATGTGTCGACGACCAGATCTCCGAGGGTCGCGTTATCACCGACGGGCTGCTCGAGCGACAGAATCGCCCGACGCCCCAGCCGCAAGTACTCCATCACCTTTGCGGGACTGAGCCCACATGCCAGGGAGAGGTCGTCCACGTTGGGATTTCTGCCTTGGTCGAGAAACTCCCGCTCCTTCTTCCGCACCTTGTCCACGTCGGTCCAGACGTGCACTGGGAGGCGAATGGCCGCCCCTTCGTTCATCACAGCGCGACTGATGTGCTGCCGAATCCACCAGGTGGCATAGGTCGAGAACTTGCACCCCATGGAGACGTCGAACTTCTCCACAGCCCGCATGAGCCCGATCATGCCGTGTTGCGCGAGGTCCTCGTACATGGGACCACCTGCCCACCCCAGGCCTTGCAGGATCTTGTGAACGAGACGCTGATTATGGACAACCATTGCGGAGAAGGCGCGGTACGCCTCGCCGTTTCGCGGAAGCGTCGCCACGTAGCCGTCAGGCAACGACTCCGACGGCCCTTGCGTCCCCCGGAACAAGACGCAGAGACCCACTTCCTCCTCGGCGCTCAGCAGACGCCGGTGCGGGGCGACCCGCCTCCGATCGACGAGGAGGACCTTCCGACCGCTGCGCCGCGCCCCTTCCATGTCGTCCACACGCACCGTTCCCCGAAGGGACTCAAAATCCGGAACCTCCTCTTCCGCTGCGGGGGAATCCAGGTCATCGGAAACCTCGTCGGGGACATCGTCGTGGCCAGCGCCATCGTCGGGGTTCGCACTCTGCGGAAAGTCGGCCTCCTCCTCGGCCACCTCCGCCGCTATCACGGCTTCGTACAGGGACTGTGTCTGCTGCTGGTCGAGGCGAGCCGCTCTCATCACCTGCCGCAGAGCCGTACGGCGCCCGAGCCCTTCGGCTGTGAATCGCCGCATGAGGCCGACGAGTAGATCCCGCCCAGGGCCATTCATCCCTCCGCCCTGCTCCGTCGCCATCACGCCCCCCGCGATCTGTCTCCGTTCCCCATAGTCCATCACTCATCCGACCGTCACTGCCAGTACACGCCGCCGGGGCACGTGTCCCGCTGATCCATCACTCGGTATTTTGAACACGTGTTGGCGTGACCATGGGGAGAGTTGATGCGCATCATTCCGAGCGAGATCTCGAGCAGCACCAGGAGCCAGGCCGAGCGCAGCGTGTTCGCGGCGCTCAAGGCGATTCCGGATGATCAGAGTGTCGCGCTGCACACGGTTCATCTCCCCCGGCACCGCAAGAAGCGCGTCGGTGAGATCGACTTCGTGGTCATCATGCCCGACATCCTGCTCTTCATCGAGGTCAAGGGCGGTGGAGCCCATCAACGCGACGGAAAGTGGTACTACGGTCCGCCCGGTCGCGAGGAGGGCCCGAAGGAGAGTCCTTTCGCGCAGGCCAGCGGTGGCATGCACGAATTCGAACGTGAGATCGGTGCACTGATCGGCAACCTGAGGGATCACGGTGTCCCCAGCGGATACCTCGTGATCACCACGGATGTCGACATCCAACGCATGACCGAATTCGAGCCCCAGCAGTATCTCGGTGCCACCGCGTACGCTGGCGGACGCGGTCTGGCGCAGGGCATCGAGCGAGCCACGCACTTCTGGCTCACCAGGAACAGGTGGGCCCGCACCCCCATCCCCGCCTCCCTCCGCAAGAAGATGCTCGACGCCATCCGTCCGGACTTCGACCGCGTGCCCAACCTGCAGTCGCGGCTGTCCCACCTCGACGTCGCCTTCGAACGCCTCACCAAGGAACAGTTGGACAGGCTGGACGAGTTGGAGTCCAACCCACGTCTCATCTGGACCGGTGGGGCGGGCACCGGAAAAACCTTCCTCGCGGCCGAAGCGGCCCGCCGCAAGTCTGTCCACGGCAGCGTCCTGTTCACCTGTGCGAGCACCACATTGGCGACCCATATGGGCCGCATACTCGACGACGACGCGATCACCGTCCTGCCTTTCGACCGCCTCGACGAGGTTCAGGGCCGCGTCTTCGACCACTTGATCGTGGACGAGGCGCAGGACCTGATGACGTTCGAGAGACTCGACACCCTGGAGGCCCTGGTATCGGGCGGCTTTGCCGAGGGCCGATGGATTTTCATGCTCGACCAGAACAACCAGGTACTCACTCCGGACGCCTACGACCCCGACGCCTGGGAATACCTGCGCCCGCTGGGCTTCGTGTACGGACCAATGAAGCGCAACTGCCGCAACACCGTGCAGATCGTCGACCAAGTGCGCATGTACACGGGCGCCGACCTGGGCGTCGCCTCCGCCGGTGAGGGCGAGCCGGTCCGCTTCGCCGACGCGCGGGACGCCCAGCATGAGGCCACCGTTCTCGACGCCTATGTGAACGAACTCGTACGGGAGGGTGTCTCGCCGCGGGACATCACCCTGCTGTCCGCCTCCGGGGACTGGGAAGCCGGCTCGGCCCGTCTATCACAGCGAGTTTCCAAGATCGAACGTTTCGCCGACGTTGTCGGGACCGACCGTACGAAGCACCGTCTCACCTGGTCGTCCGTCGCGGACTTCAAGGGGCACGAGAACCATGTCGTCTGTCTGATCGACCTCGAAGCCGAACACCTCGAGGGCCGCCTCGACGCGCTCTACGTCGCCTGGACCAGGGCCCGCGCCCAGCTCTGGGTCGTTTGCCGCCCAGGCACCCGCCAAAGACTGAAGGATCTGGGCGTGGCCATGCTGACGCGGGAGGGGCATCTCAAGTGAACCACTCCGAATCGGGGCTCTCCGATCACCGCGACGAGTTCGTATCGTACCTCCGCAGGCAGTTGGTCGGCCCGGCCATCGCCGAGGATGAGACCCTCGTCGACCCGCCTGACCGGCGTTACCTGATGGGCACGTTGTATCCGCGTGGAGCTTCGTTGCTGGAGCACTCGCAGGAGGACGGCGAGCAGGATTTCAACGAGACGGAGGCCGGAAGCGGAGAGGAGGACAGCTTCGCCGACGATCCGGTGGCCGAGGCGAACGCGTGGCTTCCATCGTCGCTCGGCTTCTCCTTCTTCACCGATGCCCGGAGTATCGAGGTGACGTGTGAAGCATCTCGCTACGTCACACATCGCGAGGGCGGTCGGCGCAGTTGGCGACGCCAACCGCGGCTATCCACGACGGAGATCGTGGCCGTGGAACGGAGGACCCCGCTCCCCGTGCTGGACGGACACGGGCGTCTCCATGTTCGTTGGCGCCCTTTCGCGGCCGGTCATCTCGTCACCTGTGTACTGGCCAACGCGCATGACGAGGAGGAGAGCCCCCATAAGGACCGGGACCTGATGCTCTTCCAAGTCGGCGTGGAGGCGACGACCCTCGAAGGGGAGATCCGCGAGTATCCCAGCACCCGTCTCAGCAGCCGCGACCACGAGGAGCAGGAGCTCCGCGTCCAGTACCGGGACATCGTGACGCGAGCCGTGGGCCACGGATGCGCTGTCGAATGGGACGACGCCTCCGACCGGGTCACCACCGTGCGAACGCAGGTCATGCCGCAGCAGGTGGTCGCGCACATCAAACCCGACGGGCCCAGGGACCTGACGGTGCTCAAGCTCAAGCACCTGTCCCAGCCCGAGCTCTCGGCAAACGAACTCCGGGTGGGGCTGGAGGCATTTGTCCTGGGCTATGGCCAGTGGTTCGACGCGCAGCGGGCGCAAAAGAAGGACTTGAAGCCCTGGGCCGCCGCACCCGCCGAACGGATCCTCGACCGTATCAAAACCGCGCTCGACCGTATGAAGTCAGGGGTGGATGCGCTCACCGCGCCGACTCCGTCAGGAGAGGCGGCACGCGCGGCCTTCCGGCTGGCGAATCGGGCTATGGCGCTCCAGATGCTCCACAGCCGCCCGGAGCTGGCGGGTCGTCGTCGCCGCAGAAACAGCGACGACGTACTGGAGCTCACCGAGCCCGGTGACGACTACGCCTGGCACCCGTTCCAGCTCGCCTACTTCCTGCTCGTGGTCGAGAGCCTGATGAACCCCGAGCACAAGGACCGGAGGGCGGTCGATCTCATCTGGTTCCCCACAGGCGGAGGCAAGACGGAGGCCTACCTCCTCACCGCCTGCTTCGAGATCCTCTGGCGTCGCCTGCGTTTCGGCGCGGCCGGGGGCGGCACGGCAGTTCTGAGCCGGTACACGCTGAGTCTCCTCACCACACAGCAGTTCCAGCGCACGGCGACGGCCATCTGTGCCTTGGAGTACATCAGGCGGGGCAACGACGGACCACTGCCCCACGATCTCGGACAGGAGCCCATCTCCATCGGTCTGTGGGTGGGCAAGGAGACGACGCCGAACAAAATATCCGACGCGGAGGACGAACTGGCCGTCCTGAAACAGATGAACGAGCCCGACGATCGGTTCCTCCTTGAACGCTGCCCGTGGTGCGGCACCGAGATCGTTCCGGAACGGCACGGTCAGGACCGGGACTTCGGTATCAGAGCGGACGGCGTCACCACGTCGTTCTTCTGTCCGCGTGACGCATGCGTCTTCCACGACAGGCTTCCGGTCTCTGTCGTGGACGAACAAATTTATGAGGAACCGCCGACGTTCGTCCTCGGCACCGTGGACAAATTCGCACGCCTCGCGTGGGAGCCAAGGGCCGGCAACATCTTCGGAAAGGACAGCAGGCGCGCACCCTCCCTGGTGATTCAGGACGAACTCCATTTGCTCGCTGGCCCTTTGGGGACGACGGTGGGCCTGTACGAGACCGCCATCCTCGAACTCTGCGCCTGGCGCGGCACCGTACCGAAGGTCATCGCGTCAACAGCGACCATCCGTCGTTCCCAGGAGCAGATCCGCGGCCTCTACGGCCGGCCCGCGCAGCTCTTCCCTCCGTCGGGGCTCACGGCGGGCCAGTCCTACTTCGCCTCGCCGGACGAGGACAAGCCCGGACGCCTGTACGTGGGCGTCATGGCCCAGGGGCACACAGCCTCTACCTCGACCGTTCACGTGGGTGCTGCGGCCTTGCAGGCTCCGAAGGACATCTGTGACGACGACACCCTCCGCGACGCGTACTGGACCACGGTCGCCTACCACAACAGCCTGCGGGAACTCGGTCGCACCATCACGATCGCCCGGGACGACATCCCCGCACGTCTCGAACATCTGACGAAGGACGACTCACGGCGGCGCAAGCTCGACGACGATTCGGTCGTCGAGCTCACCAGCAACATTCCACGCGCAGCCCAACCAAGACTGCTCGAACGCCTGGGCAAGAGCTTCAAGGAAGGAGGCAGCGTCTCCTTCCTCGCCACGACCAACATGCTCTCCGTGGGCGTCGACGTCCCCCGGCTTGGCCTCATGGTCATGAACGGACAGCCCAAGACGACCTCCGAATATATCCAGGCCACCAGCCGCGTCGGCCGTCGTCACGTACCAGGTCTGATCGTCACGCTCTTCCGCTCGACCAAACCGCGCGACCGATCCCACTACGAGTCGTTCGGTGTCTACCACCGTGCGCTCTACCGGCATGTGGAACCCACAAGCGTCACGCCGTGGTCCTTGCCCTCGCGCAATCGTGCCCTGCACGCGGTGCTGACCATCCTCGTCCGGCACGGTCTCGGTCTGAGCGCGGAGAACAAAGCGGGGGACATCCTCGACCATGCGGAGGGAGTCGCGCGGATCCGTGACCTCATCGTGGATCACGTGCGACGAGCCGATCCGGAGGAAGCCGATGCCGCGACCGAAAGACTCGACCATCTGATCGAGGCCTGGCAGCAAGAGGCCCAGTCCATGCGTGGCGAGGGCAGCCGCCTCTATTACCAGTCCCAGGGGCGCTCGTATATGGCACTCCTCACCGACTTCGGCAAGCAGGGTGGCAAATGGGAGACGGCACAGTCGATGCGCAATGTCGACCGTGAGTGCTTCGTCCGTGTGAAGGGAACATGAGAGCAGTGAAGGACATTCGCCGCAAGGTCCGCAGGGCGCAGACCATCGTTCCCTTCGGCGTCGGGGGGATCCTCGACATCCGGGGCGAATCGTTCGTGGCCGCCGATACCCGGAGTTGGGCGGCGAGCGCCGAGCGGGTTGAGTCACCGCGGCTAGCGAGGAAACTGGGGGTCCAGGAGCTCCGCTCGGCCCCCGTCATCCCGTCCGGAAAGGCCGCCTATGCGAGCCGCATCGGACCGACGTACGTCCGATTCCCCAAGTGGCTCTTCTGCCCTCAGTGCAGGAACATGCTGCTCTGGAACCCCGGGCTCGAGGTACGGGACAGGCAACCGGTCTGCGGGCGTTGTCCAGGCGGGCCGCAGCTGGCCCCCATGCGCTTCATCCAGGTATGCAGAGCGGGTCATATGGCTGACATCGACTGGCGTCGATGGGCCCATTCCAGGAGCGAAGAGCATTCCCAGCGGCAATGTCAGGTCCACCGACTCCGGTTCCTCGCGACTCCGGAATCCTCCGGTCTGGAAGCCCTGCGCGTCGTCTGTGCCGTTTGCCGGGCGGGACGCAATCTGGCGGGGATCAGCCAGAAGAACATCCTCGTGCAGACGGGTCAGCGGTGCCCCGGAACTCACCCCTGGCACTCCGAAGCCGATGAGGCGGACCCCTGCGAGGAGAAGCCGCAAGCGGTGCAGCGCGGTGCCTCCAACGTGTACTTCCCGATTACACACTCGGCGATCGACATCCCCGCACCCGCAGGCCTGTCCGAAGACGACGAATCGGCCCAGAGGGTCGTCAACCATTCTTTTTGGCCGCTTTTCAAGGACGACGAGGGGAGCCCGGTCTCTGATCACCTGAAGGCCGTGATCGCCGTCCAGTGCGACGTTCCGGAGGAATTCGTGGAATCCGTGCGACGCCGCTATTCCGCAGAAGTCGCGCCGGTATCATTTGCCGCCGACTCCGACGATGACCTAAGCATCGCCGAATGGGCGGCCTTCTCCGAACCGGAATCCGTCACCAATTCGAAGACATTCTCCGTACGCCGGACCGGCCTAGGGATCGACCCCGAGGAGTCCGAATCCCTACGGGAGCTGGATGCGTGCATTTCCGCCGTCGTCGTCGCGGATCGGGTGCGGGAAGTCCGTGCGCTTGAAGGGTTCTCACGGTACGAGCCCAGCTCTGGCGATGGCGAAGAGGGCGAGGGCGGCCGTGTCGTCCCGGTCAACACACACAGCCGGGCCTCATGGCTGCCCGCAGTGGAGATATACGGTGAAGGTATCTTCATCGCCGTCGACGAGGAACGTGTGAGCACCTGGGAGCAAATTCCGTCGGTGAGCGAATGGACACGACGTATCGAGAGCAACCTGGGCGCCTCTTTCAAGGCCGACCGGCTGAGAGGAAAATCCGGCCCGAAACTCCTGCCACGCTTCGTGATGCTGCACACCCTGGCCCATCACTTCATCCGCCAACTCTCCTTTGACAGCGGGTACAACGCCGCGTCCCTACGAGAACGTGTTTACGCCCGAAGCCACGCCCCGGGCAGCGATCTCCCGCCGCAGGCCGGTGTATTCATCTACACGGCCGCCGGGGACGCGGAAGGAACCCTGGGCGGACTCGTGCGCCAAGGACAACCGCCGAACCTCGCGGAGACCCTCATCAGGCTGCTCGAGTCGGCGCAGTGGTGCTCACAGGATCCTTTGTGTGCCGACTCCACCGGCAGGTCTCTTGCCAACCTCAACCGTGCCGCCTGCCATGCGTGCACGCTGCTCCCGGAGACATGCTGCGAGATTGACAATTCCCTCTTGGACAGAACACTCCTGATCGGTGACGGCGACATCCCGGGATTCTTTCGGGGAGTTCTCCAGACAGCACTTGAGGAGTCGGCCGAAGTCGTCGATCTGTCATGAGGATTCCTTCCCTGCTCGATCTCGAGACCGAGCAGCACGCGGTCATCAATCTTCCGTTCCACGGAAACCACGTCATCACCGGGGCACCCGGTTCCGGAAAGACCGTGATGGCCGTCTATCGCGCCTGGGCGCTGGCGACCGCCGGTCGCACGGTCACGCTCTTCACGCGTTCCAATTTGCTGCATCAGTACCTTGCGCAGATGGCGCCAGACCTCACGGAAGCTCTCAACGTGACCACCTATCATCGGTGGATCAGGGATTTCTGGCGCGGGTGCTTCGGGACCGTTCCCCCGCAGACCGACGACGATGGCTGGTGCTATGACTGGATCGACATGCAGCGGGACTGCATCTTGCGAGAGGTCAGGTCAACTGCGCACCTGGTGATCGACGAGGGGCAAAATCTGCCCGTCGGCTTCTATCAAGTGTGCCGCCTGCTCGGTGTCGGCGTCACCGTCTTCGCGGACGAGAACCAGCGGATCGGCGACGAGGAGAGCACAGTTTCCGAGATATGCCGGTCCCTCGACGTACGAGCCGATCCGCTCGCGCTGCGGGAGAACCGCCGGAATAGCCGGGAGATCGCGATGCTGGCATCTGAGTTCGGCGAGCAGGCCCGGTACGAAGTTCTGCCTGCGCGCATGGGTCGTACACCCACTATCCTGAAAATTCCCTCGCTGGAGTATCTCCTTACCGGAGTCTCCCAGTACTTCAACGCGCATCCTCAGCGAAGTATCGGAATCATCTGCAAATCGACCCATTTACTGCGGGAAATCCAGAGCGGACTCACACAACTGGGGCTTGCGAAGTACACCCAGTCCTATGTGCACGACGACCAATACCGAGACACGGTCGACTTCTCAACACAGTCCATCCGGATCGTGAGCACGGCCAGCATGAAGGGCCTGGAGTTCGACAGCGTCTTCGTTCCGGACCTGGACGCGTACACGGAGGATCCGACCAGTGTGGACGCGCGTCTTCGCTTCTTTGTGCTGTGTAGTCGCGCCCGCGAAGATCTCCACTTCGCTCACCGCGGCCCCCGAGAGCCCGCCATCTTGTCGAGCATCCCGGAATCCTTGTTGGCCCGACACACCGGTTGACCTTGGGACGGTAGGCGTGTCTGTGGGCCACGGAAGGGAGCCATACGGCAGCGGAGGCGTGAGGGATGGCGTGGTGAGCATGCGCCTCACGGCTGACCCTGCGGGTACGGCGGCTGTTGCGCCGGAGGCCAGGCCGGGTAGCCGTACGGGCCGGGCTGGGCGTACGTGGTGTGCGGCGCGTATGTGGCGTGGGGTGCGGGGGGCCAGTAGGGCGGGGGCATCATGCCTGGGTGGGGGCGGGGGATCGGGCGGCGGGGCATGGGGACCGCGAGGGCCGCGTGGGCGAGGGCTGGTTGGGCGGTCTCGCGGTGTTTCCAGAGGCGGTCCAGGAGCTCGCTCTCGCGGGTGGTGAAGTCGGGGCCCGCCGTGCCGCGGTAGGCGCGGTGGCGGAGGAAGGCGAGCGAGGTGGCGGTCGCGGTGTAGTCGGCGACGACGCGGGCCGCGGCCGGGCCCTGGGTGCGGCGGGCGAGGTCGCGGGCTATGCCGCGGGCGCGCATGGAGGAGAGGGCGATGGGCTCGGGTGGGGTGAGCCAGCCGGTGGCCTGGTAGGCGGTGAGCTGGGTGCGTATGGTGCGCAGCTGGTTGTTGCGGGACCAGATGACCAGCCAGGTCAGCAGGCCGAAGACGGGGACCATGAAGAGGGCGTAGACGGCGAGGAAGCCGTAGCCGCCGAAGGTGGCGGAGCCGTTCCAGAGGCCGTGCAGGACCATGGCGCCGAGCAGGGCGGCGATGGGGACGAGGACGCGGCGCGCTCGCTGGTGCTGGGCGGCCGCGGCGGCTATGCCGAAGCCGATGCCGGTGGCGGCGGTGAAGAGGGGGTGGGCGAAGGGGGACATCACCGCGCGGATGAAGAAGGTCGCGGCGGTGGTGGAGCGGATGCCGGAGTAGCCGAATTCCTGGTCGCTGACGAAGGCGGTGCCGAGGTACAGGATGTTCTCGGTGAAGGCGAAGCCGGTGGCGGTGATTCCGGCGATGACGACGCCGTCGACGATCCCGTTGAAGTCGCGGCGCCGGAAGAGGAAGAGGAGCAGGACGGCGGCGGCCTTGGCGCTCTCCTCGACGACCGGGGCGACCAGGGTGGCGCCCCAGGTGTCGGCGTCGGCCTGGCCGGAGGGGGAGGAGTCGGCGACGGTGGTCGTGAGCCACTCGGTGGCGAAGCTGTTCGCGATGAGGGCGACGAGGGTCGCCGCGCACGCGCCCCAGGCGAAGGCGAAGATCAGGTTCCGCCAGGGTTCGGGGTCGATGCGGTCCATCCAGCGGAACGCGGCGAGGAGCAGCGGTACGGGCAGGATGGCCAGGCCCAGGCCCACGAGGAAGCCCTCGGTGCCGGTTTGCCGGCGGACCAGCGCCAGGATGACCAGCCCGGAGAGGGAGAGCAGGACGACCAGCGCCGTGGCGCGCAGGGATTTGTTGGCCCACAGCGCGCTCAGCCGGCCGCCCCAGGGGCCGCGGCCCGGTGGGTGTGGCCAGTCGCCTCCGGTCGGCGGCGCGGACGCGGGGTCGGTCCACGGCTGCTGTCCGTATGCCGTGGCCGGGGGACCGGGCTGCTGGTGCGGGGGCGGGGGCTGGTGCACCTGACGACCCTAACGAACGGCGGAATGGTGGACCGCAGGATTATGCCCAGCCGCCCAAGGGCGCTATGTGTCGTTGCGGCGGAAGATCAGATCGTGGACGACATGGCCCTTCTCCAGGCCCTGTCCCTCGAACTTGGTCAGCGGGCGGAAGGCCGGGCGCGGGCTGTAGCCGCCGTCGGGCTGGGTGTTCTCGAAGTGCGGGTCGGCGGTGAGGACCTCGAGCATCTGCTCGGCGTACGGCTCCCAGTCGGTCGCGCAGTGCAGCAGCGCGCCGGGGCGCAGCCGGGTGGCGGCGAGGGCGATGAACTCGGGCTGGATGAGGCGGCGCTTGTGGTGCCGCTTCTTGGGCCAGGGGTCCGGGAAGTAGACGCGCAGCCCGGCGAGGGAGGCGGGCTCCAGCATCTCGCGCAGCAGGATGATCGCGTCGCCGTTGGCCACCCGGATGTTGGAAAGATCTTTCCGCTCCGCGAGGGCGAGCAGATTGCCCTGGCCGGGGGTGTGGACATCGGCGGCCAATATGCCGGTGCCGGGGTCGGCGGCGGCCATCTGGGCGGTGGCCTCGCCCATCCCGAAGCCGATCTCCAGGACGACGGGCAGGTCCGGGCCGCCGAACAGCTCGCCGAGGTCGATGCGGGAGAGGCCGTCGATGTCCAGGCCCCACTGCCCCCACAGGCGACGCAGCGCCTCGCCCTGGCCTGGGGTCACCCGGCCGCGGCGGGGGCGGAAGGAGCGGATGCGCCGCTCGTGGTGCGAGCCGGCGGGGTCGGCCACAGGGCCGCCCGGGAACATCGGCTCGGCGCGACGGTCGCGCGGGGGTGGCGGCAGGGTGCGCTCGGCACGGGGCTCGGGGGCGGTGTGGTGCTCGGCGGTGTGGTTCTCGGCGGTGTGGTTCTCGGCGGTGTGGTTCTCAGGCACAGTGCTTCGATTCTACGGGCCAAGGCCCCAGCGTCCGGGCCTCGCCTCAGAGCCGCTCCAGCACCCGCCGCGCGACCTCCCGCCCGATCGGCAGGGAGGCCGTCGCCGCGGGTGAGGGCGCGTTCAGCACATGGACGATGCGGGGGGACTCCCTGATCAGGAAGTCGTCCACCAGCGTGCCGTCGGGCAGCACCGCCTGGGCGCGCACGCCCGCCGGGGCCGGTATCAGGTCGTCGGGGGTGACATCCGGCAGCAGACGGCGGACGGCGTCGGTGAAGGCGCCCTTGGACAGCGAGCGGCGCAGCTCCCCCGCGCCGTAACGCCAGTGGCGGCGGGCTATCCGCCAGGAGCCGGGGTACGCCAGCGTCCCGGCCAGCTCGCGCGGGCGGACCGTGTGCCAGGTGTAGCCCTCGCGGGCGAGGGCGGGCACCGCGTTGGGCCCGATGTGGACGGAGCCGTCGACGCCCCGGGTCAGATGGACGCCGAGGAAGGGGAAGGCCGGGTCGGGGACGGGGTAGACCAGGCCGCGCACGAGGGAGGCGCGCTCTGGGACCAGCTCGTAGTACTCGCCGCGGAAGGGGACGATCCGCATGCCGGGGTCGTCGCCCGCCAGCCGGGCGATCCGGTCGCAGTGCAGGCCGGCGCAGTTGACCAGGGCGCGGGCCCGCAGCACCGCCCCGTCTGCCGTACGGACCGCGACCGCCGACGGGCGCCGCCCGATGGCGCGCACCCCCGCCCCGTACCGCACCGACGCCCCGGCGTCGCGCGCGAGCCGGGCCAGCCGCGCCGCCACCGCCTTGAAGTCGCAGATGCCGGTCGTGCCCACATGGATGGCGGCCAGGCCGCGCACCCACGGTTCGTGCTCCGCGAGCTGGGCGGGGCCGAGCTCGCGGACCGGGATTCCGTTCTCCCGGCCGCGCTGGACCAGGGCGTGCAGCCCGGGCAGCTCCGCCCGCTCCGTCGCCACGATGAGCTTGCCCGTCACCTCATGGGCGATGCCGTGCTCGGCGCAGAACTTGACCATCTCCGCCGCGCCCTGGACCGCGAACCGCGCCTTCAGCGACCCGGGGCGGTAGTAGATACCGCTGTGGATCACGCCGCTGTTCCGCCCCGTCTGGTGGGAGGCGGGGCCGGCTTCCTTCTCCAGGACGGTCACTCGGGTGCCGGGCGAGGCGCGCGTAATCGCATACGCCGTCGACAGGCCGACGATTCCGCCCCCGACTACCAGCACATCGCAGTCCAGCGCTCTCACGTCACCTCACCTCCCCACACCGCGCACAATCCAGTCACCTGACTCGATGACTATCATGACCCGCGCCACTGACAACCATCCGAAGCGTCTCTGATCAGCTAAGCGATCCCATGTGAACCGTAAGGTCCGGCGCGGGTTCTTCCCACCTGGGCGGGGAAGCGTGAGCGTGGAGGTGGAATCC